>NZ_SWFL01000004.1:0-424678 GCF_005144805.1 Bacillus sp. S2(2019)
ATCAGGTTGATAGGTCTGAGGTGGAAGCGTGGTGACACGTGGAGCTGACAGATACTAATAGATCGAGGACTTAACCTATATTCTAATGTGAAAAATGAACATTGTTATCTAGTTTTGAGAGAACATTCTCTCCATCAGGTTTGGTGGCGATAGCGAAGAGGTCACACCCGTTCCCATACCGAACACGGAAGTTAAGCTCTTCAGCGCCGATGGTAGTTGGGGGTTTCCCCCTGTGAGAGTAGGACGCCGCCAAGCTTTTTGTTTATATCCTTCCAATGGAAGAAGTTACTTTATCCATTCCGCAGTAGCTCAGTGGTAGAGCTATCGGCTGTTAACCGATCGGTCGTAGGTTCGAGTCCTACCTGCGGAGCCATGCTTCCATAGCTCAGTAGGTAGAGCACTTCCATGGTAAGGAAGAGGTCAGCGGTTCGAGCCCGCTTGGAAGCTTTCCTCTAAATATTGTTCTGACAAGGTTTCTCGATGATGAGAAGGCTTTTTTTTATGTCTTTTTTAATTGCTGGGGGACGCAATGGGGACGCATTATCGAATTTGCAATAAGTTTGATATAGCTTCTGCATAACCTAAACGATGATAGACAGATTTGATATTAAACCCAGATATTTTGCCGATTTGATTTATTAGCATAGTAGCATGAGTGTGACGCATATCATGCAAATGAATTTTCTTATATCGTGCTTTTTTGCGAATCGCTCCCACTATTTATTTAAATATAAAAAGGTAGTTGAGAACGTACAATGCTAATTCGTCTAGTTGATGACAGAGCAAGGCATTCCATTGGTCAACGTTGTGCCACATAAAAGATGGAACGGTTCGAAGATAAAAGCAGCTCTTCAAAAAGCATTGAAAAAGTGAAAAAGGTAAAGCCTCTGATCATAGAGAACAGGGGCTTTTTTGATGTTATTTTTCAACGTTCTTTTTTTGAAGTGAATCCTTATCTCAAAATCCTTTTTCTTTTCTCTGTTACTTTATCGAGTGATTCTAGGTATATGAAAAAGTATTGTTTCCACACAATTTTACACTAATTATGTTTCTCCTCCTGAAAACGTAGTTGATAGAATTTCATTTTCCTTTTATGCATTTTAAATGTGTCGAATTTGTGAAATAAACAATTTCCACAAACTAAAATATGTGGTAGGTCTGTCTATAGTAGGTAACACAATACTCTTTGTTATGGTGAGCATTAATAGAAGGAGATTTCATGATTATTGCCATAACTGTTGTTACATATGGTAGTAAAGTTAGAGAGCCAAAAGGTGATCTGCATTATTACTGTACACATGCCTTAGAAATCGGAAATTCTAAGGAAGAGCTTCTCATCTAAATGGACTTTGTAGACAAGCTCGAAAAAAATTACATGGAGGTAATAGGAAATGAGAATTAACCACAATATCGCAGCACTTAACACATTAAACCGTTTGTCTGCAAACAACGGTGCAAGCCAAAAGAACATGGAGAAACTTTCTTCTGGTCTTAAAATTAACCGTGCAGGAGATGACGCAGCAGGTCTAGCAATCTCTGAAAAAATGCGTGGACAAATCCGCGGACTAGAAATGGCTTCTAAAAACGCACAAGACGGTATCTCTCTTATCCAAACAGCTGAAGGTGCATTGACTGAAACTCACTCAATCCTTCAACGTGTTCGTGAACTAGTCGTTCAAGCTGGAAATACTGGTACACAGGATAAAGAGTCTGACCTTCAATCTATCCAAGATGAAATTAAAGCTTTACAAGAAGAAGTAGATGGAATTTCAAATCGTACAGAGTTTAACGGTAAAAAATTATTAGATGGTTCGTTTAAAGGAACCCCAGGAACACCAGCAATTCCGCCGACAGATCCAGATGATCCAGATACAGGTACACCTGCAGTTCCAGCAAGTGGTAATGCTTTAGTGTTCCAAATCGGTGCTAATGCAACTCAACAAATCTCAGTTCATATTGATAAAATGAGTACAGATGCATTGGGAGTGAAAGGTGCTAATGGAATTGTAGCGAATCAAGCGATTAAAGACATCGATGTAAGAAAGTTTGCTGATAATGCAGCAGATGCTACTGATGTTGGTTTTGATACTCAACTAAGTATTGTTGATGCAGCTATTAACCAAGTATCTGCTCAACGTGGAAAACTTGGTGCAGTACAAAACCGACTAGAGCACACGATTAACAACTTGGGTGCATCTGCTGAAAACTTAACTGCTGCTGAGTCTCGTATTCGTGACGTTGACATGGCGAAAGAAATGAGTGAGTTCACAAAGAACAACATTCTTTCTCAAGCGTCTCAAGCTATGCTTGCACAAGCGAATCAACAGCCGCAAAATGTACTTCAATTATTACGTTAATCAACCAAAAGCCCCTTTTATATAGGGGCTTTTGTTGTTTGCTTTAAATGTTGGACATGCTCAGTGACAAATAGACTCAAGAATGGAATAAATCGATTGGTAAGTAAGCTTTGTATCAATTTTCTACACATTCCTTCTTTTTGTGCTTGATTCCTTAGTTCCTTTCTTATATTCTTACTAAAGTGATGATTATCCTCTCTAACAAAAGACTCTGTACGTTCCTCTTTTTCCCCGAAAGTGAAGCATTGTTTATTTTCCTTTCCTCATCTCCAGGTTTGAATGATCTTCTTTTCCGTGTGCGGTATGTATATAAAAAGGAGTAGATGGTTTGAAAGATTTATTTGTAAAGCAAGAATGGTTTGGATATGTGCGTCAGGATGTGCTGGCGGGTATTTTAGTGGCCTTGGCTTTGATTCCTGAAGCGATTGCGTTTTCGATTATTGCGGGCGTTGATCCTAAGGTCGGTTTGTATGCTTCGTTTTGTATCGCGATTGTGATTTCGTTTGTTGGTGGACGTCCAGGTATGATCTCTGCCGCTACTGGTGCTATGGCGCTGGTCATGGTCAATTTAATTGCAGATCATGGATTGCAGTATTTGTTCGCAGCTACGATTTTAACAGGCTTGATTCAAATTGTGTTTGGAGTGTGCCGAGTGTCTCGTCTGATGAAATTTATTCCGAGGTCTGTGATGGTTGGTTTTGTCAATGCGTTGGCAATTATGATCTTCATGGCACAGCTGCCGCATTTCGTTGGGGAATCCATGGCTATGTATATCATGACAGGTGGCGCTTTGTTCATCATTTATGTATTACCGATGGTCATCAAAGTTGTTCCCTCTCCACTTATTGCAATTATTGTGATGACGATGATCGCTGTATTTGGGCATATTGATGTCAGAACGGTTGGGGACATGGGAGAGCTTCCTAGCTCTTTGCCAACTTTTCTTATTCCCAATGTACCGTTTAGCTGGGAAACACTTGCTATCATTTTTCCTTATTCCTTAGCACTTGCGATGGTTGGTTTACTTGAATCTTTATTAACAGCACAAATTGTAGATGATATGACGGAAACGTCTAGTCGTAAAAATAAGGAAGCGAGAGGCCAAGGAATTGCCAATGTGGTGGCAGGATTTTTTGGCGGTATGGCTGGCTGTGCGATGATTGGTCAATCTGTGATTAATACAAAGGCAGGGGGACGAGGCCGGCTTTCTACCTTTGTGGCTGGTGCATTTTTAATGGTATTGATTTTTGTGCTTGGTGATGTGGTTGTTCAAATTCCAATGGCTGCTCTTGTTGCTGTCATGATCATGGTTTCTATTGGTACCTTTGATTGGAGTTCATTCCAGCAGCTGAAAAAGAACCCAAAAACAGATTCTCTTGTGATGCTTGTCACGGTCGTGACGGTGGTGTTCACTCATGATTTATCCAAGGGTGTTTTTGCAGGGGTGCTGCTTAGTGCCGTATTCTTTGTGGCTAAAATATCAAAACTGCATATTACCTCTACAGAAAGCCAAGCTGGTACATGGGTTTATCGAATTAAGGGTCAAATTTTCTTTGCTTCCGTGACTGAATTGATTCAAGCCTTCCATCATGGAAACGACTTGAACACGGTTGTGATTGATTTGTCTGAAGCGCGTATATGGGACGAATCAGGTGTGGCTGCGATTGAACGTGTGAAGGAAAAATATCGTACAGCTGGTGTAGAGGTGGACGTAGTTGGAATGGATACGTCTAGTCAAAAACTTATGAAACAAGTGATCGGATCTTAAAAAGACTTTTCTGTTTGATACAATAGAACAAGGAAGAAAGTGAAGGATGGAGGTGGCCGGCATGCTTGTCCGTTTGAATCAGGTGCTCGGCCGGATGATGCCGCTCATTACGCCTGTCAGCGTGCTACTTGGTGTATTATTGGCGGCGTATTTAAAAGATTTCACCTTTTTGGTGCCTTGGGTGTTTGCTGTGATGACATTTTCAGGGAGCTTGTCATCTACTTTTTCAGCTTTAAAACATACGGTGATGCATCCATTGCCTTTGATTTTATCGTTTATGATTTTGCATGTGTTGATGCCCCTTTATGCATGGTCAGCGGGGCATTTGATATTTGCGGGCGATTCTATGACGATCACCGGTTTGACGCTTGCGATGGTGATTCCGACAGGTGTGTCTAGTTTAATATGGGCGGCAATGTATAAAGGAAATGTGGGGTTAACGTTATCTATCATATTAATTGATACATTGCTTTCGCCATTGATTGTACCAGTAAGCTTGTCAATCTTCGTTGGTACACAGGTCCACATGGACATGGTGGCGATCATGAAAGGACTATTCGGTATGGTGGTGCTGCCCTCTATTTTAGGGATGCTCGTTCGTCAGTATGCAAAGCCATCGGTGATAAAAGCAATGAGTCAGACCTTGGCTCCTTTTTCAAAATTAGGCTTGTTTGTTGTCGTATCGATTAACAGTTCTGTTGTCGCCCCGTATTTGCGTGAACTGGATGCTGCATTTTTTAGCAAAGCAGCGACTGTCTTTTTCATTGCGATGAGTGGGTATGCTTTTGCGTGGTTGATTGGAAAGGCGATGAAATGTACCCAAGGAGAAATTGTGGCGATTGTGTATACGGGCGGTATGCGGAACATTAGCGCGGGTGCTGTGCTTGCCATTAGCTTTTTCCCGCCTGCTGTTGCTGTTCCTGTCGTGATTGGCATGCTGTTTCAGCAAGTGCTTGCAGCCTTGTTTGGCTTTTTACTTCATCGTTTCGAGCTGAAAGTACCTGCTGTGACTAAGTCTTTATCATGAAAAAACCTCCATCCTTTAAGGTGGAGGCTTTTTTGCGATTAATAGATGAGGTATTTCTTCCGTTTCTTTTCGAATGTCTTTAGATCATGGTGGTATTGTTTCATGATGTGTTTGATGGAAGTGCCTTTATTGATTTCTTCTTTGATCCAGCTATTCCCGATGAGTTTATCAAAGCTGCCTGTTTGTAGGAATTGAAAGTCATTAGGATACAAGTCATGTATTGCTTTGATGATAGATAGACCTGTTTTGACTGCTTCGAATGATTTTTGGTCTGTGACATAAAGCTGTACCCCGTGAGACAAAGTCCCGGCATGTTTTGAAAAGGTAGGGGTAAATGAGACAGGTCTAAATTGAACGCCTTTTAGTTTTAACCCATTTAAATGATCTGCTA
This sequence comes from Bacillus sp. S2(2019), assembly GCF_005144805.1. Taxonomy (NCBI): domain Bacteria; kingdom Bacillati; phylum Bacillota; class Bacilli; order Caryophanales; family Bacillaceae; genus Bacillus; species Bacillus sp. S2(2019). The sequence goes on from NZ_SWFL01000004.1 coordinate 5,544, forward strand.
GCTCATTGCTATTGATATATGGAGCGCCAATGAGTTCGAACGGTTTTGTCGTTCCTCTGCCTTCAGAAACGTTTGTGCCTTCGATTAATCCTGTTGCTGGGTAAACAAAGGTACTATCAACGGTCGGCATATTAGGTGAAGGGAGGACGAACGGCAGCTTCGTGTCATCGAACGTCATGGATCGTTTCCAATGTTTCATTTTGATCACTTTTACATCAGCGTTGATATGAAACTCTTTGTTAAACATGTATGCAAGTTCTCCAGTCGTCATCCCATGTCTTAATGGGATGGGATAGAGACCTACAAAAGAGGCGTGTTCTGGCTCTAATACGGGTCCTTCTACTTTTAGCCCGCCTATTGGGTTTGGACGATCTAAGACAACAAATGGAATGTTGTTTTCCTTAGCTGCTTCCATTGCATACGCCATCGTGTAAATATAGGTGTAATAACGAGTACCAACGTCTTGAATATCAAATAGCAGGACATCTACATTTTTGAGCATTTCAGGAGTTGGCTTTCTTGTTTTTCCATAAAGAGAGTAAACAGGCAGGCCCGTTTTTTCGTCGGTATACGATTCGACGCCTTCTCCTGCTTGTGCATCACCACGGACGCCATGTTCAGGCCCATACAAGGCAGTCAGTTTGATATCGGGGTGTTCAAATAGCAGATCGACACTGCTTTTCATGTTTGCATCAATGCCTGTAGGATTCGTAATAAGCCCTACTTTTTTCCCTTTAAGCCAAGAGAGGTTACTTGAGAGTAATGTTTCGATACCTGTTTTGACTGTTGCTTTTTTTCCTTTTGTATCTGTTCGTTCTGAATCTGCGGGGGAGGCGGCGGTCAATGTGCTGATCATGAGAATGCTAGCGAGTATCAAGCTTGCTGTCTTTTTCAAGAGAATCCCTCCTATTTGATCTGTTTGCCTTTTAAATTGAGTCCATAGCCAAATGGGTAAAGGGTTTGGTTAGGATGAGTGACTGATGGGATAGCGACGGGTAATTTCCCTTTAGGTGAGGCCGCTCCAAAAATCACTTCTAGTCCCGCAGGAATATTTGGTTGATTGAATTGTCCGTTTGAGTACCCTTTAAAACCGTACACAGCTAGTAAGGCGTCGGCTTCCTCGAAATTTGCAGCATCATATGGATTTCGGAGACTCATGATGACCAATTTTTTGTTTTGTGCTGCTGCTTCATTCATGACAGCACGAGGGAAGGCCGTTGCCCATTTTTTCGGATCCTGTACACCGTCATCAATGACGCCATCATTCACAGCCGGGTCATTTTGGACAACGTAAGAGCCGGTAATGACATAGTCAGCATCTTGAATGAGTTTGGCTGTTTCTTTGGAGAAGCTCTTATCTGCAAATGCGTATGATTGGATACGCACAGGTTTGATCTTTTTTTGTTTGATCAGAGATTCAATTGTGACGGACATTGCTTTTGTTTGATCTTCGTATGGTGCCATGAGTACGATTTTGTCATTCTTTTTAGGCTTAAAAGGCAAGGTTTTGTCGTTGTTTTTGAGTAGAGTGATTCCTTCACGTGCCATTTTTTGTTCTGCTTTTCGGTGCGACTTTTGACCAACGAGCTGTGTGGCTTTTTTGATTTTCTTCTCAAGGCTTACTGATTTATTGGCGGAAATGATGCCGCGTTTGATCTTTAATTGAAGGATTTTTTCGACAGACTGATTGATCTGTGACATTGGAATTTCGTTTGTGAGAACTGCTCTTTTTAAAGCATTGAACACATTCTCTAGGTTTTTTTCTGTCTTTAAGGACGTGACAGGTGCTGGCATGAGGGCAATGTCGACGCCTGCTTTAATAGCCATTACCACAGCTTCTTCCTGTCCGAAGTTATCTGCAATCGCTTTCATATTAAGGGCGTCTGTTACAACCACTCCTTGAAAGCCCATGTCTTCTTTTAATAAGTTTGTGATGACTTTTTTTGATAAGGTTGCTGGAACCATAATGTCCTCGCCATCTTTTTTACTTTTATACGTTGTGTCATCAATGGCTGGGAATTGAACATGAGCGGTCATGACCATATCTGCCCCTGCGTTGATTGCTTGTTGAAACGGATACAGCTCCACCTTTTTAAGACGATCTAGATCATGTTCGACAAGCGGAAGTCCGTAGTGACTATCAACAGCTGTATCACCATGTCCCGGGAAATGCTTTAATGTGGAAATGGTCTTTTCCTTTTGAAGTCCTTTCATGGTTTGAAGACCAAGTCGCGTGACTAGTGCAGGGTCAGAGCTAAAGGAACGGACACCAATGACGGGGTTATTCGGGTTATTATTCACATCAAGAACAGGAGAGAAGTTTGTATTGATACCTAGAGCGTTTAATTCTTTGCCGATGATTTTTCCTGTGTCATATGCATTTTTCTTACTTCTAGAGGCACCAATCGACATATTTCCTGGGAAATGTGTTCCCTTTTGTAGTCTTGTGACGATTCCGCCTTCTTGATCAATGGAAATGAGTAAAGGAATGTTGGGTGATGCTTTTTGAAATTCATGTGTGAGTTTGACGGTTTGTTTCGTATCAACGACATTTTCTGCAAATAAGATGACACCGCCTAAATGATATTTCTCTACAAGGTGAGAGACTTCTTTATTCATTTTTGTGAAGCCTGTAGGAGCGGATTCACCTTCTGCTTGCCAATTGCGAAAGTCTGGCATGAGCATTTGGCCAATTTTTTCATCCAAGGACATGTCCTGAACCATTTGTTTGGCAGTTGGGAGAGGGGCGGAGCTCACCTTTTCCGTTGGAATGGAAGAGGTGAGCAGGGCCAAAACGAGTGCAGCGGGGAACAGAGCTTTTAACATCGAATTCCTCCTTTTACTTAAAAGATTCGTAGATTGCGGTCATGATGCTTCCATAAGTACCAGTTGGGAAAAGGTCACCTTCAAATTGATTTGGGTTGACTTCAGGTGAAACGACGGGTGAATGTTTTTTATTTGTCAGCAAGACGACGCCTAGATTGTGTTTTGGATCAATCAAAGTCATCGTTCCGGTCCAGCCTGTGTGTCCATACGCTTCTTTACTTGCGTATTTCCCAAACATCCATTCCATGTCAGTATTGCCGTTTTTCCGCCAGCCTAGCCCGTAAGTTGGGTTCGTGTCTGATGATTCCGTAAAGAGATCGATAGAAGCTTGGTCAAAGATGGTTGTTTTCCCATAGCCTCCTTTATTGAGCATCAGCTGAAGCAGTACGGCCATATCTGATGTATTAGAGAAAAGTCCAGCATGTCCGGAGACACCTGCCATTGAGTAATAGGCTTTCTCATCGTGGACTTCACCTAGCAAGGTATACCTGCGAATGTTTTCAAAATCAATGACACCATCTCTTGTATTGCCTAGACGCTCGGTTGCTGCAAAATGCTTTGGCTTGAATCCCTTTTTCAGCGGATTGAACATGGTATGTTTTAGACCAAGCGGTCGATAAATCGTCGACTCTACATATTGATCAAGTGGCATACCGGTTTTTTTCTCAATGATCATGCCTAACAGCATGTAATCAATATCACTATAAATATGCTGAGTGCCTGGCTTGTATTGCAGAGGCACCTTTGGTAGCCATTTCATGGTTGTTTGTCTATCTTGAGAGAAAAAAGAGCCCGCTTGCTCTTTGCTATAAAATAAAACACTGGAAGGCAGTCCGGCAGAATGGGTGAGAAGATCCTTGACTCGAAGCTGATCTTTGCCGGTTACCTTTGCATCTGGTTCATCTTGAAAGTCAGGCAGGATGGTTTGTATTTTTTCATTTACATCTAGTTTTTGTTCATATACTAGCTTTTGCAGGGCATAGTTGGTGGCATACATTTTTGTGTTGGATGCCAAATCGAACAGTGTGTTCTTTTTCATTTTCTTATAGAATTTTAGTTCTGTTGTCCCTTTATATTTTTGTCTGTAGCCATAGGCTTTTTGATGGACGATCTGACCATCCTTGATAATGATGAGTGCTGCCCCTGGAAACCCTGCTTTGATATCGTTTTGAATCATGTGATCAACCTTCCTAAGCTGCCTAGAAGAAAAACCTACTTGTTCCGGTCGTTTTGCTTTTTTTAAGACGGGATATTCTTCAGGTGCTGTTTTAGACAAAGACGATACAGGATGGGAGCTAGTTGCAAATGTTTGTACTGGTAACCCAAGGAGCATGAACAGACTTGTGATGATGAGAAAATATTTCTTCAAGAGCTAGACCTCCTATTGCTTATTTTCCTCGAATTCAACAGCCATATCATCATGAAATCCAAATAAGTATGTGAAGATAAATCCAGCGACATATGCAATAAAGAGTCCTATTAAGTAAAGTAGCATTTGATGTGTGTGAACGATAAAGGTTAATGGGAGACCTGATACCCCGATTGCTTTAGTGGCGATTTGGAAATAGGCTTGAAATGCTCCGCCGATTCCAGCGCCGAGACAAGCGGTGAGGAAGGGTCTTCCGAGCGGGAGTGTGACACCGAAAATGAGCGGTTCTCCAATTCCAAGCATTCCTGAAGGAAGTCCGCCTGCAATGGCTCTTTTCAGCTTTTTCTTTTTTGTTTTCATATAAATGGCAAAGGCAGCACCGACCTGTCCTGCGCCTCCCATAGCGAGGATTGGCAGAAGCGGGTCATCTCCAATTGAATTAATCAGTTCCATATGAATAGGTGTTAGGCCTTGGTGAAGTCCAGTGACAACAAGAGGAAGGAAGGTCGCACCAAGAACAAATCCGGCAAAAATACCGCCAATGTTTAATAGATAAGTAAGTCCAGAGGTGATGGCATCAGATATAAATCCGCCGACTGGCATGAAGATAACGTACGTGAAAATGCCTGTAATGAGTAGTGTGATGGTTGGTGTGACGATGATATCGAGTGATTGCGGGACGAAGCGTCTGATCCGTGTCTCAACAAGTGCCATAAAAATAGCTGCAAGAAGAACACCGATGAGTCCGCCTCTGCCTGGTAGAATATTAGTGCCAAATAACATAATATCAGCGGCAGCTGGGTTAATGATGAGAATACCTGCTAATGCGCCTAATGCAGGAGAGCCACCAAATTCTTTTGCGGCGTTTGTTCCTACTAATATACCGAGATAAGCAAACAAGCCTGAGCCTATAACGGTTAGGATAATCGCAGCTTGAGATTTTTCATCGAGCCAGCCTGCTTGCACGACCGCTTTTGTAATACCCGTTATAAGACCCGATGCAACGAGTGCTGGAATAATGGGAATGAAAATGCTGGCGATCCGCCGTAAGAACAGCTTGAATGGTGTGCGGTTCTTTTGTGAAATGGCTTGTTTGTTTTTCTGTGCTTCGTTGTTTAAGTCATATGAACCTGAGGCGTTGAGCAGCTGTTCAAACGCACTTGATACTTGGTTGACAACACCTGTGCCTAAAATGATTTGCAGTGTTTCCGCTTCGACGACGCCAATGACGCCATCGAGTTCTTTGATCGCGGTGGTTTGCACTTTTTCACGATCAATGGGTGTAATTCGGAGACGTGTCATACAATGTGTGTGGGAAGAGATGTTTTCAGAACCACCACAGAGTGAAAGGATTTCTTTCGCCAACTGCTGATATTTTTTTTGATGACTCATGTTGAATCCCCCTTTGTTTTTCGTTTCATGGAGCGGATGGCATGTCTTGTTTTGTCAATATATTGTGCTGTCTGTTCATATTGACGGGAGGCTAAACTGAGGAACAAGACATCGATTAAATAGAGCTGTGCCATTCTAGAGGAAGTGGCAGCACTGCGAAAAGGTGCTTCATTGGAACCGGACGTTGATAGATGGACATCACACAATGCAGAAACGCTTGTATGACCTGGGTGCGTTAAAGCAATGGTTTTTACTTCATTTTCTTTGGCGAGCTGAAGCGCTTGGATGATGTCTAATGTTTCTCCTGAGAAGGATATACCGAACACAATGTCATTCTTTCCAGCATTTGCGATGACCGTAGATGCGATGTGCATGTCAGTGAAGGCTGTGGCTGCATAATTGATTCTGAGAAATTTCTGCTGGGCATCAGCTGCGACGATGCCAGATGCACCCACACCGATAAAATGGATTTGGTTTGCATTCAGCAGCAGTTGAACAGCCTTTTCTAAAGCTTCTACATTTAATATAGAGGCTGTATCTTTGATCGATTGAATGGTGTTTCCTGCTGTCTTTTGAATAATGGATTGAAGTGGTTCATCTTGTTCGATATCCCGGTAGCCTTGTTTATCAGTGTGCATTAAGTCTCCAGCGATCCGCATTTTCAAATCGTGATAGCCATCCAGCCCGAGAGACTTACAGAGACGGATGACGGCAGAGCTGCTTGCACCGGCAGCCTGACTGATTTCATGCACTGTGCTTTTAATGACTTTGTCAGGATGGGCAAGGATATAGTCTGCAATGATTTTTTCAGATTGGGGAAGCTTGGATTTCATTGTGTGTAGTAGGGTGAGTCCGCCTGCTGACATGAGTTTCTCCTTTAAGATTGATGACGTAAGATGGCTTTGTCGATGTGACCATCTGCTTTGTTGAGCAGGTCTTTGGCTGTCTTTTTATCTGTTTTGGTTTGGAGCATGACGATGGCTGTTTTAACTTCTAAATCGGCTGCTTCAAGGGCTTTTACGGCTTGTTCGTAGGAAGCATTGGTCACATGTTGAATGATGGTGATGGCGCGTTCTTTTAGTTTATGATTGCTTACTTTTACATCTACCATCAGGTTTTCATATACTTTGCCTTGTCTGATCATGACAGAGGTGGAAAGCATATTTAAAATCATTTTATGAGCGGATGCGGCTTTCATTCGTGTTGACCCAGTGATGGCTTCTGCTCCTACGACGACTTCAATGGCGCAGTCTGCTAGTTCGCTAATCTCTGCTTGTTCATTGCAGCTGAGGGCTACTGTTTTTGCTCCAATGGTTCTAGCATAGTTTAAAGCGCCAATGATATAGGGTGTTCTACCGCTCGCCGCGATGCCGACAACTGTATCTTTTGATGTGAGGTGGATGTGTTCTAAATCTTTTTGACCAGCTTCTTCACTGTCTTCCACATCTTCTGCTGCATGTGAAAAGGCAGAGTCGCCACCGGCCATGATGCCTACGATGACATCAGGTGAAATGCTATAGGTAGGTGGACATTCGACCGCATCCATTACCCCAATTCTGCCGCTTGTTCCAGCGCCTAGATAAATGAGTCTGCCCCCATTCGAGATGGATTCAAAGGCCAAGTCACTTGCTGTCTTTACGTCTGGAAGGACACGGTTGACGGCTTCAGCGACCTTCATATCTTCCGCATTTATCATTTGGAGTATTTCTAGCGGGCTTGCTTGTGAAATTCTCATGGTGTTAGGGTTTCTTGATTCTGTTGTCAAAGAACGCAGTTGAGATGGCTGCATGTGACATACCTCCTTATTTCTTCATTTTCAGTATATTGAGTATGACATGAAATTTCAATATTATATTTAAATACTGAAATTATATTTCAGTCGAAATGTTATGCTGATGAGGGTTGAATAGTTAGAAAATAAAAAAAATAAAAATCCCCTTTACAAAAGGGGGACAACCTGTATATAATAACTTTTGTCAGCTTCACGGAAACAGTAAACTTGACAAACTGGCCCGTTGGTCAAGCGGTTAAGACACCGCCCTTTCACGGCGGTAACACGGGTTCGAATCCCGTACGGGTCACCATCATGTGGAGGATTAGCTCAGCTGGGAGAGCATCTGCCTTACAAGCAGAGGGTCGGCGGTTCGAGCCCGTCATCCTCCACCATATGCCGGTGTAGCTCAACTGGTAGAGCAACTGACTTGTAATCAGTAGGTTGGGGGTTCAAGTCCTCTTGCCGGCACTGTTTTTCTTTTATCAATTCCATATGTGGAGGGGTAGCGAAGTGGCTAAACGCGGCGGACTGTAAATCCGCTCCCTCCGGGTTCGGCGGTTCGAATCCGCCCCCCTCCACCATTTTTGGGCTATAGCCAAGCGGTAAGGCAACGGACTTTGACTCCGTCATGCGTTGGTTCGAATCCAGCTAGCCCAGTTAAGACACCTTTTTTAAAAAGGTGTCTTTTTTTATTTTGACGATTGGAATGTATAACTATTCAAAATATTGTTGAGTTGAGTCAGAAGGCACCGAGAAAGTAAAATATAAGCATGAACGGAAAGGGGATGTACATATGGGAGATCAAAAGAAGGTCACGATTGTCGGGGTACCGATGGATCTCGGTCAAATGAGAAGGGGCGTCGATATGGGGCCGAGTGCCATTCGCTGTGCTGGTGTAAAAGAAAAATTGGAATCGCTTTCATTTGATGTTGAAGATCTAGGGGATATTCCTGTTGAGCAAAGAGATGATGAGAAAGGTCTCTATACAAGTGAAAAACTGAAAAACTTAACGGAGAATGCTGGCGCAAACCAGCTTCTTGCTGAAAAGGTTAGCAGTATTGTGCAGTCAGGTTCGTTTCCGCTGATTTTAGGCGGGGATCATAGCATTGCAATTGGTACACTAGCCGGTGTAGCCAAACATTATGAAAATTTGGGTGTCATTTGGTATGATGCGCACGGTGATTTAAATACAGAGGAAACTTCTCCTTCTGGAAATATTCATGGGATGCCGCTCGCTGTCAGTCTCGGCTTTGGGCATGCTGATTTAATCAATATTGGCGGTTATACACCTAAAGTAAAGCCTGAGAATGTGATCTTGATTGGTGCTCGTTCTTTAGATGAAGGAGAGCGGGCATTGATTAGAGAAAAAGGCATTAAAGTGTATACGATGCATGAAATCGATCGATTAGGGATGACGAGAGTAATGGAGGAAGCCATTGCCTATTTAAAAGAAAGAACAGATGGTGTTCATTTGTCGCTTGATTTAGATGGGCTAGATCCTGCAGAGTGCCCTGGCGTGGGAACGCCGGTTGCTGGCGGCATCAGTTATAGAGAGAGTCATTTAGCAATGGAGCTTTTAGAGGAAGCAGGGATTTTGACTTCTGCTGAGTTTGTTGAGGTGAATCCGGTATTAGATGAGAAAAATAAAACAGCAGAAGCGGCAGTTGCATTAATTGGTTCTTTAATGGGTGAAAAGCTATTATAGAGCGGGACTTGTTCCCGTTCTTTTTTTAATTTTGGGGAAATTTAAGGATATGTTAAGGTTTTTACCGGCTGATAAGCGTAACATGCTGTCAAAAATTTGTTACACTATTTTTTAGAGGAGAATGAAACCTTTTGGAACGAGGTTCGTATACATAAAGACCGGTGAAGGCAGAGGTTGAATATACTATGGAAACAATGATTAAAAAGAGAATTAAGCAAGTGAAAAAAGGCGACCAGAACGCATTTGCAGACATCGTAGACCTGTATAAAGACAAAATTTATCAGCTGTGCTACCGTATGCTTGGGAATGCACATGAAGCAGAAGATATTGCGCAGGAGGCGTTTATTCGTGCCTATGTGAATATTGAGAGCTTTGATGTGAATCGTAAGTTTTCCACGTGGCTGTACCGCATTGCAACCAACCTGACCATCGACCGTATTCGTAAAAAAAAGCCGGATTATTATTTAGATGCAGAGGTGGCAGGGACAGAAGGACTGAATATGTATTCTCAAATTGCGGCTGACGGCATTTTGCCAGAGGACGAGGTGGTGTCGCTTGAATTATCGAGCACCATTCAGCAAAAAATTTTAAGATTACCCGATAAATATCGCTCGGTCATCGTATTAAAGTATATTGATGAACTCTCGTTAAAAGAAATTAGTGAGATTCTGAATATACCAGTTGGTACGGTGAAAACGAGAATACACAGGGGTAGAGAGGCTCTCCGGAAACAGTTGAGAGACCTTTGAGTGAGGTGATTTTGATGAGCTGTCAGGAAAAAATCGTCCTGCTTATGCATCAGTATTTAGACGGGGACATAGAGCCCGAAGATGAAAAAGAATTAAAGAGCCATCTGCAATCGTGTGAGGAATGCCGTACTCATTTTCAACAAATTGAGAAATCCATCGCGCTCGTGCAGAGTACATCTCATATAGAAGCACCATCTGATTTCACTGCAAAGGTGATGGCAGGTCTTCCAAAGGAGAAAAAGCGTGTGTCGATTCAAAGATGGATCAAAGCTCATCCGCTAATGGTCGCCGCTGCCCTCTTTGTCATATTGATGGGAGGCAGTCTGTTTACTAGCTGGAATACGGATCATAATTTCAGTGTGTCAAAGCAGCCGAATCTCGTGGTTGAAAATGATACAGTGACGGTACCTAAAGGGGAAACCGTCAAAGGTGACGTCACTGTGAAAAATGGCAAGCTGATTGTAGAAGGCAAGGTTGATGGAAACGTAACAGTCGTCAATGGAGAACAGCTGACTGCTTCTGCCGGACAAGTCACTGGTCAAATCAATGAAATTAATGAAGTGTTTGATTGGGTTTGGTACAAAATGAAGTCTACAGCACAAGACGTGATGCGGGTCATTGGACCAGAGGAGCAAAAGTAAATCAAACAGTTTGAGAGCAGTCTCTAAGGGGACTGCTCTTTTTCTATTGATGGACAGACTTGAATGCCAGCCAGATATGGCAACTATTTTCCTTGCTGAAACAAAATGTGGTATAATAGCCACGCTATGTACTTACACATAGGCTCTTTTTTTATAAAAAATGAATCGAACGAAGAATAACTGAAAATTCTGGAGGACGAGGAAATGGCTTTAGGGGATATTCCTTTTTTGCAGTACCTCGGTAATGCTGTTGATATTCTCGTTGTTTGGTATGTGATATATAAATTAATGATGGTCATCCGCGGAACAAAAGCGGTTCAGCTTTTAAAGGGAATTGTTGTCATTGTTCTCGTCAGGATGGGAAGTGCGTATCTCGGTCTTAACACACTTCAATGGCTGATGGATCAAGCGATTACGTGGGGGTTCCTTGCGATCATTATTATTTTTCAGCCAGAGCTAAGGAGAGCGCTTGAGCAGCTTGGGCGCGGCCGTTTCTTCTCTAGAAGCGGAACACCTGTAGAGGAACAGCAGCAGAAAACGATCGAGGCAATTACAAAAGCAATTAACTATATGGCAAAACGAAGAATAGGCGCGCTATTAACGATTGAGCGCGATACTGGAATGAATGATTACATAGAGACCGGAATTCCTTTAAATGCAAAGGTCAGTTCTGAGCTGCTGATTAATATTTTCATTCCGAATACACCGCTTCATGACGGTGCTGTGATTATGAAGCGTGATGAGATTGCAGCTGCAGCGTGTTATTTACCGCTGTCTGAAAGTCCTTTTATCTCTAAGGAGCTCGGTACACGTCACCGCGCGGCAGTTGGTATTAGTGAAGTAACGGACAGTTTAACCGTCATCGTCTCCGAGGAGACAGGCGGCATTAGTGTCGCAAGAAATGGTGATCTCCATCGAGAATTGACAGAAGAAGCGCTTGAAGAAATGCTGATTGCTGAGTTTAGTAAGAACAGCAAAGATGCTTCCTCGACCAAATGGTATTGGAGGGGCAAGAAAAATGGATAAGATTTTGAATAATCGCTGGGCCGTTAAGTTTCTTGCATTGGTCTTCGCTTTATTGCTGTATGGTGCAGTCAATTCAGCGCAAGCGCCCACGCCGAAAAAAATCGGTGAATCCTTTTTCCCAACATCGACAACAGACGAAGCAACCTTAACGGACATTCCTGTTAAAGCGTATTATGATGACGAAAAGTATGTAGTCACTGGTGTGCCGCAGACAGTCAATGTCACGATTAAAGGATCAACTAGTGCTGTGAAAACAGCAAGACAAACGAAAAATTTTGAAATTTACGCAGATATGCAAAACCTGACGACAGGTACACATAAAGTCGAATTGAAGGCAAGAGATGTATCGAAAGGAATCACGTTAACGATTAATCCGTCTGTGACGACTGTGACGATACAAGAAAAAACGACAGCTGAATTCCCTGTTGAAACGGAATTTTATAATCAAAATAAAATCAAAGACGGCTATTCACCAGAGCAGCCTATTGTGAATCCGAAAAATGTCACGGTTACTGGCTCAAAAGACGTGATCGACAAAATTTCTGTCATTAAAGCATTTGTGAACTTAGAGGATGTCGATCAGCAAATTGAGAAAGAAGCGAAGCTCACTGTGTATGATAGCAGTGGGAATGAGCTGCCGGTCGAAGTGAGTCCGTCTGTGGTAGATATTACGGTCCCTATTACGAGTCCAAGCAAGAAAGTTCCGTTTAAGATTGAGCGGACGGGCAACTTGCCAGATGGGATCAGTATCTCAAGCATTGAGACAAGCCCAAGTGAGGTTACAGTTTACGGTTCTCAAAAGGTGCTGGATACACTTGATTTTATTGACGGAGTTAAGCTCGACCTAAGCAAGATTAAAGATGATACAGAGATTGATGCCGACATTCCACTGCCAGATGGTGTGAAAAAGGTATCGCCTGAAACTGTTAAGATCAAAGTGAAGGTTGCAACAGCTGAAGAAAAAAAGATCGATAATGTCCCAATTTCTGTCGTGGGTCTGAGCAAGGATCTCAGCTCTGCATTTGTGAGTCCGTCTTCTGGGCGTCTCACACTAACAGCAAAAGGTTCAAAGAGTGCAATTGATAAACTAAAGGCTTCAGATATTGAAGCCTATATCAATGTCGGGGACTTAAACGAAGGAACACATGAGGTCAAAGTACAAGTGAATGGGCCTCAAAATGTGACTTGGACATTATCTAGATCGAAGGTCAAAGTGAAACTGACTTCTACAGATACAGAAGATCAGCCGGCTTCTACGAATGATCGGAAAGATCAATCATCCGATGATGATCAGGAAGAGAAGAGTCAAAAGGAATCTACACAAGATAAAGCAAAAAAAGAATCAAGTCAAAGACAGCGGGTCAAAGAAGATAACAAAGAGGACGCAGCGTCCTCTTGAATGGTAAAAAAGGAGCGATTGAAACATGGGCAAGTACTTTGGAACTGATGGTGTAAGGGGTGTGGCTAATAGCGAATTAACGCCAGAGCTCGCATTTAAAATTGGGAGATTTGGCGGCTATGTGCTCACGAAGGATAAAGAACGTCCAAAGGTACTCGTTGGACGAGACACGCGTGTATCTGGTCATATGTTAGAAGGAGCACTCGTAGCAGGCTTACTTTCAATTGGGGCTGAAGTCATGCGTTTAGGTGTGATCTCAACACCTGGTGTGTCTTATTTAACGAAGGCAATGGATGCAGAAGCAGGTGTCATGATTTCAGCTTCGCATAACCCAGTTCAAGACAACGGAATTAAATTTTTCGGCGGTGATGGTTTTAAACTGTCAGATGAACAAGAAAATGAAATTGAGCAGCTAATGGATCAGCCAGTTGATCAACTGCCACGTCCGGTTGGCGCCGATCTTGGAACAGTGAATGACTACTTTGAAGGCGGACAGAAGTACTTGCAGTTCTTGAAACAGACAGCGGACGAGGATTTCACAGGCATTCACGTGGCGCTTGACTGTGCACACGGCGCAACATCTTCTCTTGCAACACATTTATTTGCAGATTTAGATGCAGATGTGTCAACAATGGGAACATCACCAAACGGATTGAATATCAACGATGGCGTAGGTTCTACTCATCCAGAGGCACTTTCTGCTTTTGTGAAAGAAAAAGGAGCCGATATTGGTCTTGCGTTTGATGGCGACGGCGACCGCTTAATTGCAGTCGATGAAAAAGGTGATATTGTAGACGGCGATCAAATTATGTACATATGTGCACGTTATCTAAAGGGTGAAGGCCGATTGAAGGATGACACGGTCGTATCAACGGTCATGAGTAACCTTGGTTTCTATAAAGCGCTTGAGAAGCAAGGCATTAAGAGCATTCAAACCGCTGTTGGTGACCGCTATGTGGTCGAGGCGATGAAAAAGGATGGCTATAATGTCGGAGGCGAGCAGTCAGGCCACTTGATTTTCCTTGATTATAATACGACAGGTGACGGCATGCTTTCAGCGATCATGTTGGTGAATACACTAAAAGCAACAGGAAAAACATTGTCAGAGCTTGCAGCTGAAATGGAGAAATTCCCGCAACTTCTAGTGAATGTGAAGGTATCTGATAAATATAAAGTGGAAGAAAATGAAAAAGTAAAAGCTGTGATCCAAGAGGTTGAAAAAGAGATGAACGGTGACGGACGCATCCTGGTTCGTCCATCTGGAACAGAGCCGCTTGTACGTGTCATGGCAGAGGCGAAAACAAAAGAGTTGTGTGATGAATACGTGGCTCGCATTACGGCTGTTGTCAAAGAAGAAATGGGTATTGAGTAATTGATCAAAGCAAATCGCAAAGTAGCGGTTTGCTTTTTTTTCGAATAAACGTCATAAGAGGAAAGTTCTATACGAATCATATAAGCGAGGGCAATTTGCTGTTTGCTTTCATACATAAGAGAGCACATCAAAGGTAGAACGTGACAAGCCTCATCGCATATAGTGTAGGGAGGTCTTACTTTCTAACATGAAGGGATCACCCGCTAAATTGTGATTGACGGAGGTCAGACCTTATAGTACAATCATCCTTGTGTTACTGGATTTTTATTCTAGCAGGAAAGGCAGGGTAGATGTTCAGCCACTCTTATAATTATAGCGCCCGAACTAAGCGATCGAACGAGACAGATGCTTAGTTGACGAGGATGGAGGTTATCGAATTTTTCGGCGGATGCCTCCCGGCTGATCAAATATAGAGATCACAGCCGTAAGTGTTTCTTTAAAGCAAAGAGGTGACTCTTTGTACAAAGGGAATACACATGATCTCCCAAAATAAACATGTAGAGAGGGACGAAGAAATGTCCCTTCTATTTTAGTAGGCTTTCTTTGTCCCTTTCACATGATCGGGAGGAAGAATATTTATGTGTGGAATCGTAGGTTATATTGGTCAGAATGATGCGAAGGAAATCTTATTAAAAGGTTTAGAGAAGCTTGAGTACCGTGGGTATGACTCAGCAGGTATCGCTGTGGCAAACGAAGAAGGCGTGCATGTGTTCAAAGAAAAAGGACGTATCGCTGAGCTTCGTGAAGTCGTTGATGCAAACGTGGCATCTTCAGCAGGAATTGGACATACACGCTGGGCAACACACGGTGTACCAAGCCATCTAAATGCGCATCCGCATCAAAGTGCTTCTGGCCGTTTTACGCTTGTTCATAACGGTGTCATTGAGAACTATGTACAATTGACACGCGAATATTTACAAGACGTCACACTAAAAAGCGACACAGATACAGAGGTTGTTGTTCAAGTCATCGAACAATTTGTGAATAGAGGTCTTGATACAGAGGAAGCTTTCCGTCAAACGCTTCTTCAACTAAAAGGCTCTTACGCAATTGCCCTTTTCGATAACGAAAACAAAGAAACAATCTATGTGGCGAAAAACAAAAGCCCATTATTGGTTGGTTTCGGAGAAGATTTCAACGTTGTGGCTTCTGACGCAATGGCGATGCTTCAAGTAACAAACGAGTATGCGGAATTAATGGATAAAGAAATGGTCATTGTTACTAAAGACGAGGTTATTATTAAAAACCTTGACGGTGATATCATGACACGTCCTTCTTATATCGCTGAGCTAGATGCAAGCGACATTGAGAAAGGCACATATCCTCACTACATGTTAAAAGAAACGGATGAACAGCCGCTTGTTATGCGCAAAATTATCCAAGAATATCAAGACGAAAACGGCAAGTTGTCAGTCGCTGGCGATATCGCAAGCGCAGTAGCAGAAGCAGACCGCATTTATATTGTGGCTTGCGGAACGAGCTACCATGCAGGACTTGTTGGTAAACAATACATTGAAGACTGGGCGAAAGTACCTGTAGAAGTCCATGTAGCAAGTGAATTCTCTTACAACATGCCGCTTCTATCGAAAAAACCGTTGTTCATCTTCCTTTCTCAATCTGGGGAGACTGCGGACAGCCGTGCTGTACTTGTTCAAGTCAAAGAACTTGGTCATAAAGCATTAACGATCACAAACGTACCAGGATCTACGCTTTCTCGTGAAGCAGACTTCACATTGCTTCTTCATGCAGGACCAGAAATCGCAGTGGCTTCAACAAAAGCTTACACAGCGCAAATTGCTGTTCTTGCGATCCTTGCATCCGTTGCAGCTGAATTAAATGGTCAATCTCTTGACTTTGATCTTGTGAAAGAGCTTGGGATTGTGGCAAACGCAATGGAAGCCCTTGTCGATCAAAAGGATGAAATGGAACAAATCGCTCGTGATTTCTTCACAGTGACACGTAATGCATTCTTTATCGGAAGAGGACTTGACTATTATGTGTGCCTTGAAGGTTCATTAAAACTAAAAGAGATCTCTTACATCCAAGCAGAAGGATTTGCTGGCGGAGAACTCAAACACGGCACGATTGCTTTAATTGAAGAAGGCACACCGGTCATTGCCCTTGCAACACAAGAGCACGTGAACCTCAGCATTCGCGGTAACGTCAAAGAAGTTGTTGCACGTGGCGCAAACCCATGTGTCATCTCACTAAAAGGCCTAGAAGACGAAGGCGACCGTTTCGTCCTTCCAGCTGTACACCCAGCACTTGCACCACTTGCATCTGTTGTTCCATTACAGCTAATCGCTTACTACGCAGCCCTTCACCGCGGGTGTGATGTGGATAAACCACGTAACCTTGCGAAGAGTGTGACGGTGGAGTAGGGATTAAATAAAATCGGATTTTTGATACCCCTTTAGATATAATTGTCTAAAGGGGTATTTTTGTGTCAATAGAACTAGCAGTTGAAAGATTTAAACTGAACTTTGATTGATAGATACTATTTCCATGTTGCTATTATGATAAATATTCTTAGGGGGGAAATATTATTTTTATTCGATATGTAAAAAAAGAAAAATGGGGAATTGTTTTTTTCATAATTGGTTATATTGCATTGTTTGTCATTTCTTATTGTTTAATTGGTGGTCCTGTCTCAAGCGGAGGACCAATTGGTGTATTCCTTGGATTTTGTATCGTTCAATTTCTTAAATATAGAGCTTTCAAAAAAGATGAAAGAAATAATAAAGGCATATATCATCGTTTATAAGTTGTATTTTTAACACATTATACTAAATGCATAATGAGAGAGCGGCCCCTTGAGAAAGCATGACAGGTTAAATATTTAACGAAGAAAGAGAGCAGACACATGACCAAACCTAAAATCTACACAATGAGTTTCGCAAAAGTCTATCCTCTCTACATCGCAAAGGCAGAGAGAAAAGGACGAACGAAGGCTGAGGCTGATACGATTATTTGTTGGTTGACGGGGTATAGTCCCGCAGAGTTACAGGAACAGTTGGATAAGCAGATAGACATTGAAACCTTTTTTGCTGAGGCTCCTGAGCTTCATCCTTCCCGCAGCTTAATTAAAGGAGTCATCTGTGGTGTTAGAGTAGAGGACATTGAGGAAGAGACCATGCAGAACATTCGGTATCTAGATAAGCTGATTGATGAGTTAGCCAAGGGAAAGAAAATGGAAAAGATTTTGCGAGATTCGTCATGATCATCACAAGCAAGCCCAGTGAATAACCTTCACTGGGCTTTTTTATATTTATAGACCATTCGACCAATAAAAATAAAATCCATTTGAACGAAGTCGTTCTTCATGTCGTCAAAAGAAGTGATACCAAAACAAATTGGCGTTTGGAAAGGGAGTGGCGTGATGGACATGAAGCTGATTTTACCTCTTATTTTACTACAAGCAATTTTAATGGTGATTGGTTTGTTTGATTTGTTGAAAAGAGATCCGTCGAGAATCAGGGGAGAGGTGAAGTGGGTTTGGGCTTTGGTGATTGTGTTTGTGGCGAGTGCTGGTCCTATTGCGTATTTCATTTTTGGTCGTAAACAATCTTAGTAGGGGGGATTCGCTTGAATATGTTGGAGTGTCACGAGCTGACGAAATCGTATGGACGGCATGAAGTGTTAAAAGATGTCTCGTTTTCTGTTGGGGAGGTTGGATGTGTTGGCTTTTTAGGAGCCAATGGAGCGGGGAAGACAACGACGATCCGGATTTTGACGGGACTTGCTCGTCCTACGTCTGGCGTTGTGAAGGTGGCAGGTTTTGATGCCACAAAGGACATGGATCAAATCAGTCAGGTGATTGGATACTGTCCGCAGCATCCTGCATTTTATCAAGATATGACGGGGCAGGAATGGATGCATTGGGTTGGCGGGTTATTTCATTTAGAGAAAAACATCATTCGTTCCAAAACAGAGGAGCTGTTGAAGCTTTGCCGTGTGTATGAGGCGAAGGATCGTGCAATTGGCAGCTATAGTGGAGGCATGAAGCAAAGACTTGCCATTGCGCAGGCGCTGATCAATAGCCCACAGGTTCTGATCCTAGATGAGCCTGTGTCGGCACTTGATCCCATGGGGAGAAAAGACGTCCTGACTTTGATTGAGCGTCTAAAGCATGAGATGCTGATCTTTATGTCGACCCATATTTTAGATGACATTGAACGTGTGGCCGATCATATTATCATGATCAACAGCGGCAAAATTGAGATGTCCTCTTCGATGAAACAGATCAAAGAAGACTATATCCAGCCCGTGATTGAATTTCAATTAGAACAACAGAATACGAAACTAGTGGCTTTGTTAAAAGAACGGGATTGGGTGGAGGATTGTATTGAGACAGGAGGCACTTATCAGGTGCGAGTCAAAGATCAACATACGGCATTGGAGGAGCTGCCGGGTCTCATCACTGAAACTGGCGGTGTTCTTCTCCAATATCGACTATCTAAGCTAACGCTTGAAGATATTTTCATGAAGGTTGTGACGGCATGATGATGTTGAAAAAGGAATTTAGGGAGTTATTCACTAGTTATAAAATCTTATTTGTGCCGATCATTTTTACGATTTTAATGATTACACAGCCTATTACGCTCAAAATGCTGCCGGACCTTTTATCGAAATCCGCTAATTTACCTGAAGGGTCTACATTTTATATACCAGAGCCTAGTGCTGGAGAGGCTTTAGCTAGTGCATTGAGTAAATTTGATTCACTCGGCGTGTTTATCCTCATTATGATCGTGATGGGGACGATTGCTGGAGAGCGTGCCTCTGGGGTGACGGCGATGATTATGGTGAAACCGATCAGTCGAATGAGTTATTATGCCTCAAAAATATGTGCCTATGCCTGTTTAACTTTGTTTAGTTTGGTAGTGGCGGTTCTAGCTTCCGTTTATTATGTAGACATTCAATTTGGGCATGTGGCTTGGGGCGATGTGTTAAAAGGAACGTTTTTGTATTATCCAAACTTACTGCTTATTGTAGTATCGACCATTTGTGCATCGGCATTCTTTAAGCGCTCAGTGACTGCGGGCGGCGTTTCCCTTTTGATCAATCTCATCCTGTTTACCGTTCCTTCGTTTTATGAGAATACATTAGGGAAGTTTGCACCTAAAGGCGTCACAAGTGCGGCTGAGGAGATGATTCATAGAGGGACTTATTCGGATCAGGCACTCACAAGCTTTCTAGGTGTATCGGTATTGATTGGTTTCTTTTTTCTCATCGGATGGTTTCTTTTTAGAAAACAAGAATTATAGCATGATGTATCCTTTGGATATGAAAATCTAAAGGGTTTTTTATGTATTTAGTAAGTAAAAAATAAGACATAAATACATATTATCATGATTTAAATGTTGAAATAATATATACTTAGTATATAATTACTCCGTAAAGGGATGGGAGGAGTTTGCAGATGATTCAGATCGAGAATGTGAAGAAGGAATTCTTTCAAGGCCAGGAGCGGACTGAGGTGCTGAGGGGCGTTGATTTGACGGTAGAAGAAGGGGAGTTTGTAGCGGTGATGGGACCGAGTGGTTCTGGAAAAAGTACATTACTTCAGCTGTTAGGCGGGCTTGATCTGCCTACTGATGGAGAGATTTTGATAGATGAGCATCAGTTGAGTGAGATGAATGAGAAAGAGAGAACGATTTTCCGCCGAAAACAGATTGGGTTTGTGTTTCAAAATTATCAGCTGCTGCCTACATTAACTGTCGAAGAAAATGTGGCGTTTCCGCTGCATGCAGATGGACGTTTAACAAAGGAGAATCAACAGACGGTTGTAGAGCTGTTAGAGGCTGTTGGCTTGAATGGACTTGGACGGAAACGGGCTAGTTTGCTGAGCGGCGGGCAGCAGCAGCGTGTAGCGATTGCAAGAGCTCTAGTCAATCAGCCGTCAGTGTTGTTAGCAGATGAGCCGACGGGGAACTTGGACCGGCATAGAGCGGAGGATATTTTGGCGTTAATGTGCAAGTTCAATCGAGAAAGCAAGCAGACGATTATCATGGTGACGCATGATATTTTCGCAGCAGGATTTGCGGATCGAATCATCCTTTTTAAAGACGGTGTTATTGATCAAGTGATCTCTAGAAAGGATGATGATTATGCTCAGTATGTGGCGAATTTCATGGCGTAACATGATTCAGCATAAAAAGCGGTTCGCCATTTCTGTCTTAGGCATCATGGTGGGGATTGCTTTTGTCACGTCGATGCTCATTGCCGATCGAACGACAAATGATGTGTTTCATTACTATGAGCAAATGTATGTCGCTGATGCAGATTATTGGGTGTTGAGTGATGATCATACGTATGATGAGGAACAGATCTCATCCATTTTAAAGCATCCTGATGTGACAGGATCATTATTAGCGCTGGATAAACAGACGTTTTTTGATGTAGAAGGTGATCACTCTCTTAACCAACGGGCGGTACGAATTACCGGAGTACAAGATCAAACGAGCTCTTTACTGAAGCTGCCTGTGATTGAAGGGCGCTTGGATAATCAGGGGTTGGTCATACCAGATGTTGTGGCGAAGCTGCTGAATAAAAAAGTGGGAGATACCATTCGTTTTTCTGATTTGGGCGAAGCGAAGGTATCTGCCATTGTGGAATATACACAGCTGCTTTCAAGTCCGAGTGACTGGAAGGGTGCAGAATCATCGAGCTTTCGTGTGATGGCGCCGCTTGATTTATTGAGAGACTGGACGGGACTCGATCATCAGCTTTCTTATATGAGATTTCAGACGAATGATGGCGGAGAGCAGCTCTTTCAATCTTTACAGAAAGAGTTCAAGGATGCCGATGTTTTTGTCCAGCCTGTGGTGGCGGATGACCGGCAAAGTAATGACATTGGCGGGCTGTACACGTTCTTTTACCTCATCGCAGGGCTGTCGATGTTTATGAGCGGTTTTATCGTGTTTAATATGATTTATACGAGTGTGATGGAACGGAAAAAGGAATTTGCGATTATGAAGAGCTTTGGTTATACGCAGGGCTCTGTTTCTAAGCTGATGTTGATTGAGGTTTTGATCTTGGCATGTATTGGAACAGCCATTGGGGTGCCGATTGGCGTTTGGCTTGGAGATGTATTCATGCAAACACTGCTTGGTGTGTTCGCTTTTGATATGGTGTATTCGTTAAATTGGCAAGTGCCTGTTGTAATTTCAGTGATTATTGGTATTGTGTTCCCTGTGCTGTTTTCGTTATTTCCGATCTATCATGCAGGGAAAACGTCTGTGCTGCTGACTTTAAAATCCACCACCCAAACTTCTGCACCGAAGAAACAATCGGTCATTAGAGCGGTGATAGGGATAGGATTGCTTTCATTTGTATGGGGGGATCATCCGGCTGCTTATCTTGGCATTTTAGCCAGCATGGTTCTGTTATTCCCATTTTTTCTGCTCTTTTTGAACCGGTTGTTGGCGCCTCTTTTGAAGTTTGTCTTTGGTTACCCGGGCCATCTATCCTCGCAGCATGTCACGCAGCAACTGAATCGAAATGCCAATACGGCGGCGATTCTAGCTGTTGGGATTGCTGTGATCTTGCTTTTAAGTGCGGTCATTGAATCGGCTCCAGACGGCTACGAAAAAGAGATTCGTCAAACGTACGGCGGTGATCTCAGGGTTACTTCTGAAGCGCCATGGACGAAAGCGGATCAAGAAAAGCTGTCATCCTATGAGGCTGTTGAACGGGTGGAACCGATGATGGAAGCGGCTCCTTTGACATGGGAAACGGCCCATGGAGAGAAAAGACAATTTTCTATCATCGGTGTGGATGAGAAAGGACCTTCTTTTATAGAAGGTGACAATAAAGGCGATTTGTATCAACGATTATCAGAAACGCCTTCTATCGTGTTAGGAGAGCGTGCGTTTGATGAATGGGGTGGGCGTATTGGAGAGAGTGTGTATCTCAATGCACCTTCTGGCCGGCAGCAGTTACAAGTCATTGATGTGGTCAAGACTTCTCATCATTCGGGTTATGTGGCATTTGTCGATCAGACATTTTTACAAGAGGATTTAGGGTGGGCGCAGCCCCTTGATATCCTGCTTACGTTAAAAGACAAAGGTGCCGGTGAGTCTTTACGAGATCAGCTATGGGAAGACTTTGGGCAGCGGCTTTCAAAGGTGAAAACAGTAGAGGATGAGATTGAATCAACGACATCGGCTTTAACTGGTATGAACGAGTTAATTTCTATGATGCTCATTTTCATTATTGGGCTCGCGAGCATTGGAACAGCCAATACTCTGCTGATGAACACGCTTGAACGCACATCTGAGATTGGCACCATGCGGGCGCTTGGGCTGACAAAGCAGCAGGTGAGAAAAATGATCGTCGGAGAAGGTGTGCTCATTGGGTTATCAGGTGTGATTGGCGGCATTTTATTTGGTGTGATTCTTCTATATGTCTCAAGCCAATCTGATTGGCTGGGTGGATTTGTTTCATTCCAATTGCCGCCTGTGCATCTACTGCTGGCAGTGATCGCAGGAATTGCACTCAGTTTAGCGGCTTCGTGGATTTCTAGTGCGACAGCGAGTAAAATAGAGATGATATCATCTCTCAAAGAAGGTTAAATCATATGTCAGTGAAATACGGAATTTTAACATCGCTCTGTCAGCAGCAACATCATGGATATGAATTAAAGCTAGAGCTGGAGTCATTGCTCGGAATAAAAGGAAAAATCAACCCTGGTCAAATCTACACGACGCTTGATCGGTTAATTCGTGATCAATTGGTGACAGCAGTGGGAATAGATGACCAAGATCGAAAGCTGTACGACGTGACGGAAGAAGGCAGACAAGAGCTGGAATCATGGCTGTTGGCACCTGTTCCATATCATGCTGCAAAGGATGATTTTCACTTTAAATGGGGCTGTGCACGGAAAATCAGATTTCATCAAGAAAAAGAAATGCTTCAGCAGCAGAAAGCCGTCATCATGAAAGATGTGATGGAACTCACGAAGCTGAAAACGGAATGTCTTGTGCAAGGTGATGAGAGTCGGTACTTATTGATTTCTGGCACGCTGCTTCATTTAGAGGCGGATTTGAATTGGATTCATCAAATTGAGCATCGGAGCGGGTCATCATTTTAGAGAGGTCTTTCTTTTGAAGAAAGGTCTTTTTTTTGGCTTCGTTCGGAGCATATGCAGATAGGATGGGAAGAAAGTTTGGTATGATAGGTGGAAATTGATTGTATTTTCAGAAAAGGGGTTTGATCAATGAAAACATCACGTAATCCTGAGACCATTCATGCGCCAGTTGCACCGTACATCCATCAAATAGAGACAACAGGGCCGCAGCGGTGGTTAACCTTATCAGGGCAAGTGGGGATGGAAGTCGATGGAACCATCCCAGCGAGCCCGATGGAGCAGCTCGAACTAGCGTTAGAGAATGTGAAACGCAATGTAGAAGCGGCAGATATGAAAGTAGAAGATATAACGAAGCTTGTGTTTTATTTGGTAGGTGAGTTTGATGCTGAGAGTAGAAAACGAATCATGGGTCAGTTTTTAGGAGACCACCTGCCTTGTATGACGATGATTTATGTGGTGGCTTTGGCTTCACCTGCTTTAAAGGTCGAGGTGGATGCTTGGGCTTGTCGGGATATGGACTTGGTTTAATGATTATCTTGATGAGGTAGATAATGAAAAATTTTTGCATAAGGGAAGTATGGGCTAAAAGATTGGGTTTTCATATCCAATCTTTTTTATATTTAGTTCTCTCTAATTTATTGATATAAAAACCTTTTAAGTATATTTTTAGAATATTTTACACAATTCCCCTTACTTCGACATTTTTCATATGGTAATATCAGGGTGCATAGCGATTGGGTCTATTGACACTATGCAAATTTTGAGAGGAGGTTTTACTTATGACAAGAAACCAAAAAGAATGGGAATCTGTGAGTAAAAAAAGCCTTAAGCGTCCAGGTGGTACTTCAATTGTTAAGGCGGCTGGATGTATGGGGTGCTGGGCCTCAAAAAGTATTGCAATGACACGAGTTTGTGCGCTGCCACATCCTGCAATGAGAGCTATTTAATGAATAACATAGGGAGTTAAGCATATATTGCTAGCTCCTTATTCTATAAAAGGGGTGTCTATTTATGTCAAGTAATCAACTAGCAGAATACGATTTACCTGAACTAGCGATTCATTTGCAGCCTCATGGCGCAGTTATGATAGATAGAAAATCAATGTATTATTTTAGATTGAGTGGAAGAGGGGCTCAGCTTGCATTTTTATTATCTAAGAATAAAGACGTGAGCAAAACTGCTCGTATCTGGGAAATCGTTAAAAAGGAAGAGCTAACAGCTGATCAGTTGCGTGAAGAATTGAGTGCCCATCCTTTTACAGAAGCTTGGACACAAGGGTTATTGAATCAACCTATTCAATTTACAGGATCTTTACAGTCCTATTTACCAATTAGCTGTACTCTCCAATTAACAAACGCTTGTAACTTAGGTTGTTCCTTTTGTTATGCTAGTTCCGGTAAGCCCTATCCTGAAGAATTAACATGTTCCCAGTGGATTAATGTGATGCAAAAACTAGCTGCGCAAGGTGTGGCTGATGTCACTTTAACAGGGGGCGAAGCCAAACTCATAAAAGGTTTTAAAGAAATTGTGATGGTTGCGAGTTCATTATTTACGAACGTAAACGTTTTTAGCAATGGCTTAAACTGGAGACAAGAAGAAGTGGAATTACTCAGTCATCTAGGAAATGTATCTGTACAAATTAGTATTGACGGTACGAGCGACACTCACAATTCCTTAAGGGGAAGGAAAGGTGCTTTTCAGGAAAGTATGGAAACCATCCAGCGGTTAACAGAAGTGAAAGTTCCTGTAATTGTTGCAATGACCATCAATGAAATGAACGCTGATCAAGTAGCAGAGGTTGTTGATCATTGTGCAAAAGCAAATGCCTCCATTTTCCGTGCTGGTAAGACATTATCCGTAGGACGTGCTACAAAGAATTTTAAAGCGCTAGAAACTTCGTTTGAGCAGCGTGTTCAAAGCCAGTTACAGCAGGCGCGTTCTAAGTGGGGACACCATTTGAATATAATTGATTGGGAGCATGAAGAGAGTTCTTTTACAACTGATTTTTGTACACCGGGTTATTTGGCTTGGTATATAAGGGCAGACGGTTATGTGACACCTTGTCAATTAGAGGATATTCCTTTAGGTCACATTCTAACGGATTCTTTTTCTGATATTGGTTCACCAACACGTCTATTGAAATTGAAATGTGAAGCGAAAAACTGTAAATGTATAGGGAAAGTTGAACTATCTGAGCCAGATCTCCCCTTTGAAAATGAAATGAGAGCAGGCATCGCTCATGAATAGTATGACTTTTATTTTGTGGTCAGGTCTTGGAGTGATAGGGCTCTTCTTGTTTGCGAAGTATAGAGTGTCAACAATAGAATCAAACCTTTTAGATAAAATTGAGGCAAGAAAAGTTGGTATCGATTTTATTAGAGAGTTTGTGGGCATAGACGTGGAAGCTTGGGAAGTATATTCAGTCTATTGGTATGATCATGAAACAGTGAATAAGTTACATCATTTAGGTTTGCTTAAAAAAAATCGACATATACTTCATGAAATGGGATTGGTTGAATCTTGGCGTGTTCGTTTTGTTCACCAAAACCAATCATTCGTGATAGGAGTAAACGCTAAAAGGGAAGTGACATTTTTTTATGCAGATGTAAGGCAAACTTCATTATCTAAAAAAGACGGTCAGATTTCACTAGAAGGTTTAAAAGATCAATTGACTTGTTCTTCAAAGGGGTTATGGGCTAAGACAAAACCAACTGGTTCTGGTTCAAAAGAAGAGGATTTTCGTGAAATTAAAACATATTGGTATCTTGCTGAAAAGGAAGATATCCGACTTAAGGTAACAGTTGAAATGCAATCTGGTGTGATCACTTATATCGGCACAGATACAGAGATTTTAACGGATCAGATGAATAAAGTAATAAGAGATGAACAAGTTGAGTCTACTTTTGGTCTTTCAGGTATGTTAGGATCAGCTGCTGCGATGATCATGGCTATATTAGTTTTAGTTTTCATGAATGTTCAAATTCACCTCACATTAAGTCTTATGCTGGGTTTCATGATTGTACTAGTGCAATCTCTCACAATTAAGGAGGATATACAGTTAACGATAGTAAATGCTTACGATGCTAGGATGAGTGTTCAAACTGTTAAATTACTTGGTATACTCTCTACTTTGTTTGCAGGATTATTGACAGGATTTGTAGTATTTATATGTTCATTGGCAGGAGGCGCTCTTGCGAATGAATTAGAAATGAAATTTTTAGATGAAATCGTTGGACAAACTTTTATTGGTCTTAGCGCTGGGTTAATTAGTCTAGGCATCACATCACTGGTCTTTTACCTTTTAGAGAGAATGAATAAATTACGTATTTCTCCGGAACTATCAAATAGAAGTATGTTTTTATCTGGATTTACTTTAAGACAAGGGCTTAATATGAGTCTGCAAAGTTCTTTTGGGGAAGAAGTAATATACCGACTCTTAATGATTTCTCTTATATTTTGGTTTAGTGGGAGTGCGATATTGTCCATTTTAATATCATCTTTTTTATGGGCAATTATGCATCAGGTCACTGGGTATGATCCAAGATGGATTCGCTGGGCGCATCTTTTTGTTTTTGGATGTTTTCTTGGTTTTCTTTATATGCATTATGGATTTATTTGTGTACTGGCGGCACATTTTATTCACAATTTTGTGCTCGTTTGTATGCCCTTATGGCAATTTAAACTTCAAAGATATCTACATACCAAAAAGCCTCAGCATACATCACTCTAATAAAAGGGAGAGATTTGATGCCATTTATGGAGGTTCAGAATGTAAGCAAACGATATAGCAATGGTGATGGGATAGAGGGTCTTTCATTTTCCATTGAAGCAGGGGAGGTTGTGGCGCTGCTTGGGCCTAATGGTGCGGGGAAGACGACAACCATTCGATGTTTAACAGGTCTCTATCAACCTGATCAAGGGGAAATACTCATAGAGGGATTTCCTCCTGGTCATTCCCATGTCCAAAAACAAGTAGCTCTTATTCCAGATCAGCCATATTTGTACCCAGATTTAACGGTTGCTGAACATGTTCAATTCCGTGCAAGAGGCTATCATAAAGGTTTAAAACAGATCAAAGAAAAGGTATTTGAGGCGTTGAAAGAAGTACATATCGAAATGAAGATGAACGAATTGTGCGGAAGGCTTTCAAGAGGTCAAAAACAACGTGTCGTCTTAGCAGGGGCCATTGTGCAAGATGCTTCCCTTTTTATTTTAGATGAGCCGACTGTTGGGTTAGACATCCCTTCGAAACAATGGCTGTCAGATTGGCTGATACAGAAGAGTCTTCAAGGTGGTTCGGTTCTTGTGTCCACTCATAGTCTGGAGTTTGTGCTAGATACGGCAAGCAGGGTGATATTGATTCGAGACGGTGCCATCATGAAAAGTATTGCTGTTCCTAAGCGGCAGGAAGAACAAATGAAGTGGCGGGCAGAAGTCATTCAACTTCTAGGGGAGTGGTCTAGTGAATAACACGCTTACCCTTTTATGGATGAAATCCCAAAGGCGCTTGATCAGTAAAAATCAAGAAAAGAAAATGCCCTTTCTGATCTTGCTACTTATGATGGCTGCCATCGGTTTTCAGCTGAGCGCAGTCTCAAGTATGGGCGATTGGAATGTGGGTACAGCTGGATGGATCATTGTCGTTTTATTTGTTCTTTATACTGGCTTTGGCTTGTTTTCGAATCGATTGCCTAGTCAGATGAACGATATCATGTGGTTGTATGGAAGTGGTGCTTCTTTATGGACAGTTGTGATGAGTGTATGGGTATATCACATTTTTTGGCGATGTGCTCTTCTCATTGTTTCTGCTGTGATGGCTGATATTCTCCTTCTTTGTTTAACGAAGCAGTACTTTTTTCTACTTGGTAAATCACTCCTGTTAACAGCGCTGCTATGTATGATCGAAACATGGATGATTGCGGTATCTTGTGCAAGAACCATTCGAGTATATAAGCGAGTGCTCTTCATTGGTTTTATACTGATGTTTGGTTGTCTTTCATTGCTTATTATGAATCAATTGATATTGAAACAGTCGTCAATGATGGAGATATCTGCTTCTTTGATGTATCAAGTCGGACACATGATAGTGGAGTTTTCATTCATTTCTGTATTGATATTACTTGGAGTGATGATTTTATCTTTCATGATGATGTACAGGTCGAGTCATCGTATAGAGATGATGGAGTCGTTAGTCAAAGAGGCGGCATTTTGGGAGGAATTTGAGGGGAAACAGGTTCATGTAAATCCAATAAGTCCAAAGAAAAGCAAGACGTGGTGGGGGCTTTCATCATTAACGGGCATCTGGGCTTTCCTTTGGCTAGAAATATTGATGATCAAAAAGTATGCTACCTTCCACCTGTTATCTACCATGCTGTTGATCGGTACTTACTATGTCGTCAGTTCTTATTTTTCAGATTGGTTGACTCTATTCTTTCTGGTCATTGGTGCATCTGTCCTGCTCAGTTCATATTACGCGGGGATTGTAAGACACGGGCAAACGGGATTGCTGTATCTTTTTCCGGGCGCTTTATATCAAAAAATTCTTCTATTGGAAGTGTTTCAAACCTTTTGGTTGTATGGTGTCTACTTGATTTCTCTTATCTTGTTAGAGATTCATGATGTATTGTATTGGGCCATTTATGGCGTAGGGGTATATATTTGGTTTTTGACTATACGGCTCTTTGCCTTTACGCAGCCTTTGAGACGAGAAGCGAGTCTTTCTTTGGGCATCTATTATCGATCATTGCTCATCGGATCTGTCATAAGTGCTGCGGTCATCATTGGGATTCATCTGTTCACTAATGGCTGGTTTACAACGATGACATGTGTATTTGCTGGATGTGTATGTTATGTGATTTGTTATCGATGCCGTGGGACTCATTAAAAAGAGGAGTTGATTGTCATGAAACCAGAAGATAAGCTATCCCAATCGGTTCAACGTTTAGTCAATACCAATGAAGTAACGATCGTTCAAGCCATGGGGGAGTTAAGGAAATCAGGAAAAGAGGCAGTGCCAGTGCTTGTTGAAGCCTTAAAAGAAGAGGGTTCTTTGCGGAATATTGCAGCAGCGGTTCTTGGTGAATTTGGAGCAGATGCAGGGGATGCAGCAGAAGCTCTTGCTAAACTGTTAGAAAGTGAAGAAGAGGAGACAAGAATGGCGGCTGCGATCTCACTCATGAGAATTGGTCAGCCTAGTTTGCCATTTCTTCTGTCTTTGGCAAAGCGTTATGAGGGTCCTACTTGTTTTTGGGCGTCGTGGTGTATCTCTTGGATTGACCCATCAAAAATCGAAAAAAATATGTACGAGTGCCTAAAACAGGAACAAGAGAATCCATCAGGAAATGTGGCCCCTTTTGCCGCAGAAGAGGCACTAGGAAAAATCATCGCTTTTCAATTAAAAGAAAAGGGGGATGAGTAGTGGAAACGCAAATACTTAAATGGCCTGAGCACCTTCCTTGGATTCATTCTTCACAACAGCGGTGTTTACCTGAAGGGCATACTCAGCTTCTTTATTTTTGGTCAGTTAACTGTCCGCATTGTGAAGAATTAACCGACCACATTCTACATAGTGTGGATCAGTTGAGTATCCATTTAACCTGTGTCCATGTTCCATATACGGAAGAAGAAAAATCGATAGAGGTTGTTTCGAAATATGCGGAGGAAAAGAATCTCATTGCTCCCATTGTGTTGGATCAAGATTATGAGATTGTCACAAAATATAAAATTCAAGGATTGCCAAGTTTTTGCCTCATAGATAAAGAGGGACAATTAATTGATCGGAAAATGGGAGATACCGGCTGGGAAAAAATATTAAAAAAACTAGAAAAACGATCATAATTAGAGTTATGGAGGAGAGCGTTTTGTTTCAATCAAACCAAGAATTGAAAAAAACGGTGGTCTTTAATGCAAGTGTGGGAGCTGTTTTGCTGATTCTCATGATGTTGAAATGGCTGCCGATTTCTGCAGAATGGGAGTTGCTGTTGATTTTGTTTGGATTGGGGATTTTGTTTTATGTGAAGCGTGCGCTTTTTAAAGAAGAAAAAGATCATAAGGCATGAGTTTTCTACAGAGGTGATTTAGAAAGGTACAGTTGATGAAAGGTAAGTAATAAAAGGTTGGATGTTGAATCCAACCTTTTATTACTTCCTGTATTGAGTTTAAAAACAAGGGAATGCTTTTATATTCTCAGAGCAGTGTTTGAATCAAATTTTAAAAATCCAATGTCCTCCATGTATTTGAAATAGCGTTTGATTAAATGATCATCCATAGGGGGATAGGTCATTCCATGTGCTTGGAGAACCATTTGAGTATTTGTTGAGTCAAAGTGCGCCATGTTTTCGTATAGTTCCCAGACTGTTTTGTCTTGTTCTACCTTTTCAGTGAGCATTGGAAGAAATGGCGTAAGGGCGTTGTCTGCGTTTTGATCGCTTGCTTGAATGAGAGCTTCTACCCAATCGTCATATGTTTTCTTTTCTAATGGATAGCCTATTTCTTCTGTTATTTTTTGGAAATATTTACTTAATTCCATGCTTTCTTCTTGAGGTGGAACGAGGTGATAGGCTTTGCCGAAGTTGGCTGGATCCTTGCATATGGTTGTAATGGCTTTTGAAACAAAGTCGACGGGTACGAATTCTTTTCGTTGATTCGGTAGCTCACCGTAAGCCTTTAATTGGATGCATCCTTTGATTAGTCTCGCCATGTAATCCTCTGTATTATGAACGCCTGTTTGACTGTCGCCCATGATGAAGCCGGGGCGAAGGACTGTGATCGGCACGCCACGTTTTTTTGCTTCCCACATGATTTTTTCTGCCACCCATTTACTTTGAGAGTACCCAATGTCCTTTTCTACAATAGGAAGATAAGCATCGATGGATGTATCTTCAAAAAGAACGGTCGTGCCATCTAGATACCCGGCAGGTCCGAATATGGCAATGGTCGATAAGAAATGAACAGGCTTTACCTGTTCTGTGCAGGCGAGTTTGATGATATTTTCTGTGCCGGTGACATTTGTATCCTTGTGCATGTGATAGGGCTGAACGTAATTGACTTTTGCTCCATTATGATAGATGGCATCAATGGTTTGGGCGAGTTGTTGAAATTCCTCTGTTGAGAGCCCTAGTTGAGGCTTGTCCAAGTAACCTACAATCGGTTTTAGTTGTTTCAGATAATGTTCGTCCCATAGGTGATATTTCTCCATATTTACTTGTATTCTCTGTCTTGCGTGCTCTTTGTCTCTTGCTCTGATGACACAATAGATTTGGATGGAGGGATTCATTCGAACAAGCTCTTTAATGAGATAAGCGCCTAGAAAGCCGGTTGCTCCTGTTAATAACACGGCATTCTGCTTAAAGGATTTAGAATCGAATAGGTGCTTTGGCTGAATCTTTTCATCTAAAAATCCCTCTGATGTGAGCTGTTGTTTCGGCTCAGGTGTTTGATTTTGTAGCATAAGATGAACTTGTTGAATCGTAGGATGTTCATAAAGGGTGCTGGCAGGTAGTTCAACGTGTAATGTTTCCTGCATACGCATTAAGGTTTTGGCGGCAAGGATGGAGTTTCCTCCTAAGTCGAAGAAGTGATCGTTTGTGCCAATGGGCTCTACCTTTAATAGGTCTGTCCATATTTCACAGAGTGCTTCTTCGGTTTGATTAGTTGGTGCGACATATTCAGTTTGCAGTTTGGGTCTGTCGAAATGATATCTTGGTAGTGCTTTTCGATCGACTTTTCCATTTGTGGTCGTAGGGAAGTTTGTCAATAGAACATAATGTGCAGGGCGCATGAAATCAGGGAATGTTTTCTTTGCATAAGTTTGAATGGTATATAGATCCCATGTCTTTTTGTTGGATGGAATGATGTATGCAATGATGCGTTTATCCCCAGGTATAACTTCTGTGGCTGTCACCAAACAGGATTTAACACTTGGGTGCTGGATCAACACATGCTCAATCTCGCTAAGCTCAATACGAAAGCCTCTAATTTTGACTTGGTCATCCTTTCTACCAATATATTCAATCAGCTCATCAGGTTGTTGTCGAACAAGATCCCCTGTTTTGTAATAGGTTCTTCCATCCCGTTCGATGAAACGTTCCTTTGTTAGGTTTTCTCTTCGCCAGTAGCCTAATGCTAGTCCATCTCCTGAAGTGATGAGTTCCCCTATTTGTCCTTGAGAGACAGATTCACCTTGTTCATTTGTGATGTCAATGATGGTTCCTGCTACAGGTCTGCCAATTGGTATACTGACGAGATCATCCCAGGTGTCTGGCAGTTGAAAAGTTGTTGTGAAGATTGTATTTTCTGTCGGGCCATAGCCATTAATGATGGTCGTATGTGGGAGCTCCTTTAATGCTTGATGAACGACTTGAGGAGACATGACATCTCCGCCAGAGACGATGTATTTAACTGATTTGATATCGTTCAGGTGTAACTCCATCATCAAGTTGAACAATCCAGTAGTTAAAAAAAGAATCGATACATCATAGTCTTTAATGGTTTGACTGACGAGTTCAGGAGTCAGTTTTCCAGAAGGAGGAATAGCGAGTGTCGCTCCATTTAATAAAGCGGACCATATTTCAAATGTAGAGGAATCAAAAGAGATGGTAGATAATAATGCTAAGGTATCAGAAGAATTAACGGGCAGAAAGGAAGGGTTATGCGTTAGGTGCATGATACATCTATGTGTAATGACAACACCTTTTGGTTTTCCTGTTGTGCCAGAGGTATACATGATATAAGCGGCATCAGAAGGTTTGACATCAAAAGACGGGTTTGACGTTGATTGTGTAAGGATGAGATGTTTTTCTTTATCTAAGTAGATAGTGGGAATAGGCAAGGAGATTAGGCTTTGAGTGACATGTGATGTTGTGAGTAAAAACGATAGTTCGGCATCTTCAATCATAAATTGAATACGTTCACTAGGGTAATTTATATCTATAGGCACATAAACGGCTCCTATTTTGGTGATAGCGAGAATAGAGACAATCAATTGTGGTGATCTTTCTAAGGCTAGGCCAATATGAGAAGCTTTCGTTACGCCCATTTTGATAAGGTAATTGGCAAACTGGTTACTTTGTTTCTCAAGTTCAGCATATGTGATGTTCTGATGGTTGCACGCTAAAGCTGGATGATGCGGCGTGTGAGTGGCGTGGTGTCTCATGATATCACATAAATTTTGATCATTCATGATGATATTCCCCCTCTAGAATTTGATAGATTAGGAATGTTATTCCTAAATCCACCCAAAGTGTATATGAAGAAATATTCAATGTCAATGAAGGGTATATTCACAATAAAATGTAAAATTTATATAATAATTGAAATAATATGAAGATATATTGTGCTATTTAGAGATAAAATGTCAGGGACCCTCGGATTTTTCCTTGAATGAGCGTTTTGTTGATCAAGATGAGGTGAAAATAGGGGGAAATTGAATCATAAGATAGGTTGGATTCTCTGATGGGATGACAGATCACTTTTTTAGGGAAATATATATACGTATTTCAAAAGAATTTGGTAAAATATATAGGTATATCTTAAATTTGTTATATGTTTAAGGAGCTGTCGTGTTGAAGGAATCTAGGGTTGAGTTTATTGATAGTTTACGTGGTTTTAGTTTATTAGGTATTTTGATTGTGAATATGCTTAATTTTCAATATGATTATGATTTTGAGAAGATGTTTGATCCGAGCATATGGGGACAGGAGTTTGGGGTATATGTGACGGAGATCTTGTTCCAGGGGTCATTTTATCCGATTTTCTCCTTTTTGTTTGGGTATTCTTTTATCAAACTGATTGAATCTACAAAGGCCAAGGGGCTGAATACGAATGCCATCGTCGTTCGCCGCGGCTTTGGTCTTATTGTGCTTGGGATGCTGCATTACATATTCATTTGGAATGGTGATATTCTCTTATATTATGGAGCATGTACGTTTTTCTTGATGATGTTTTTAAGCAGCCGGATCAAAACAATGCTGATTTGGTCAGGTGTGTTAGGTGCTTTGTCATTAGTGGTTTTACCATATCTGATGACCTTTGTTTATGGAAATGATGATTTGTTAACGGATGTGTATGCGAAGGGTGCATACGGTGATATTTTATTGAGCCGGGTGACGATTGAAGACGATATGATGATTGTGACCATTATTATGGCGATCGTGACCATTACGTTGATGCCGATCTTAGGTTTTCTATTCGGTACGATCATGGTGGGGCCATTTGCACTGCTTGGCATGGCCATTGGGAAAAAAGGTCATCTGACAGAAGAAGATCGAGGAATGGCGTATCGTAAAGGCTGGATCTGGATGATTTTGATCGGGCTCGCTTTAAAATGTGCGACGTTTATTGATGCCCCTTGGAGTGAAATGGTGATGACGTTAGGAGCCTATGTCCTGACGATCGGTTATATTCAAGCTTTTATTGTCTTTTACTATTCAAAGGTTGCACAAGGATTGAAACGTCTGCTTGCAGGACTTGGCCGATTGTCTTTATCAAACTATTTAGCACAATCTATTATTTGTACAACGATTTTCTATTCTTACGGACTTGGGTTATTCGGACAAATGGGCTCAATGTTTGGACTGCTACTTGCTGTTGGACTTTACACAGCACAGCTGTTCATCAGCTATCTCTATTTGAAAAAGTGGAGAAGAGGGCCTGTGGAATGGCTTGTGGGAAAATGGGTATATTGGAGATAAATTGATTTGTTGAGGAACCGCATGGCTGAAGAGCTGTGCGGTTTTTTAGTTGGATCGCATTCAAAAAAGTTCATAAAAGGAGTTGAATATTTTTTCAGTGTGTATATAATGTATATATAGTGTATATACAATATTTCATTGCGAATACCAGTACAGAAAAAAGAGGTTTTTATATGCAAATTACGATTTCTAACCATTCTAAGGAGCCTATCTATGAGCAAATTACGACGCAAATCAAATCGTTGATCTTAACGGGTGAGCTTGCAGAAGGTGCGGGACTGCCGTCTATCCGAAAGCTGGCGAAGGATTTACAAATCAGCGTCATCACAACAAAACGTGCATATGAAGAGTTAGAGAAGGCAGGATTTATTTATTCGATTGTCGGTAAGGGATCATTTGTTGCCGAGCAAAACCTAGAGGTCATGAGAGAGAAAAAATTGAAGGTGATTGAGGAACAGCTTGGAGCGGTTGTTACAAACGGCAAGGAATTAGGCTTATCTTTTGATGAATTGCAGCAGTTATTAAAGTTCTTGTATGAGGAGTGAGATGAGTGGAGCACGTGATTGAATTCAAAGGAGTATCAAAACGGTTCAAAGACTTTTCTGTGCAGAATCTTGATTTACAGGTCAAAAAGGGCTTTGTTACTGGGTTTATTGGAGAAAATGGAGCCGGTAAGTCGACCACGATTAAAATGATCATGAATTTGTTAAAACCAGATTCTGGTGAGATTAAAATTTTTGGATTAGATTATCGTACGCATGAAAAAGAGATTAAGGAACGAATTGGCTTTGTTTACGATGCTAACGTTTTTTTCCCAGGATTGAGTTTAAAAGACATCAAACGTATTGTGGCACCTGCCTATAAACGCTGGGATGATAGGCTATTTTATCAATATATTGAACAGTTTGGCTTGCCGCTTCATAAAGCGATTAAAACATTTTCAAAAGGGATGCAGATGAAGGCATCGCTTGCGATTGCGCTGTCGCACCATGCAGAGCTGATTATCATGGATGAACCAACTGCTGGTTTAGATCCGGTCTTTAGAAGAGAGCTGCTCGGCACGTTACAAGAATTGATGATTGATGGAAATCGAACGATTTTTTTCTCAACGCATATGACGACTGATTTAGATCGCATTGCGGATTATATTGCGTTTATACAAAATGGAAGATTGGTCTTTCAACAGTCGATTCATGAGGTGGCGGAGAATTATGTGCTGGTGAAGGGGAGCCTGGATTTGCTGGATCGAGACACAGAAAAGGCGTTTATCCATATTCAGCGTACGGCAGCCGGATTTGAAGCATTAACAGATCGGATTGATGAGGTGAAACTTATTTTTGGGGATGCTGTTGTGATTGAACCGGCGTCGCTTGAGGATATCATGTTTTATTTGAAAGGCGGGGTTGCGCATGTTTCATTTAATTAAGCGTGATGTGATTTTGCAAAAGAAGCAGTTACTTATTTTTATTCCGTTTATCTTATTTTTCATTTTCATGGATGTCCATCCAGTATTAACGTTTCTAGTCGCTAGTGTCTTCATTCCATTTAACACATATGCTTATGATGAGAAGGCAGAAACGAATATTCTATTAAATTCCTTGCCCTATACACGTAAAGAAATTATCGCATCACGTTATCTTGGCGCCATTTTCTATATGAGTATTGCGATCGTGCTGACAAGTGCTGCATTATTTGTGTTTGGGAAGCTGTTTTCGCTGTCAGATATTGCGATTGGCAGCGGGTTGTTTTTATTGTTCGCAGCATGTACGTTTCCATTGTTTTATATCTTAAAGCCTGGTTATATCACAACGGCAGTGATCATTGGCTTTATCGTATTATCTGCTATGGGACCGCCTGTTGTTCTCTATTTAGCAGAGCAATTCAGTGGGATCACTGATTTTATCATGAATTTATCGATCCCTATTGTATATACGGGGTCAACTGTACTGATTATGCTCATCTACTTGCTATCTTGGGGATTTTCTACTGCGATTTACCAGAGGAAAGTGTTTTAAATCAGATGATCACATCATTTATAGAGAATCATTCATTTTGAGGTAGGCCTTTCAAAATGGATGATTCTTTTTTGCATCCGGTGAAATTGACATCCTGCAGAAAACAGGTTATTGTTATTTAACATAATGTTAATTATTTTTAACATTATGTTAAATAAAACATCCTTTAAGAAAGGAATCTGAAATGGAAATTAAAAATAGAATGAAAGTATTACGGGCAGAAAGAGACTGGACACAAAAGGATTTGGCAGAGAAGTTAGGTGTGACTCGTCAAACTGTGGCAGCGATTGAAAATGGTAAATATTCTTTGTCTTTAAAACTAGCATTTCAAATTGCGAGAACATTTGAAGTAGATTTATATGACGTTTTTCAAGAGGTCGACAAGGAGGAACAACAGCGATGATGACAACGATCATACTTTATTCTCTGATTATCCTTTCTATCTTAAGTACGGTCTTTCAATTTAAGAAAAGCCGTGAATATAAACAGGATGAACGGGGTCAATTTATTTTAGCGAAAGCTGGAAGTTTTTCAATTGTAGGTGTGGCATTAGCCTATATATTGGTGGCTGTCATTCAAGTTTTTGTTCATGAATTATCATCTCCAACGGAATGGTTTTATATAGCGATTACGTTTATGTATGTATCAAGTGTTTGCGCAAATACAATTGGCATTATCTATTGTGAAAGAAAATACTAATCTTTTATCTGCGGATGCAAGCTAGGGTACTTCATCATGAAGGGAAGAAAAAATAATGAAAAAATTACTGAAAATAATGCTGATTGCTCTATGTACCATTCTGACTGTCTTGGTTGTATTTGTAGCCAGTGTTTATGTTGTGAATCTAATTAGTAATGAAAGAGAACAGGGGAAAATAGAAGCTTATGGGCAAAAGGTCTTGGTGGATGGGAAGCAGATGAATGTGCTCATTCAAGGCGATGGGAAAGAAACGATTGTCCTTCTACCAGGGTATGGAACTGCTTCACCCGTGCTTGATTTTAAACCGTTAGTCAAGGAGTTATCGCCATATTATAGAGTCGTTGTGATTGAACCGTTTGGTTATGGTTTAAGTGACGACACAGATAAAGTAAGGACAAGTCAAAACATTGTGGATGAGATTCATGAATGTTTGCAGAAACTCAACATTAAAAAATATACGCTCATGGGTCATTCGATTTCTGGCATCTATGGATTAGAATATGTGAATCAATATGAAAAAGAAGTCCAAGCCTTTGTTGGCATTGATACGAGTGTTCCTAAACAGGAAACGGATGAATTGCCAGTCTCCAGCTTACAGTTGCTTCATCAATCCGGCTTTTACAGATTGATAGTGAAAATGAATCCAGAACAACTGGTGATGCCTAAAGTAGATGATCAAACGAAGGCTCAGATTAAAATGCTGACTTTCCGAAATTTTTTGGATGAAAGCCAAGCTAGTGAGGCAGAAAACTTTAGAAACAATTTTAAAAACGCTCAACGTCTACATTTCCCTAAGAAGCTTCCTGTTGCTTTCTATCTAGCGGATCAAACGGAGAAAGAAACACCAAACTGGAAACCAATGCATGAAGAGCTGCTGAAAAATGTAGACCACGGAAAAATCGTTACTTTCAAAGGCGGCCATTATTTGCATCATACGAAATCAAAAGAAATCGCAGATGATGTGAGGGAGTTTCTATCGAACAACGAGCGCTCACGTTAGCGGTTTTCCTCCTCAGCTGGACAGATGAAACATCGCAATTTTGATCAAAACGAGTGAACTGATTTGTTTTATGATCAAGAAGAGGTGAGGGAGATGATGTATAGTCGGGTGACGCAAGAGGTGATTTCTTATTTGGAGTCGCATTTGATGGATGAGCTGTCGCTGAGACAGGTGCCTGAGAAAGTAGGATATTCACATTTTCATTTGCTGCGTGTGTTTAAACGAGAAACCGGGCTGTCGATGGGGGAATATGTGCGGAAACGAAGATTAGCTACGGCTGCACAGCTTCTTTTGTATACGGATCAGGGGATTTTAGACATCGCTTTTTCGTTACAATTCCAATCGCAGGAAGCCTTTACGCGTGCTTTTAAGCATCTGTATTCCTTACCTCCCGGAATGTACAGGTCCATGATGAGAGACATGCAAATGAAAAAGGAGGAAGATTCGATGACATTACATGAAGCAGTACCTGGCTGGGGTTTGAGTGGTTCACATCCGCATATGTATGAGATGGGTGTTGATACAGCAGAATTTCATACGGGTAAGCAATCAGGTGTTTTATCATCTAAAGAAGGCGTACAAGATGGACAGTTTGCGACAATGATGCAGGGGTTTCAAGCAAAAGAGTATGCAGGCAAGCGATTGAAGCTTTCTGCTTTCTTGAAAACAGAGAATGTATCTTCAGCAGGAATTTGGATGCGGGTAGATGACGGAAAGGGTGATACGGTGCAGTTTGATAATATGCAGAATCGACCTGTGACAGATTCTACGGAATGGAATCAATATGCGATCGTATTAGATGTTCCTACGCGCAGTGAATCCATTCATTTTGGAGTGTTACTCAGCGGTCATGGAACAGTCTGGGCTGACGGTTTTCGATTTGAGGAAGTGGATGAGAAAACACCTACGACGAATATGGAGGAGGCCTCGGCTTTGCCAGATGTGCCGATGAATTTGCATTTTGAGCTTGAGAAGACCGTGTGAGCGGTCTCAGCTCGTAGAGAAACAAAGATTCTCTACGAGTTTTTTTTGATATGATCTACCTTATGGAACTGATTGAAATTAACTAATCCGTGTTACAACTTTTTTAGGTATTATAAAAGGCTACTGTGAGCTGGACCTAGTAGTAAATACTAGAATTATAGTGTGTAGACAATCTTTTTGATGAAATGATTTCGGGGTCTTTAGGTTTATTTTTTACAATGTCTCCTATTTCAAGAACAGTCTTTATTCTTATTTCCATTTTAATTGATAGATCTAGTGTAATAGTATTAATTTACTAATTATAATATAATTTGTATTTAATGTTGAAATTATACAATTTAAATGACAAGATATAAATAAGGGGGAGAAAATAATCAAAGAAAAGGGGAATACTTATGAGCTTAACAACACGTAAAAAATTATTTGGATTAGGTTTTATGTCATTAATCGCAACGGTCGCTGTAACTTCTGTTGCTTTTATGAGTATTAATCAGAACTTTTTAGTAGCCAAGCTTGGCATTGAACTAAGTACAGCTGAAAAAATTGCAGACCTTATTATGGCAGGCGGAACAATTGCATCTATTATTGGCATTGTTGGCGCAGCCACAGGTGTAGGACTTGCTCTAGCTGGAGCAATCGGTGCTTTAAAAGCAATAGCAAAGGCACAGGGAAGAAAAGCAGTTATTAACTACTAAGCTTTGTCTTCTCCCCCAATACACTATATTAGGTGATATATATGAGATTAGCTTTACTATTTGAAAAAATGTATCTTAGGAAGAAAATAGATGAAGCATCATTACCACAATGGTTAGGTCATGCTACATATTTATTTCTATCTTTAAGATTTTTCATCATTTATCCTGCAATAGGTATAGGTTTATTTTTTGTTTTAAAAGCTCGTATATTAGACATGACCCTTATAAGTACGTTATGTTGCATCTTAGCAATTATAGATGCGAGAGATTTCCCTATAAAGAATTATTTGATTTACACGTTACATCAAAATGTAATTGTGGATAGAACAGAATCATTTAGAAAAATTTATCGGCATATTTATTTTTATTTTTTCGGTAAAACTGTCTTTAAATTCTCCTTGATTTTTTTTGTGCCTATGTTTATGGTTGAGAATCAATTAAACATCATTTATTTTGTGTTATTAGTGATAATCATCATTATAACAGTGATGAACTTTTCTTCTTATCATTTTTATAGAAGCTACTTTCAAAAAGGTATTGGCCAAAATATACGGTTAGTCAAGCTCATTTTAGTATGTTTTACTGCGTATATCGTACTGTTAGCCATTTTCCATTATTTCGAATCGGAGATTATACAAGTCTATAATCATTTTCAATTTGATCTATTCAACATCTTGACTGAATTATTAA
This sequence comes from Bacillus sp. S2(2019), assembly GCF_005144805.1. NCBI lineage: Bacteria > Bacillati > Bacillota > Bacilli > Caryophanales > Bacillaceae > Bacillus > Bacillus sp. S2(2019). The sequence goes on from NZ_SWFL01000004.1 coordinate 46,658, forward strand.
TTACCTGTTTAGTTCTATTTATTTTGTCTATGGTGTTTCACCATCATAAGGTGTTTCGAAAAATTGGTAAAGAAGAATTAAATGCAAAGGAAACTGTTGTTCAGCATAAGGTGAGGTTTAAAAAGAGGGTATTCTTTAACAAAGATATCTTACTTATAAAAAGAACTTACTACAATAAACTCAGGTTTTTGAAATATTTATATGTCCTACATGTATGTGCCTTAGCGATAGTTCCGGTATTGGTTAGTTTATTATTAAAAGGGAATGATTCCTATATTCTGTTATCCATCATATTTATCGCTGTGGCTTTCTCAAATTTTATAACAGATTATCTAAAAAAGGTGATTAGCCCTGATATTGAATTTTTTGCATTGCCACCAAATACTGCATGGAATATTTCTTTAAATGAAATCTTGGTTCAGAAAGTATATATCTATTTGATTTTATCTGGGATTCCAGTAATCTTTAGTGTCATAACTATGGTCATCTTACATATTCCTTATTCATTCATTACTGGCGTTGCTCTTTTAATTGTTTTTGTATTTATCAATATGGGGCTAGCTGCTACGATTGGTGCCATACTCTTTCCGAAAATAAATCCAGAGAGTGATTATGAAATAGGAAACTCAAGTAAGGCAGTCGTATTTGAAAATGTTTATTTGTACATAATCTCTATTTTGCTTTCCTTTATATTCATCATGGAAATTTTTAGTCTGGAGATGCCATTTCAATTAGGAAAGTACATAGTGACGTTAATCGTGATCCAAATTTCAATTCTCGTCGTCGCGATCTTGTATTTGAGAAATACCAAGGTGAAGGATGTAATGAAAAATGCAAATTAAGAAAGCATCTTTTAGTTATGGAAACAGTTTGATCTTTGAAAAGATCAATTTAGAGTTAATACCAGGCGAAATTGTTGCTGTAGTTGGTTCTAATGGCTCGGGTAAATCGACATTATTAAAATGTTTAGCTGGTATTTATGAGTTACATAGTGGTGATATCGTGAAAGAGGCCGAGGAAAATGTAGTGTTTGTGCCTGACGTACCTAGATCATATGAATATTTAACAGGATATGAATACCTTGTATTTATACAATCTGTTTCTAAGAAAAAAGATGTTGCAAAGATTCATAGTATTTTAAAGGACTATACTCTATATCCGAATAAGGATAAATTGATCAAACATTATTCTCACGGAATGAAACAAAAATTGGGGCTTTGTGCCGCACTCATCAATGAAGATATTCATTATTTATTATTAGATGAGCCACTTACAGGTATTGATGAGAAAAGTCAAAAAGTGATCATTGAAAAATTTAAAGAACTTGCGAGCAAACAATGTTCGATTATATTCTCAACACATCAAATTGAAACATTAAGAGGGATATGTGATAAGGTTTTTTATTTAGAGGAGCAGTATGAAGAAATTGTTCATAAATAAAATTAAAGTTAGACTTTCAGCAGTCTCTACTCTATCATTTATACTCCTTCATGTAGTATTCGGTGTTATTGGTTTTATAATAACTAAAAAAGCACCCTCGGATGTCATGTATGTAGAGGATAGTGTGTTCCTTTATTTTACTAACAATTTTTTATACTGTATGGTTCTTGTCGTTGGTGTCGTTACAGCAGGCCTGCTCACCACCTTTCTCATCGCTTCAAATGCATATCTGCTTGGAGTGACAATGAAGGGAGCTCTATTGTTAGGGCATGATATAGGATACGTTCTTTATCATATTTTGCATGGAGTGATTGAACTTCCTGCAATTTATTTTTTCTTTAAAATCGGTATTTATCCAGTCAGTTTGTTTTTGAAATATTTCGTTTTTGATCACAGATTTGATTTTTGGAGAGATATTTATACAGTCATCCGATACTTTATTTATGGGACAGCTTTATTGTTATTAGCTGCAGTGGTTGAATTCTTATTATAGTGAACTTCTTTTGTTTATAGGGAGATGGACATGTTAAAAAAAGAAAAGCTTAATTTACTATTCATTTGGAGCGTCATTATATTCATTCATTTCATTGTATCGCTTTACATTACAGATGCTATTTCTGCCCCCTTATTAAAAAAATCATCTATCAATGTAGGGGAAAATACGGTGATTTTAATGACAATTATACTATTAATTTTAGCGTCATTAATAGATGTTGTGATTGTTTCTTTACTCATTCATATTAGCTCTGTCATGATGAACATTAGAGTAAATATGATGAAAAGCTTTTTCATTGCTAGTTTATTTAATCTCATTTTAAATGTAAACCAAGTGTTAGACACTATTGTGTTATCAAACGCAAATAATCTGACAGCAGAAAATTTCTCAACGAATATCTTCTTCAATCCGTTCTTTTATCTAGGTTTAGTTGTTGTTAGTCTGTGGTTAAGATATGTTGAGAAGAAACCAAATGTACAAATAATTGTGATTGCGGCTGTTATTTGTATATATAAATCTTTAACTGTATTTATTTAAATATACAAAAAAGGAGATTTAGTATATGTCGAATTCATCAAAAAAAAATAATAATTTAATCTTTTATATAGGTGTTGGAATGGTTATTCTACTTATAGCCTTTTTGAAGTTTAGTCATATTTCCGGTACGATGGAGGTCGTGTTGATATTAATCGGCTTAGTCTCCTTATTTACAATAAAGATTCTTACTAGAGAAAAAAAAGATAAAAAGCAGTAGAGTCTTTATTAAGCGTACGGTGTTTTAGAAATATTATGAGAATATGATTGAAGGGCATAGTCATTTGATTATGTCTTTTTGATTATCGTTGTTCGGTCTTTATTTAGTAGAAGAAGGTCGTGTTTTAAAAATATGTTTAGTTATAAAAGGTTCCTAACTTTTTATATGCAAATAACAAAATTTAAGGAATTTAAATATCTGAATATTATAATAACGGTGTTTTCCTCAAAAAAACAATTGTTTTTTAAGGGTAGATTTATTATGATAATATACATCGAAAGATTGAAGATTTTGAATCAGAATGAAAATTCTGATTTTTTATTTTTTATGTTGTTTGTTGATGAGGGGGAATAGAAGTGGCTCAAAAGGAATTAAAGAGAGGGTTAAGTGCTCGTCATATTCAAATGATTGCGCTTGGCGGCACAATTGGTGTTGGCTTATTTATGGGGTCAGCTAAAGCCATTCAATGGACAGGTCCATCGGTTCTTCTCGCGTACGCAGTGTGTGGTATTTTTATCTTTTTTATTATGCGTGCGATGGGAGAAATGTTGTATCTTGAACCGAGTACGGGATCGTTTGCTACATTTGGGCATCAATATATTCATCCGCTTGCGGGGTATATGACAGCTTGGAGTAACTGGTTCCAGTGGGTCATTGTTGGAATGTCTGAGATTATCGCCGTAGGCGCTTATATGAAATATTGGTTCCCGGAGTTACCGGCGTGGATTCCCGGATTAATCGCCATGATCATTTTAGGTGCGGCCAACTTGATTTCGGTTAAGTCATTCGGTGAGTTTGAATTCTGGTTTGCGATGATCAAGATTGTGACGATTATTTTAATGATCATTGCAGGTTTAGGCATTATTTTCTTTGGGTTTGGCAATGGTGGAACAGCGATTGGTTTGTCTAACCTTTGGGCGCACGGCGGATTCTTTACAGGTGGATTTAGCGGTTTCTTGTTTGCATTGTCCCTAGTGATTGCTGCCTATCAAGGGGTAGAGCTCATTGGGATTACTGCAGGTGAGGCGCAAAATCCACAAAAGACGCTGACAAATGCCATCAAAAGCATCATCTGGCGTATTTTGATTTTCTATATCGGTGCGATCTTTGTCATCGTGACGGTGTATCCGTGGGATCAGCTGAATACGCTCGGCAGTCCATTTGTGGCGACGTTTGCGAAAATTGGAATTACGGCAGCAGCAGGTATTATTAACTTTGTTGTCATTACAGCAGCGATGTCCGGCTGTAATAGTGGAATCTTCAGTGCGGGACGTATGCTTTATACATTAGGTGTGAATGGACAGGCACCTGCTTTCTTCACAAAAATTTCGAAGAATGGTGTACCGTATTTTGGGACATTTGCTGTGCTAATTGGTTTAGCGGTTGGGGTGGTCTTAAATTACGTTTCTCCGCCAAACATTTTCGTTTATGTGTATAGTGCGAGTGTCCTTCCTGGTATGGTGCCTTGGTTTGTCATTTTGATTAGTCATATTGGCTTCAGAAAAGCGAAGGGGGCAGCGCTTGATCAGCATCCATTTAAGATGCCGCTAGCACCAGTTTCTAATTATCTTACGATTGGCTTCTTATTGATGGTTCTTGTGTTTATGCTCATTAATCAGGATACGCGTATTTCTCTTATTGTGGGGATTGTTTTCTTGATTGTTGTAGCGCTTAGCTTCTTCATATTTGGGATTGGAAAGAGAAAACCGATCCAAACTGCTCCATCTAATCAAACGGTGGAATAATCAAAAGCCTTGCGGAACAACCGCAAGGCTTTTGTCGTTTACAGAGAAGCTTTGACACGCTGAAAGACATCTGGAAAGTTGGTGAAAAGACCGGTGACGCCGTATTGCAGAAGACGTGTCATGTCTACTTCGCTGTTTACCGTATATGGGTGAAGGAGGAGTCCATGGCTTCTGACCTGCTGTACATTTTCAAGTGTCAAAGCTCTAAAATTCGGTCCGACCCCCACTGCATATGATTTGATGAAGTCGAGCTGATCATCTGTAATAGACGTCATTTGCGCTCTATCTAATAGCTGTACTTTTGGAAGCCGAGGGGCGAGTTTCTGCAATTTTAATAGACTTTCTTGGCTGAAAGATTGGATGATGACCTGCCCTTTTCTCGTATGTTTTCCAAGAAGATGATGTTTCTTTAAGACGGCCAATAGTTTTTCTTCCATTTGCGGATAGATGTCTGGTTTTTTGGTTTCAATATAATAATTTTCTCGTTTACCGAAGTAGCGTAATACCTCATCTAATGTGAGGACTTGCTGTCCAATAAAGTGGGCATTTTGTTTGTCGGGGTTGGCTTCGTTAAACCATGCACCGGCATCGAGCTGTTTGATTTCGGCAAGTGTGAGGTCTTTGACCCAGCCTGTTCCGTTTGTCGTCCGGTCAACCGTTTCATCGTGCATGACGATGAGGTGTCCATCCTTTGTCATTTGAAGGTCGAGTTCGAGGTAATCTGCATTCATCTTTGTGGCGAGCTTGTAGGAAGCTAGGGTATGCTCTGGGGCATACCCTGATGCTCCGCGGTGTGCAACGGTTAAAATGCGATCTGGAGATAAAAGATGTTCATGTGCCGATATGGTGGTCGGCACCCAACCAAAAGACAGTAAAGCAAAAGAGAGTAACACGAAAGCAAGTAATCTACTTTTATTCATATTTTATCCTCCTTTTACGGTAACTGCCTCCATCATAAGAAATAGATGTAAAGGGCATGTTGGGCGGAGATGAATCTTTTATGTGATTTTCATTAAGCTTGCTCTACGCGCTTTCCTGTATTCCATGTCATGGCGAGGAACACAATTGCAAGGATACAAGAACCAACTAGTAAAATGAAACCTCCTGTCCAGTCATAGTGATCGACGACGACACCCATCATGGCATTAGCAAAAGCAGAGCCACCAATATATCCAAAGAATCCTGTCAGCCCGGCAGCAGTGCCAGCGGCTTTTTTCGGAGCGAGATCAATGGCTTGCAGTCCAATGAGCATGACGGGTCCGTAAATTAAAAACCCGATGCTGATGAGGGCAATGTTATCAACCATTGGATTGCCAGCAGGGTTTAACCAGTACACAAGAACCGCAATTAATACGCCAATCATAAAGAGGACGCCAGCAGGTGCGCGGCGGCTTCTAAAGAAGCGGTCACTAATCCACCCGCACAATAATGTACCAGGGATGCCTGCATATTCATAAAGGAAATAAGACCAGCGTGAATGCTCTGGTGAGAATCCTTTTGCTTCTGTTAAATAGGTAGGTGCCCAGTCTACGACCCCATAACGGACAAAGTACACAAAGACGTTGGCAATGGCGATATACCAAAGGAATTTGTTGTTGAGTACATATTTAAACAAAATCTCTTTTACTGTTAATTCTTTTTCTTGATCTTCATATTGTTGTGCCGGATAGTCATTTCGGTATTCTTCAATTGGCGGAAGACCAGCGGATTGCGGGGTGTCCCGTACGAGAAGAATGATGACGAAGGAGACGATAATGGCGATGATGGCAGGGAAGAAAAAGATACTTTTCCACGTCGCAAACAGAACAATTCCTAATGTGATAAGCGGTGCAAGAATTCCTCCACCGATATTGTGAGCGACGTTCCAAATCGACATTTTTGTTCCACGTTCACTCACCGAAAACCAATGTGCCATCGTTCGTCCGCATGGCGGCCACCCCATTCCTTGAAACCAGCCGTTTAAGAACATGAATAAAAACATGATCCATACACTGGATGTCACCCATGGAAATGAGACAAATAGAATATTGATAAGAGCTGATAGAAAGAGTCCAGCGGCTAAAAAGTATCTTGGGTTACACCGGTCTGAGATCATCCCCATAATGAATTTACTAAAGCCATAAGCGATTGAAACGGCCGCTAGTACAAAGCCTAATTCACTTTTTGTGAACCCCTCTTCCTGTAAATAAGGGATGGCAAATGCGAAATTTTTGCGCAGCAAATAGTAGCCCGCATATCCGATAAAGATTCCCAAAAAGACTTGCAGACGCAGCCGTTTATAGGTTTCGTCTGTTTTGGCATCATCGAGCCTGTCGATATGCGGAGCTGGTTTGAACCATTTGAACATAAACATCCTCCTCTTGTAGATATGACTGAAACAAAAGTACGAGGTCTGTCTTTGATCTTATACTTTTTCAGAGACAAAAGAATTGATAACGCTTTCTTTTGTACTCCCATCATATCGGCTGGAGAAGATGTTTATGATGAGGCTTTTGTCATTATTTTGGAAAAACAGTTCATGAAGTGATGAAAAAAATCCGCACAATGGCGGATTTTTAATAGTGGTTAAATTGATACATCAATTTTTGCAGATTTCTTTAGTTGATCAATTTCTTTTTGTACTTCTTTTTGCTTTTCTTGAGATTCTAACTGCTTCTTGATTTGTGATTTGACGTCTTTGAAATCAGGTGCTTTTTGTTTTTGTTTTTTCATTTGTTCGGCGTATTGGTCATAGTACGCTTTGACGTCTTTTTCAGACACAGAGGCTGATTTAATTTCTTTGTCGACATATTGGCTGTATTTGATGCTGTCGGCAATATCACTTTTCAGCTGATCCATTGTCAGTCCGCTCTTTTTGAGTGCTTCTTCAAATTGAGCATTGTCTTTAAATTGTTTCTTTTCTTCTTTTAGCTGCTTATGGACTTGCTTGTCAGAGGCTTTATAGCCCTTCTTCTCAGCATCTTGCAGGATGAGCTCTTGACCTACTAGCGCATCAATGGTTTGCTTTTTGACAGCTTTTGCGCCTTCTTTAGATGTTGGGTCTTGTCCTGACTGCTGAAGTTGACCTTGAATGGTTGATAGGGCGCTATTGTATTCACTTCCTGTGATTTTATCTTTGTTGACGGTCGCAACGACCTTTTGATCATCAATTTTTTGTGCGTCTAATTTCTTTTGCATCTCTTCCATTTGCTTTTGCTGCTCTTTTTGGTCAGCCTGTGTTGTTTCCCTGCTATTGGCTGAATCGTTTTGCTTATCCTGTTTCGCATCGTTTGATGAGCAGGCTGCAAGCCCCACTGATAACAGGCAAGCAATGAGTGTATATGATACTTTTTTCAATTATTTTCTCTCCCTTCGGTATGAGAACATCTAGTGCGCATTCTAACCGTTTTAGAGGAAAAATAAAACCGTATAGACGAATTGTTAGCGGATTGACATTTTTTTTATCTGTTTGTCCTCATTTTGTCTTCTCATAGTCATCATATGACAGCTCAAATTTGAAATAATTGTTCCATCGCTTCGTCGAGATTGGTGATCGGCTGGCGGCAGCTGTAGTTTTCACAAATATAGACTGTCGTGCTGTCGTTGATCGTTTTGTAATCTTTTGCAAAAGGTGCGAGCCTTGCTAATTCTTGCCCTGTTTCGGCAGTTAAAATGAGATCAAATGGCATGAATCGTTTTTGCAATGCTTGTAGAAGCTGTTCTTTTTGCGGGTCGCCCTTTTTTCCGAGAATAATGATATCTCGTTTTACGGCATATTGGCTTAATAGTCCTTGTAAAAAGGCGGTATGTCCGCTTGGATAGGAAGAGACATCGACGTAAAAGGCGCTGAACATCTTCTCTAGTGTCTTGATCCAGTCTTGACGTCCGATCATTCTGCTTAGTTTCAGAAGCTGTTGGAGTGCGGTGCTGTTACCAGACGGCATGGCCCCGTCATATACTTCTTTTTCACGAACGATAAGCGCTTCTGCATCTGAGCCTGAGAAGAAAAAGCCCCCGATTTGCTCATCCCAAAACAGTTCAAACATATTTTCAGCAACGGCTCTGGCTTTTGTCAGCCAATCTAGGTCAAAGGTCGCTTCGTATAAAGACATATACGCTGTGAGCATGTGCGCATAATCCTCGATAAAGCCTAGATGCTTTACGTCCCCTTCTCTGAAGCGGACCATGAGGCGTCCCTGTTGGATGAGGTGTGTTTCGAGAAAAGACATCGCCTGTTTTGCCATGCGTATGGCCTCTTTTTCATGAAAGACACTCCCTGCTTTGGCAAGTGCGGAAATCATCAGCGCATTCCACGAGGTGAGTACCTTGTCATCGATTAGCGGTGCAGGTCGCTGCTGTCTTACAGTGAGTAAGATGTGTCGAGCGGATTGCAGTTTGGAATGAAGGGTTTTGTCGTCGATTGAATATGCTGCCTTGATGTCATCAAATGAGGTGGAAATGGTATGAGGGATGTTCTGTCCTTCAAAATTTCCTTCCTCTGTGATGTGATAGACCGCACAAAATAAAGTGCCGAGGTCATCACCTAAATGAGTCATGATCTCATCTTTTGTCCAAACGTAATATTGCCCTTCCTTTCCTTCCGAATCGGCATCGATTGCTGAATAAAAAGAGCCATCACGATTCATCATGTCTCGTTTGATAAATTGAATGAGGTCTTGGACAAGCTTTTCGTACTCAGGGTGTTGAGTGATTTGATAGGCTTCGGTGTAGGCATCTATTAGCAAGGCGTTATCATACAGCATCTTTTCGAAATGCGGCACAAGCCATTTTTCATCGGTTGAATATCGAGTAAATCCAGAACCAATATGATCATAAATACCGCCGTTTGCCATGCCGTTTAACGTTTTTGTGACAGCATATAACGCATTTTCTTGCCCTGTCCATTCAAAATAGCGCATGAGAAACGTGAGCATATGAGGCGCAGGAAATTTAGGCGCAGAACCGAAGCCGCCATACAGTGTATCAAAGCTGCTCATGAGCTGATAATAGGCTTTGTGAATCGACTCCTGAGTGAGCGTATTTTCTGTCTGCCCTGCTGCCTTGATCCGTAAATTATTTGTTGCCTTTTCTGCCAATGATTCAATATGATCACGATCGTTGTGATACGCATCCAGCAATTGCGTCAGTGCTTCAATGAAGCCGGGACGGCCGTAAGCACTTCTTTTTGGAAAGTATGTCCCCGCATAAAAAGGCTTTTGATCAGGCGTGACAAACACGTTGAGCGGCCAGCCTCCTTGCCCCGTCATCATCTGACAAACGGACATATACATCGAGTCAATGTCCGGACGCTCCTCACGATCGACCTTGATTGAAATGAAATGCTCGTTTAGGATGTCAGCGACTTGTTGATCTTCAAAGCTTTCGTGTGCCATGACGTGGCACCAGTGGCAAGTGGCGTAGCCGATGCTGACAAGCACCGGTTTATTTTCACGTTTCGCTTTGTCGAATGCTTCTTGCCCCCACGGGTACCAGTGAACTGGGTTGTGGGCGTGTTGAAGGAGGTAGGGTGATTTTTCCGTGATGAGTGGGTTGGGTGTTTGGTTGTTTGGCATGGGTCACCTTCTTTCTAAATGTTTTTTAGTATTTTCTTTTCTCCATTTAATATATCAGATTGCTGAGGCTCGTCATATTTTGTCTGTGAGGTATTCCCATCATGAAAAAAACAAGGGCTATAAACCCTTGTTTTGTCATTATTTCACCTTTTCATCACTTCAATCGTAATGTTTTAACAAGATGGCTGAATTATGTCCTCCAAAACCAAAAGAATTGGATAGCCCATATTTCAATGGAAGCTGTCTCGCTTCTAATACAACATCTAAATTGCAATCTGGATCTTGTTTCTCTACATTAATAGTTGGTGGAATCAATCCTCGTCTCAAACTTTCCACTAAAGCAATCGCTTCTACTCCGCCAGCAGCACCAAACATGTGCCCAGTCATTGACTTGTTCGCCGTTGTTGGAATTTCACCTGAACGATCACCAAATAATTTCTTAATCGCTAGAACTTCTGAACGATCACCTACTTGTGTACTTGTTGCATGAGCACTAATAACATCGATTTCACTTGTTGATATATCTGCACTTCTCAATGCTTTCTTCATGGCTAAGTAGGCACCCCTACCTTCTGGGTGTGAAGCGACCATATGATGAGCATCTGAACTAGCTCCGTATCCCACTACTTCACATAATATCGGCGCATCTCTAAGAATTGCGTTTTCTAATGATTCTAATACTAAGATACCGGCGCCTTCACTCATCACAAAGCCATCTCTATCTGTATCGAATGGACGGCTGGCACGACTTGGGTCTTGGTTTCTAGTAGATAGTGCATGTGCGTTTCCAAAGCTAGCCAAAGATATCTGATTGACGGCAGCTTCTGCTCCACCGGCAAATATAATATCTGCTTCATCATTTCGGATCGCATTGAAAGCTTCACCAATTGAGGTGTTCCCGATAGAACAAGCTGTGACCGGTGACAATGATGGCCCTTGTGCGCCTAATTTGATGCTGATTTGGGCCGCAGCTGCATTTGAAATCATCATGGGGACAAGGCTGGGGCTTACTCTCGATGGACCTCGTTTATCTAATACATTCACCTGATCAACAAGCGATTGTATGCCCCCGATTCCTGATCCAACATATACGCCTAAACGTTCAAGATCTACTTGATCTAACTGTAATTGTGATTGTTCTAATGCTTGTTCGGCTGCTGCTAAGGCAAACTGACTAAAACGATCTAATCGTTTTGCTTCTTTTCTCCCTAATATTTCATCTGCATCGAAATCACGAACGATTCCAGCTATTTTTGTTTTATAATCAGTCGTATCAAAAGAATCAATGTGAGATATTCCCGATTGTCCTTTCATGAGTTGATTCCAAAAGCTATCTATATCATTTCCAAGTGGAGAAATAACTCCCATTCCAGTAATGACAACTCTTTTCATGATCATTCCCTCCTTGTTTTTATTAACTTTAGCCATTGTGTTATCCTATTACAAGTTGTTGTTTATCCTAGTATAATGAATAATATTTTAAAAGGAGACCTTAATGAAACCTGAAACAAGACTTCAAGCATTATCAGAATTTCTAAAAAACCAACGTTCAAAAATCACGCCTCAAATGGTTGGTTTACCTGTAGGAACCCGCCGAAGAACACCAGGACTCAGAAGAGAAGAAGTGGCTCAACTAGCCGGTGTGAGTCTTACTTGGTATACATGGTTAGAGCAAGGCAGAGATATAAAAGTATCTACTTCGGTATTAGATGCGATTTCTAGTGCATTACAATTAAATAACGATGAAAGGAGATATTTGTACGCTTTAGCGTTAGAGGAAGGTGTGAAACAATCCTATATCATTGAGAATGAGAAGGAAATCAGTCCGGCTTTAGTGAAAATTCTGCAGGAACTTCGTTATTGTCCAACGATTATATCTGATAGAAGAAGTCAGATTGTTGGGTGGAATCAAGCAGCAGCTAATGTATTTTTGGACTTTGAACAAATCATTCCGGCAGAAAGGAATATCATCCGCTTACTATTCGCAAGAAAGGAATTTAAAAGTTTAGCCGTGAATTGGGAGCATTTTGTAAGAGGATATATCGCCATATTTAGAACGTATTATGGACAGTATGTGGCGGATGACTGGTATGAGCAATTTATAGAAGAAATGGAGCAGGCATATCCTGAGTTTCGTAAAATATGGAATGAAAATGAGATCAGCTATGCACCTGAAGTATTAATTGAATTTCGTCATGCTAAGGTAGGGAAAATGTTGTTTAATCTCACTTCATTACAAGTGTATGGGGATACTGATTTAAGATGCAGTGTCTATACTCCAGTTGAGGATACTGAAACGGAGCTTAAGTTAAAACGTTTAATTGAAGGGTAGCTGTTGTTTGGAGAGAAGAATAGGGCTGATTCAAAGAATACTTCTTTAACTTTGTGTAGATTTTAAAAAACAACTAGTATAGTAGCAATTGGTTATTTGTATTTGGATGAAGGCATTGTGTGTGTGCTGTGCTGAAGGAGGTATGGTGATTTTTCAGTGGAGTGGGGTGGATTTTTGATTGTTTGGCATGAATTCATCTGCTTTCATATATTAATTTCCTTCGTACTTTAACTTTAGTAAAACTTCGCCTTTTTATATAAAAAATCCTCTTAAAGTAGAAGAGGACAAAAGGACGTATTTCTTTTGATTTGAATAGTATATGCTACTTGAAGTAATCAATTTTCACAATGAATTTCTCAACTGATATTCCATCACTCCCGATCATATGGAGTTTAGGCGTTTTTAAATTTCCCTCACCATTATTTGCAAATGTAAAGGTGACGGTACCGCTTATATATTGATGAGGCTTAATATCTTTAACTCTTTTGCCTGTTTTATTATTAATAAAGTCTATGGTCTGGGTTTCTTCCTCTCCCCTCATCATTCTATAAAATTCAGGATGTAGGGGAAGTTTATCGTTTGTTTTATTTTTTAATGTAAATGGTATGCGGTATTCAGTTATTTTATTTCTCATTTCATCAATGGTATTAATTTTCTTAGCTTTTTTAAACGTATGACTTATTTTTAGAAATTCAAACGTTTCATTTGTCGTAAGGTTTTTTTCTGTTACTTTATAGTTGGAGTATTCACTATTCACTTGTTGATAGCGGAACATGCTGATTAAGATAAAAATTATAGTCATCACTGAAATTACTATTACTTTTTTTCTCATTTTTCTTTATCCCTATCAACAATCGTTTCTTTTATAATTTCACCAGATTCAATATCATAAATCGTATCTGAAACCTTTTGAAGAGTTTCTTTATCATGGCTAGCGATCAAAATTGTTTTACCTTCATTTTTTAATGTTACGAGTAATTGATGTACTATTTCGACTGCTTTCTCATCTAAAGCATTAGTAGGTTCGTCTAAAATGAGCAAATCCGGTTTTTCCATAATTGCTTGAGCTATTCCCAAACGTTGTTTCATCCCAAGAGAATACTTTTTAAACTTTCTTTTGTCATTTGGATCAAGCCCTACACGAGAAATCACAGCAGAAATTTCGTTATCGTTAATTTTATTCTGAATCATAGAGAGTAATTTTAGGTTAGCAAAACCAGTATATTCTGGGATAAAACCAGGATACTCTATTAATATTCCAACATTTTCGGGAAATGAGATGTCTCTGTGTAATTGTTTCCCACCTACAGTTACTTTTCCATCACTTGGTTTTACTAATCCGGATAATACACGAAACAACATTGTTTTTCCGGATCCATTAGGTCCACGAAAACCATAAATATTCCCCTTTTGTAATGATAAGTTAATATTCTTAAGGACTTGGTTTTTTTTAATAAATTTGTTTAATGCCTCAATTTTAATATATTCTTCTGACATGAGTTTCACCTCGATTAATATTCTTTTTCATGATCATTGCCGTATTCAGTTAAAAAATCTTGTTTGATAAAAATTTTATATGCTAGAAAAGTAAAAAGTAATCCAAAACCACTAAATAAATAAATCATTCTAGAAAATAAACCTGGTATAAGCCAAGATGTCATTTCTAATGACAGTGAGTCATTAATGAAAGAAAAACCAAAATAAATATTAAGCATTTTATCAAGAATCACAGCAGATGAAATGATAATAAAGCTGTATATATAATTTTTACTTAACAAATAGCAAACCACAACAAATAGTCCGATCAGATGGAATACCAATAAACTTGTAATCAGATATCTAATTAACATGATATTAGATGAAAAGTATTCATCTAAAGGTAGTTGATCGCCATATATTAAGTATGGAGCTCCTTTTGTAGACAGCCAAACGTTGTTCCACCTTCCTGACAGGAAGCCACCCAGAAGGAAACCACCAATTAGGTATATGAGAGTGAATATTAGACAGATCCAAAAGACACGTAATAATAACGATAAAAATACTTTTTCTCTTTTTTGATAACGAACAAAACGAGAAGAGTCGAAAAAAGGTACGATTCCAAATGAAAAAAACATTAGAAAAAGGGGTAATACGGGAAAAATAAATGTATAGGAAGAGAAAAATAAATTTAAAGATTGTGGTATTCCCATTATTCCATGTTGCGGTATACTTTCTTTGACTAAATATAAAATACAGAGCAAATAACAAAAAAACCAGATGAATAATCGCACTTTATAACGGCATATGTCGAGTAAAACGATATGTAGTTCTTTAACGAATAACATTCTTTTTAACCCCTAGAATGTATAATGAAAAACTTAACATAAATCCGATAAACAAGTGTAAAACAAGACTTGCTAGACTCACACCATCTGTAGCCTGTTGTTGCAAGAAGCTTGTTGATATCATTTCCTGATGCCCTAGTGTTGAAAGTACCATGTTTATGACATATAAACTTGCAAAAGGTGTAATTAGAACAACAAATGATTTTTTAATAAACATTCCAAATCCCAAAGCTATACTTGCGAACATACCAGAGAAAATACCAATCAATATGACATATAAAAGCATATGAACAAAGGGATGTGTATAATATAGATCTGGTAAGAAAGTATTATCAGAGTCTAAAGGCATCTCATTGTTAATCGCTCTATCAGGTTTTATATTTGGAAGTCTCATGAAAGACAAATAAATATTTAATAATAGGGAAAAGACAGCTGTGAGCATACCTGCTAAAAAGTTTATAAGAAACAAACTAAAGAAATATTGTTTTTGTTTTCCTCTAATAATTAAAAAGCGAAAAAAACCAGTTGACCGATCTCTTGAGTACAGATCTGAAAATGGGAGTGTTGCCAAAATTGGTAATAAGAACATGTAAAGTGCTGGATAATCTGATATTCCACCGATCCCCATCCATTTTGTATAAGGGGTAAAAGAAATTCCTCCTGTAAGTTCTAAATGTTCTTTGAGTGGCATTTCTTCTGTCCAAAAATAAGCAATCGCTAAAATTGAACCAATGGCTAATGATATGTAAAAAGAAGGGCGCTTTATTAATCGTAATATAAGCAAATAAAA
The DNA here is from genome assembly GCF_005144805.1 of Bacillus sp. S2(2019). Taxonomy (NCBI): domain Bacteria; kingdom Bacillati; phylum Bacillota; class Bacilli; order Caryophanales; family Bacillaceae; genus Bacillus; species Bacillus sp. S2(2019). Next base: position 62,091 of record NZ_SWFL01000004.1, read on the forward strand.
CATGTTTCTCTCCATTTCGTTTATTTAAAACTAAATATAGAAGCGACTCAGTTAATTCTGAGTCGCTGTGTCACATAGTTCTCTTTTGAGTTTAAAGAGCCTAATAGAATCAAGGGCTTTTTGGATCGTAATCGGGACTCCATTTGCCATTAGCATGACCAGCTGCATTCTTCTTAGCACCTATCGAAACAGGCGGATATCCTATTCCCAAGAATGTTTTTTCAACTGCCAAATTGTATAGGAGTTGTACTCCTTTATAATTTTTCTTAATTGTATAATAGTGGCCATCTGAAACATCTTTTCCTTTAGATCTGGCCCAGGCTACATAAGAAGTATTATTCTTTTCACTGTTCATATAATACCAAGATTTAGTAAATTTTGTTCTAGATGTTGTCTCATCATATGGATTTCCTTTTAGAAATCTAAAATTATAATTAGTATCTTTATAGTTGCCACTTGGTTCTCCTGCATAGACATGCACAATTCCTATAGTAGAAAAGGTTACTCCTAGAATTAAAGTTAGGCTAATGATTATTTTGTTTTTCAACTGTCTTCACCTCATTGTTTACTTACAATTAAGTATTTATCTGCGACACCTATGCAATTATTATCTTTATTTAGCCAAATCATTCTTAATGCTATTTCTGCTTTCTGACCTTTGAATGTTGGTAAATTAATTAAATAATCGTGATCTACATCTGATCTATCATAAGGTTGTTCCCATTGATGAGTAACTCCTCTATCATCTTTCAATTTTCCCAAGATTTTTGATGGGGGAGGTTCTTTTTGACTAAAGGTCATCGCTAATTCATAATTTTTAGGAAGTGGTCCAACTTCAATGTCCTCTCCTTTGAAAACATTTTCAATTGCCACATCATTATTCTTTATCTGACCTTGATAATAATGATCCTCTTTCAACTTTTCCCAAAATATAACTTTAAAAAGACTTTGCTTTTGTTCGGTATCAAAATAGAATATTTTAGAATCATCCTTTGTGCTATTATCCAAATCTTCTATACTTACAGAAGGATCTGGAGCTTTGTCTTTTATGGTGTTATTGAAATTATTTGATTGACAAGCACTAATCAAAGATATCATTATTAAAATTAAAAAAAATGTAAATAACTTTTTCACTATTTTCCCCACTAAAACCATAATTTGTACCGGTACGTGAGAATTATACAATAAAATAAAGAAAAATACACCTTTTTTTGTATTTTTTTATTTAAAATGCTATGTTATGCTATGTTCTAGTTAGTTGATAAGAGAGGGCTTTTTTACATGATTGGTTTATTATTACTTTTTAAAAGAGATATGATTCTTGGGTTTCATAGAACTACAAAAACTTTTATCATTATATCTATTCTAGGGTTGTTTAATTTCCTATACTACCTTTATTTTCTGCATATTAGTTTAACTAAAAGTAATGTTGCATTTTGGGATGTTATTGGTAAAACCTTTGCAGGTGTTCCCTTTGAACTTGTCGAACAACAAACAATTGAATTTCCTTTTGGATGGATTATATTTCAATTAAGTGGTGCAATATTGGTCAATACTTTTATAAAAGAAGATCTATTTGCCCATAGTGCCTTTATTAGAGTTAGAACAAAGTCAATATTTAAAATGTGGGTAAGCAAACTATTATTTTGTTGTGCCGCAATATTTATCTTCTACATATTAATATTGTCCCTTACCTGGTTTGTTTGGAAATTGAGTGGGGGGACAGTAAATAACTTGACAGATTACGGCGAAAGTATTTTAAGATATTCGTCCTTTCAATTCTCTTATAGTCAAATTATTGTTTATTCAATTCTCTTAAATATAGCTGGCACATTTCTTTTTACTTTTATCTTTGCTTTTTTAACATTAATTTTTAAAACAATTTATAGTTTCATAATTTGTATCTGTATTTTATTTCTTTCCATTTTCTCAGATAATCCAATGCTACTTGGGAATGAATTTATGCTGATTAGGCATCCTATGTTTGGTTTACCTCCAGTTGTCTCAATTATTATGACACTAATTATAGTTCCTATTCTCTGTATTGTTTTTTCGATAGGTGGGGGAATTTATCTATCTAAGTATGATTTAATAAGTGATATGGAAAAGGAATGAGATTTTATAACCCTATAGTATCCTGTAGATTTTGAAATCTAAATTTACCCGATCTTTGGAAGAATAAAGTACTTAAAATTGAGGAACTGTTGTGATATTTATATCAATAGTTCTTCTTTTTAATACCATCATCATGTTTGACTAAATACCTATCAGGGTATACTATCTGATCATAAGGAAAAGAGAAAGGAGTGTTAAACGTGGAGTATAATCAGCAGATGAAGAATCGTCTTCGCCGGATTGAAGGGCAGATTAAAGGGGTTCTTGCGATGATGGAGCAGGGAAAAGATTGCCGCGAAGTGGTGACGCAGCTATCTGCATCACGCAATGCCATTGATCGTGCAATGGGTGTGATTGTGAGTACAAACCTTGAACAATGTGTCCGTGAAAGTCTTGAACAAGGCAAGGATACAGAGGGGCTTGTCAAAGAAGCGGTTGAGCTCTTGGTGAAAAGCCGGTAAGAAATTCCTCAGCCTTTGGAGGTTGACGAATTTTTTTACTTGTTATAATATACCCTTACCGGTATATGTATATATTTTTTGCTTTTTGTATACCCCCACGGGTAATTAAGATAAGGAGGATCATGATGGAAGAACAAAATAAACGAACGACGATTGTTTTATTTAGTGGAGATTATGATAAAGCGATGGCCGCTTATATTATTGCAAATGGCGCAGCAGCTTATGATCACGAGGTGACTATTTTTCATACTTTTTGGGGGCTGAATGCCTTGCGTCAGGAAGAGATGGTGCCACTGAAGAAGGGATTTTTAGAAAAAATGTTTGGCAAAATGATGCCGCGTGGCGCTGATCGAATGGGGCTGTCAAAGATGAATTTTGCAGGAATGGGACCGAAGATGATCAAGCATGTGATCAATAAACACAATGCCATGACCCTGCCGCAGCTCATTGATATGGCGAAGGAACAAGAGATCAACCTCGTGGCATGTACGATGACGATGGATCTTTTAGGGCTGCAGGAGAATGAATTACTAGCAGACATTCAATATGCCGGTGTGGCCGCGTATTTAGCAGAGGCAGAAATCGGGAATGTGAACTTATTTATCTAGGGAGGTGTCCATACATGATTCAAATGCTTTTGCTCATCATTGTGATCGCTTTGCTTGTGAGCCGTTTTCTTCCCGTACGCGGTGTGAAACAAATGGACGCAGCTCATCTGAAACCTAAATTGCATAGTCGGCATCAACAGCTGATAGACGTGCGATCACCTTTAGAGTTTCAAACAAATCATATAAAAGGATTTCAAAATATCCCCTTACCACAGTTAAGGAATCGAGCGCATGAGCTTGAGAAAGACAAAGAAGTGTATGTGATCTGCCAAAGCGGGATGAGAAGTATGCAGGCGGCTAAATTGTTAAAAAAACAGGGATTTACCCACATTACGAATATCAAGGGTGGCATGAATGCTTGGCGATTATAGGTATAAATAGGCTTTAAAATATACCCCCACCCCTATAAAAAGGAGGAAAAACAATGCAGCAACCAACAGCAATTCTAGATGCAAAAGGATTGGCATGCCCAATGCCCATTGTCAAAACGAAAAAACAAATGAATGAGCTCTTGCCAGGAGATGTGCTTGAAGTGCAAGCAACCGATAAAGGGTCTACAGCGGATTTAGCAGCTTGGTCAAAAAGCGCCGGTCATGAATTTTTAGGAACAAAAGTAGAAGGACAGGTGCTTCATCATTTGATTCGTAAAGGCGGAGCGAAACAGGAGGAGGAGCAGTCAATGATTTCGGAAATGTCGTTGAACATGTTTCAACAGAAGGTAAAAGAAGATCAGTCATTGTTTATTTTAGATGTACGAGAGCCAGATGAATACGAAGCGGGTCATATTCCAGGAGCTGTTCACATCCCTCTTGGCGAGGTGGAACAACGTGCTGAAGAATTGAACCGAGAGACGCTCATTTACCTCATCTGTCATTCAGGCAGAAGAAGTGAATTAGCCGCACAAAAGTTAAAAGAAAAAGGATTTCATCAATTGATCAATGTAGTGCCAGGTATGAACAGCTGGACAGGAGAGATTGAAAAATAGGAGCTGAATGAAACGATGACTGTAAAAGCAATGACAGCAGAACAGTTAACAAAAAAGATCATCAACAAAGAGCCGATCTTTTTGTTGGATGTACGAAACGAATCAGATGTGCAGGACTGGAAAATTGAAGGGAAAGCCGTTGAATATTTAAATGTGCCTTACTTTGAGCTTCTTGATGGCGTAGAGGATATGGTGGAGAACATACCGGATGACCTAGATGTACTGGTCGTTTGTGCGAAAGAGGGCTCTTCTATTATGGTGGCAGAGATGCTGTCAGAGGCAGGCAGAACGGTCCATTATTTGCAAGGCGGCATGAAGGCATGGAGTGAGCATTTAGAGCCAGTGAAGATCGGTGATTTAACTGGCGGTGGAGAGTTGTACCAATTTGTGCGAATGGGCAAGGGTTGCTTGTCCTATATGATCATGTCGAATGGAGAAGCTGCGATTATTGATGCAGCTAGAATGACGGAGGTCTATACGCAATTTGCTAAAAAACACCAAGTCACGGTGACGCATGTGTTTGATACGCACCTTCATGCGGACCATATATCTGGCGGGAAAAAGCTGTCTGAACAGACTGGCGCTATCTACTGGCTGCCGCCAAAAGACGCCGAAGAGGTGACATTTGCGTACAATCACCTTGAAGAAGGACAGCGTGTGACGATTGGAGCGGCGGATATTGATATTCACGCCCTTTATTCACCAGGCCATACGATTGGTTCAACCTCTTTTATCGTAGACGACCGTTATCTCCTTTCAGGTGATATTTTGTTCATTGATTCGATCGGACGACCTGATCTAGCCGGTATGGCGGAGGACTGGGTAGGTGATTTGAGGGAAACCCTTTATACGCGATATACGGCGCTTTCGGCAGAATTGATTGTGCTACCTGCACATTTTATGATCGTGGAGGAGCTTAATGAAGACGGGAGCGTTTGGAAGGAGCTGGGCGCTTTGTTCGAAGAAAATCACGGGCTGAACATTGAAGATGAAGACGTATTTAGACAAATGGTCACGCAGGATCTTCCTGCACAGCCAAACGCTTATCAATACATTCGGTCTACCAATATGGGGAAGCTGCATCCAGACGAGGAAGCGCAGCGAGACATGGAAATTGGTCCAAACCGTTGTGCGATTCGATAATGTTCAATAAAATAAAGAAGCGAGGGATGATCAGATGACATCAGATCACATTTTAGACGTAACCGGGCTTGCATGCCCAATGCCGATTATTCGGACGAAGAAAAAAATGAACGACTTGGCTGAAGGCCAAGTATTAGAAATACATGCAACAGATAAAGGGGCCAAAGCTGATTTGACTGCATGGGCTAAGTCAAGCGGACATGAATTGATCATGCAGACGGATGAAGGACAGGTGCTGAAGTTCTGGGTGAGAAAAGGGTCCTAAAGGGGAGAGGGGTATCTATGAGGGAACCCCTTTTCCTTTTGCAAAGGAGGAGACCAGCGTGGATTTTGCATTTTTCATTACTTTATTTATCATCGGATTTATTGGTTCCTTCTTATCAGGAATGGTCGGAATAGGAGGATCGGTGATCAACTATCCCATGCTGCTTTATATCCCACCTCTTGTCGGAGTGATGGCATTATCGGCTCACGAGGTTTCAGGGATTGGTGCCATTCAAGTACTGTTTTCGACACTCGGCGGTGTGCTGGCGTATCGAAAAAGCGGATTTTTACATCGTCCATTGATTTTATATATGGGGAGCAGTATATTGGCAGGGAGTTTATTAGGCAGCTATTTATCACATTTCCTTCCAGAGAAAGGCATCAATGTAGTCTATGGTCTGCTTGCCATTGTCGCTGTCATTTTAATGCTTGTTCCGAAAAAAGGTCAGCGGGCAGAAGCAGATGGAGAGGTGACCTTTCATAAAGGATTGGCGGCTGGTATTGCCTTTGTGATCGGAAGTGTATCCGGTGTATTAGGTGCAGGCGGTGCCTTTATTTTAGTGCCGGTGATGCTATCGATTCTCAAAATCCCTGTGCGGATGACGATTGCCTCGTCTCTGGCCATTACGTTTCTCTCTGCGATCGGCGCATCGGCTGGGAAAGTGCTGACTGGTCAAGTCATGTTCATGCCTGCGCTTGTCTTAATGGCAGCCAGTTTGATTGCTGCGCCGATTGGGGCGAAGATTGGTCAGAAGATCAATGCCGTTTATTTGCAATGGGCACTTGCCGTGATGATTACAGCTACAGCAATTAAAATCTGGCTGGATTTATTATAAAAAAAAGACCAACAACTGAGAGCAAGGGCTCTTTTCCATGTGTTGGTCCTTTTTATTTCATATCATCGTGCTCGATATACGTTTCAAGTGCAGGGTGGTACTCTTTTTGATAATGAAGATTGGGGCATGTTTTCACGACTTTGCCTTGCAAGGCATTGGACTTCGAGACATCTAATGCTGTTTTACATTTTGGACAACGTTCGTTAAATATTGAGAGCCAGCGCTTCATAGATCACCACTCCAGTTAAAGTCTTAAAAACCGATTATATTAATATGAATTATAGGGGATTGTGTGAAGGAGGTCAATGGATATTTGGCTCTTTTTAACAAAAAAGAAGCATCGTATAAGATGCTTCAGTGTATAGACAAACCCCTGCATTATTTGTAAAAAATTTGAAATATGATTAGTAGGCTTTTGCCCAGAACACCATATCAGAAGCTGGTTTCCCGCAGCAGACACATGTGTCAGAAACGGATTCTTGTTCAAACGGGATACAGCGTGATGTCGCCCCTGTTCTCTCTTTGATGTCGTTTTCACAGTCTTCATCGCCGCACCACATGGCTTTGATCAACCTGTTTTCTTCGGCAAGAAGCTGCTCGATGTCTTCGATTGTGTGGGCGTTTGATGTTTTTTCATGTAATCGTTCTTTTGCTTTTTCGTACATCGTCTGCTGAATGTCTTCAAGCGTGGACGTGATGGTTTGTTCAAGTGCATCTAATGTGACGGCTTGCTTTTCACCAGTGTCTCGTCTTGCGAGCATCACCTGACCTTTTTCCATATCCTTTGGTCCTACTTCTACGCGTAATGGGATGCCCTGCATTTCGCATTCGTTGAATTTCCAGCCAGGCTGTTTATCACTTGCATCGATGTCAGCGCGTGCGATGCGGGCGAGTCTATCCTTTAATTCATAGGCATGATCGAGGACACCTTCTTTATGGGAAGCAATTGGCACAACACGTACTTGGGTTGGCGCAATGTTTGGCGGCAGGACAAGTCCTCTGTCATCGCCATGCACCATGATCATAGCGCCAATAATTCTTGTGGTGAAGCCCCATGATGTTTGCTGGACATGCTCTAATTTTCCTTCTCGATTTAAAAATTCAATGCCAAACGCCTTGGCAAATCCGTTGCCGAAGAAGTGAGAAGTGGCGGTTTGCAGGGCTTTTCCATCATGCATCAAGCTTTCAACCGTATAGGTGAAGCGGGCGCCAGCGAATTTTTCTTTCTCTGTTTTCCTGCCTTTAATGACAGGGATCGCTAGAAGCTCTTCACAAATAGACGCATAGATATGAAGCATTCTTTCTGTTTCTTCAATCGCTTCTTGCTCAGTCTCGTGACAAGTGTGCCCTTCCTGCCAGAGGAATTCAAGGGTTCTAAGGAATGGACGTGTTGTCTTTTCCCAGCGGACGACATTGGCCCATTGGTTATATAGCTTCGGTAAATCACGATAGGAATGAATGATGTTTTTATAATGCTCGGCGAACAGCACCTCGGATGTTGGTCTGACGCAGAGTCTTTCCTGTAATTCCGAATCACCGCCATGTGTCACCCATGCCACTTCAGGAGCAAAGCCTTCGATATGATCTTTTTCCTGCTGGAGAAGGCTTTCTGGGATAAAGAGCGGCATATAGACATTCTCGTGACCCGTTTCTTTGATTTGACGATCAAGTTCGTCGCGAATATTCTCCCAAATTTTAAAACCGTATGGCTGAATAATCATACTGCCTCTAACGCTTGAATAATCGACGAGACGCGCCTTTGTGACAACATCTGTATACCACTGGGCAAAGTCGTCTTCCATGCTTGTAATTTTCTCAACAAATTGTTTCTTTGACATCGTCTTTTTCCTCCTTTTAAAAAAACAAAAAAGCTGTGCTTTAAGTTAGGGACCATTCCTGGTGGTACCACCCTAATTTAAAGCACAGCTTTACACTCGATCATGATAACGGTATGAACCGCTGTATGAAACAGAACTAAATCGGCAGGTTCACTTGAAGATGTCAGTAGGAACTTCTCAGCACCGTTCCCTCTCTGGTAAAGATCAATTCAAGCTACTATTCCAGATCTACGTTGATTCTTGTTCGTTGATTTTTCATCAGTTTACCTGTAAATGGGGGAGAAAGCAAGTTGGTCCGCAAGTTCATTTCATGCCCTTCTGAGGTCGTTTATGTTGCTGAGCCATTGGCAGACACTTTCTGTTTTTGCAGCTTGCACGTTATGGAAGGCTATGCTAATATATTTGAAGAAAAAAATAGACTTGTATAACCTCAATAATATGGTTTGAGGGTTTCTACCAGGATCCGATAAATCCTGATTACAAAAGCGCGCTTTCCTTTTTTGTAATCAGGGTTTTTTTGTTTGTCTGCACCCTGTATCAAAAGTGAAAGCCATGATATAGAGAAGGGATGTTAGACATGAACTGGAGAGTTTATTTATTAGCTGTTTCTACTTTTGCGGTTGGATTAGTTGAGCTTGTGGTCGGGGGCATTTTGCCAAGTTTAGCAGAGGATCTCAATGTGTCTCTTGCGACAGCTGGGCAGCTGATCACGGTATTTGCGATTGTGTATGCTATTTCAGCACCGGTGCTACTGACCGTCACAGCCAAAATCGAACGAAAGCGTCTTTATTTAATCGCATTATTGGTCTTTACATTAGGCAATGTATTCACATATTTTAGTTCCACCTTTGCCCTTGTCATGATTTCTAGGGTCTTGATTGCCATGAGTACGGCGCTTGTTGTGGTACTATCATTGACGATTACTGCCAAGCTGGTGGAACCAGCTCATCGAGCGAAAGCATTAGGTCTGATTTTTATTGGGATTAGCTCATCACTTGTTCTCGGTGTACCGATCGGTATTTTTATTACAGAGAGCTTTGGCTGGAGAGTGATGTTTTTAGGAATCAGTATTCTGTCAGCTATATCCATGGTACTCATTTATTTTCTATTGGAGAAAATGCCTGTTGAAAAAGTCACACCGCTTAAAGAACAAATTCGTTCTTTAGGGCATCCGAAAATTTTCAGTGCACATTTGATTAGCTTGTTCATGCTTGCTGGTCATTATATGCTGTATTCTTATTTCACGCCATTTCTGATGGAAGTTCTGCATATGACTCCGTTTTGGATTAGTATTTGTTATTTGGTCTTCGGGCTTGCGTCGATTGGCGGGAATGGGTTTGGCGGCTGGCTGAGTGACAAACTAGGATCAGGAAAAGCCATTTTGCTTGTGACCATGGCGTTTGCCATTGTGATGTTTATCCTTCCTTATACAGCGGGAGTGTTTATGCTCTTTATGGTGATGGTTGTCCTATGGGGTGCTCTTAGCTGGGCACTGACACCTGCTTTGCAGAGCTATTTGATTCAAACAGACCCTGTGACGTCTGATATTCAGCAAAGTTTAAATACATCCGCTTTGCAAATTGGGATTTCCATTGGATCAGCAGTGGGTGGCGTCATGTTTACAATGACCGGTTCATCTGTTGATTTGGCTAAATTCGGTGCTGTTTTTGTGCTGATTGCCTTTAGCTGTGCAGTGATTTCATTAAAGAGACCGCCGCTTTATATGGATCGTCAGCATCATGCTGAATAGAAGAGAATTAGATCGTTTAGCTGCCTCATCATAGGCAGCTTTTTATTTTTTGAAAACCACACCTTCACTTTTACCAGTAATGACTTCTTCTCCATGCTGATTGATATACCGGGAAAAAAGGTGGACACGATGGTATTTTTCAAGGGGTTCTACCTTGGTGACGGCCATCTGACAGGTAATGGTGTCACCTGTATAAACAGGGCGTATGAAGGTACATGTCATCTCTTGACCGATAAAATGAAACTGACCGCCAAGCTTCGTGGCTAGACTTGCTGTGAGAAAGCCGTGTACCATGAGCCTGCCTTGATCATCTAGCTCGGTATGGTGTTTGCCAAGATCACCTGTCATCTCGCCAAATTTGATCACATCTTCATGCGTATAGGTTTTGCTTGTTTGAAATTGATCGCCTGGTCGAACCATCTGTTCTTCAGCTCCTTTTTTTAAATGTACCAAAGGAATGAATGAATGTACATTCATTTTTGTGGTGAGATGTTGGAAGCAAAGAAGAGACAGGATGCCTTTCTTTGCCCTTGATACGTCAGGAAAAATGTCATCTTCTATTCAAAAATAACCATTTCTCCAATTGGTTGAAATCCGGCACGCTGATAGATATGTTTGCCGTCATTTGAGGCTTGTAACATCACACACTTTTGTTTGTTATCTGTCTGGGTCAGAAGGTAATGAAACATGTCACTGCCAAGTCCTCTTCCGCGGTGTTCTGCCTTTGTGATCACATCATAAATACCGTAGCTGTCTGTTGTTTCGATCAATAAGCCCGTTGTGACCGGTTTGTTGTGTTCATATCCAACGAACATGCGTGTACTCGGGTGTAATCGTTCAATCGAAAAGCACTGGAAATAGCTGTTTAAAGAGATTGCCTCATGTGATCCTTCGAAAAGTTCGATAAATAAATGTTGATAATCGAGAAAAGTTTGATCGTCAGTCACTTCCTTGATCGTAAGCGATTGAGAGGTCCTTTGATCGATGTCGTTTGTATGTTCAAGCATCATGATGGTATTGCGTTCCACTTCTTGAAGCCCATATTTCTGCATGGTATTCGACCAATCGGGGTGGAGCAGGCTTTGAGTGATCCATGTGCTGAATGCTAGCTGCTGTTGCTGCATTTGTTCGATGGCAGCTTCCACTTTTTGTTGATCTTGTATGTGCGCTGAAATGGGTAATAACAAATTGAACGTGTCAGTTGATATATGCGTGTTTGATAGAACGAAATCCTCCGTTGATAGGAACGATCCGTTGACAACAGAAGTAAACAAATTTATTTTTTCTTCTAACTGGCGAATGGCCATTTGCTGCTCTGTTTTCATTCTCTCACCTTCTTTTTTTGATTGAGGGGTACCTATCATAAATAATAGCAAAGAAAAGGAAATTGTGCCGTCTCTTGTAATCTAGTAAAAAAGTTCTTTTATTTATCAGGTCTGATGACCCATTCTTTTCATCATCCCCACATTTCTTTTGACTCCTTTATTGATTATTAGTACCATTTTATTAACCAGTTAAGAGTGGAGGTTCAGATGGAAACAAACGAGCAGATTGTCTTAAAAGCGATTCAAGATTTGATTATGCATAGGGAAAAGAAACGGAACGATCCAACAGATCCACTGATTACCACGACTGATACACTCAAGCAAGATTGGACACTTACACAGCTTCATATTTTATCTATGATTCAAGCAAACCCTAACGAATCCAATAATACATTTCTTTCACAACAACTAAAACTATCAAAACCAGCTATTACAAAGGCTGTGAAAAAGCTCATCGAAAAAGGTATGGTCGACTATCGCCACCGGCAAGGTGACAAGAAATCCGTCTATTATTCACTCACAGAGGAAGGCACACAGCTTGCGGCACTGCATGATGAACTTCATGAACAGGCAGTCTCCTCCTATTTAGAATTCCTCCATGAATTTAATGAAGACGAACTACAGGTTATTGAGCGCTTCTTAAAGGCTTGGAAGGAAAAGATATAAATAACGGACCGAAAGCTTTCTATAAACTAGATGCTTTCGGTTTTTTTATGGTAAAATTAACATATATTGACGTTATTCGTGAGGATGATTGAGGGAGGGAACCGTGTTGGTGGAAGAGATGATGGGAAATTTCAAAAAATATGTATTTATCATGCCGTTCGTCGGATTGTTTGTCAGCTTGCTATTATTTGTTTATTTTTTTGGGATCACAGGAGTTGAAGGGTCCATGTGGGCGGCTGTTTTGTATTGTGCTCTGCCCTTTCTGATGTACACGATACTCTGTTTGCCTTTATGGATTTATTTTAAAGTCAGCAAAAAACGTTCAATACATAGAAATGAGGAACATACATGATCGTTGTCAGCGCTTGTCTTGCGGGATTAAAGGTCCGTTATAATGGCAGCCATCGATTAGATCAACGTATCGAGGAGCTTGTGCAGGAAGGAAAGGCGGTAACAGTTTGCCCTGAGCTGCTTGGCGGTTTCTCTACACCAAGACCTCCCGCAGAAATTATTGGTGGAGATGGTCATGATGTCTTACGGGGGCAGGCTGCTGTTGTTGATGTTCATGGAACAGATGTGACAGAGATGTATGTAAATGGTGCACAAGCCACGCTTAAGCAGGCTCAGACATTTGGCGCAACATCCGTCGTGTTAAAAGAGTACAGCCCTTCTTGCGGAAGCCGGATGATCTATCGGGGAGAATTTAACGGGAAGACAAAGGCTGGGGACGGTGTGACGTCTGCCTTGCTGAAACAGCATGGGATTCAAGTATTCTCTGAGGAGGATGATTGGACCTCACTGTTTGTATAGGGATAAGTAGAAATCTATTTAATATAAAAACAAATATATTCACATAAAAATTTTGTGTTGTTAGTATGGGACAAAATGAAATTAGGTCATAGTAGCCCTTGCATGGTCTATTTTCATGCATGATCTTTCGCACATTCGGGTATAGTGCATGGTAAGCATAAATGAAGCGGAGGTTTGTTTGATGAGTGGATTAACAGATACAGTCACATTAGCAAACGGAGTGAAAATGCCGAAGCTTGGCTTTGGTGTATGGCAAGTAAAAGATGGGGATGAGGCTGTAAATGCAGTCAAAGACGCACTTGAAGCGGGTTATCGCAGTATAGATACAGCAGCGGCCTATCAAAATGAAGAAGGTGTAGGCAAAGCCATTCAGCAATCAGGCATCTCTCGCGATGATCTGTTCATTACGACAAAAGTCTGGAATAGTGATCAAGGATATGAGTCAACGCTTGAAGCCTTTGAAACAAGTATGAACAAACTTGGTTTGGATGTATTGGATCTTTATTTAATCCATTGGCCGGTTGAAGGTAAATATAAAGAAACGTGGAAAGCGCTAGAGAAGCTGTATAAGGAAGGCCGTGTTAAGGCAATTGGCGTGTGTAACTTCCATCAGCACCATTTAGAAGATTTATTAGAAGAGGCAGAAGTGGTACCAATGGTCAATCAAATTGAGCTGCATCCGAAGCTGACGCAGGAGCCTTTACGTGACTACTGCAAGGCAAAAGGCATTCATGTAGAAGCATGGTCGCCATTAGGCAGCGGGAAACTTCTTAATCATCCGGTGCTTCAAGATATTGCGAAAAAGCATGAGAAGTCAGTGGCGCAAGTCATTCTTCGCTGGGACTTGCAGCATGGCATTATCACCATTCCGAAATCGGTGACGAAGAGCCGAATCATCGAAAACACAAACGTATTTGATTTCGAGTTGTCCGCCCATGAAATGAGTGTCATTGATCAGCTCAATGAAGATGAGCGCACGGGTCCAGACCCAGATAACTTCGATTTTTAATATAAGAAAAGCACAGGCGGGATGCCTGTGCTTTTTTATTTGCCCCTATGTTCAGACCGTCTTTTGAGGCTGATAGGTCTCAATGATTTGAATGGCGTCGACAATTTGCTCTTTCGTATAGTCTCCAATCAAACAAAAGGTTTCATCTTTACGTGCAGCATGGTTTGCCACTGTATGTGCTGCTTCCTCTAGCTGAGCTGTGATGCCAAGATCACGCATCGTTCTAGGTAATCCGAGTGTTTGATAGAGCTCAAGTAATTCTTCTACTTCCGTCATACGGTTTTCTGCGGCAAGCTGGACGAGAATGCCATAGGCCACTTTTTGTCCATGTAACACATGATGTGTTGCATCAATAAATGTTAATCCATTATGAACGGCATGGGCTCCTGCCATTCTGCCATAACGTCCTCCATAGCCGCCGACTGTTCCGGCTAACGTAATGATCGTATCTGTTACATCTGCAAAGGCTTGAGAAAGCTGGCCTGTTTTTAAACTGCTAACGGCTTCTTCACTATGAGTCAGAAGAATGTCACGAACGTACACTGCCTGCTTTAATGCAGCATGTACCATGAGCGGCAAGGTGCCTTTTGTGTTACGAATAATGGCTTCCGCTTCATACCATTTTGCGAGCGTATCCCCAATTCCGCTTTGGAGATAGGAAAGAGGAGATGAAAGCAAAAAAGTATGATCAATTAACGTGAGATAGCTGGACCGCTTATGATAGTCGACCCTCATGAAATTTCCCTTGTCATCATAAATGACGCTGAGCGGTGTAGAAGCCGCACATGTCCCAGGAATCGTCGGCACCATGATCACTTCAATTTGGAGAGCGTCGGCAACAGACTTCGCTGTATCTAAAATCGTGCCGCCACCGATCCCGATGATCACATCTGAACTCTTGAGTTCTTCCGCAATTCGTGTGATCGCATTTGGTGAACTGTAACCTTTATGCTGAACAACAGGCCACTCGGATGGAAGCTTTGTGTACTGTGAAAAGGCTTGATATGAGTCATATCCTGTCACTATAGCTGGTGACTGAAAGGGAGTAACAAATGACTCGATTTCATGATAAATCCCCTTTTGAGAAATAAACTGGTTAGGACCGCTTCTGACGATCTCTTCTGGTTGGATCATGGACTTATGCTCCTTTACGAAATCATATAGTTCTTAAATCATCTCATTTTGCAGAAAGTTCTGTCAAATAATCGAACAATATGAGACCATAGACCCTTCCGTTTTATGGAATTGAACTGCTGACATTGCCTTAAGGTATGTATTTCCTGTATGATATAAAATGGTATGTTTTGATTAAATTTAAGAGGTGTTTATATATATGGAAAAACAATATCGTGTATTACTTTACTACCAATATGTCCCCATTGAGGATCCAGAAACATTTACAGCAGAGCATCTAGCATTCTGTAAGGAACTTGGTTTGTTAGGTCGTATTCTTGTTTCATCTGAAGGCATAAACGGAACCGTTTCTGGTACCATTGAGCAGACGGACAAGTACATGCAAGCATTGAAAGAAGATCCACGCTTTGCGTCCATGCCAATTAAAATTGACGAAGCAGATGGTCATGCGTTTAAGAAAATGCACGTCCGCCACCGAAATGAATTGGTGAATTTAAGTCTTGAAGATGATGTGAATCCGCTAGAATTAACGGGGAAACATCTCAGCCCAGTTGAATTTTACGAGCAAATGCAATCACCTGATACGGTTGTGATTGATGCACGTAATGATTATGAGTTTGATGTCGGTCACTTCAGAGGTGCTGTGCGCCCTGACATTGAGACATTCCGTGAATTGCCTGAGTGGATTCGTGACAATAAAGAGATTCTTGAAGGAAAAAAAATTCTGACGTATTGCACAGGCGGCGTACGCTGTGAGAAATTCTCAGGATGGTTAAAGCGTGAAGGCTTTGAAGATGTATCCCAGCTTGACGGTGGAATTGTCACGTACGGAAAAGACCCAGAAGTTCAAGGAAAGCTATGGGACGGTCAATGTTATGTGTTTGATAACCGCCTAACGGTTCCAGTCAATCAAACAGAGCACGTTGTGGTAGGAAAAGATTTCTTCACTGGCGAACCTTGCGAGCGTTATGTGAACTGTGCGAACCCTGCATGTAACCGCAAAATGATTGCAACAGAAGAAAGCGAGCATAAATATATGCGCAGCTGCAGCCATGAATGCCGAACAAGCGAACGTAACCTTTATGTGAAACAGCACAATTTATCTGAAGAAGAAGTTCAAGAAAGACTAGCTGTCATTGAAAAAGAACAAGCAATCTCACAAGGATAAGAGGGTTTCCCTTTTATCCTTTTTTCTTTGGATGATATGTGTTCAGAGGGAAGAGGAAGTCATTTCCTCTTTCTTTTTTGTTTTGTTTTTTTCAAAATAAGGGTAAAGGTAGTTAATCAGTCTAATAGATTGAACAGTTGAAAAAGCGCTTTCTTTTGAAATAAGCATGTTCGACTATTTCAGAAAATGGAGAATTGAGAGATAATATAACAGGCAAAAAAATGAACAAAGATAAAAGTTCAGATCAGAAAGTATTTGCTAATGGAATGAAAGGTGAGCTGCTATAAAAGAAAGGCGCTTGCTCGACACATCTCTGTATTTTAATCGAAAGGTGTTATGAACATGAATCATTTGCATCGTAGGATGGGAACTTTCGCTTTAATGATGGTAGGTCTTGGCTCAATCATTGGTTCAGGATGGCTCTTTGGTGCGTGGCGGGCTGCTCAAATCGCCGGCCCTGCTGCTATTTTGTCATGGTTGATCGGGATGGTTGTTATTTTATTTATCGCATTGTCTTATAGTGAACTCGGGTCGATGTTTCCAGAGGCAGGCGGAATGGTCAAATATACGCAATATTCACACGGATCTTTTATTGGATTTATCGCCGCTTGGGCAAACTGGATTGCGATTGTCTCAGTGATTCCTGTTGAGGCAGTGGCCTCCGTTCAATACATGAGCTCATGGCCTTGGGAGTGGGCAAAGTGGACAAGCCATTTGGTCACAAAAGGGGTTTTGACGACCGAGGGGCTCATGGTGGCAAGTGTGCTGCTGGTGATTTATTTTCTGCTCAATTATTGGACAGTTGGGTTGTTTTCAAAGGCGAATACATTCATTACGGTTTTTAAAATCGTCATTCCAGGATTAACAATTGGTGCGCTCTTATTCGTAGGTTTTCATAGTGAGAATTTTACTTCTGGAACAAGTATTGCGCCGAACGGCTGGGCGAGTGTGCTCACAGCTGTGGCAACATCGGGGATTGTGTTTGCTTTTAATGGCTTCCAAAGCCCGATTAATATGGCAGGAGAAGCGAAAAATCCAGGGCGTTCGATTCCAATCGCCATTGTTGGATCGATTTTGATTGCAACGGTCATTTATGTGCTGCTGCAAATCGCTTTTATTGGCGCTGTCGATCCATCAATGATTGTGAATGGCTGGGGGCATTTGAATTTCAACTCGCCATTTGCTGACCTTGCCATTGCGCTAGGGATTAACTGGCTTGTCCTTATTTTATATGCAGATGCGTTCGTTTCTCCTTCTGGCACAGGGATTACGTATACGGCGACGACGTCTCGTATGATTTATGGGATGGAAAAAAACAAGTACATGCCGAGTGTACTTGGCCGTCTGCACCCAATTTACGGTGTGCCTCGTCCAGCGATGTTTTTTAATTTGGGTGTATCGTTTATCTTTCTGTTTTTGTTTAGAGGCTGGGGGGTTCTCGCTGAAATTATTTCTGTGGCGACCCTGATTTCCTATTTGACAGGACCTGTGACAGTGATGACGCTGAGAAAGACGGGCACAGATTTATATCGTCCACTGCGAATTAAAGGACTCAGCATCATTGCTCCGCTTGGTTTTGTCTTTGCATCATTGACACTGTACTGGGCGAGATGGCCGCTGACGGGTCAGGTGTTGTTCATTATTCTCATCGGTTTGCCAATCTATTTTTACTATCAAGCAAAAGCGAAGTGGAAGGGCTTTGGTCGTCACTTTAAAGCAGGTGCTTGGATGGTTGTGTATTTGCTTGTGATGATGACGATTTCCTGTCTCGGCAGTGATAAATTTGGCGGGTATAACGTCATTCATTATGGTTGGGATATGGCACTTATTGCAGTTGTGGCGTTGTTATTTTATATGTGGGCACTCAAAAGTGGATTTGAAACAGAGTTTTTAGAAGATGCGAAAAAAATCAATGATGAACTGCGTGCTTCTCAGAAAGAAGCCGCCTCATCTAAGGAATAACGGAAGGGCTGCCTGAATACTGAGGGCAGCCTTTTTATTTGGATGGATGATCCATGACATGCTGCTTTAGCCAAGTGGTAACGCCGTGTAGAACGGTGGCTGTCACAAGACAGATAAGCGCATATCTCCATAGCTGATCTAAGCCTTGTCCACTAAGCCAAAAAACAATACCTAGAATAAAGAGAGTCAGAATGAACATGAATAAAAAAGATGCTGACCAGAAAAAAGCCTTCATCGAAGGTCACCTCCTCGAGGTATTGTATGCAGGCTGAGGGAGGATCAGACCAGCAAGAAAGAAGTAAAAATATCGTGAAATCTATTTCAAAAGTCAGATAAAAACGCCAAGTGATTTGACAGTTGTGTTAAGATGAGAGCATATTTTGAGTGTAGATGGCTGGTTATAGACGGAGGTGTTTGGAGATGCAGATTCAAAAGGTTCTAAACAATAATGTCATTAGTGTGATAGATGAACAAGGAAAAGAAATCGTCGTCATGGGCAGAGGCATCGCTTTTCAAAGACGTCCCGGCGATCCGGTGGATGAGGCGTTAATTGATAAAGTGTTCCGCCTAGAGGATCATTCCGTACATGAACGGATGAAAATGCTGCTTCAAGAGGTTCCGTATGATGTCGTCAAGGTGACCGAGGAAATGATCCAATACGCACATACAAAGCTGAACCGAAGATTAAACGAAAGTCTGCATGTATCGCTGGCAGACCATATTCATTACGCCATTGAACGATTAAAGAAAAACCACTTGATTGAGAATTCGCTGATTTGGGAGATTAAACGTTTATACAAAGATGAGTTTCTTGTGGCGAAAGAATGCCTTGAGATGATTGAAGATCGTCTTCATATTGAACTGCCTGAAGATGAAGCGGGCTTTATTGCCATGCACATCATTAATGCAGAGCTCAATGAAGACATGAATACAACGGTCAATATCACGAAAGAAGTGAATGCCATACTGACCATTGTGAAATATCACTTGAACATGGAATTTGATGAAGACTCGCTCAACTTTTATCGTTTTCTCACACATTTACGCTTTTTCGTACAGCGTCTCATCAACGAAACGTTACTCGTCAGTGAAGATCAAGATTTATATCAGCTGATTAAAGTGAAATATCCGAAGGCGTACGATTGCGCAAAGAAAATCGCGGAATATGTGTATCAAACGTATCATCGCGACCTGACATCAGAGGAGATGCTCTATCTATCGATTCATTTGAATCGACTCATCAAACGAGAAAAATAAAGATAGAATTTTAAAAGAAAGCGTTGACATCACAAAAAGTGAGTGGTACTATTTGCTCATAAACATAAAAGAATACGGTTTCACAATGATCGTCTTAGAGGATTGTGACTGTTCGGCAGGCAAAACCTAAACGTTCACTGAAAAAGCGCAATAGCAAGTTGCGACTATTTTTGGTGCCCGTTTAGGTTTTTATTTTGCCTAAAAACGTATTTTTTTGAAAAAAAGGGGGTTTTTGTATGAGTCATCGTCAAATAGCAGAAGACATTATCAAACATATCGGGACAGAGAAAAATGTTCATTCATTGGTTCACTGTGCCACAAGACTTCGCTTCACATTAAATGACAGATCAAAAGCAGATAAAGCGGCCATTGAAAAATTAAATGGTGTGGTGACTGTCATGGAAAGCGGCGGCCAGTTTCAGGTGGTCATTGGCAACACCGTACCAGAGGTATATCGAGAGATTGGGGAGTTTACGAATCTATTAGAGGATTCCACTTCTTCATCTGCTAGATCAAGTGAAGAAAGTACAAGTCTTTTTGGAAAATTCGTCGACATTGTTTCTGGAATTTTCACACCGCTTCTAGGTGTCATGGCGGGTGCCGGTATTTTAAAAGGACTTCTAGGCATCTGTATTAATGCAAAATGGTTATCTCCTGAAGATACGTCGTATCAAATTTTATTTGCCGCATCAGACAGCTTGTTCTACTTCCTGCCGCTGCTGCTCGCATTCACTTCTGCTAGGAAGTTTAAAGCGAATCCATTTGTCGCTGTGACGATTGCAGGTGCACTGATCTACCCGACTATTCAAGAGCTCACAAAAGGCGGCGGAGATGTGTCGTTCTTCGGCATTCCGGTTGTCTTAATGTCTTATACATCAACGGTTATCCCGATTATTTTGGCAGTGTTTGTGATGGGATATATCGAACGTTTCTTTAACAAAGTCATTCATGAAAGTGTGAAAAACTTTATTACACCACTGATTTTACTGGTCACGGTCGTTCCACTGACACTGATCGTATTTGGACCATTTGGTGTGTATGCAGGGAATGGAATTGCAGCCGTCCTGCTGAAAGTATTCTCCTTTAGCCCTACACTTGCCGGTGCTTTAATTGCGATGGCATGGCAGGTTCTTGTCATCTTCGGTATCCATTGGGGGCTTGTGCCAGTCATTTTAAATAATATTGCGGTTCATGGAAAAGATCATATTAAGCCGGCCACTGCGCCAGCTGTATTTTCACAAGCCGGTGCTTCAATCGGTGTTATGCTGAAAACAAAGAACAAAAAGCTGAAATCATTAGCTGGATCGACAGCGGTTTCTGCTGTATTTGGAATTACAGAACCTGCTGTATACGGCGTCACACTTCGTTTGAAAAAACCATTTATTGCAGCGGTGATCTCTGCCGGTGTCGGTGGTGCCATTATCGGTTATTCACAAAGTATTGCGATCGCGTCAGGTCTTCCGAGTTTACTGACACTTCCGATCTTCTATGGTCAAGGATTTACAGGATTCTTAATCGGAATTTCCGTTTCATTTGTCCTTTCAATCGTCTTAACCTATTTGATTGGATTCAAAGATCCTGTGGATGAAGAAGATGCTCCTGCAGCTAGTTCTGCACCAGCATCTGAAAATGAACATGGTGTCAAAGCAGCTCATGTGAAAAGTCCTTTATCTGGCGAAGTCATCAAGCTAGAAGAGGTGCAGGATAAAGCCTTCTCATCTGGCGCATTAGGTAAGGGTGCAGCCATTATTCCATCAGAAGGCAAGCTGTTTGCACCAGTAACTGGAGTCGTGACAACGGTATTTCCAACAGGACATGCATACGGTCTCACCTCTGAAAGTGGAGCAGAAGTACTCATTCATATTGGACTGGATACTGTACAACTTGGGGGCCGACATTTTACGCCGAAGGTTGAGCAGGGCCAAACGATTACAGAAGGTGAACTGCTTGCGGAGTTTGATATTGAGGCCATTCAAGCAGCAGGTCTTTCTGTCACAACACCTGTGATTATTACCAATTCCGGTGAATTTAGCGATATCATTGAGACAGAAGAAAAACAAGTGACACCAGGACAATCATTTTTACACTTAGTTTAAGAAAGGGAGGACATAATCATGAGATATTCAACACTAGCACCATTTCCAAAAGACTTTTTCTGGGGCGGATCGACTTCCGCCTATCAAGTAGAAGGTGCATGGAACGAGGATGGCAAGGGACCTTCAGTCATTGATATGAGAGAAAGCTATCCTGAAGGAACAACTGATTTTAAGGTAGCCAGCGATCACTATCATCGATATAAAGAGGACGTGAAGATGTTTGCAGAAATGGGCTTGAAGGCTTATCGTTTCTCCATTGCATGGACACGTATCATTCCAGATGGAGATGGGGAGATCAATCAAAAGGGAATTGACTTCTACCATTCTCTCATTGATGAATTGCGCCGCTATGACATTGAACCAATTGTGACGATGTATCACTTTGATTTACCTCATGCGCTTCAAGTGAAAGGCGGCTGGTCAAATCGTTCGACAGTCGATGCGTTTGAACGTTATGCGGAGGTTTTGTTCCAGGAGTATGGCGAGAAGGTAAAATATTGGCTGACGATTAATGAACAAAACATGATGATCTTACATGGATCAGCATTAGGTACACTGGATCCAAATTTAGAAAATCCGAAAAAAGAACTATATCAGCAGAACCACCATATGCTTGTGGCACAGGCGAAAGCCATGACGCTTTGTCATCGTTTGCTGCCTGAGGCGAAAATCGGACCAGCGCCAAACATTGCCCTAATTTACCCGGCATCTCCAAAACCTGAGGATGTCATTGCTGCGGCTAATTACAATGCGATCCGCAACTGGCTATATCTTGATATGGCGGTATTCGGTCGCTATAACAACCTTGCATGGGCATACATGAAGGAAAAAGACATTCTTCCTGTGATTGAAGAGGGAGATATGGATATTTTGAAAAGTGCAAAACCAGACTTCATTGCCTTTAACTACTACACATCTCAAACGGTTGAAGCGAGTAAAGGAGATGGCAATGATGAATTTGCCCGTGGCGGAGATCAGCATTTAAAATCTGGTGAAGATGGCGTCTACAAAGGCGGCAACAACCCGTTCTTAAGTAAAAATGCATTTGGCTGGGAGATTGACCCTACCGGTTTCCGATCAACGATGCGTGAGATTTACGACCGCTATCAGCTGCCTCTTATTATTACAGAAAACGGGCTAGGCGCTTTTGACAAGTTAGAAGCGGATGGATCGATTCAGGATGATTATCGAATTGATTATTTAGAAAAACATATTGAACAAATCAAATGGGCGATCACTGACGGTGTTGAGGTATTCGGGTACTGCCCATGGTCAGCCATCGACTTAATCAGTACACACCAAGGCTGCTCAAAACGTTATGGTTTTATCTACGTCAACCGTGATGAATTTGACCTGAAAGACCTGAAGAGAATTCGGAAAAAGAGCTCTTATTGGTATGAAACATTGATCGAGCAAAATGGAGAGAACATCGGGAAATAACAGAAAAAAGCCAGTCACCTTATTAGCGGGTGGCTGGTTTTTTTTGTTCACTCTATTGGCAAGAGCATATTGTTCGAATTGTTCTAAAATGTTAGTCTAATGATATATTGTAAAAATTGGTTTATTATCCATTATAAGAAAGAGGGTTATGTAGATGATGACGATCCTTTATTTGTTTTTCTTATTGTTCTTTCTTTTTTATGCTTTAAACTAT
The DNA here is from genome assembly GCF_005144805.1 of Bacillus sp. S2(2019). NCBI lineage: Bacteria > Bacillati > Bacillota > Bacilli > Caryophanales > Bacillaceae > Bacillus > Bacillus sp. S2(2019). Next base: position 85,172 of record NZ_SWFL01000004.1, read on the forward strand.
ATTGGTCAGAAATTAATTGCGAAGGAACACCCAATGAACCACGGATTGATTGTGACGCTGTCAGCTGTGGAAGGTATTCTTGTTTTTGTCCTTGTTGGACTCAATGAGAAATTTCCTTTTTTTTAAATAATAAATCAAAGAAAATTTATTTTATAAGCCATGAAACATAAAAAAGTAAAAAATACCTGCGGAAAAGAAACTCACTAATCATGTAAGATTAGTGAGTTCTTCAAATCATAGCCGTTTAAAATGTGGCTTTATATTCAGCACGCCACCAGCCGTCTCCCATATCTACTCTTTGCTGAAGAATCCATAGTAAGTTGTCTTCAGTAAATGAAGTTGGAAAAGCGTTAAAATCTTGGCCATAAATATATCTTGTGAAACTCGCCTTAGTTGAGGCATCATCTGTTATTCTTACATTTTGATTAGAACTTGTAGTAACTGGACTAGTAGCAAAAGCAGGAATAGAACTTCCAAGTAACGCCACAGCCAACGAAGAGGTAATTAGTACTTTTTTAATAGACATAATTAATCACTCCTAATTAATTTTTTCACTAACAATATATTAAATTCGTACATTAATTAAAAAGTCCTCCTATAAAATGAAAATAAATACAATAATTGGTTTTATTGGTATATAAAAGTGGATTTTTTCCAATCCATTCAGGTTCAGAACATGAACTAGATCGTAACATGCCTTGGAATACAAATGTGACATTTGGTTTAATTGTGGTGATACCCGTAGTTATAATTACAGTGATAATCTACTTTATAAAAAGCAAAAAAAGTATAGCAATGTATCTAGCTAAAGAGGAGGCTCTATGACAATATTTGTCATAGAGCCTTTATAGTTAATCACTTTATTTATTGCGTCATCTATCAACATCAACAAATATCTTGCAAAGGAATTACGAAAAAACACTAAGATTGTTAAAAGATAACCGAATAGAGGAGGTTCAATCAATCATCTATGTCCGATCACATCTTACTCTCTACTATCATTATACCCCGAATTTAATCTCATTTATAGACTGTTTTCCGCCCGCATCAGGCCGTATACTGTTATACGCAAGTCAAAAACGATAAGGGATGTGGCTGTATGAATGACAAGAAAGATGTTTTAGATCCTGGGCCGTTTTTTCATGGGACGAAAGCGGAATTGAAGATTGGGGACCTGCTTGAACCGTTGCATTTATCCAATTATCAGGATAAACAATCGAACCACATCTATTTCACCGGAACATTAAATGCAGCCAAATGGGGAGCTGAATTAGCCCGGTCTGATTCCAAAGAGAGAATTTATGTTGTAGAACCGACAGGCGAGTTTGAAGATGATCCGAATTTGACGGATCAAAAGTTTCCAGGGAATCCGACCCGTTCTTATCGATCGACATCCCCTTTGAAAATTGTCGCAGAATTAGGCGCTTGGGAAAGACACTCCGATGAAGAAATCAATCATATGCTGACGTCGTTAAAAAAGTTAAGGGAAGAAGGAAAAAATGTCATATACGATTGATTCGTATGTGAGGAATAGATGAATAAAAGGCCGCCCGATTTCACTTGGGCGGCCTTATGTGCTATTGAAACAGGACATGCATCAGCTCATCAAATGTCCTTGCATGTGTCAAGGAGTGAAGGCGGTCAGGACTGTCTAATAAATCGACAGCTTGTTCAAAAAATTGATTCATGCAGGCAGCGTCGTCTTTCTGAATGGCTAACAAGAAAATCAGAGATACTTGATCGCCCTGCCAATCAATTGGCTGTTTCAATCGTGCAATTGCCACGCAGGAGGTGCCTTCATTTGTGATGAGCGGGTGAGGCATTGCAATTCCCTTGCCAAGATAGGTCGATGACATTTGCTCCCGCTCCAGCACGGAGGAACGAAAAGAAGATGAAACAAGCTGATGCGCCTCCAGCCGGCTGCAAAGCGTATCTAATACCTCTTCTTTGCTTGAAAGGTTCACATCCAACAAGGTCAATCGTTCTTGGAAAAAAGCCATCAGCTCCTGCGAAGGGAAACCGTGTCCGTTTAACAGGTGAATGACCTCACTCACACGCTGGACATCATGATGTTCAAAAAAAGCATTCACTTGAATGATTGGCTTCCCCTTTGGTGCGAGAGGTACAGTTGTAATAATCACATCACATGGCAAAGTGGTGCTAAAAGCGTAATCCTGATAAGAATAAAGCTCAACAATCTCAAGCTCATGTTGAAAGGCCGCCTTCAATTTAATTTCAAGCAGCCGTGCCGTTCCTAGTCCAGACCCGCATACAATAATGGCCCTCTTTTTTTGTGAGGTGTCAAGATGACTTCTTTCAAATGAAGCAGCAATATGTAAGGCAACATATGCCGCTTCATCTTCATTTGGCGTCCGCACCAGCTGTAAGGCATTGAGTCCGCTGACGGCCAAATCAAACGGATAAGGATAAGAAGTTTTGATCTCATGCAAAAGCGGATTTTGTAAAGACACGCCGTATTGAATTCGATTTAATAATGGCTTCATATGCAGCATCAAATCTTGACGCAGGATATCGTCATCTACAAAACGATGACCGCTTGTTTTTTCAATGTGCTGGAGAAATCGTGTCACTGCCTGACGTACTTCTTCTGTTGTTTGGTGCTCATCGATTTCTTTCCACGTTTGATTCGCCAAGAGATGCATCACCAAGTAATCTGTTTCATCCTCTGATAAGGTGACATGAAACGTGTCGTTTATTTGATGCGTGATCTTTTGAGCGATTCTTGTTAACACTGGCGGTCTTTGTGTATGAGTGATACTGGCGGGTATCCGCTGTTTTTTTTGCGTTTGTTGAATGGCAATCGCTAAGTGAATCACTAAATTCTTTAGGGCAATATCTTTAATGAGCAGTGATTCTTGATATAGATTTGTCAGCACAATGGATCGAATGGTTTCAAGTGAAATGTCAGGGAAATGAAGCTGTTCCCGCTCAGTTATATGAGATAGGGCGGGTTCTTCTTCAAGCAGTAAGTCTGCGTAGCACGTCCTTTTTTGCAATTCGTCTCCGTCTACTTTTAAGCCAAGTCCAGGCTTTGAGACAAGGGTCATACCGTAACGGGCTAACAGCTCCCGTCCTTTTTTTAAATCACTGCTGACCGTCATACGGCTGATGAACAATTCTTCTGCTAATTGATCAATTTTTAAGTAGTCTGATTGAAGCAATAATTTTCTCATCATAAATCGTATGCGCTCTTCTGGCATGACGGGTACGAGAGAGCGGGCAGGAAGCTTTTGCTGATGAAGCCAAAGCAGGAAAGCGTCTTGGTCACTTGTTAAGAGTGTATACCCTTTCCCGCGGATGGTCTTGATCATGGCTCCAGCTTGTGTTAACAGTTCGTTTGCTTCTTTGATTAAATTGCGGATGGAGCGGTCAGATAAGCGAAAAGAGGCAGTGAGCTCCTCCAGTTTCACGAACCCTTTCGTTTCAAATAGCCGCTGAATGAGCTGGTAGGTTCGAGTATCTGCCGTCATCATCATTGCGCCGCTCCTTGTTCCTTTAAGGCATCAGCTCCAAGGGCAATGGCTCCCATTAAACCAGATAATCCGTCAAAGAAAGGCTTTGTGACGATTTCATTTAATGGCTTTGGTAATTGTAAGTAACCATGAAGGCGCTTGTCTGTTTCTTCAAGGATGAGCGGCAGCAAGGCCGGCTGTTTCATGACACCTCCACCAAATATAATGCGTTCTGGTGAAAGGGTGAGTAATAAATTTGCGGTCATTTGCCCGAGATAATAAGCTTGAAGTGACCAGGCTGGATGCTCTTCTGGCAGCATTTGTGCCAATGTATGATAGCGGCCTTCTATGGCAGGTCCAGATGCCAGTCCCTCTAAACAATCATGGTGGATCGGGCAGCAGCCCCCATAGGTGTCATGAGGGTGGCGCTGAACGGTGATATGTCCCATTTCTGGATGAAGCAGTCCGTGGATGAGGCGGTTTTCAATATAGGCACCGCCGCCGATTCCCGTCCCAACCGTGATATAGATCAAGGAATTTGGTCTGTCTGTTTCCGTTGAAAAACGAGCTTCACCAAGCGCCGCACAGTTCACATCCGTATCAAGCTTCATAGGGAGACCGAGTGCTTGTTTTAAGGTTGAGAGTAATGGAAATTGGCGCCAAGCTGTTTTGGGTGTTTCGAGAATCGTTCCATAGCTAGGGCTGTGTTCTTTTACATCGACAGGTCCGAATGCGCCTATGCCAATCGCATCAACTGGATGCTCTGTAAAGTATTCGATCACTTGCCGGCATGTTTCTTCTGGGTTCCCTGTTGCAAAGGAAGTCATATGTTCAATCGTTCCGTCTGTTGTTCCGTAGCCGCAGACAAATTTTGTACCGCCTGCTTCGATGCCTCCAATTCGCATGATCAATGCCCTCCATTAAAGAGGGGCGGAATCCAAATGGATCCCGCCCCTACATGTTCATTTTTTCTTTACAATGTAGGTTTGTACCTGACAAGGTGTGAGCGGTTCAATGTGTAATGATCCATGTTGTGCTTTCAGTATATGTCCTTCAGGTGTTTCGCCTAAATTCGCTGTTTCTCCATGTTGTAGAGATGAACTATTGATTGAAGCGGCTGTTTGACGTGTTAAATATGGATTGAAGAGACGAATGACAATGCCTGTTCCATGCTCTTCCTTTTTCAAAGCGCTTAGAACGGCCCCGTCTGTCTCAATGTCAAGCAGGCTATAAGTAGATTGTAAGTCTTCTTTTTCATCTCGGAAAGAGAAAATTAAACGACCGTTTAAAAAGTCTGCCCGCTCGTAGCACTGAACCGGGGTGGTGTAACGTTTAGCAAGTTGAGCCAAGTGTCCTTCACTCACCGCTTCTTGGCTATAGTGCATGCCAAAGGAGAATGATAGCGATCCTTGAAGCTGGGCGTCAGGTGTTTCCACGATTTTTTCTCCAGAAGCCCGGCCAGGACGGTAAAGAAGGTTTTCTTTCCCCATTTTTCCGAAACAGCGGAAGAGTGTGTAAGCAATGGTTGTGTAGCCTGCGCCTGTGATTTGGTATTCTCTGACGCAGTCCGTCAAAAGAGAGACACCATATGCTTCATCGCGAAGTGCAACAAATGATTGCATGGGTTCAATGGTAATCGGTTTTTCTTCCCAATGTTCATTGTTCCACCATTCTAGCTCTTGCATCAGCTCCGTTGGACGTTCGATGGTGCCAAACTGTTGATCGCTGAGTGATACGTTTGACTCAATACCTGTATCAAAGAGCACCCGTAGACGGTGGTCTAGCGCATGGTTGTCCACATTCACATGAAAACGGATGACCGCTTCATCTTTATTTAAAGCCACCTTCGCTGTGATCGGGAGGGAAGTCGTCACCTTTTGCTTCGAACGTTCCTCTAAATCATATGGGACAGTCAATTGAAGCTTGATGGTGAGCTCTTCCTGTAAACGGCTTTTAGATACGGTGATGTCTGCTGATGAGATATCTTTAGATGATACATAAAGATCCTCACGCGGTGGTGAATAGTTATAAGAATCCCCATCATCTCCGTTGTCTTCAAAGATCATTTGCTCAGAGAACGTTCGTCCAGTCTGTTTATCCGTAATTTCTAATGACCCATTGTCATTTGCTGCAATGCGGTAAAACGTATTTTCAATGACACGACCTTCTGTTTTTTCAAAAATGGATTCACTAGATTCATCGAAAACCATGCTGACTTGTGTATAACCAACGGATGGCAAGTCGACTGTTTCAATGAGTAAAACAGCTTTCCATACTTGCTTTGGCATGTACACCTCTTTGCTTGGGTTAAGTGAAATCTGCTGTGCTAAGACATAATCTGTCACATCGGTTTTGCTTTTGACTGTGTAGTGAAGAGTTCGTCCATCAGTGTCTTTTAGTGTAAATGGACGTTCTGTGATAAAGGTTTCGATTTCAATGACTTCAGAGCGCTTTGAAGGCAGTGTATTAAATAAAGTGAACGTGATTTCTTGCTCAGTTTGCAGCCGGATGGCGATGAGACGCATGTGTAAGTCCACCAGGTTCTCGGCAATTTCTTTTGCCTGCTTGTAGCGGAAGAAAACGTCTTGATTTGTCGTGTCACTGTTACAGCCGCCAATGCTGTCATGCGCTGCATTTTCAAACATGAGGTACCAAATGTCACGTACGGTGTCATGCGGGTAATCGTGTCCGAGTGAATAGCTGATTGTAAGAATTGGCTCCATCACATTGACGAGATAGTTTTCAATTTGGTTGTTTAAGATTTTCAAATCTGCTCTTGTTGAAAAAATGGACTTATGAATTCGCATATGCTTGGCATGAATGAGTTCTCCTTCTAATGTCTCAAAAGAAGTCCGCTCTTTTTTCACTGCTGCAATGTAATCTTCTAAACTGCTGATTTGATAGTGGTGCTCGTCTATTTCATTGGCTTTTTCTAATAAGTCAGGCAGGTTTTTACGAATAGGCGCCTGGTCAAAGCCATTTGGGAAATAGACATTCTTTGTCGTGGCTTTTGCTTGCAGCGCCCCGATTTTTTCAGAAAGAAAGGCTTGCAGGTCTTCATCCTTCTCAGGAATATTTCCACCATAGTAGTAGCCAAATGGCAGATTCACTGCAAACACTTCACTGCCATCAGCCCCGCGCCAATTAAATTCTGTGTGATTCGTCATATGATCAGAAACGCCGCGCCAAAAGGCTGTGTCGACAATACCAAAGCCTTGATAAATTTGAGGCATTTGTGCAGATTGACCGAAGGAATCAGGGACATAACCGACCTTCATGACATGTCCAAACTGCTGACAGCGCTCAATCCCATATTGCAGGTTTCGTACAATCGATTCCCCAGAAATAACGAGCTGATCCGTTTGTGTATACCACGGACCGATGATGAGGCGTTTTGCTGTGACGAGATGTTTAATTCGATCCTCATCCTCTGGTCGCCATTTCAAGTAATCATCTAGCAAGGATGCTTGTGCATCGAGCATGAAGTAATGGAATCGTTCATCTGTTTCGAGGGTGTCCAATATGTCCATTACGCTTTTCATTAAATAGATACGGGAACGGGAGGTGGTAAAATACCATTCCCGGTCCCAGTGAGTATGTGGAATCACATGTACATTGACAGTCATTGTGTAACGACACCTTTCTTTGTTCAAATTATCCTTCTAGCACAAGGTCAAAATCATCTTCTTCTTTCTGCTTCTGATCATGTTCTGGCTTTTGGGGTTCTTTTTTCTCAGAGAAGTTCACAAGCAGGTTGGCGCCAATTCCAATAACAAGTGCGCCAGTTAGCGCGCCGATTAAATACGCCCACCAGTTTCCTACTGAGAAGAATCCGTATAGTCCGCCAATTGGCGGCATGATGTCATGGACACCTAATAAGGCAGCGACCCCGCTTCCAGCAGCACAAGCGACGACATTCAGCGGAATCAATTTCAAAGGATTGACGAGTGTAAAGGGAATGGCTCCTTCTGTAATCCCGATAATCCCCATCACAAGACCGCCTCGTCCGGCTTCTCTAAACGTAGGAGAGAAGTTGCGTTTTCGAATCAATGTCGCAAGCCCGTATCCAAGCGGAGGAATGACAATCGCGATATTGACGAGAATGGCAGGAAGATAGACACCTGATAGGAAGAGCGCGTTACCAGCCATCCAAGCTGATTTATTCACTGGGCCGCCAAGATCGAAGCCAATCATTGCACCTAGAATGAGAGCAAGTGCGAGTGTACTTGTTCCATCTGCGACCATGCCTTTGATCCATTCAATTAATGCGGTGTTCAAAGCCCCTAATGGACCGCCTAGCAGAACGGACATGAGAAGTCCGGTTAAGCCAACAGTAATGAGCGGTAAAATGAGCAGAGGGACGAGTCCGGCTGCAGAGCCTTGAATTTGAATTTTTCTTTTCACAAAGAGAGCGACATATCCGGCAAAGAAACCTGCAATGACGGCGCCGATAAAACCAGCATTTGTTGAGCTGGCAAGAGCTCCGCCGATAAAGCCGGCCGCAAGACCAGATTTATCCGCAATCGAATAGGCAATAAAGCCAGCGAGCAGTACGTTCATTAAGCCAATGCCTGTCCAGCCAACCTGTTCCATCAAATAGGCACCATGTAAAATGCCGCCTGCATCTTTATAGGCGTTTAAATCTGACACACCAAAACCTAACCCGACTAGTTTGGCTAAACCAACGATAAGTGAAGCTCCGATGATCACCGGAAGAATATAAGAAATACCGGTCATGAGGTGGCCTTCAATGACTTTTAATTTTGCTTTCATTCTGCTTTGCTCCTTTCTATATGGCATTGCTCTTGTTTATTGGGATTCAGATTTTTTCTTTTCAACCAGCGCAACGGCTTTTGTGATGATTTGCTCGGCATTTTTTAGGGCGCGTCCGATTTCGACACGAACAGTAGGAATACCTGAGAAGCGTTCAGCGTCGTTAATATGCTGATTGGAGGCGATAATGCAAAGGTCTGCCTGCTTGGCTTCCTCTGCTGTAATGCCATTCACCTGTCCCATAATTCCTTGTTGCTCGATTTTAATCTCGTGTCCAAGCTGTTTACCCGCATTCTCTAATGCTTTTGCTGCCATTGGTGTATGAGCTAACCCTGCTGGGCATGAAGTGACACCGACAATTTTCATTGTGTAATCCCCTCTTTCAATTGTTGTTCAATGACTTCGTAATAATAGTCTGCTGTTTGACCGGGTTGAATCTTTTCGATGAAAGCAGGCTCCATTAAACTTGTGGCAATGCCAGACAGTAATTTGAGGTGTGTGACATTGGCCTCTTCTAGTGGAACGAGCAGTGTAAATAAATAGCTTGTTGGCAAATCGTCGAAGCTTCCCCAATCAATGGGTTGTTCAAGTTCTAAAAAGAGAAGTGAAGCCGTTTGAACAGCAGAGCTTTTTGTATGAGGAATCGCAAAACCTTGCTGAAGTCCTGTTGAGACTTCGTCTTCGCGTTTCAACAAATCTGTTAATAACCCTGACTGATCATCTGTAATGTGAAGGTCTTCAGCTTTCTCGGAAATGTATTGTAAAATCTCATTCTTTGATCGACCGTTTACTTGTGTAAAAACATGATCTTTTTGGAACAAGCTGATCCCTTCTCTCTTGTTTGTTAAGCGCTTACATTTTGATTGTAATGTACTTTTCGATATGGTTAAATAGCATCATTTTCCGTTTGAAATGGCAAAAAGTTTATGAAGCGATTAGACTAGCCATCTGAATATCTCAAATCCTAGCTTAAAACGAGTTTAATTATGTCAAAAATAGATTCTACTAAAAGGGATTCTGTGATATTCTTCCAAGGTATTGTAAAAGATAAGGGGGTCTTTTCATGTTTAAAAAGCAGGTCAAATCCTGTGTGGTTGTACTCATGGCCATCATTCTATGTATGGCTGCATTACCTGGGTACGAAGCATCAGCAGCTAGTAAAGGCACAAGTGTCAATGAAGCCATTGGGTTGAAAGATGGTGAAGTCATCTCAGGTACATTACAGAATGAAAAAGAAGAGTCATGGTACCAAATCACGCCATCTGCAGATGATGTGGCAAAACATACACATATGCAAATTGCTGTCAAAAGCAAACAAGTGTTATCTGTATCGGTCTACCCAAGTAAGGATAGAGCGATAAAGGATGACACTTATTCGAGATATCGTGTGGACACAGCAAGTGGAGAGACAGAAATCAACTTCCCGCATGCATGGTCAGGTCCTTACTATGTCAAAGTGCTGTATTTAGGTTCAGAAGAAGACAGCCGTGATGAGGAAGAGGATGCAGCATATACAATCGGGTATAAAGGCGCGAATCTTCCGCCATCTGAACCGATTTTCCCTGAAGAAGAAGAGCCAGGGATCATCATTATTGAGAAAAAGCATGGACGTCAAATTCTTCAATCCATTCGTACGATCGAAGACAAACGATTCAATGAAACAGCCGATGGTCAGAAGCTTACACGTCTGCTACAAAAAACAAAGCCGTTTCTTAAATCTAAACTCATCAACAATCAAAAAAAGCAGCAAACGGTGTACAATCATTTGCTTACATTAAAATCATTGCTGAATGACGTAGAGAAAAATGGTGCATTCAGCGGTCATATCGTCACAGAGAAAGAGCAACAGGCGATCCGTTCCCTTTTTGATATGCTCAAAGAGGCAAGTCCAGCCTATCTAAAAAAGGAATTAGAAACAGTGGGACAAAAAGTAGGAATCGATCAGCTTGAAGGAAAATCGATCGGTTATGTATTAGAGAAACAAAAGCTTGTTCCAGAAGAAAAGGTCAACACAAACAAAATCATCTTTAAATTAAAGGATGGACAAACGCTTCAATCCGCAAAAAAGAAGATGAAAGGCTACGGAATTCAAGAAAACCGTGTGACATCTCAGTCAGTAAATCCTTTATTTAAAGGAATGTATGTTTACGATGTACCGGCAGGGAAAGAATCAGCTGGCAAAACGCTTAAAGCAGGCAAAGCTGTGATCAAAAGCACGGCGAGAAAGCTTTCTAGTATGCCGAATGTTGAATTTGCAGAGCCTGTACAAACGTATCGTGCGCTCAGTAATGACGCGCAGTATGGTTACCAGTGGCCGCTGAAAAACAGTGCGCAGAACAGTGGGAAAAAAGGCGCTGATGTGAAGTTTGAACAAATGAATACATTGATTGGCACAAGCAAAATGAAGCAAACGTTAATTGCTGTTGTGGATACAGGTGTCGACAGCCGTTTGTCCGATTTAAGCGGAACGGTTCGCACAGACTTAGGTGCTAATCTGATTGGCCGTAATAAAGATGCAATTGATGACAATGGCCACGGTACCCATGTGGCAGGTATCATTGCAGCAAAAGCCGACAATCATTACTCCATGGCAGGGCTGAATCAACATACAGGTATCATCCCAGTCAAAGTGCTGGATGCGTATGGAAATGGAGATACAGAGCATATTGCTCTTGGCATTAAACATGCAGTGGACAAAGGTGCAAAGGTCATCAACATGAGCCTTGGTGGCTACTATAGCAAGGTCATTGAATATGCGATGAACTATGCTGCACAAAAAAATGTATTAGTGGTAGTGGCGAGCGGAAACGATGGCATTCCAGAAATGGGTTATCCTGCGACTTCCAAATATGCCATGGCAGTTGGTGCAAGCAATCGCATGGATATTGCCGCTGAATTCTCAAGCTATGGGAAAGGATTAAGCATGTCTGCACCAGGGTCCGATATCCCAAGCTTAATGCCTGATGGGAATGTTTCATACTTGAGCGGGACATCAATGGCTACACCGTATGTTGCAGCAGCAGCAGGATTACTGCTTTCTAAAAATCCAACCCTGAAACCAAACCAAGTGAGAAATATTTTACAAAATACAGCGGATGATATTTCATTTAAAGCTGTTGATGGAACAGATGACATTTTCTATGATGAAAATGACGAGCCTGTTGTCGATCCGAAAATTCCGGGTATCGATTGGATGACTGGACATGGCAGACTCAATGCTTTTGCCGCATTAAGTGCTGTTGAATTAAACGCATCAGTCAGCAAAGTAGAAGATCAGCATCAAAAGGTGACAGGAAAGGCGAAAGCCGGCGCTGCCATTTCTGTGTATAGAGGCAAAACCCTGCTTGGAAAAGGCACGGCAAGCAAAAAGGGAACCTTTAGTGTGAAGATCAAGCATCAAAACAAAAATAAAGTGCTTCACATCAAGATATCAAAAGGAAAGGCTGCGACTTCGCTCAAAACGGTCGTGAAAAAGGGCAAAGCACCAGCTAAGCCAAAGGTGAATCGAGTAACAGTGAAAAGTAAAACGGTCAAAGGAACTGCGGGTGCAGGCTTGACAATCAAGGTGAAGAACAAATCAAAGAAAGTCATTCAAACGGTCAAAACCAATAGCAAAGGCGCATTTACGGCTAAAATCAAGCCGCAAAAAGCCAAAACCGTCTTGTATGTGACGGCTTCAGATGTGAGAAAAAGAGAAAGTAAAGCAGTGAAAGTTGTTGTGAAAAAATAGTTTTGCAGCTTCCCTTTTGAATAAAAAGGGAAGTTTTTGTTTTTTACTGGAAAAATGACAATAACTGTCGATAGTAATATAGTAGGAAAAAAAAGGAGGATTTATCGATGAAAAAAATCATGTTTGCTTTCTTTCTATCATTGCTTCTCGTTTTCCCAAGCTTTGCACATGCAGAGGAAACAGGAGCAGTACCAGCATCCGTACAAGTAACAGGCGTCACAGCAGCAGACGGTGGTATGGTTAATTACGGTTCTGGCAGTAAATATCGTGTAGGTTCATATTATCCAGCTACTTTTAAAGGAACATTAAAGGACACAAGTGGTCAACTCATGGCGAATCAGCCAATTCAGCTTTATTTTGAAGCAGCAATCAAATCATATGCTCAAACAGCGACAGGTACAACAGACGAGAATGGACAATTTTCACTAACGATTCAAGTTCCTGCAGGTGCAGGCTACCGTACATACAATAATGCAGGCTGGTCTACACATTACTACGATATCGTTCCAGTGACTTTTACTTCAAACGACATCACGCTATCTTCAAATGTGACAAGTGTGTACCATTTGGCATATACATCACGTTACTAATCTGCTAGAAGAGGCGACTTGGCGAAATTCCTGTCGTTTTCATAGAAAAAAAGGATGTCAGCTAGTGACATCCTTTTCTTTTTGTTAGCAAACCTGCTGGGCGGCAACCGAAAGAGTCGATAAACAAACACTCATGAGCCGTTTCTCCCAGATTCGATCGAGCATTGAGCTTTTCATCTTGAACTTTGATGGATAAGAACTTTGAATACTTGAGCTTTCAGCTTTGAACGTTCAGCTTTGAGCTTTTATCATGGATCATCCTAAGATGATCATCAGATGAGGAGGGAATGACCTTTCCCTCGGAGGTGTTTAGTCCTATCGATTTTCGGCTCACTAACAAAATCGACTAGTCGATCTGTATTTTTGTCAAGGTATTGCTTTCTGACAAGGAGAAATCCACTTCCATTTGGAAATCTTCAATCTCTTTCGAAAGCTGTTCAATCTTCACTCGGAGACGAAGAGGGTCAATGATCGCCGCCTCATTTTCAGCTAGGAATGACTTGACGATCTCTTGGTTGGCAGCGGCTTGTGTTTTCCCGTCTTTCCCAAATAGTGTTTCTAAATGCTGATCCAGTCTCTTTTTCACATCTTCATTGATTTGTTCTGACCGGTCAACCAGCTCTGTGTAGACCTTTTTTAATTTTCGTAAATAACGAATATCGTAATCTATGGATGTCTTGCGTTCAATGGCTTCTGCTACGGTCATGCTAACACCCGCCACCTCAATCGTTGTCGTAGCATTCGACACAACGATGGCTGATTTAATGGCATTTCGGCGTTTGATTAATGCTTGAATCGATTGGTCATCTGCTTTTGCCTTTTTTTCTACTTCTTCTTGATTTTGAAATCCGTTCTGTATATGTTTCCCGATGATCAAACCACCGAGTACGGCTTCATCAATCGTTCGGCTGATTCTCTTATCTAACATTTTCAGTTCACTTAATGCTCTTGTAATGGTCATTTCCATATTAAAAACAGCTCCCTTGATTCATCCTGAAAATCATAGATTCCTATCATATACCAAAATGTCTTTGTTTTGCTAGTGATATCCTTTTTTGGGACAAACAAAAACCCTGGTGCTATACACCAGGTTTTTCTCGTTTTTTCTGAATCCATGTTGTCATGTAATAGGCAGCATAGCAGAGTGCGATAAAAGGGATACCGCAGATAAGAGCAATACGCTGATTTGGATCAAAAGCAATGCCGATCACAGATGCAAGGCATAGGAGGAAGGCAGCAATCGGAACCACCGGATAGAGCGGGGTTCGGAAAGATAAATCATGAAGCTGTCCGCCATCCTGTAAGAATTTTTTGCGAAACATGAACTGTGAAGCTGCAATTCCCATCCATACAACAACAACGGCGAGTCCAGAGATTGAAACAAGAACCAGATACACCGTTTCAGGTGCGATGACACTCGATAGCAAAGAGAGAATGCCCCCAATCATACTCAAAATGAGTGCATTCAAAGGAATTCCCTTTGACGTCAATTTTGCCAGCTTTTTAGGTAATGTTCGTTCTTCAGAAAGGGACCATAGCATGCGAGATGAAGCGTATAGTCCTGAGTTTGCAGCAGATAAGATCGCCGTCAGAATGACAAAGTTCATAAAATCTGCCGCATAAGGAATACCGATGCGGTCAAAGACCACAACGAAAGGACTTTTGATCACCCCGGCTTCTTCTACTGGAATTAAGCCGGCTAAGACCACGATCGTTCCGACGAAAAACAGGACAAGACGTAGCACAGTCGTGCGAATCGCCCGGGGAATGGTCTCATCTGGATTGACACTTTCGCCCGCAGCAATCCCAATTAGCTCAGTACCCGAAAAAGCAAAATTAACAGCCAGCATTGTCATTAAAATCGGTAAAAAGCCGTTTGGGAAGAGACCCCCATCTCCAGTGAAGTTAGAGAAGAACGGAGCGGCCTCACCGCCTTTTAGTGGAATCAATCCAAACATCGCGGCTCCGCCAAGGATAATAAAGAGAATAATAGCCATGACTTTAATGCTAGAAAACCAAAATTCCGATTCTGCAAAAAACTTAACTGTAAAAGCATTGAGTAAAAAGATGAGAATGGCAAAAACACCGCTCCACATCCAAACTGATGTGTCCGGGAACCAGCGCTGCATTAAAAGACCTGCCGCTGTAAATTCTGAACCAAGTGCCACGGTCCATGTCAGCCAATAAAGCCAAGCCACTGTATAGCCAGTGCCGGGCCCAATGTATTTTGTTGCATATGTGTGAAAAGCGCCTGTAACCGGCATTGCGACAGACAGTTCACCTAAACAGAGCATCACGAGATACACAATTAATGCCCCAACCAGATAAGCCAAAATCGTTCCCGCAGGTCCGGCCTGATTGATCGTATATCCTGAACTTAAAAAGAGTCCTGTGCCAATCACGCCACCTAAAGAAAGCATGAACAGGTGACGGCTTGTCATTTTTCGTTGATATTGTTGTGACTGATCTTTTGCTTGTTCCATGTCTTCCCGCCCTTTTGCTTAAAAGTATGTGTGTTGAGTCATGATGCTACGATGTTGCCTGTTTTAAGATATCGGTAATATCCTCTGGTGTCGTCCGGCAGCAGCCGCCGATGATTTGTGCGCCGTCTTTATACCATTGCTGCGCACATTCACCAAATGTATGGTGAGACGTATCGCCGCTCCAAACCTTTTCTTCAGGATCATATAATTCCCCTGAGTTCGGATACACGACAATCGGTTTGCTCGTCCCTTTTTTCATCTCCTGAATGAGAGAAGACATATATTGCGGCGGTGTACAGTTTACGCCAACAGCAGCGATCTGCTCATATGGCTCAAGTGCTTGTACACAGTCTCTAAGTAAATCTCCTTCACTAATGTGCTGACCATCCTTTGCACTAAATGTAATCCACGCATATACACCGCTGAACTCATCCTGCAGCAGTTTAGCGATAGCGATTGCTTCAATGAGACAAGGGATGGTTTCACAAGCGAGAATATCTGCACCAGCCTCTACCAATGCTTGAATTCTTGGTCTGTGAAAATCAATGAGCGCCTGTTCTGTGAGTCCGTAATTTCCCTTATATTCTGAACCGTCAGACAAATAAGCGCCGAAGGGCCCCACAGATCCAGCGACGAATGGTTTTGTCCGCTCTTTACGATGTGTCTCATCCTGCCAAAACTGCTCGCATGCTTCTTTTGCTAACGTGACAGATCGTTTCATTAATTCGATGGCATCTTCTTTTGTGTAGCCTTTTTCAGCAAAGCCATCAATTGTCGTTTGGTAGCTGGCTGTTGTTGCACAGTCAGCACCTGCTTGGAAGTAGTCCAAGTGTACTTGCTGAATCAATTCTGGCTGTTCAATGAGGATTTTGGCTGACCATAAACTGTCGTTTAAATCACAGCCCTTTCGTTCAAGCTCCGTTGCAAGTGCACCATCTAAAATCAAAGGTGTGTGAGCCTGTAAACGGCTTTGAATAGGATTCATATAAATCAAACAGCCTCCTTTGTCGATCGGAAATAATGGATATGATATGAGGCAGTAGTTTAAATGACTAAAGTGTTTTTGTCAAGGAGAGGAATAAGCATCATACGACGGAAAAACCCTGAAAACATGCGGGTTTGAGTGCATAAACATACAGTTGAAATAATAGAAAACCAAGTCATTGACAGCCTCTAAAAAGAGATATATATTATGGAAAGGTTCATTTCAGAAAGCTTCATCAAAAGGCGCCGTCTTTTGATTTTTATTTTGTCCAACGACTGTCTTCTTTCGTGCAGAAAGAGGGTTTTTTATATGCTTAAAAAAAGGAGGAAAGAAGAAATTGAAAAAATGTGTAAAAGATATTGCAATGATTCTAGTTGGTTCTTTTTTATTTGCTGCAGCTGTGAACATGTTTGTCATTCCACTTGAGTTTGGTGAAGGCGGCGTAACGGGGCTGTCCATCATTTTCTACTATATGTTTGAGATTGCGCCGTGGCTGACAAACCTTGTGTTGAATGCGATTTTATTACTTGTGGGGTATAAATACTTGGACAAGAAGACCACGATCTACACAGTGGTAGCTGTCGCAAGTAACTCTCTATTTTTACATTTGACCACTACATGGGTGGTGAATGTCCATGAATTGATCATTGGTTCTATTTTCGCTGGGATCATCATTGGGATTGGTATTGGTCTTGTTTTAAGAGCGGGCGGTACAACAGCGGGATCTGCCATTCTTGGTCGAATTGCGAATAAGTATCTAGACTGGAACGTGAGCTACGCCATCTTGTTCTTTGATCTGATCGTTGTTTTTGCTTCTTACTTTATTATTGGTGCGGAAAAATTAATGTTTACGATTGTGATGCTGTATGTGGCGACTAAGGTGATGGACTTCGTCATAGAAGGGCTTAACACGAAAAAAGCAGTGACGATCATTTCTTCATGCAAAGATGATATTGCAGAAGAAATCAATCACACCTTGGATCGAGGCGTGACAATATTAAACGGTCGCGGTCATTATTCAAAGGAATCGAAGGAAATTCTCTATGCGGTCATTCAAAAACAGGAGCTGATGCGTTTAAAGAAAATCATTAAGAAAATTGATCGAGACGCATTCGTTGTTGTCCATGACGTGCGTGATGTGTTTGGAGAAGGATTTGTGAATATATAAAAAGTAAAAAAAGACACCTCCACTATAAAGTGGGGGTGTCTTTTCATATGTTGAGTGATCTTATGTTTAAGTGACTATTTTTTTAGGGTATCATCTTTCTTCTCGTTACTTTTCAGAACGAAAAAGCGTATACACTCAGCAATGGCCGCTCCCACCACAAACAGGATGATGGGTGTAATGGTAAAAGGTTGTTTGAAGATGAACAAATACACGATATAACACAAAGTTAGTGTAATGACTAAAGTGAGATAATTACTCCACATTTTTTTCAAGGTCATCAGCTCCTCGTTTTTTAAGTTCTGACATTATTCGGTATTATTGGTTGGGTTGAAAAGAACTAGCCACTTTCAGCCGTTCTCATCACTTTAATTCGAGTTGAGTGTTCGTAAAACTTAGTATGATGATCATAAGGATAAGCCATTGTGAATGAACTTCTTAATTCCATAAAATTCAGCTTATCCCTTTAAAATAAAGAGATTAAATGAGTTGTTTCCTAATTTATTGATATTCGTTCTTGTTTATGTTCGTTGTCTACAATAGATACACGCTAGATTTACCTTGATCAGGTGAAGCCTTGAAGAAAGAGAAACTTCCTGTATGAAAATTTATAGGACGTTGAGTGTGAAAAGTTGCAAAAGATACCTCTTGTAACATCATACTATGTATTGTATAGTATAAATAGTTAGGAGTTGTAATCATGAATGCACAATTAAAAAAAGGTTTACTTGAATTCTGTGTACTGGCAGTTTTAAAGAAAGGCGATTCCTATGGTTATCAAATGATTAAAGATATGTCCCATTGTATTGAGATTTCAGAATCGACATTATATCCGATATTAAAGCGGTTAGAGCAAAACAATTATGTGGAGACCTATTCACAGGAACATAACAGTCGATTAAGAAAATACTACCGGATGACAAAAAGCGGCCGTGAGCATATGGCGCAGTTCTTAGCGGAATGGGATCAAGTGATGGCGATTTACGACTTTATTTCTGGAGGACAGAGCAATGAATAAAAAAGAATTTTTAGCCAGCTTGGAGAAGCATCTGCATCGTCTAGGCGAAAAAGAAAGTGATCGGTTCATCGAGTATTACGATGAAATGATCGAGGATTATCAGGAAGATGGCTACAGTGAACAGGAGGCAGTTCATCAAGTCGGTCAGCCTGCCATCATCGCTGAAGGGATTATGAAGGAACAAGGAATCAAAACCGTTCAGGTGCCGACGTTTGGAGAAAAAGCCACAAGGCTCTCCATCCTCATTTTGGGCTTTCCGTTATGGGGCAGTATTCTAGCAACAGTCTTCCTGCTGTTTCTTTCTGTGTATATGGTGATTTGGTGCATTCCACTCGTGACAGGTACAATGACGCTAGTTGGTCTGCTCGGCGGTTTTTGGAGCATCATTGGTTCTCCGTTTATTTTTCAGGACGGTTTGCATGTGGTGGTGACGCAGATCGGAGTTGGTATTCTTCTATTAGGTGTCGGATTATTAAGCGGCATAGCCACGGCGTATTTGACAAAACTATTTGTGCAAGGGACTGTTCAAACCACTAAGGCATTCATGGGAATGTTTAAAAAGAAGGTCGTGAGAGTATGAACGTGAATGATTTAAAAAAGCAATGCATCAAATGGGGGATCATCTTCACCGTTGTTGGAGGCATGATCATGGCAATTGGTTTTGGACTTTCAGGCTTTGACCTAGATGCATATCAAAACAATGACCAGAACAATATCTTCCGCACGATCAATTGGAGCAAGCCATAAATGAAAGACCCGCTTATGCGGGTCTTTTTTTCGCTCTGGCAACAAAGAAAAAATAACAGCAAAGTGCGCCAAGGTCACAGAGCATAATAATCAGCCCCATTGGAAAGGCAGTCTGGCTACCAGCTAAGCCGACAAGTGGTGTCATGCAAGCGCCTAGCAGCATTTGCGCCACACCGATGAGGGCAGCGGCACTTCCAGCATGTGCGCCGTGATGCTGCATCGCAAGAGATGGTGCAGAGGTGCCGACAATCCCAACGCTTGAGACCACAAAAAAGAGCGGAATGAGAATGCCATACAATCCTGCATCAATAGAGATCATCACACACAAGGTGACGCCCCCTAAAGCAGCTGTCAGCAGCCCGATGCGAAGGACTTTCTCCTCACCAATTTTCGCAGCAACGCGGGCAAATACTTGTCCGGCTGTGATGATGCCAAGACTATTCACCGCAAAGGCAGCGCTGAAGCCCTGCGGAGAAAGGTTGAAAATCTCCTGCAATACAAACGGTGATCCAGAGATATACGCAAACATGGCGGCGAAGACAAGTCCTTGTGAGAGAGCATATCCGACAAAGAGTCGATCGCTCGCTAGAATTTTCATCGCACCTAGGATCTGTTTGAAGCCCCCAGTCTGTCTACGTTCCACAGGTAAGCTTTCTTTCAATGAAAACATCGATCTTAGGAGCATGAGTGCCCCGAGGATTCCTAGCAGAACAAACACACCCTGCCACGTCGTGAACCGTAACATTTGTCCGCCCACGATCGGTGCCGCTGCTGGAGCCACTCCGTTGACTAACATGAGCAAAGCAAAGAATTTCGTCATTTCTGAGCCTTCATAATGATCTCGTACGATGGCTCGTGCAATGACAATGCCTGCTGAACCAGCAAGTCCTTGAATCAGCCTTAAAAGAATGAATGTCCAAATTGATGTGACAACTGTGCATAAAAGAGATGCCGCAATAAAAATGATCAATCCAACCATCAGCGGCTTTCTTCTGCCAACTGTATCACTGATTGGACCTGCAATGAGCTGTCCAAGCGCAAGTCCAATTAAACAAGCCATGAGACTTAACTGAGACAGTGCCGTGCTTGCTTCAAAGTCACGGGCGATATTAGGTAAAGCAGGTAAATACATATCCATTGCCAGCGGTGCCAGGGCTGTTAAAGAGCCAAGAAGCGTGGCAAGGAGGAATCGATTTTTTTTCGATTCTTGGGGATAAGCTAAAGAATTCATATGATGCCACTCCTCGTATACGTCCTCAAATCAGCATAATGAATCAAGCTTTCCATTTCAATCAAAATTTTCAAAGAAAATTTCGTGCAAAATCATTGATCTTTCGAAGGAGACTCTTTACATTGAATGAGTAGAGAAAAGAATCAGATCATCGGCATGCAATGATTGCATGATTCGTATATCCATTCATAGACAAACAGGAGGTGCTGGCATGGAGCAGCAAGAGTTGATCATTCGTCAAGCGGTGAGCGAAGATCATGAGGCGATCACACATGTGTTGATCAAATCATACGCACAGTATGAGCCTCAATTTACAGAGGAAGGCTGGCAAAATTATTCTGCAGCGCTGCGAGCGGCTGTAGATAACCCAAACATGGAGTTGATGCTCGTGGCCGAGCTTGAGGGCAAGGTCGTGGGGACCCTTCAAATGTTTCGATCATCAGAACAGGCATATGACAAGCCGGAGATGGGCATTACTTCAGCGATTGTCCGGTTTTTAGGGGTAGATCCTGATGTGAGAGGAAAAGGCATTGCAGAGTCATTGTTGCGTAAAAGTATAGAACTAACGCAATCGTGGGGCGAGAACGTCCTGTACCTTCATACGTCGGATAAAATGCAGGCCGCCATTCGTTTATATGAAAGAATGGGCTTTGAACGGGCACTTGATAAAGAATTTGTGAATCAAAATGGGACGCATGTGAAGAGCTATCAGTATGTGATTAAAAAAGAACAGCCGGCTGGCTCATAATATACACCGAATAAGAAGAGGAAGAGTATGTCCTGCATGGACGGGACTCTTCCTTTTTCTCATGACACCCATACGTTCAGTGCCATATATGAAAAGCACCAAGAGATTAACCCGAACATGACAAAGAATTTCAACACATGTTCATAAGGGGTCAGCTTTCGATCTCTTTTCGTTTTCACAAGCCGCCAGTAAAGGGCATCGCCACAAAAAACCAAGATGATTTGTCCGAGTTCTGCTACGGTTTCGATGATTGTGATTCCGTTCATTTGTTTTCACCTCACCATATGTCTTCCGTAGGCAGCAGCAGTGAACCTTTATTTCTTCAAAAGAAAGCAGTGTATACTAGAATAAGAAGTAGATGCAGAAGGGGTTGTGACCGATTGTTTCCGCTATATGTAAATTCTTGGGATGACGTCATTGAGAGAAAAATCAAATACGATGATCAGGTTGTGGAACATACGTGTCAGCTGTTAGACGCACAGGAGCAGCAAGTCGTGTTGTTTCATAAAATTCAAGAACCATTTACAATGGTTGCTGGTGATGGCACTGTCACGATTCCAAAAGGGAGTTATACGACCGCCTATTATTGGACGGATCGGCCTTACAATGTCTATTTTTGGCGAGATGATCAAGGCAATGAACTTGGCTCTTATGTGAATATCGTCAGACATACATGGTTTGAAGAACGGGCGGTTGTTTTTGAAGATTTATTGATTGATCTACTCGTTCTTCCGAATGGTGATTTCTTTGTTTTGGATGAAGATGAACTGCCGGAGAGTTTAGCTTCCTTTGAGCAGGGCTCGGTTCATCGGGCACTCCGTGATGTCATCCATTCGTTAGCGCACATCCTCGATCAAGTGAGGCTGGATGCGAAAGGGAAATATCCTCACACCCTGTTTCAGAAGATGTTGAAATAGAAAAAACGATTCCTTGCTGAAAGGAATCGTTTTTTTATCAAACCTTGATCCGGCTGATTCGTTTTTGTAAATCAGTTTTTGTTTTAGATGCTTTTAGTTGTTTGACCGCACTTTGAGCGGTTGCTTTTGTTTTCTTTGTTCGTTTGGCTTCGGCTTTTTTGACTTTTTGTTTGGCATCTGTCACTTTCTTTTGATAAGCGACTTGTTTTTTGACTTTGTCGAGCCGGTTTTGCAGGCTTGTTTTTTCTTTGCCTTTGGATAGCTTTTTAATAGCCGTTTGGGCACTTTTAATCGAGCCTTGGGTTTTACTTTTTTCAGCTGATTTGACCTTCGCTCGTGCGTCACGAATATCAATGGCTGTTTGGACTTTTTTGACTCGGTCAGTGAGTGCGGTTTTTTGCTTGCTGGCAGTGAGTCTGCCAATTTTCGTTTTGGCTTGATCAACATCTGTCTGTTTTTTAGATGTTTCGGCTGTCTTGACTGCGCTTGTCGCAGCCTTTAAAAAGGTTGACTGCGGCACATATTGCACGCGGCCATAGCCGAATTGTGAATCTTTTCCTTTTGCGCCAAGATCCACTGTATAGCTGCGCAATAAAGTGCGGAGCTGAACATTTGTTTTCTTAGGATGTAGCTGTTTTAACAGCGCCAGCATCCCTGTGACATGCGGTGCCGCTTGTGATGTACCCGTGGCATACCAATATTCATTTTTCAAATAGGTACTGATGACGTTCTCGCCGGGAGCGGAAAATTCAATTCCTTTCCCCGTATTAGAGATGGAGGCGAGTTTGTCTTTGTCAGTCGTTGCGGAAACAGCAATGACGCTATTGTATGCGGCAGGATAACTAATCCCATTCTTCTTTCCATCATTTCCACTTGCAGCAACGACCAGCAGTCCTTTTTTGTATGCTTCATCAACTGCTGAACGTAAAATCGGAATGTTATCTTCAAAAGCTAGACTTAGGTTGATGATGTCCATCTTATTGCTAATCGCCCAATCAATGCCTCGGAGCAGACTGTATAAGTCGCCCTCTCCTTTTTTATCTAATACTTTTACAGCATACAGCTTCACACCAGAAGCGACGCCGACCGTACCGTAATCATTGTTGAGCGCCCCAATTGTACCGGCGACATGTGTTCCATGTCCTTCATCATCTTTATAAGAAGACGTGTAATTGACGAATGATTTACCGCCGGCTACCTTTAAATCTTCATGTGGGAAAATACCAGTATCGAGAACGGCTACTTTCACATTTTTCCCTGTCACACCTTCTTTGATTGCTTGCTTTACATTGAGCTTCTGCAAGTTATAAGATTTTTGTACCAAAGCATCCTGACCAGTAGCAGCAGCCGTTTTTTTCACGGTAGAAGAAGCGAGTTTGACCCTAACGTTTTTTGAAACATAAGCGATGTTTGGGTCTTTTTTAAGTGAGGTGACAGCTTGCTCATCTGCTGTCACTGCTACAGCTGGAAGATGTATGTATTGAGCGTTCACTTTTTCACTTTCTTGAATAGCCGTCTGTTTTCCTTTTTGATTTTTATAGACGATGATGACATCTGTTTCTTTTGGTGGTGCAACTGCCTGCGAATGGAAGGGCAAAGCAGTTGTCAAAGCAAGAAGAAACGCGATGACCACGACGATTTTCTTTTTCAAGGCAATGGCTCCTTGCATATGAGGTGACCTCCGTCTTTTTTTCTTTATTATATCGGAGAAATAAGATGGATGGTTAGAAGAATCATAGTCTAGAAAGAAAGTTTTTTTCACATGTATCCCGAAATTGAATTTCATAGAATTCTAGTAGACAATAGAGAGATCATAATATGAGAAAGAAGGACATGCCGATGAATGTAAAAGAGTATATGACGTATGATGCGACGGGACTGGCGTCACTTGTGCAGAAAAAGCAGGTCACGCCCGAAGAGCTTGTACAAGCTGCATTTGCTAGATTGGAAGAAGTGAATCCACTACTAAATGCGGTGATTCAGACAAGGCGAGATCAAGTGTTCAAAGACATGAAGTCACTAGATGCGGATCAGCCGTTTGCTGGTGTTCCGTTTGTGTTGAAAAATATATCGCAGGGGCTGGAACATGAACCTTTGACGGCGGGTGCTTTGCTGTTAAAGGATGTAAAGGCGCAAACAGATTCCCACTTTGTCCGTCGATTGAAGCAGGCTGGACTCCTCATGATCGGTCATACAAACACACCTGAATTCGGATTGCGAAATGTGACAGAACCCTTTTTATATGGTCCGACGAGAAACCCTTGGAATGCTGACTATTCTCCGGGCGGTTCAAGCGGCGGGACGGCAGCAGCTGTGGCAAGCGGCATCGTACCGGCGGGTGGAGCGAGTGATGGCGGAGGGTCTATTCGGATTCCGGCATCCTTTACTGGTTTATTTGGACTCAAGCCAACAAGGGGGAGAACACCGGTCGGCCCGGGTGCAGGAAGGCAGTGGCAAGGAGCTTCCATTGACTTTACGCTCACAAAAACAGTTCGAGACAGTGCAGCCCTGCTTGATTTGCTTCAAGTCATTCAGCCAGAGGCTGCGTTCCAAACGCCATTATATGACGGTAGCTATCAGGAGGATTTGGTGAAACGAACCTCTTCTATGCGAATTGCTTACAGTGTAGACTCTCCAGTAGGCACGAAGGTGAGTGAGGAAGCAAAGCAGGCAGTCTTGAACACTGTGAAATGGCTGAGTGAACAAGGGCATCAAATAGAGGAAGCGAAGCCGGACATTGATGGTGTCCATCTGATGCAGCAATATTATGTCATGAACAGCGGTGAAATGTCTGCCTTATTTACCTCTCTGGCTCGTTCATTCGGGCGTCCGGTGAAGCCTGAGGAGACAGATATTGTGGCATGGGTACTGGCGGAAGCAGGAAAAAATGTGACAGCTGCTGCTTATACAGAAAGTCTTGATGCATGGGATATGGCCGCTGCAAAAATGGCCGCATTTCATCAAACCTACGATCTATATGTGACCCCAGCTACTGCCTATTCGGCTCCAAAGGTTGGCGAGCTGATGCATAACGATCAAGAAATTGCTGCATTGTTACGTGTGTCATCCCTTTCAATGCAAGCACAGCAGGATCTGATTTATGAAATGTTCCTCAAGAGTTTGATCTACACACCATTTACACAGCTGGCTAACCTAACCGGCCAGCCATCTATGAGTGTGCCAGTTCATCTCACAGAAGCAGGCATGCCTTTAGGCGTACAGGTGACAGCACCGAAAGGAAAAGAGGACTGGCTGCTCAGACTGGCGTCAGAAATAGAATCATCCTCATTATGGAAAGGAACGCATCCATTACTGAATCAATAATACAATGGCATCGACGTTGGTCTATGGAGGAAAGGAGTGTCACACGTGAGTACGAAGGACAAAATCATTCAAACGGCCGCACTTCTTTTACGTAAACAGGGGTATCATGCGACAGGGTTGAATCAAATCATTCGAGAGAGCGGCACGCCGAAAGGATCTCTTTATTATTACTTTCCAAATGGAAAAGAAGAGCTAGCCATAGCAGCCGTTGAATATATTAGTCAAAGGGTCATCGATCAAATTGAAGCAAGCTTTGCCTATTCTGATGACCCATATGTCGCCGTCGATCATTTTATGACAAATATTATTCGGGGTTTTATGGAGCAAGAAAGTGAAAGAGGGATACCGATTGTCTTACTGGCGGCAGAGTCAAAACCTGAACATACAAAACTTCATGCTGCATGCAAACAAGAAATGATCCGCTGGCAAGAGCTTGTCAAAAAAAAGCTGATGAATAGCGGATATGATGAAATAAAAGCGGATGAGCGGGCATCTCTCCTTCATTCAATGGTCATCGGCGGATTATCAATGACTACTGCATTAAAGCAAACGACACCTTTAGAGCACGTAAAATGTTACCTTAGACACTTATTTATGCGAGAAGAGTAAAATCTCTCGCATATTGCCTATCTATTATATCAATTGGTCTATATAATAAAGATAGTCAATTAGTCATGAGGAGTGATGGGATGTCGGAGCAACCACAATCGATCAAGCAATCCGAAGATACCTCTTTTTATACCGTGTCCGGTTCGGGGGAGCTGTATGGTTTGGAAAATCAGCTTGTACATGTGCTGGCAGAAGCAAATCAAACAAATCAACTGTTTGAGCTTGTCTTAATCACAGGTGGGAAAGGTGCTTACTTTCCGCTGCATTGTCATGAGACGCTATTTGAAACCATCTTTGTGCTGGAAGGGAAGTTGGAAGTGATACTGGACGGTAAAAAGTATATGGTGACGGCCTGCGATTATATTCATATTCCGCCCAAAACAATTCATGGCTATAGAATGCATAGTCACAAAACAAGGTTTATTTCTTATACACTGGGCGGGCAAATGACAGATGTCTATCAGCAAATCGGAAAGAGGCTGTTGCAGAATGAATGGCCGATGACTGATCACCCATTTGATGCAGACAGCTTTCATCAGGCTGAAAAAGAAAGCGATATCATGTTGATGCATGGCATTAGGGAGCTATCCAATACAACCAAGCCAGCTGTTTTGTTTCATAGTCAGCTCCCGCGCGCAGTGCAGCCATATGTGCTGGAGGCTGGTGAAGGAAAGCAATACATGGTCGAAGGTCAGCTTCATGAGCTGATTGCGACAACGGAAACAACAGGAGACGGATTTAGTTATTTTGTGATTGAAGGGACAAAGGGAAAAGGGTTACGTTCGCATTATCATGAAATGCATACAGAAGCACTTTATTGTGTTGAAGGCAGAATCAATCTTCAGTTAAACGGAGAAAATATTTGCTTGATGCCAGGGGATTTTGCCTATATTCCTCCGAATACCGTTCACTCGTATGAATTCGTGTCTCATTCAAATAAAATGTTGGTTTTGCTGCTGCCTGGCTATATTGAGCAAGTGTTTGAACAATTTGAAGAAGCACAAAGTCCAGGTATGTGCCCTTATTTTATACAGGAAGGGAACATGATGGAGGGTGGGGAGACCTCTGCTCAGTATGATTTGGTGTTTGTCGAAGAAAAATAGCTGTGTAACGCGTTACACATATTGAAGTATACAACCTGCTGAATAAATCGGCGGGTTATTTTGTTTTCCCTTATGGAACAGCATCCCTATTCATATGTATGAACCATCCATTCAAGGTGAAGCTATAGAAATGATGACTTGAACTAAAGGAGGAAATGCAAATGAGAGCTGTCACCTATCAAGGGAAAAGCCGCATTGCGGTAAAGGAAGTAGCTGCACCATCCATACAAGATCGTGAAGATGTCATCGTTCGGATAACATCTACAGCTATTTGTGGGTCAGATTTACATTTATATCAAGGGAATTTCCCGCTTCCTATCGGCTATGTGATTGGGCATGAACCGATGGGGGTGGTAGAGGAAGTCGGGCCGGATGTCACTGCGGTGAAAAAGGGAGATCGTGTCGTTATTCCATTTACCGTGGCGTGTGGTCAATGCCAGTATTGCCATCACCATTTAGAAAGTCAATGCGATCACTCAAATCCCCATTATGATTCAGGCGGACTTTTTGGATACAGTGAGAAATATGGGAATTACCCCGGAGGACAGGCTGAATATTTACGTGTGCCCTTTGGAAACTATACACCATTTAAGGTGCCGGATGATTGTGAGTTAGAGGATGAACAATTGCTGTTTTTATCAGATGTTCTGCCAACTGCTTATTGGAGTGTAGAACACGCAGGTGTAAAAAAGGGGGATACGGTCATTGTGCTAGGATGTGGACCTGTTGGGTTAATGGCACAGCAATTTGCTTGGCAAAAGGGCGCAGAGCGGGTCATTGCTGTTGATTACATAGACTATCGCCTTCACCATGCAAAACGAATGAGCGGCGTAGAAGTATTTGATTTTACAGAAGACCCTGACATGGGAGAAACCCTAAAAGAGCTCACAAAAGGCGGGGCGGATGTTGTCATTGATTGTGTGGGGATGGATGGGAAAAAGTCACCGCTTGAAAAGATTGAACAGAAGCTCAAGCTGCAAGGCGGAACGATAGGGCCCATTCAAATTGCCACAAAAGCCGTGAGGAAATGTGGGACTGTTCAGCTGACGGGTGTGTATGGAGGTCTTTACAATATGTTCCCATTGGGTGCTTTTTTCGCAAGAAACGTCACGCTGAAAATGGGACAGGCGCCAGCGAGAGGGTACATGTCAAAGCTTTATCAAAAAGTGACAACCGGGGAAATTGATCCTAGAGCGATCATCACACATCAATTGCCGCTAGATGACGCAGCTCATGCGTATCACATATTCAATGAAAAACAAGATGATTGTATAAAAGTCATCTTAAAGCCATAAAAAGAAGGCTTAGGATATTTCCTAAGCCTTTAATGTATACTCGTCCATCATTTTTTCGATTAATTCAAAAAATGTTTTTTTATCTTCTTCTGATAGGTGATTGAACAGTTGATTGACAAGTAGCTGACGATTGTCGATCATTTGTCTGGCGATTTGTTCACCTGATTCAGAGAGTGTAATCCATACCGTACGGCGGTCATTGTTATTTCTAGAGCGGATAATCAGCCCTTCATCTTCTAAGTGATTGAGAGCGGTTGTTGTTGCGGAGGGAGATAATGAAACTTCCTGCAGAATATTTTTCACAGTACATGATTGATGGCGGTAGATGATGCGTAAAATAAACCCTTTTACATTCGTGACGTTTTTCGGGATATTCTCTTCATCTATTCGTTTCGTCGCCTTTAAATACTTTGTCAGTGCATGGTCTAACAAACTTGCCTCTAGCTCGAAATGTTGCATTCTCCATACCTCTTTTCCTATTGCATTCGCATTTTCCGATCAATTACTAGGTCTATCTTATCATAATAAGCATCATCATTTAAACCAAAATGGAAGACGGCTATAAAATTACCTATATTATCAATTAATAAAAGGAACAATTCCAAAATGAAATGATTTTACTTTCACCTCTTTTTATTTTAGAATGTGAATGAGATAAAATCTGCCAATCCAATTCTCTGGAAATTGGCTATTGGACATCAAACGTTTGGAGATGAAGATATTGAATACTTTACAGGCATTACTAAACGACAGAATGGAACGCTCTTCACAAATTGAAGCGATAACTGGCGGAGGTGTGTCTTATACATTTGAAGAATATGCAAAACGCATTGATCAGCTGGCACATTACTTAAACCGTAAAGGAATTCGAAAAGGTGACCGGGTGTGCTTTATTTGTCAAAACCATCATCACTTTTCTACGATTATGCTGGCAGCCATTAAAGCAGGTGCAGTCGCCGTACCGCTTAGCTGGCAGCTTACCTCTTTTGAGCTAGAAGGTATCTTGAAAAAAGCAGAGCCAAAGGCTTTATTTTTTGACCGTGAATTCCGTGACATCATTGCGGCAGTGAATGTGTCTTTAGAAGATTGTCTCATGGTGGAATCTGGTGTCAATGCGAAAACAACACAGCTGTTTGAAGACATATTGGCGTCTAATGATGGAAGTGATCTTGCTGAAGAGGTATCAGAAGAAGATTTGGCCATGATTTTATTCACCTCAGGTACAACAGGCAATCCAAAAGGCTGTATGGTCGGACATGGACGAATCTATCAATTTTTAACACGACGTGGGAATCGAGGATTTGATCTGAAAGGAAAACGGTACTTGGCAAGTCATCCGCTGTATCATATGAGTTCTATTAATCACTTGATTGCAGCTGCAATTGAAGGGTATACGTTAGTCTTCTTACATGATGCAACACCGAAACGCATTTTAGAAACGATTGAGAAAGAAAGAATTACGTTTATGATGGCTTTCCCATCAGCTTATACGTACATGCTAGAAGAAATGAAGCGCGGTTCGTACGATCTCTCATCTTTTGAAATTGCGATTTCTGGTGGTACGAAGGTACCGGTACGCTTAATTAAAGATTACAAAGAAGTAGGCATTCAGATGATGCATGGCTATGGAAGTACAGAAGCGTGGGTTGTGAGTGCGTGGCATCCAGCGATGGGCGAGGATAAGATGGGCTCTGCTGGTAAAGTGGATCCGGATGTAGAAGTCAAAATCGTGCATCCTGAGACAGAGGAGGCGCTCCCAGCTGGAGAAATTGGTGAGGTCGTCATGAGAAGCCCATTTTATTTCTTAGGCTACTATCATCAACCTGAAGCGACAGAGAAAGTGCTCAAAGATGGCTGGTTCCATATGGGGGATGCAGGCTATCTGGATGAAGACGGTTTTCTTTATATCACAGGGAGATACAAAGATGTGATTCTATACGGTGGGGATAATATTTATCCTGACCAAGTGGAAGAGGTCATTGATCAAATTCCAGGTGTAATTGAATCTGCTGTCATTGGGGTACCAGATGACTTATATGGTGAAGTACCAAGTGCGTATATCGTAAAAGACGAATCTGTCGATTTCTGCGAAGAAGATGTGGTGAATTACTGCAAGGAACGTTTAGCAGATTACAAAGTGCCATCCATTCATTTCACGCAGGATCTGCCAAAGAATAAACTTGGTAAAATCATGAAGAAAGATTTACGTGAATTGGTTGTGAATGCGTAGGACCTATTCTGCTATAATGAAATTTGAATGATTTTTTGTTTTTCTAACGTTTTGGAGGGAAAGGGTTTGCGACATATACTTCGTAAGAAACACATTCACGATTTGTTAGAACAGAGCAGACAGCAAAAGGTAAAGAAAACACTAGGCGGGCTCGATCTCACGCTCCTTGGCATAGGGGCTGTGATTGGGACGGGGGTCATGGTGTTAACCGGAATTACAGCAGCTAAAGATGCAGGACCGGCTGTTATTTTCTCCTTTGCGATCGCAGCGATTGTGTGCAGTTTAGCAGCACTTTGTTATGCAGAAATGGCTTCCGCGCTGCCTGTGTTCGGCAGTGCGTACATTTATTCATATACCACAATGGGTGAACTCGTAGGTCATCTCATGGGATGGACGTTATTATCTGTTTATATGCTGACTGCTTCAGCTGTAGCGAGTGGCTGGTCGAGTTATTTTAACAGTCTGCTGGAGGGGTTTGGAATCTCAATTCCACATCAATTTTTAGCTGGTCCAGAACAAGGCGGATATATGAATTTGCCAGCAATTATCATTGCTTTACTCATTGCGTGGATCCTATCTAGAGGAACGAAAGAAAGTAAAAAATTCAATAATATCATGGTGTTTGTGAAACTTGGCATTATTGTTCTTTTCATTGTAGTAGGTGGTTTTTATGTAGAGCCAGCCAATTGGCAGCCGTTCATGCCGTTTGGTACGGAAGGGATTATTGCTGGAGCCGCTGCTGTGTTTTTTGCCTTTTTAGGATTCGATGCCATTTCGGCTTCTGCAGAAGAGGTGAAAAATCCACAGCGGAACCTGCCAATTGGCATTATTGGTTCATTGCTCATTTGTACGATCATTTATATTGTCGTTTGTTTGGTCATGACAGGCATGGTGCACTATACGAAGTTGAATGTGACAGAGGCAATGTCTTATGTATTGCAAAGTGTCCATCAACATAGCGTGGCTGGTATTATTTCTGTCGGTGCTGTGATTGGATTGATGGCTGTGATTTTCGCCAATAATTATGCGGCAACTCGAATTGCTTTTGCGATGGGGCGGGACGGGCTCTTGCCTAAAGTGTTTTCAAAAACAAACAAAAGTGATACACCTGTTGCCAGTATATGGGTGATTGGCGGGATGACAGCTGTTATTTCAGGGTTTATTGATTTGAAGAATCTGTCCAACCTAGCCAATATCGGTGCATTATTAACGTTTGCGATGGTGAGCTTATCCGTACTCATTTTGAGAAAGACACATAAACAGCTGGAAAGGGGATTCCGGGTTCCGTTTGTACCGGTTTTGCCAATTATCTCGATGGGCTGTTGTGTGTTCCTGATGCTCAATTTACCAGGCCGGACATGGCTGTACTTCGGGGTTTGGCTGATGATCGGTGTCGTCATGTACGCAGCATATTCTAACAAACATAGTGAATTAGCGAAATCTGCTTGAGAAAAAGGTGCAAATCCGTTGACGATTTGTGCCTTTTTTCATACGATTTGGGATAAGCTATATAAGAGATAATGAACGGAACAAGAGGAGGATGAGGGAAATGATCAGCGTTAGTCCTTATATTGTCGTAGAAGACGTCAAAGAATCTCTTCAATATTATCAAGGAATTTTTGGCGGAGATATTCGTATCTTAAATGAACATCAAGACCGTGTATTGCATGCTGAGCTACACCTTGGAGAATCACTGCTCCACTTTTCAGATACATTTGGCCGCACACCAAAACCGGAGAATCTTCGATTGATCATGCAGTTTGACAATGAGGAAGAGTTAAAGGCTGTATACGAGGCGCTTGAAGCTGACGGAGATGTCCTTGTAGAATTACAGGATACGTTTTTTGGCGCACTTCATGGACAAGTACAAGATCGGAAGAATGGTCTGATATGGGTGCTGAATTATATGAAATAAATAAAGACCTTCACCCTTGTGAAGGTTTTTTTGTGAGTGTTTTTATTTTCTGAAAAATGGAAAATATGCTATGTTGGAAGAATGATAAGACATGGGGAAAGGGTGGAAAAGGAATGGATCAAGTTGAGTTTCAATATATTCAAACAAACGGCATAAAGCTCCATACAGCAATGGCTGGTCCTGAAGATGGCCCACTGCTGGTCCTGCTGCATGGATTTCCTGAGTTTTGGTATGGTTGGAAAAATCAAATCCTCCCCCTAGCTGAGGCGGGGTATCGTGTCGTTGTTCCTGATCAAAGGGGATACCATCTGAGTGACAAACCAGAAGGAGTCGAATCATACGTCTTAGACAAATTAAGAGATGATATCGTGGGATTAATTAAGGCGCTGAGCCCAAATCAAAAGGCCATTGTCGGCGGACATGATTGGGGTGGAGCTGTTGCTTGGCATCTTGCTTCAACCCGTTCTCAATATGTAGAAAAATTAATCATCGTCAACATGCCGCATCCTCGTGTGATGATGAAGGTCCTTCCGTTTTATCCGCCGCAGTGGAAGAAGAGCTCTTATATCGCGTTCTTTCAGCTTCCAAATGTACCAGAGGCAGCCCTTCAAGAAAATCACTTTCAAAGACTGGATGAAGCCATTGGACTATCTGCTAGACCTCATTTGTTTACAAAAGAAGATGTCTCAAGCTATAAGTTGGCATGGACGCAGCCTGGAGCCATTACGTCCATGTTGAATTGGTATCGAGGTATTAAAAAAGGCGGCTTTGAAAAACCGATTTCCAAACGAATTCTCGTTCCTGTCCGCATGATCTGGGGAATGGAGGACAAGTTTCTAAGCAGAAAGCTCGCAAAAGAAACAATCAAAATTTGCCCAAATGGACAGCTGATTTTTGTCGATGATGCCACTCATTGGATCAATCATGAAAAACCAGATGTCGTGAATAAGCTCATACTCGAATTTTTAACATAAAGAAATAAGCTCTGATCATATGACCAGAGCTTATTTGTTTTATCCGATTTGATTCTTTTTCAAGGAAACAGGTTCGTCGTCCCAGCATTCAATCTCTTCATTGTTTGGAACGGCATTTTTATAGAAAACAGGATCTTTGCCTTCTTTTTTCTGTCTCATGTAATCCTTCAGTGCTGCAAAGGCGACTTTGGACAACATGGTAATGGCAATGAGGTTGACGATGACCATGAGACCCATGAATAAGTCGGCTAGACCCCAAACGAGAGGAACAGTCGCAACAGCTCCGAATAGAACCATGCCAATGACAGCCACACGATAGATGTTGAGCCAAATTTTATTCGCTCCCAAGAACTCAATGTTCGTTTCACCATAGTAATAGTTACCA
This sequence comes from Bacillus sp. S2(2019), assembly GCF_005144805.1. NCBI lineage: Bacteria > Bacillati > Bacillota > Bacilli > Caryophanales > Bacillaceae > Bacillus > Bacillus sp. S2(2019). The sequence goes on from NZ_SWFL01000004.1 coordinate 118,867, forward strand.
ATTAACGTACTAAAAGCGAATAAGAAAATCATGATCGCCAGGAATCCAGAAGCCCAAGGGCCAATGTGCTGGCTTAATGAAGCCTGAGTTAGCTCAATTCCTTCCAGATTGGTTGTTTTATACGCATCAGAGAACAGAACAAGAAAGGCTGTGCTTGTACAAATAATTAACGTATCTGTTAACACACCAAATGCTTGGATTAATCCTTGTTTGACGGGGTGGCTCGTGACAGCAGTTGCTGCTGCGTTAGGGGCACTACCCATACCGGCTTCGTTTGAGAAGAGACCGCGTTTAATCCCTTGTAACAATGCTCCACCTAATGTACCGCCGGCAAACTGTTCAAATCCGAAAGCGTGCTTCACAATCGTACTGATGACGCCTGGTAGTTCAGTGATATTTGTGATAATCACAAAGAAAGCAATCCCGATGTAAGCAACGGCAAGAAAAACGACAATATATTCAGATGCTTTTGCAATCGCTTTGATCCCTTTGAAAATAATGAACGCAAAAATAACAGCCATAACGATTCCGACAGTTAAACGATCTAGGCCAAAAGAGTTTTTAAAAGCGACGGTGATTGTATTTGATTGCACGGCGTTAAAGACAATCCCAAAAGAGATCGTAATCAGGATGGCAAATAAAATCCCCATCCAGCGCTTATTTAACCCTTTTTCCATGTAATAAGCAGGTCCACCGCGGAATCCTGTTTTATCTTTTACTTTATACACCTGAGCTAGTGTACTTTCAACAAAGCTTGAAGCAGAACCGATAATCGCTACGATCCACATCCAGAAGATTGCGCCAGGTCCACCGATCGCAATAGCGATGGCAATCCCTGTGATATTCCCTGTTCCGACACGTGCTGCCATACTGATGGCAAATGCTTGGAACGGTGAGATTCCCTCTTTTTCTTTTCTTCCTTCTTTTAGAACACGCAGCATTTCTTTCAGCATTCTGACTTGCAGGAAGCGTGATCTATATGTGAAGTAGACCCCTACTCCAAGTAACAGAGCAATGATTAGATAAGTCCAAATAAAATCATTTGTAGTTGTTAAATAAGATAGCAAAGCTTTTTCGTTCATAACATCACCTCTTCGAATTCATCACTGTTCTTTTTAAAAAATACTGAGATCCCACTCTTTGGCGAGTTTCTTCAGCATCATGACACCGGTAATACTATTTCCACAATCGTCAATGGCAGGACCATAAATGCCGATACCGCAGCCTGTCTGAAATGGGAATTCTCTTCTTGCGCTTGGCGGAACGCAAGCCATGATTCCTCCAGACACACCACTTTTGGCTGGAACGCCTACGAAAGCAGCAAAATTACCAGACGCATTGTACATGCCGCATGTCAGCATCAATGCCTTTGTTAGTCTTGCGATATCTTTTGGGATGACTTGGACTTGTTTAAAGGGATGGAAGCCATCACTTGAAATAATCAGTCCAATCAAGGCGATGTCCTCTGTTGTGACCTCAATGGAACATTGCTTTAAATACACTTCTAACGTGTCCTCGACATCTGATTCTAAGTAATTGGTTTCTTTTAAATAATAAGCAAGTGCCCGGTTGCGGTGTGCAGTTGCCCATTCTGATTGATAAACCTCTTCATTAACAGAAGGACGCTTACCTATTAAGTTTTCGATTAAATCGAAAATATATGCTAGCTTTTCTGTAGAAGTCTTTCCAGGAAGGATGGAGGATACGGTAATAGCTCCAGCATTAATCATTGGATTAAAGGGCTTCCCTGGTTTATGCATCTCAAGGCGGTAGATGGAATTAAATGCATCACCAGTTGGCTCTACATCTACCCGATCCAAGACGTACGGAACGCCTCTTCCTAAACAGGCAGCTATAAAGCTGATGACTTTTGAGATACTTTGCAGGGTAAAGGGAACGTCCCAATCATCATAACGTACAGATGATCCATCTGGGCCTATCACGCTGATACCAAGTTGAGAGGAATTTACTTTTCCGAGTGCTGGAATGTAGCCAGCGTTCTGCCCGTTTTTGTAATACGGACGTATTTCTTCTGCCCATTGATCAACAGAAGACTGGCATGCGTGTTGTGTATTATTAGAAATTGCTGTTTTCATACGATTCCTCCAATCAAAAATCAAAAAGTACCCTATTGAATTGGCGGATGACAAAAAATGCGATCAAATAGGCACGAAAACATGTTACACATCTTCAAAGAACTTGTCATGCGCTGCTTGTACCACTCCTTTACACCTAAATATATGTTCAAATGAAGGCTTTGGCGGCGAAACAACAAAAAGGGTTTTTAGTGAAAATTCAGAAAACGCTTACATATAGTTTCACTAAAATTGTTCATTCAATTTATCTTGGAAACTACACAATCTGACGAAAATCTACAGAAAAACTTACAAATAAAAATCAGTCTGCATGTAATTGTCTAAACAATTCCCATTATTGTAGACAATCTCCAAATCGTAGAATAGCTGAAAGGTCACCATGCCTTCTCGGAGAATAGTCATAAAAAATGATTTTGAAGAGAGAAGTAGCCGTGAAAATAATTTTTTTGCTCATTGTGAAGCAAAGAGTCTCCTTGTATACTGTGGCTATGTAAACAGGGGAAGGGATGTCAGTCATTTGAGTTTAAACCAGCTTGTCAAAAAAGACGCATTTATTTTGATTTTTATGATCGTCATTGTGCCGCTTGCGGGAGAGCTGAAGTTTTATCCTGTGAATGAAACATTTCGTATTAGTTTTGGGGCACCTGCGTTTTTCTTTTGCTTATTACTTTTAAGAAAATCAAGACCATTGCTGCCAGGGTTTTTAACAGGCGCAGCCATTGTCCTATTTCGGGTAGGTTTAGATCTTATTCAGCAAAAAGCTGATCTGGCTCTGTCATTTTATCAGCAGTTTCCGAGCTTCTTTTTTTACTTTACTTATGCTTTTCTTTTCTTTGTTGTCCGTACAGGACGTTTCAAGCAGCGTTCCATTTTTATTGGGCTGATCGGACTGATGATTGAACTGCTTGCTGATTTTGTTGAGCTGTTTGTACAATTTTTAGTGTTTGATACAACCATGACTTTCTCAAAGCTGAGTGATATGATCCTCATTGCATTTGCTCACAGCTTCGTGGTCATCAGCTTTTTTAATATGATGAGACTGTATGAGGCACAATCAAGAGAGAAACAAATCATGAAGCAAAATGAGCATATGATGATGGTCATTTCAAATCTATATGAGGAAACAGTTCATTTAAAGAAAACGTTAAATCATACAGAGCACATAACGCAAGAATCCTATCGGCTCTATCGTCTGCTGAATGAACATGAGGCAGGAAAGAAAGTGAGTCAGGAGCTGCTGAAGCTTGCAGGGGAAATACATGAAGTCAAAAAGGACAATCAGCGTATTTACGCTGGGCTTTCAAAGCTGATTTCAAAGGAAAATATGCAAGATTATATGAGGGCAGAGGATCTTGTTCAAATCGTGATTCGCATTCAAGAGAAATATGCGCTATCTCTCGGGAAGAACATTTCCTTTACATCTGATATAAAAGGCATTCACTTGCATGAGTATCATGTGTTCATTTTCTTATCGCTGATTAATAATTTAATGGCAAATGCAGTTGAAGCAATCAAGGATGATGGAGCCATCTCACTCGTATTAAAAGGCAGTCATGATAAAATAGAGATTCGGGTCGAGGATGATGGACCGGGTATCCCTGAGAAATTGAGAGAGATTGTATTTGATCCTGGATATACCTCAAAATTTGATGCATATGGAACACCGTCAACTGGGATTGGCTTATCCTATGTGAGAGAGCTGGTTCAAGAGCTGGACGGTCAAATCCAGATTGAGCAGAAAGAAACGAAAGGAACAGCTTTTCAGCTTGTTCTTCCGATAAAAAATTTAATACAGAGAGGGTGAGTGTATGCGATTTTTCATTGCAGATGATGATCGTGCAATACGCTCGATTTTAGGTCAGATCATTGAGGATGAGGATCTAGGAGAGGTCGTGGATGAAGCTGATGACGGCATTGGATTAGAAGCGCATTCATTGAACCTGAAAAAAGTAGACATCCTTCTGATTGATCTTTTAATGCCAGCTAGAGATGGCATTCAAACCATACGTCATATTCACCCTGAATTCAAAGGAAAGGTCATCATGATATCTCAAGTAGAAGCAAAAGAGATGATGGCAGAAGCCTATGAACTTGGAATTGAATATTATATTCATAAACCCGTCAATCGAATTGAGATTGTCAGTGTCATTCGAAAGGTCATGGAGCGGATCAAGCTCGAAAAATCAATTTACGATATTCAAGCTTCTCTTCGGCATGTGCTGCCATTAGAGCCAGTGATTTCTCATGAGACAGGTACTGGATCAAAGCGAAGAACGATGAAAGAGGCAGGGGAATTCCTCCTATCTGAATTAGGAATTGTCGGAGAGAGTGGCTCTAAGGATTTACTAGAGATATTGATCTACTTACATGAAACGCAGACAGCCAATTCTCATGAGGTGAATTTTCCGCCATTAAAGCAGCTATTTATCAAAACGGCGGAACGAAAGCTTGGTCGTGGTGCGGCGGATGTGGAAGTGATGCGGGAAGTGAAAGCAGCAGAGCAGCGAATTAGACGAGCCATCCATCATTCCTTAAATCATTTCGCATCACTTGGGCTCACAGATTTTTCAAATCCTAAATTTGAGCACTATGCGTCGAAGTTTTTTGATTTCACTGATGTCAGCCAAAGGATGAAAGAAATGCAGAAGACTTCTTCATCTGCAGGGTCAACAGGCAGAGTCAATACGAAAAAGTTCGTGCAAATCTTTTATTTTGAAGCAAAGCAGCTATTCGAAGGGATGAGCTGAGGGAAATCTATTGGAATGATTGGAGAAAATAAACAGAGACAGAGTGCTTTTGACTATGAGCCGCCTTGCTCTTTTAGACGTCTTTGTTATTTATCTGATCATTCTGATTTTTCTTTTTTCTTGAAAATAAAACTCTCCTGTGCAATCGTTTGTTAAAATAGTGAGGTTAGACTAGAATGTCGGAGGTTTTATTTTGGGAAAAATTAAACGAAATGCGCTCTGCCCATGCGGAAGCGGAAAAAAATATAAACATTGCTGTGGTCAAAAGTCAGGCGGAGAACAAACGTCTGAGCTTGTGTTTAAGGAAGCTGTACAAGTTCAAAAGGATTTAATGAATTATGCGTTCTCTAAGCATCAGAGAGCGATCAATCAATTCATTAATGAGTTTTCTTTCCTAGCAGATATGGATAAAGAAACGCAACAAATCTCAGTCTTTCATTTGAGTGTATGGGGCATTTTCTTCCGCCCATTAACAGATAAGAAAGAGACCATCTTCCAAGAATTCCTGACAAAAAAAGCAGAAGATATTACCCGTCCTAAAACAAGACAAGTGGTTGAATCTTGGACAGACATGGAGCCATCTTTGCTTTTATTAAATGAAAAAACGGACGAGTCTCTTTACTTTGAGAATATGGTGACAGCTGACAAGGTTGAAGTTGATGTGAAGCCGGATCAAACCGTGCTCCCTGAGAAAGGTAGTCTTGTTCTAGGTTTCCCTGTTCAGTTTGAAGAAAAAGCAGAGTTTTTCATTCAATATACGATGTTCGCGAAAGAGTTTACTGATACGCTTCTTCTTCAGGTTCGCCAGCTCGTTGAAGCACATGAGGCAAACGGAGGAGCACGTAGTACATTTATGAGAGAAGCCTTCCCTGAAGTGCTGAAGTGTATGTTTGCGAAGCAAGAAGCTGAAGAAATAGAAGCGCCTGCTCAAACAGAAGGAAGTACAGTAGGACTATCAGCAGATCGGATGGACTGGGCTAGTGACGTTCAGTTGGAAACAGCCAAGCTGATTGAAGACGGGATGAAAGAGCACGGTGACCAAAGCCTGACAGATGGCGCTTTAACAGTTTGGAAAGCTTACTGTGATCAGAAAGCACCTGTGATCCGTAAAGCGGCGTCATTTGCTGCAGGAATCGAATATTATATTCATTCACTTGCAAGCGATGCCCCGCTTTCTCAAGCACAAGTTGCTAAAAAGTATGGCATTAGTGCGTCCACTGTATCGAGCCGATTTAAAGATATTGAAAAAGCGGTCAAAGAAGAGCAAGAGACGACTGTATCATAGCATGAAAAAAGACGCGGCACCTTTCAAGGAGTCAGCGTCTTTTTTTCATCATCTTGTTTTAATAAAACCACTCATGTATTGCTCTGTATTATAATCATTGAGGTCAATTTTCCACTGACCATCTCCGTTACGTTTCATTTTCACTTCATACTCAGCAGGGCTTGAGACTGGAGGAAGCTTTTCAAACTCAGATGCGTACATATTCAAGCTTTTCTTATACAATTCTTCTTTCGAACGGATTTTGCCGTTGTAAAACTCATCTCTTTGTTTGTCTAGTTTGTCTTTTAAGTTAGAAGCATCAATACCGGTTACTTGAGCGACAACCTTCGCTTCGTCATCTGAGATGGTTTTCACACTTGTTTCCACTTTCGCTTTATCCTTCATTGTATTTTGCATGCGTTTGTACATGGATAAAATATCGCGGTCACTGACTTCGTTTCCGTATATGCCTGCACTTCTCTTGAAGTCTTTCACAAACATTTCGTGATATTTATTAACGACATCTGATTGATTGTCACCTGTTAATTCTGAGAATTGATCATTCTTTTTGTCAAAAACAATGATATCTGTATAAGCAGATAGTGCTTTTGCTGGGTTATCTAGCTTTTTCGCTGTATCCAGTATCTTTTCGCCATCTAGTTCAATTTCGATCGAATCGCTGTTTTTCTTGATGCTATCTTGGTACACGAACTGATATTTTTTGCCTTTATCTACTAGGAAATAAAGAGCTCCTGATAGTGATTTCCCTTTGTTCAATGACCCAAGATCAAGGCGGTCTTTACTGCCGTAGAATTTTAAATCAGAGACTTTGGCATCGTCCTGATAAAGGGTGAAATCAGAGTTATATAATGAAAGGGCTTTGTCACCTTTGTTCGTGATCGTCAGGTTGACTTTTAACACCAATTCATTGTCCCGCAGGGTAGTTGTTGAGTCTTCTGGTAACGTATATTCGTAGCTATTCACTTTTACCTCTGCTGTTTTTGTTGATTTTTGGTCAGCCTTTGTTGATTTTGCTGAGCTCTGGCAGGCTGCAGAGATGATCATCACGAATGAAATCATGAGGAGTGCACTTATTTTTTTAAGATTCACAGTTGATGCTCCTTTGCTTTTCTTTCGTCATTTTCTTCCCGCTATCTGACTAAGAAAAAAGAAACAGATAGAATGGTATATTCGGGTGTTAAAGGGGAAAATCTCCTAATGACGATTTGCACTATTCATTCTATCGAATTTCATTCGTGATGAGGAATAGGTTTTAGTCCCTATCTTTAATAGATTTTTACACAAATACCTATAAAAAACGGAATTTAATAAGTAAAATATACTAGTTAATAAGAATTAATTTATCTATTTATCATGGGTTTTAAATGTTTTTTGTATAAAATTCTTGAAATGGAGGTAGTTTTCATTTCAAAAGATGTGTTAGAATTCACATCGCAAAACTTTTTTCTTTCAAAGCGTCCACCTCCAGATTGATTTTCAGAGAGCAGAATACTTGAATGTTGAAAATGATTCATGGGAAAATAAGGATGATTAAGCAGATAAGGGAGATGAGCTTTTGAAAAAAGTAACGCTTGGACGAACTGATTTACAGGTGAATCCGATAGGGCTTGGAACAAATGCAGTAGGCGGGCATAATTTATTCCCGAATCTGAGTGAAGATGCAGGGCGGGAGCTAGTAGAAACAGCTCTTGATCATGGTGTCAATTTCTTAGATTCTGCTTTTATTTATGGGCTGGGCCGTTCAGAAGAATTGATTGGCGAGATCATTGCCAAAAGAGGCGGCAGAAAAGAACTGGTTCTTGCGACAAAAGGGGCTCATAAAGAAGTAAACGGACAAATTGAACTGGATAATAGCCGAGATTTCTTAAGACAGCAGGTCGAAGACAGCCTGAAGAGGCTGCAAACCGATTATATTGATTTGTACTATATGCATTTCCCAGACGGTCGCACGCCGCTGGATGAAGTAGCCGGTACTTTAAAGGAATTGAAGGATGAGGGGAAAATCCGGGCAATTGGGGCATCAAACCTTGATTTTGAACAGCTTCAAACCTTTAATCGAGATGGATACCTAGACGTGCTTCAATCAGAGTATTCTCTGCTGAAACGTCAGGCCGAGCAAGACCTTCTCCCATACTGCGTGGAGCATGGGATTTCCTTTATCCCTTATTTTCCATTGGCGTCAGGCCTGTTGACCGGGAAGTTTACAAAGGATGCGACATTTGATGATATTCGAGCAAAGGACCCGCTTTTCCAAGGTGATGCTTTCCTTCAAAACCTCGAAAAAGTAGACAAGCTGAAGGCCATTGCGCAATCAAAACATGCCGAAACAGCTCATGTAGCGCTGGCGTGGCTATTGGCGCAGGATGGCATTGATGCCATAATTCCGGGTGCAAAACGAGCCGAGCAAGTCTTACAAAACTTGAAAACAAACGATGTTCAGTTAACAAAAGAAGAAATCAACGAAATCGATCAGATCTTTTCATAATATAAAAAATAAGGTGCCAAGCAGCACCTTATTTTTTTATGCCATTGTGAGAGGAATCTTGATCACGAGCCTCAGGTTTGGAGAACGATACGTAAAATCAAGCGTGCCGTCTGCCTTTTCAACAAGCTGATGAATGATATAAGTACCCATACCTTGATGATCACCGCCTTTTGTCGAGCGGCCAAACGTCTTAAACAGATGATCTAATACGTGTTTTTCCATTCCCTTCGTACTGTTTTCACAATGAATCAAAAAGAGCCCGCTCCGTATGGAAGTCGTGATCGAGATGCTTCCCTCGTTCCCAGCTTGCTTCGCTTCAATGGCGGCGTCTAATGCGTTATCAAGCAGGTTGCCAGTAAAACTCACCTGATCCGCCTTAGAAAAAGGCAGAGAAGAAAAGGGTGCTTGAAGATCTAGTGAAAGGGCGATGTCCTCTTTTTCAGCCCGCTGGAAAAAGGAATGAAGGGTTGAGGCCAAATAAGCATTTTCCCCTTTGATCCAAGGGAAATGTTTCACATATTGCTGAATCAAATCTTTGATCTCATGCTCGTCATTCGATGCGGAAAAGGCATTTAAATGTCTAGCTGTTTCATGGTGTTTACTTCGCAGCTCAAGCAGCAAGTCATTGGTTCTCGACTCAGCATGAATCAGCTCTTGAAGCCGTCCATTTAATCGTTGCTCCGTTTGCATTATCTTGAAGGAAAGGAGATCGGCTGTCAAAATGATGATGACAGTTAAAAGATGGCTGAGCCCATTTCCGTGATTGAGAAAAAGTGAAATTCCTGAACAGGTGATGAGCACAAAAGCGCCTAATATCACGTAACCACTCATACCTAGCCAAAACCTTTTGTAAATGAAAAAGGTGTAAAGGCACATGATGCAAAAGGTCAGAAGCCACACCATGCTTGATGACAAAGGCAGAACAGCTTTAGCAGCAGCATGAACTGCAAGACCCAGCCAGATGAGCGTATATATGCGAAATCCAAGATAAAAAGCGTTCACGTTCGTTCTCCTTAAAAGTAGTATTTCTTAAAGTATTCTAATTGCTGCTTCGTCATCATGGCTTTTTTATCAGTCCCTTCAAAAGACACGATAAATGAATTTTTGGCATACGCCGAAAAGTTCTTAATGTAATGAATATTGATGATAAACGACCGGTGGGAGCGGATAAAGTCTTTCTCAGCTAAATCACCTTTTAACTCGTTGAGAGTTTGGTATGTTTGAATATCTCCTGTTGTTGTGACAATGGTCGTCGACCTGCCAGTACGTTCAACAAAGATGACATCCTTTTTTTGCAGTACATGGATATCTGATTGCTGCTTGATGAGAAGCCGTCCGTGAATGCTTTTCTCCTGCTTGGTGGACATGTAGCGCTCTAAAGATTTGGCAATTCGATCAGCTTGATAGGGCTTCATAATATAATCATGGACATTCAAATCAAAGGCATGAACAGCATACCCACTGTTTCCCGTCACAAATACAACATCTACATTCAGTGCATGAGAGTGAATAAGGTCTGCTAATTCATAGCCTGACATGCCAGGCATCTCAATGTCTGCAAACAATAGATCAATGTCGCCCTGTTTGACCTTCTCATATGCATCCTCCGCTGACTGTGTCACAAAAACGATGTCAACGGTATCCATTCTGCCGACAATGGCATGCAGCTTTTCTAAATCCACTCGGTAATCATCGACAAGACCTACTTTTATCATAAAAATCACCTATGACTCTTCTTATTATTTGTCTATTTTACCATTTGTTTTTTAAAATGGATCATTTCAAGACATAAAAAGGACGTTTCACGACATTTTTATGTCAGACAGGCGGTATTTTTTCTATCATAGACGTAGATAGTCGAAAGGGGCGAACCAAATGATTACTCTCAGCGATTGCAGTTGCTGGTTTACAGATAAGAAAAAAGTCGTAAAGGCGATGAAACATATGACGTTCTCCGTGAAGGAAGGAGAAGTTGTCGGCATCTTAGGAGAAAATGGTGCGGGGAAAACCACATTATTACGCGCCGTTGCGACATTATTGGAGCCTACTCATGGAACAGTCAATGTTGCAGGCTTTGATACAGTCAAAGAAGCAACTGAAGTGAAGAAGCGAATTGGGGTCTTATTTGGCGGCGAGACGGGACTTTATGACCGTTTGACGGCTCGTGAAAACCTTGAATACTTTGGGAAATTATATGGCTTAGATCAGCATGAAATCAAAGCAAGAATTGAGGATTTAGCAAAGCGCTTCGGGATGAGGCAGTACATGGATCGCAAGGTAAAAGGATTTTCAAGAGGGATGAAACAAAAGGTGGCGATTGCCAGAACATTGATTCATGACCCTGACATTATTTTGTTTGACGAACCGACAACAGGTTTAGATATCACATCGAGTAATATTTTCAGAGAGTTTATTCATCAGTTGAAACAGCAAAATAAAACGATTCTATTTTCAAGCCACATCATGGAAGAAGTCAGCCTGCTTTGTGACAGTGTCATGATGATTCATCAAGGGGAGCTCGTGTACAAAGGAACGCTTCCAGAATTATATGCACAGGAACAAAGTGAAGACTTGAATTACATCTTTATGTCGAAGCTCGCAAGGGGGAATGCATAATGTGGAAAACCGTCTTTTTAAAAGAAATGACAGATTCGCTCAGAGACAGGAAAACGTTGCTCTTAACAGTGTTGATCCCTCTTTTGACAATGCTCGGACTCGTGTTTTTCTACGAAAGCATGATCGCTGATCCAGGCGATAAAACGTATACAGTCGCAATCAATGAAAAGCTTCCGTCCGATATGAATGACATGATCAAAGAAGTGAAAAACCTGAAACTTGAAACATTTGATGACCCGCAGCAAGCCGTTAAAGACGGTGAGGCAAATGCTTATCTAGAAATGCCAAAAGATGCAGGCGATATGCTTCAGCATCAAACATCGTTTGCCATTAAAGTCCATGGGTATCCAACAGATGATGATTCCGTGATTGCGGTTCAAATGCTGCAATCATTGCTTGAACAGTATCAAAACCAAGTCGTAGAAAAGCGTTTGGCACAGGATCAGATCAAATCGTCAGTGATTCATCCATTTGAGGTGCAATCGGTTGATGTGCAAGAAGGAGAGGACGGGGATGGAGAAAACGGGGTGACCACCATGCTGCTGTCGATTCTCCTTCCAATGATTTTAGTGACCTCTGTGATCTCAGGTGCTTTGCCAGCTGCGCTTGATATCGTAGCAGGTGAAAAGGATAGAAAGTCAATTGAAGCTTTATTACTGACACCGGCCAGCAGACTTCAGCTTTTAATTGGAAAATGGCTAGCTGTTTCTATGTTTGGTATATTAAGTGGCATTGTGGCGATTGGTATGCTGCTGCTCTCTACATTGCTCTTTACAGAAAAGCTGAAACAAGCGCTGAACTTCGGAGATCAAGTATGGAGCATCATCGGTGTTATGTTTGCGGCATTAATTATTTTCTCATTCATGGTATCCATGATTGAACTGCTGCTCAGTGTCGTTTCAAGCTCAGTGAAAGAAGCACAGTCGTACATGTCCATGATTATTACACTAGGTGTGATTCCGATGTTTTTCACCATGAGAGCAGGCGCTACGCAGCTAGATACGTATTACTTTGCGATCCCATTCCTTAATATTCACGCACTATGCAAGCAATTGATGTTTGGCATCGTTGACCCAATGTCGATTGCCCTGACGCTCGGCTCTTCGGCGCTGACAGTGATGATCTTGTTTGTCATTGTGAGAAGTTTGTTTATGAAAGAGAAATGGATGCTGGCGAAATAGAAAGATCATTTCATTGATAAAGATGAAGAACTTGTAGATTTTTTCTACAAGTTTTTTGTTTTGTATGTTTAAGTGAGTGATAAAAAAGGGATCACAATGTGAATGAGGTGATAGAATAAAAATGCTCAGTCGTGTGAAATTTTACTTAATTTTACTTAAAAGGGGTTTTGTATATGAGTTATCAAGTAGAAGACGATGATGTTTTGGGATTATGTAATATATATGCTCAGCAAACACATCATTTTGAAGCTTTCATTTTAGGGAATAAAAAAGGACTGATAGAATTGAGAAATGCAATTGATAGAGCTTTAGAAACAGGTAGTTCTGTTGCACATGTATTCCCATCTGATTATGAAGGCTATGAAACTTATATTGCTTTAGTAAACGATGAGCAAAGGTTCGAGAAATTAATCACTCCTTATGTAGAGGAATACATGCAAGAAGACGATGCCATTGATCCAATTGACATCATAAGAGAATATGATGCTGAAAAAGGGAATGCCTCTTCATAATATGCTTCCTTTTGTCAGTATAAGCCTTCCCGATAAGGAGATGCGAGAATTGCCAACAGTCTTCAGTTATGGAATCGCCTGCTTCATCGCTTTTCTATTAATCACTTTCGTTCTTACCCATAAAAAACTAGAAAAGAAACTTGATCTGACGATTTTGATCATAGTAGCCATCATATTATTGATGGTGAATGTCTTGTGGATATGGGTCACGCTTTTCTTCTTTACTTGTATATATGTTGGAATCAAATATAGACATCAATCGAAAAAAGACTAAAGAAAACCCCCGGGAACCGGGGGTTTTCTTTAGTTCTTGATGAACTTTTCAACCAATGAGCTTGTTTTGTAGTCGTTCAAATCAAGTTTCCATTGGTCGATATCGTTTTTCTTCATGTTCACTTCTACTGTTTCTTCAGAAGATGATGGTCCTAATTTTTTAAATTCATCTGGATAGATAGAAAGTAGATATTTCTGTGCATCATCATAAGATGCTGTACGGTTTTTGCTGTAGAATTCAGTTGCTTTTTCTTTTAAACGATCGACAAGCGGGCTTGCATCAATTGGTGTAAGTGTCACAGTCACGACAGCTTTATCACCGCTGATTGATTTTGTTTTCGTTGATACTTTTGATTTTTCAGCTAATGTTTCTTTCACAGCTTTTAGAAGCTTATCAAGGTTTTCGTCTTTTGCTGAGCTAGATGAAATACCAGAAGAAGAAATGTAGCCTTGTTTGAATGATTTATCAAATTCGTTTACGACAGTTGATTTGTTATCACCTGTTAGTTTTTCGAAATCGTCATTTTTCTTACCAAAAATCATGACATCAATATAAGAAGAAAGGGCTTTTGCAGACGCTTGAAGTGTATCTGCCTTTTTCATCAAGTCTTTTCCTTTAATATCGAATTCTAGTGTTTTGTCATCTTTTTTCGATCCAGAACCAGGCTCTGTGTAGACAAGTTGATAGTCTTTTTCTTTATCAACTACATAGAAAAGACCACCTTTTGATACTTTACCTGCATTTAGAGAGCTTGAAGATAATACTTCGTTGTAGTCATCAGGAGAGATGGTAGACACCTGAGCGTCATCTTGGTAAAGCGTAAAGTTGCTTTTATCCACATTCAATGGTTCTTTGCTGATGTTTTTTACAGATACATTCACTTTTAGGACATATTGATCATCCTGAACAGATGTATCGTATTGAGGTGGTAAAGTGTACTCAGCACTTTCTACTTTTACTTCAGCTGCATCAAGGGATTTTTTTGTATCGCTTTCTTTCGCAGCAGTTTTGTCTTTTCCACCACTACAAGCAGCAGCGACAACAGTTACACACAAAATCAGAAGAAACAGGGATAATTTCTTTTTAAACATGAGATGTTTTCCTCCTCGGGTTTTATGGTGAATTTCATTGGAAAGCTTTAGTTCATATCATTCTTTTTGCACAAAAAGAAAAATACTGTATGTTTTTTACTGTAGAATGAAGCGAAAGTACTGTCAATACCTCAGTGCGTTCGAAAGGTTCATCCACTTCAAGTAGTAAAAATGACACTATGTTGAGAGGAGAAATGTGTATTTTATTGTTTGAAATCTCCTGTAAAAACTCAACATTTTATATTTTAAGGTTTTGAGTCGGATTATTGAATAGGTTCAAATGACTGTTTTTGAAGAAGATGTAGCAAATAGAAGGATTTTTATGACTTGTAAATGAGTCGTTAGTAATGAATATTTTTTCCTGTGATGTGTATGATCACTAGGTTTGTGTGTTGTTGACAGAGAGACACTTGTCCAGCGAAATGTTGAGGTATTTAGACAGGCTCTCGACACGGAATGTGTCTTTTCCCTTCAAAATGGCAGTCATCTACACAGAAACCCTACATAAAATAAAAGAGAAATGAATGGGAGGTGGATGTATGGCAGTGGTAAGAGCGACAAGCTCTGATATTGATTTAATGGCCAGACTGCTGAGAGCCGAAGCGGAAGGTGAAGGGAAACAAGGGATGCTGCTTGTAGGAAATGTAGGCATCAATCGTTTGCGTGCCAACTGTTCTGACTTTAAAGGGCTGCGTACGATTCCACAAATGATTTATCAGGAGCATGCGTTTGAGGCAGTCACGCATGGCTATTTTTATCAGCGAGCACGAGAAAGTGAAAAGACACTTGCACGGAGGAACATTAATGGTGAACGATTTTGGCCTGCGAAATTCAGCCTTTGGTATTTTAAACCGCCTGGAAATTGTCCATCCACTTGGTACAATCAGCCGTTTGTGGCAAGGTATAAGTCACATTGCTTTTACCAGCCCACAGCCGAAACATGTGAGAATGTTTATAACACCTTTTAGCTTGATGAACAGCACAATCCTTTGTATTCAAGAGGATTGTGTTTTTCTTTTTTTCAAAATGGGTAACCATTGTGTATCAACAAGATGAAGCACGTGATTGGAGGAAATGAAATGTATCAAGACTTAAAAGGGAAAACAGCCATTGTGACAGGTTCTTCTAAAGGCATAGGGCAAGCCATCGCCTTGAGATTTGGACAAGAACAAATGAACGTGGTTGTGAATTATAAAGGCGATGAAGAGGGTGCTGAAGAAACAGTACAAGCCATTCAGCAGCATGGAGGTAGGGCGGTGAAAGTACACGCAGATGTCTCCAAAGAGGAAGGAATTCAGGCGTTAATGGATGCCGCGCTGGAGAATTTTAACGCACTAGATGTGTTCGTCAATAATTCAGGATTTAATGGTGAAGAAGCAATGCCGCATGAAATGACGTTGGAACAATGGCAAAAGGTCATTGATGTGAATATCACAGGCTCATTTTTAGGAGCAAAGGCAGCGATTGCCTATATGATGGAACATGATGTGAAAGGATCCATCTTGAATATATCCAGTGTCCATCAAGAGATCCCGCGTCCGTTCAATGTTCATTACTCTACTTCTAAAGGAGGAATGAATATGATGACGAAGACGCTGGCTCTTGATTATGCCGAAGCGGGTATTCGGGTCAATGCGATTGCACCAGGTACGATGGCAACGGAATCAAATGACGACCTTCAAGATGAACAAAAAAAACAAAAGCAGCTTGAGAAAATTCCAATGAGAACGTTTGGCGATCCGAAAGAGATTGGGTCCGCCGCTGCATTTCTCGTATCGAAAGAAGCTGCCTATATTACAGGTACTACATTATTTGTTGATGGAGGAATGACACTTTATCCATCTCAATTAAATGAATAATAGAAAAACATCCGCCCCGTTAGCCGGCGGATGTTTTTTCTTTGTAGCGGTGTGCTGACTTTGCTGGTTTGCCGAGCAGCATAGGATACTTGCTCAAGAAAGAGATACATGGCACCATGAGCAGCAATGTACCGATCGTATAAAAGAGCGTCCAAGAAAGCTGCGCTGTATCAGAGATATTGATGCCTAGTCCGTAATAAACAAATGCCTTCATGATATCGATACCGGCAAATTGCAGGACGAGAATCACAATGGAATGACGTCCGAGATACGTCAATATCGTGGACGTTTTCAATTTGAAGCTTAAATAAATGACAGCAGCTGAACCGAGCAGTGCACAAGCATAAAAAATGAATAGATCTCCATAGTCATTGACCCGCATATCAATTCGTGAATTAAAGCTTTGCATATATGCAGTCAGTACAAGCAGACCTGTACATAACAGAAGGGTAGGATCTGTTTTTAATTCCACAAACCATTGTTTTGCTAAAAATCCGATTGAATAAAACACAACAGCCGTTAACGCAACGTTGGCATTCCAAGGGAGACTCTGGTTTAACAATAGCGTGGAAGCATATCCGGCTCCACCGCAAAGGACGGTCAGTAACATCAATACAGCTGGTTTTCCTTTTGTCAGACGATGCATCAAGAAAAACAACATTTCCACTAAAAAGAGTGTCGTTAAAAACCAGATGGCTGGGTTATGTGTCAGTCTTGCTTCATCGGCATTTGAAATGAAAATTCCCGTAAATGGAACGAAGGGATCAATATCTGTTTGCCCTTTAAAGGCGAAAAATCGGGTCACCGTGAACCAGAAAACGTACGTAATAATGGAGAAATAGAGATAAGGTAAGAGCAAGCTTTTCGCTTTTTTCTGTATAAATGACATAGCAGGTTGTGAAGATGATCGAAACATCATACCTGATAGTAAAAAGAAGAGTGGCATATGAAAAGAGTATATAAATTGCTTGAATGAATCAGGAATGGGTACATGTGCCATAACGACGAGCAGAATGCCGATTCCTTTAGCCGCATCCACCCAGTCGAGTCGCTTATTCAAGGCCAGTCATCTCCTTCCTTCTCAGCATTGTAAACCGTTACTTCATATGTACCTCTACTATATAAAAGGTACACCTACAATGCGTTTACAGTTCGCTAACGATTAGAAGACACATTTGCGATCAGATGACAGAAGGAAGCGTTTTGACATCTCGATGTTACATTTCCCATTTTTTATGACAATGTAAAAAAGAAGCCAACGAAAGATTGGCTTCAAAATAGTTCTGCGATTCGTTCAAAGGAACGCTGCTTTTCCATTGGATCAAATGAATTGTTTAATATCATGATCTCGCCTGTTTGATAGCGGTCCATTAAGATTTGCAGCTGTTCTTTCACTGTTTGCTTTGAGCCAACAATCATTCGCTGGCGGTTTTGTAACACTTTTTTCTTTTCTTGCTCAGTGTAATGATAGTTCTCTGCTTCTTCTATAGAAGGAACGCGACTGTCCAGCCCTTTTTCAACCCGAAGCAGCCATAAATCTGTACTGGTGGAAATGCGGCTTGCTTCCTCGTCTGTGTCTGCGCAGATCACAAAGACAGCAAACATAGACTGAGGCTGACGTGAGAAAACGGATGGAGAAAAGTGTGACCGATACGCTTCAAAAGCTTGCCGGCCTCGTGCAGGATGAATAAAATGTCCGAAAATATAGTTGATTCCAAGTGATGCCGCCTGGATGGCACTGTTTTCCCCGAGTCCAAGCAGCCAGACTGGCGGATAAGAATCAACGAGCGGAGCCGCTTTCACTCCTGCATGCCGATGACCAGAAGGCAGGCTGTCAGATAAGTAAAAAAGAAGGTCCTCCAACTGGCGGTCAAATTGAGACAGTTCTTTCTTCACGCCGTCTGTCAAAGCGAGTCTCGTCCGTTCAATTCCGCCTGGGGATTTACCAACCCCGATCTCAATCCGCCCAGGGTAAAGGGCTTCAAGCTGGCGGGTGACTTCTGCTACTTTAAAAGGGCTGTACTGCGGGAGTAAAATCCCCCCAGAGCCTGTGCGCAATGTCGATGTGTGTGAAGCAATATGTGCCATTAATATTTCAGGCGCTGTACTCGCGAGTCCTCTCGTGCTGTGGTGTTCAGCAAACCAATACCGCTCATACCCCAGTGTTTCCGCAAGCTTGGCCAGCTCTGTCGTATGAACCAATGTTTCTTGTGCGGACTGGCCTTTAGGGATGGCGACTTGATCTAATATATGAAGTGATGGCATCATCAACACCCTTTCATCAATACGTTGAATTCTATTCATAAGTATAAAGAAAGTCATGAACGGAAGGAAATGAAAGGGTTTATCACAGCTATGTATGTGAATTTTCTATATCAACATATGAAGTGGAGGCGAGCTCTGTTTTTAAGCGAGAGGCTGTATAACGGGAACATTCGACAATGTTTCACATGAAACACTTCTTTTACGACATGAATCATTTTTGTCATGGATCTTTCTTTAAAAAAATATCATCATATTGAAACCTCTTTTATACATAGATCGTATATACTAGTAAATAGAAAAAAGAGTAAGAGGCTCCAATGTCATTTCATGAATTTTGTCGAATTTTCATGTATGATGATTTTAATAGGGTCCATCGCTTAATAAATAGATTTTTATTATGCTGGAGGAGTGATTGATTTGGCGATTACATTAGAAAAAGGTCAACGTATTGATTTAACAAAAGGAAAAGCAGGACTAACCAATATTCTAGTTGGACTTGGCTGGGACCCTGTGTCACAAGGCGGCGGTTTTCTTGGAAAGCTGTTTGGCGGCGGAGGCGGCGCTGATATTGATTGTGACGCTTCAGTGCTGATGCTGAAAAATGATAAGTTTGTTGAAAATAAAGATTTGATTTACTTTGGCAACTTGAAAAGCAAATGCGGCAGTGTTGAGCATACAGGTGACAACCTGACAGGTGAAGGAGACGGAGATGATGAACAAGTCCTCGTCAACTTAAGCAAGGTGCCAGGCAATGTGAATAAATTGGTGTTCGTTGTGAACATTTATGATGCACTTAGAAGAAACCAACACTTTGGTATGATTCAAAATGCTTACATCCGAATTGTTGACCGTTCAAACAATCAAGAATTAGTGAAATATAATTTGAAAGATGAATATGCAGGTAAAACATCATTAATCGTTGGAGAGCTTTATCGCCACGAGAATGAGTGGAAGTTTGCAGCTGTAGGAAATGGTACAAACGATGCGAAGCTTGCCGATATTACGAGAAACTACATTTAATTTAGAAGGGAGAGGTTCCTAGTGGGAATTTCTTTAGCGAAAGGTCAAAAAATTGATTTAACAAAAACGAATCCAGGTTTAACAAAAGTAGTCGTAGGTCTTGGCTGGGATGTAAACAAGTATGATGGCGGACATGACTTTGATCTAGACGCAAGCGTATTCCTGTTAGATGCAGCAGGGAAAGCAAACTCTCCATCTGACTTTGTCTTCTACAATCAAACAACTGGCGGTGGCGGAAGTATCGTACATACAGGCGATAACCGTACAGGTGAAGGAGACGGAGATGACGAGCAGGTCAATGTTGATCTTTCAACTGTACCAGCAAGTATTGAGAAAATCTCCTTCGTCATTACAATCCATGATGCAGAAGCACGCAGCCAAAACTTTGGACAGGTGTCTAACGCTTACGTCCGTATTTTAAATGCGGCATCAAATGAAGAGCTCATTCGCTATGATTTGGCAGAAGACTTTTCAATTGAAACAGCGATTATTGTAGGTGAATTATACCGTCATGGCGGAGAGTGGAAATTCTCAGCTGTTGGATCAGGCTATCAAGGCGGACTTGCCCGCATTGCAACAGACTTCGGCTTAGATATCGGGTAACGCCCGTTTTCATATTTTCAGGAGATAGGAGAGATACGAATATGGCGATTCAGCTTTCAAAAGGACAACGTGTCGATTTAACGAAAACCAATCCAGGGCTGACAAAAGTGATGATCGGACTTGGCTGGGATACGAATAAATATTCAGGCGGAGCCGAATTTGATTTGGACGCTTCGGCTTTCTTAGTAGATGCAAACAATCGTTGTCAACAAGACACAGACTTCGTGTTCTATAATAATCTGCAGCATCCAAGCGGTAGTGTTACTCATACCGGTGATAACCGTACGGGTGAAGGAGATGGAGATGACGAGCAAATTCTCGTTGATTTCTCGAAAATTCCTGCTAACATTGATCGTATCGGAATTACAGTGACGATTCATGATGCAGAGGCACGTAGCCAGAATTTTGGACAAGTCTCTAATGCATTTGTTCGTGTTGTAAATGAAGAGGGCGGGGAAGAATTGATTCGTTTTGATTTAGGGGAGGACTTCTCAATTGAAACAGCTGTCGTCGTATGCGAACTATACAGACACGGCAGCGATTGGAAGTTTAACGCAATCGGAAGCGGATTCTCTGGCGGACTTGCTGCTCTTTGTCAAAATTATGGGTTAGAAGTGTAAAGAGAAGAAACAACTTCATTCAAGAGGCGCTGCCAATGACTCATATGAGGGTATTTTCCAAAGTGAGAAAGAAACAGCGATCAAGAATAACAGCAGGCGAAAGCCTGCTGATGCTTCTACACTTATAGGAGGAAAACCAGTTGGACATTTTGAAACATATGTTGGACACGTATGCCTCGTTTTTTGATTGGCATATGTGGGCAGAGGTATTAACAGACCCTGTCTCTTGGGGGCTTATTGGGACCCTTGTCGTGCTTGAAGGTTTGTTGTCAGCGGATAACGCACTTGTATTAGCTGTTATGGTGAAACATTTACCTGAAAAGCAGCGTAAAAAGGCATTAACCTACGGATTAATTGGCGCTTATTTCTTCCGTTTTCTATTCATTGGCGTAGGGATGCTGCTTATTAAGTTTTGGTGGATTAAGGTTCTAGGCGCTGCATACTTAGCTTGGCTGGTCATTAAGCACTTCTGGTTAGGTGACGGAGATGACGAAGCGAAGGAATTGAAAAAAGAAGGCTGGATGATTCGTGTATTTGGCGTCTTCTGGGCAACTGTTATTTCTGTAGAAATTATGGACCTTGCCTTCTCGGTAGATAGTATTCTTGCTGCATTCGCTGTATCTGAGGAAGTATGGATTCTTCTTTTAGGTGGAATGCTTGGAATTCTCATGATGCGTACAGTGGCACAATTATTCCTTGTGCTCATCGACCGTATACCAGAGCTTGAGAATACGGCATTTATTCTCATTGGAATTATTGCCATCAAAATGGGCTTAAGTGCTGCTCATATTGAAATCCCGCATCTCGCATTCTTTGCGATTATTATCCTAGCGTTTATCGGAACGTTTATTGTTCATAAAATCAATAAGAAGAAGCATCAAGGTGTAACAAACGAAGCTGCGGCTTCAAAAGAAGAATAGGACGATCAAAAAGGAATGGAGTTGACTAGCGGCTCCATCCTTTTTTGAATCATCAAGTCATTACAACAGGAGGTGGCACTGCATGCGATATTTTCGTTTTTTATCAGAGACGAGGCAGCACGATATTTTTTTTAAGCGGCCGGCGGCAGTTCATTCATTGACGCCAAGGCATGTACTTGCGCATGCATTAGGTGCTACTTTGTATATGCCTGCGACAAGACAGGATGTAGCAGACATGCTGCTTTCGCAGAAATATGAAGCGCTTTGCTCTGTTGTGTTTTGCTTGGAGGACGCCATTGGTGATCAGGAAGTGGACATGGCTGAACAGAATATAGTGGCACAATTGACCTGCCTTTCTGAGACAATTCATCAATCTCCAGAAATGGCTGAGCATTTGCCGCTTTTATTTATTCGGGTTCGTTCGCCCAAACAGCTGCTCAAAATGGCAGATTTGCTCGGTTCCTCTCTTCATTTACTGACTGGTTTTGTGTTTCCAAAGTGCTCCGTTCACAATGCAAAGGAATATGTAGACAGTTTGAAACGAGCTTCAGCACAAACTCAGAAAACACTATACGGAATGCCCATTTTAGAAACACCAGATTTATTAGAAAAAGAAACGAGATATCAGGTGTTGTCTGAGTTAAAGCAGATCATGCTGAATGATGAGGAATATATTTTGAATATTCGCATTGGGGCAACGGATCTGTGTGGATTGTACGGCATTCGCCGTGATCGCGAGACCACCATTTATGAGATCAGAGTCATTGCTGAGTTGATCACAGATATCATCAATTATTTTGGTCGTTCATTTGTGATATCAGGAGCTGTATGGGAGCATTTTGGACCGGCACGAAAAGAACAAAATCCATTCATCCGTGCAATTTCTAAGAGTGGTGAGTCTTTATCATCTGAGCTCGATCATATGCAAGGTCTGCTCAAAGAGACAAGGCTGGATGTGGTAAACGGTATTCATGGCAAGACAGTCATCCATCCAACGCATCTCAAGCCAGTTCAAAGCATGTACGTTGTCACAAAGGAAGAGTACATGGATGCATTAAGTATTTTAGAGCATGCAGATGGTACAGTCGGCGTGATGAAGAGTACCTTTTCTAATAAAATGAACGAAACGAAGCCGCACTATCGCTGGGCGGAAAACATTTTAATGAAGTCAGACATTTACGGGGTGTTTCATGAAAATAGAAGCTATATCGACATACTCACAGAATCAGAAGCCGCATACGCTGAACATCTTGGAACATATGGAGGTGGAGCTTAACCTCAAAGAGGGTACGCTTCAGCTTGAAAAAGAACATCTTTTTGACATGGCGGCACGGGTGAACAAAAAGAGAGCCTTTTTATTTGTTAGCAAGGTGCTCGGGAAACATATGCCTGTTCACCCGTTGAAGCCACTCCTCGTCTCAGGTCTTTTGGCAATGGCTTATGCAAAAGAACAAACAGGCAAGACGCCCCCGCATCAAGACGATGTAGTAGAAGCACTAAAAACGAATGATCATGTTAAGTTAACTGAAGCCTATGCTGCGCTCAAAAAAGAGAAGCTTTCGGCGGTAAACGAGCCGATTGTGATCGGCTTTGCTGAAACGGCAACAGCGCTTGGTCATGGTGTGTATGACGTCATAGAAGGAGCATCTTACATTCATACGACACGTGAACAGCTGTTGGATCTTGATCCTTCACTCGTATTTGAAGAGGAACATTCTCATGCGACAGATCAGCTTTGCTACGCAGATGACGCCTTACTTCGGACGGATCGCCCGATTGTGCTAGTAGATGATGAGGTCACGACAGGCCGGACAAATATGAATATCATTCGGGATCTGCACGCAAAGCACCCTAGATCCTCTTATACGATTCTATCCATTTTAGATTGGAGAACAGAGGAGCACGAGGAAGCGATGCTTCAGCTTCAAGAGGAGCTAGGGGTAAATATCACATCATTATCTTTATTAAAAGGGCAGATGATGTTTCGGGGGACAACGCTGGATGAGCCTGCTTATTCGTATGAAATTGCTGCGCAAGAGAAAAGACCTGAACTCTCTTTTCATTCTCTTCAATCCTTCTTTAAGCAAGTGCCATATTCACTTTCCCATGCAGTCAATCCGGCGGGGCATTCGCCGTATATCCATGAAACAGGTCGTTTCGGTTTAAGCGCAGCGGACACGGACGCCATTGATCAAGCAGCTGCTGAGGCTGGGCTGAAGCTTCAGCGAGAACGAAAAGGAAAACAGACACTCTGCTTAGGGACAGGAGAATTGATGTATGTGCCGATGAGACTTGCAGCTCATATGGGCGAAGGTGTCCTTTTTCATTCGACGACAAGAAGTCCGATTCATCCGGTTGAAAAGGAAGGGTACGCCGTTCAAAACGGATTCGCATTTTTGAGTCCAGAGGATGCCCGCATTCAGCACTATGTGTACAATATCCCTAAAGATCAGTACGATGATGTCTTTTTGTTTTTTGAGAAAAAGGTGTCTCAAGAAGCTTTGATGCCGCTGATCCACTTATTTGCTGAGCGGCATGTGAAGCATGTGCATATTGTGACTTTATCAGATGAGGTGAAGGTGAATGGCTAACGTGTATACAAAGATGGGAAGCTATCCAGAGCAGGACGTAACCTTCTTACTCAAGGATTTATCGTCGATTGAGATGGAGAAAAGTACAGAAGAGCGGGAGCGCTCTATTCAAAGCGGTGCCCATTACTCAGAAATGCTGCCAATTGAATATAAGCCGACGGCATCTTATATGGACTTATTCTATCAATCTCTTGAAGAAAGTAAGCAAAAGGTAGCGGAAGCCGTAGCGGTTGTCGCAGAACAAATTGTGAAAAAGCGAGGTTTTCAAACCGTTCTGTGCAGCTTGGCACGGGCTGGGACACCAATCGGGGTGCTCATTAAACGGTATATCAGAAAGACGTATGGTCTCGATTTGCCGCATTATAGCATCTCTATTATTCGTGACCGTGGAATAGATGAAAATGCGCTACATTATATCCTCAAAGAACATCCAGGTTTTGAGATTGCCTTTATTGACGGCTGGACCGGAAAGGGTGCTATTTCCAAAGAGCTTCAAAAAGCGGTGCTTGATTTTGAACAGAAATATGGAATTCGTCTTTCGAGTGAGCTAGCTGTGCTTGCTGATCCTGGTTATTGTACGAGTGTTTACGGAACGAGAGAGGATTTCCTCATTCCAAGTGCCTGCTTGAATTCAACGGTCTCTGGCCTAGTTAGTCGAACGGTGCTAAACAACCGCTGGATCCATGCCGATGATTTCCATGGGGCCAAGTATTATGAAGAGCTCATTGATGAGGATGTCTCTAATCTGTACGTGAATACAATTGAAGAAGCATTTTCTGAACTTAATGCAAATGTACAAGAGAAAGCAGAGACCCTGCTCGCACAAGGAACGCCTCCTGACTGGCGGGGGATGACATCCATTGAAGCAATTGGTCAGGAGTTCAAAATAGACAATACACATTTGATTAAGCCGGGCGTCGGTGAGACGACCCGTGTGCTGCTCAGAAGAGTCCCTTGGAAAATACTCATTCAGCCTGGATCTCGGGAAAAGCTCAAGCACATTTTACTACTCGCAGAGGACAGAGGCGTGCCCGTCATTGAATATGCCAACATGTCCTACACATGCTGCGGGCTCATCCGCCCGTTGGAGCAATCGTCATGAAGAACATCGCATTTGCCAGTGATTTAGACCGGACACTGATATACTCACATCGAATGCTTGAGCAGTATGCATACAAGGGAGCATACGAATTAATTGAGGTGCTGGACGACCGGCCGCTTTCCTATATGTCTATTGAAACGAAAGCCTCCTTACAGGCAATTCATCAAGCAGGCTGGTTTATCCCAGTGACGACAAGAACGACAGCACAATTTGAACGAATCACTCTCTTTCAGCAAGAGATCAAACCAGAGTATGCCGTCACGACAAACGGCGGCTGTATCCTTCATCACGGTAAGCCGCTTGAGGAGTGGCAGGCGATTGTAGATGAGAGACTGCAAGAGTGTATGCCAGTGATAGATATGCTGCGGGCGATCTCTGAACTTCCGGTTGCCGCTTGGGTGAAACGTACTCGAACAGCTGAGGGAAGATTTCTTTATTTAATTATGAAAGACGAGTTTCTTTCTCATATTCCGCTCGCTGAATTAAGGCTGTGGAGTGAGGAGAGAGGCTGGCAAGTTTCCCTTCAGGGCCGAAAGCTGTATTTTATTCCAAAGCCGCTCAATAAGTGGGCTGCTGTTGCTTTTCTAAAAGAAAGGCTACACCTTGAATATGTATATGGTGCGGGCGACTCCTTGTTAGATGCTGATCTCATACGTCAAGCGGATAAAGGCTTCGCTCCGAGTCATGGGGAAGTCTTAGATGTTGATCTATCGCTTGAACCGACGACAGCCTCTGGCATGGCGGCGGCAGACGAAATCGCCGCTTCTGTCGCAAAGAAGATGAACACAGCAAAAAAGCCTTCGATTCGATAGCAGAAGTAGAAGGCTGAATGATATGATAGTAGTAGCTTTCGAGAAAATATAGGAGAAAGGAAGGAGCGGCGTGAGCTATAAAGAAATCAACGTAACCCAGACACGGGCGAAACAGGAAGCCTGGAAAAACCTGCTGAAAAAGCCGCTCCCTGAACGAGACGGCTACGTCAAGGACGAGCACACCTTATCCTTGCCGCGTCTCGCTGCCCGTGTCCTTGGAACTCCACATGATGCAACCGATTATTTTATTTATTTACATGAATTATACGAAACTGACGGCATGCATATTTTAAGTGAAACCCTCAACCGGCATATTGAGCCGGAGCACTTTCAAGCGCTCCAGCGGATTCATATGATCAATCAGGAAGAAAAGGGATTGTCCGTGAATCGATTTGTGGCTTTCTTAGACGGTGAACAGCTCATTGTCCGTCATCCAAACCCAGTGATAAACCGGCATATTCGCCTTTCGTTAATCCAGGTGTTTGAACATTTCAAGCAGTTGCATGAAGGGGGATTCCAGCATCCTGATTTCCGCCGTGTGTTGCTAGATGTGGTGAAGTTTTCAAATAATCATCTAGGACCATGGCTGAAGGAAGTCAATATGGAAGAAAAAATGCCAGCTGTCATTTGGTATGGAGAGGCGAATAAAAGTCAGCTTTATTTTCTTTACTATGTCATGCTGATTGGCTGTGATGTGGTGTTGTTTCATCCAGAAGGCAAGGATCAATTTCGTGAATTAGATCCAGAAGAAAAGCTGACTTTTATTGATCAGTATCCAGGGACGTCAAAGCTTGAACCGTTCCCTACTGAAAAGCCTGAGAGGAAATCAACGGTGGCGTATCGTTCGACAAGAGAGCTTGAAGAGGTACTTCACACAGAAGATTCCATGCTGTATAAGCCATGGCAATTCAGAGATCATACCCCTCATTCTATTACGCTAAAGACAACGTATGATGAGCTGTTTTTAATTGCAAAGGAACGGTCGTTTATCCGCCCGAATTTCAAAGCAGACCGTGACACCATACAGATTCCGAATCTTTTTGCGAAGATGATGGGGGTGACGAGAGACAAGCGAGAATATTGGGACCGTATCCATACGCTAATGGAGGGGAAAGAAACGAAAACGATCCGTCATTTCCCTTTCACACAAGAAGTGTCTTCGAATTATCAATTTCATTATCAGCATGCACTTTCTAAAGCAGGAGAGGTTGACCCTGATTTGTTAATGAAAAGCAATGTGTGGCAGTTCTCGCATTTATATGAGGGCACGCAGCGTGCGATCGCAGAGGCCATTTCTCGCATTTGTCAGCATCCGAAGCTGTTAAAAGAAGGCCATGAGACTGAATTAGATGTGCGTATTTATTTATTCAAGCAGCTTCTGCATATGAACCAAGATGTAATTGAACTCATTCAAACCTTTGATTATGCCCAGACTGTACCGAAAGTGATTTTATACCATACGGAATATAATGGTGAGCTGACTCGTTCTGATGCGGCTGCCCTGATTTTCCTAAATGAAATGGGTGTGGATCTCTTCGTGTATCATCCCGCCGGCTATCAGTGTATAGAGCGGTATATAGACGATCAATTATTTGATACACATTGGCTTGATGAAATGGTCATGAACCAAGAGTTTAAAGAGCCGTCTATTGTGAGAAAGTTATTTCAATCCATTAAAAACCGATAAGGAGATCAAAGCTTATGACAAATACAAACGGAAATGACATCATTTCAATTGATAAAGAGGAAATCACGATTGAAAAGGCAGACGATATTCGCGTTCAGCTGCGCAATGAACCAGAAGTCCAAAACATTGCGAGACAGATTGATGCCAAAAATCAGCTTGAACTGCTTGAATACGGAAAACAGCCGGCTGTCGAAATCTCTAAGTTTTCTGACCGTATTCTCTCTATGATGCGTTCAACAAGTGTCACAGACTCAGGAACGATGCTTACACAGCTTGGAAAAATTATGGATCGTTTTGATAAAAATGATTTTGACGAGCCTAAGGGTGGTTTGTTATCAAAAATCTTTAAACGCGGCGGCAGCATGATCGAAAAGATTTTCAGCAAATATCAAACGCTCGGTGCAGAAATTGAAAAAATCAATGTGGAAATCAGTAAATACAAAGATGAAATGACCAAATCGACGGTTACGCTTGAAGAAATGTATGAGCATAACATTCAATACTATATGGAGCTTGAAAAGTATGTCGTCGCAGGGCAAATGAAGATCGAAGAATTAAAACAATTGGTTCCTTCTTATGAAGAAAAAGCGGCGGGGGGAAACCAGCTGGCACAAATGGAGTTGGATACGCTTCGTAATGGGATTCAAGCGCTTGAAGAGCGTGTATATGATCTTGATATGGCACGGATGGTGGCACTTCAAACGGCACCGCAAATCCGTTTGCTACAGCGTGGTAATACGAAATTAATCGGGAAAATTAACTCTGCCTTCATCATTACGATTCCAATTTTCAAAAATGGAATTATTCAAGCGGTGACAGTGAAGAGACAAAAGCTTGTGGCTGATTCCATGAGTGAACTGGACAGAAGAACGAATGAAATGCTGAAACGAAATGCTGAAAATATCTCAAGTCAAAGTGTTGAGATTGCTAAATTATCAGGTCGTCCAAGCATCGACATTGAAACGATCGAATCATCCTTTAATACGATTGTACAAGGGATGAAAGAGACGAAGCAGATTGAAGAAGAAAACAAACGATTACGTGAGGACGGAACAAAACGTATGCTTGAGCTTCAAGATAATATTAAGAAAGCTGCCCTAGAGTCCTAAAAAAACAGGCTGTCTGTAACGAAAGTTGCAGGCAGTTTTTTTCATGAATTTGATTAAAATTTGAGGAAAAAGGTTTTTATGTGACCTTTTTCGGGTAAATCCTGTTCAGGGGCATGGTTCACCCATGAAAGAAAAAGTCCGCTATCACAAGGATTCGACTTATTTTTTAGCACAATAAGGAATTTCCAGTAAAATATTGTCTGATGAGAGAAAATACCCCGTAAAATATGTAGTTTATGAAGCATTCTATAGGATTTACGAGTAATACGGCGTATAAACTGTAATCACCAGACCTCTATATGGAATTCATACATATTGTACGGAAATAAGCGAATTCTAAAGATTGTTCGCATCATAACGCTTATGTTACGGTTATAAAGATGCTAATTTGGAGGGAAAAAATGAATTCTGAAGAGAGAAAGATCAAAATCAAGATAAATAATGTATCTAAAATTTTCGGTAAAAATGCTAAAAAAGCATCTCAAATGCTTGAAAAAGGGAAGACAAAAAGAGAAATCCTAAAAGAGACCGGCGCAACAGTTGGTGTCAATCGAGCAAATTTTGATGTGTATGACGGCGAGATATTTGTCATCATGGGGCTATCAGGGAGCGGAAAGTCCACACTTGTGCGGCTGCTAAATAGGTTAATCGAACCAACCTCCGGCGAAATTTATATTGATGGGGATATGATAACAAATATGTCAAAGGATCAATTGCGTGAAGTTAGACGGAAAAAGATCAGCATGGTCTTCCAAAACTTCGCATTGTTCCCGCATCGTACCATTCTGGAGAATACAGAATACGGGCTTGAATTGCAAGGTGTAGAGAAAGAACAGCGCCGCTCTAAAGCGCTTGAATCTTTAAAGCTTGTTGGACTTGAAGGTTTTGAAGAGCAGTACCCAAATCAATTAAGTGGCGGTATGCAGCAGCGTGTTGGATTGGCACGTGCACTAGCTAATGACCCTGATATTTTGTTAATGGATGAAGCATTCAGCGCACTAGATCCATTAATTCGTAAAGACATGCAGGATGAATTGCTTGAGCTTCATACGTCTGTAGGAAAAACAATTATTTTCATCACGCATGATTTAGATGAAGCGCTTCGTATTGGCGACCGCATTGTCCTCATGAAAGACGGGAATATCGTTCAAATCGGAACACCAGAAGAAATTCTGATGAACCCATCGAACGAGTATGTTGAACGTTTCGTTGAAGATGTAGACCTTTCTAAAGTATTAACCGCTGGTCATATTATGAAACGTGCAGAAACAGTTCAGATTGATAAAGGGGCACGTGTTGCGCTCACGCTCATGAAGAACCTTGGTATTTCGTCTATCTATGCAGTAGATAAGAAAAAGCATTTATTAGGTGTTATTTCTGCACAAGCAGCGAAAAAAGCGGCAGAAACGGGTGCGTCGCTAGAAACTGTTCTTGATAAAGAATTTACGACAGTATTGGAATCAACGTATTTAACAGAGATCTTTGACGCGGTGTCTGATGCGAACATTCCAATTGCCGTTGTAGATGAGAAAAACAGAATGAAGGGTATTGTGGTCAGAGGTGCATTGATTGGTGCATTATCAGGTAATGATGAATATATCAACATGTCTTCTAACAAGCTAGAGGAAATTAAAGCACAAGAGCCTTCTGCACAGGAGGTAGAATAAGATGTTTAGTATGAGTGATTTACCTAGAATTCCGTTCGCGGATTATATCGATCAATTTGTTGACTGGTTAACATTAACCTTTGGTGGTTTCTTTGATGGCATCACAAATGGATTAGCTGGAACAGTAAATGGTATTGTAGCTGCACTTGGCGTCATTCCATCCATTATTTTAACGCTTATCTTTGCCGGCATTGCTTGGTGGATCAGTACAAGAGGAGTTGCTCTTTTCACACTTATTGGATTCTTACTGATCGACTATTTAGGCTACTGGCAGCCAATGCTGCAAACACTTGCGCTCGTTCTGACAGCTGTGGTCATTTCTATCGTGATCGGGGTTCCGATCGGTATTTGGGCATCACAGAAGGAAACAGTGCGTAAAATTGTCACACCTATTTTAGACTTAATGCAGACAATGCCTGCATTCGTTTATCTTTTACCAGCAATCTTCTTCTTTAACATCGGAGTAGTACCTGGCGTTGTGGCATCGGTTATTTTCTCTATGCCGCCAACGATTCGTATGACCATTCTCGGGATTAAACAAGTACCATCTGATTTAATTGAAGCAACAGAAGCTTTTGGTTCAACGACATTCCAGCGTTTGTTCAAAGTTCAGCTTCCACTTGCTACAAAAACCATCTTAGCTGGGATTAACCAAAGTATCATGCTTGCTCTATCCATGGTCGTCATTGCGGCAATGGTTGGTGCACCAGGACTTGGTTCGGAAGTATATAGTGCAGTAACGCAGCTGAAAACAGGGATTGGTTTTGAAGCTGGTATTGCCATTGTTATTGTAGCGATCACACTGGATCGTATTACACAAAACATTAAAACGAAAAAAACCAGGGGGAATGCTTAATGTGGAAAAAGTCTCTCTACATTGGGATGACCGCCCTGCTCGTCTTTTTACTAGCGGCTTGTGGTGCACAATCAGATTCAAATGCAAGTGCAGCACAGCAGGTCAATAAAACGATTATCGGGATTGATCCGGGTTCAGGTATTATGGCCTTAACCGATCAAGCGAAAAAGGATTACGGTTTAGAGGATTGGACGGTTGTATCTGCCTCAAGTGCAGCGATGACAGCGACATTGAAGAAATCGTATGACCGTAAAAAACCGATTATCATCACTGGCTGGAATCCTCACTGGATGTTTTCCCGCTACGATTTGAAATATTTAGATGATCCGAAAAAATCATATGGTGACGAAGAAGAAATTCACACCATTTCTCGTAAAGGATTTGCGAAGGATCAGCCGGAAGCAGCCAAAATGCTCAGTCAGTTTAAATGGTCTCAAGATGATATGGGTGAAGTGATGCTTGATATTCAGGATGGCGTCAAACCAAAGGATGCTGCAGTTAAATATGTGAAAAAGCATAAAGATCAAGTAGCGAAATGGACAAAAGGCGTGAAAAAGTCAAACGGTGACAAAATCAATCTTGCCTACGTTGCGTGGGATAGTGAGATTGCAAGTACCAATGTGGCCGCAGAGGTATTGCGTGAACTTGGCTTTAAAGTGACCTTGACTCAGGTTGAAGCGGGCCCAATGTGGACAGCAATTGCAACCGGAAGTGCTGATGCATCATTATCTGCATGGCTTCCAAATACGCATAAAACGTATGCAGCGAAGTTTAAAGGAAAATATGATGATCTCGGTACAAGTATGAAGGGTCTTCGCATGGGTCTCGTTGTTCCGACTTATATGAAAAACGTCAACTCGATCGAAGATTTGAAAAAATAGCCAATTGTATAACAGTTCCCTTATAATAGAAGGGAGCATATGGAAAAAGCAGTCTGCTCAAAAAGCGACTGCTTTTTCTTATATATAAGGATGGTGGATGAGTTGTCGATGGTGGAAAAACCAATGATGATTTTCCTGCACGGTGGAGGCGTAAGCAGCTGGATGTGGCAGGAGCATATGGAAATATTCAAGGAAACGTATGAATGCTATACCCCTGATTTTATTGGTCACGGGACAAGAGCAAATGAAACGTCGTTTTCCATGCGAGAAAGTGCTTATGAAATCATTTCATGGATAAAGGAGCATGCACATGGCCGTACAGTCATTCTAATTGGCTTCTCTCTAGGTGCACAGGTAGCCGTTGATGTGTTATCGAGAGAGCCAGACATCGCAGACATCGCCATCATCAATAGCGCCCTTGTGTTGCCATTACCATGGCTCTATTTGATGGTAAGGCCCATTTTACCTCTTACATATCCGTTATTAAAGAAAGATTGGTTCATCCAGCTGCAAGCAGAAAAGATGGGACTTCCAAACGATGTACTGGATCATTATGCAGAGGATTCCAAACAATTGCAGAAGAAGACGCTGCTTACGATGTTTCAAGAAAATCTTCATTACAAGCTCCCTGACACGTTTCAACAAGCAAAGGCACGGATTCTTGTGACAGTGGGAGAAAAGGAAAAGGGCATTATGACTAGGTCAGCAGAAAAGATCACGAATGCACACCCGAATGCAGCCGGGTTCATCGTTCCTGACATTGGACATACGTTTACTTTTGAAAAGAAAGAACTTTTTGTCGACATGATCAAAAGCTTTATAGAAGCGCGTGCGTTACCAGCGGAATTAAAGGAAATAAGGAAGCTAGGCCATTTAGAAAGTGAAGATGAGCATAAAAGGGGCAGGCATGTATAAGACATTGTATGATATAGGTATAAAACGCTTACAGATGAATGGGTGTATGGATGGAAGCTCGTAAGTGAGCCATGAAGGAGGAAGCATGAGTAAAAACTATATCATATTTGGTGCGAGTCAAGGATTAGGGGATGCCTTTGTAAAAGGTCTTCCTTCAAGTGGAGATACAGTATGGATTGTGTCACGAAGTGAACCAAGCAGTTTGAACATAGACGATGGGGTGCGTAGAATCTGGCTGAAGATCGATTTATCAAGCCAAACCCATATCCCTTTTATGCTCGAAGCATTGAAGGATCAGACAATTGATGTACTCATTTATAACGTAGGTTTATGGGAGAAACGCGGCTTTGAAGATGATTATTCTTTCGATCATGATCAACCGGAGGATATCGCTCATTTAATCAATGTGAACGTTACCTCAACGATTACCTACATTCAAGCTCTGCTTCCGCACGTAAGGACATCTGAGAATGGAAAGATCATCGTCATTGGTTCTACTGCGGGACTTGACCATACGAATTTGCCTCAGGTTTCTTTTGTTGCTTCTAAATTTGGGCTTCGTGGTATTGTGAACGCACTAAGAGAGCACGTAAGGAAAGATAAAATATCCGTTACCTGTATCAATCCAGGAGAGCTGGCGGCAGAAGTTCCGTACGAAGATGGCGCTGAAAAAGCCATTGCTCTGTATGATGAAACGAGAATACCTGTACAAGATATTGTCGAGCTGGCGAGATGTGTTATTCATCTATCCAGGGTGTCCTGTGTCAAAGAAATCAATGTCCCGGCAATGACAGATGTGAATGCGTAAAATAAAGGAGACCACCCGCTTCAGAAAAGACGGGTGGTTTTTTTATTTTACGATGAATGCTGTTGAAGTGTTTCGTATACAGCTTCCGTCAAAATCTCAATACCGGTAAAAATGGCAGAGCGGTCAAATGTCATATAAGGGTGGTGTAGCCCTGGTTTTAAATCACAGCCTAAACCGAGCATCGTCGATTTAATATGCGGAACCTTTGCTGCATAAAAATGAAAGTCCTCTCCGCCTGTCGTCACGATCGGTGGATCGAGCTGTTCTTTGCCTAGCACTTGCTCTATGGCATGTGACATGATCTCCACAGCTTCTTCATTTAATGTCGCAGCTGGAAGACGATGATCAGTTGAAAGTGTGATAGAGGCGCCAAAAGCATCCGCTACAGAATGGCATGCTCTTTCAATTTCCTTTTCTAATTCATCCATCACTTCATTTGTCTGTGCCCGAACGTCGAGTGTAAAAGAGGCCTTGCCAGGTATGATGTTGGAGCTGCCGCCGCCTGCATTTAAATTGGTCATTTTCACAGAATGGGCGACTCGTGGATCGACATGGATATGTGCCAGTCTCTGCACAAGCGTAGATGCAACTTCAATGACGTTGACCCCAAGATGCGGGCGTGCACCGTGAGCTTCCTCCCCTAGAATGGTCCCGACGTAATGATTACTTGATCCGTGCAAAATGGCAGGAGCGCAGCGTCCGTTTAAGGTTTCTTGAATTGGGCGCACATGCACCCCGTATAAATAATCGACGTCAGCTAACACACCTTTTTCGATCATCTTTAAAGCGCCGCCGCCTCTTTCTTCGGCAGGCTGAAAAATGAATCGGATCGTGCCACTTGGAAGTTCTTTTTCTTTCAATGCCATGAATGTCCCAAGTGCCATCGTCATATGAGCATCGTGTCCGCATGAATGGTTGGCTTGAAATACGCCATCTACTTCCTGCCACAATGCGTCAATATCGGCTCTCACAGCGACTACTGGTGCGCCTTCCCCAATTTCACCGATCACCCCTGTACAGTCTTCAAATGTTCTCGTTTTACAGCCTAATTTCTTTAATAGAGCTTCAATATAAGCTGTCGTATTTGTCTCTTCCCAGCTGATTTCTGGATGGGCGTGCAGATGTTCAAAGATGTCTGTCACGGTTTGTTTCATCTCGTTTGTCAAAGTTGTCATGAGAAGCCTCCTTGCTGACAGATAATCTGCCAAAACATTCTTTTAGTGAAATAATATTGATCTTAAATATCATCAGTGTTTATAATATAACACATCATTTGATTATTCTGAAAATTAAGTGAAATTCCGATCGGGACAAAGGGGTTTTGACAGATGAAAACAACAACAGTATCAGCACCTGAGAAACAAAAAAGAAAACTTCAGATGCCGGATGCGTATGTACTCTTATTTATGATTGCTTTAATTTGTACGATCGCAACGTATTTTGTACCAGCCGGTGAATTTGATCGGAAAACGTCAGGAGAAATCACAACAGCGGTTCCTGGCAGTTATCACCGTATAGATCAATCACCAGTTAGTCCGGTTGGTTTTTTTACAGCGATTCAAGAAGGGATGGTTGGTTCATCCTCTATTATTTTTCTGATTCTTTTTACTGGCGGAACCATTGCAATTTTGGAAAAGACAGGTGCCATTAACGGGATGATTCACAATGTCATCAGCCGGTTCCAAACGAAACAGCTATTGTTTATTTGTATTGTTGGCGGATTGTTTTCTGTACTTGGGACGACCGGAATTGTGGTGAACTCAGTCATTGGCTTTATTCCTATTGGGATCATTGTGGCACGTTCTTTAAAGTGGGATGCAGTGGCGGGAGCGGCGGTTATTTACATCGGCTGTTATGCAGGTTTTAACGCAACTATTTTGTCTCCATCTCCTTTAGGTTTATCACAAACGATTGCAGAACTGCCGATTTTTTCTGGTATTGGGCTGCGTGTCATCATTTATCTTTGTTTTCTCCTATCTAGTATTGTGTACATCTATTTATATACAAAACGCTTGAAAAATAAAGAAAAGGGGAGCCTGCTTGGTGACGAGTGGTTTCCAGCTAAAGGGCTAGGAGGAGCTGATGCGGAATCTGTGGACAAGCCTGAATTCACCGGTAGACATAAGCTGATTTTAGCGGTGTGCGGTTTGTCGCTTGGGGGGTTCTTATATGGTGCGCTTCAGCTTGGCTGGACCGATAAGGAAATGGCTGGTGTGTTCATTTTCATGGCAATTGCTGCTGGACTGCTTGGGGGATTAGCTGCCAATGATATTGCAAAAACGTTTATTGTCGGCTGTCAAAGCCTTGTATACGGCGCACTCATTGTCGGCATGGCACGCTGCATTTCAGTCATTTTGGAAAACGGCAAGCTGCTTGATACTGTGGTGAATGGGCTTGCGAGTATGCTGACAGGGTTTAGTCCAATCGCTGGTGCGATCGGCATGTATATCGCCAGTGCGCTCCTTCACTTTTTGATTTCATCAGGATCAGGAGAAGCGGTTGTCTTTATACCGATTCTTGCGCCGCTTGCTGATTTAATGGGTATCACGAGACAAGTAGCGGTAGAAGCAGTGATGCTCGGTGAAGGGGTGGTCAACTGCGTGAATCCGACTTCAGGTGTGTTGATGGCTGTCTTGGCTGCAAGTGGGATTCCATACGTGAAATGGCTGCGTTTTATGGTGCCGCTTGCGCTCATTTGGTTCGTCATCGGCCTTGTCTTTATTTGTATCGGTGTCATGATCAATTGGGGACCTTATTAAATAAGAGAGAAGCCACCAAAGAGTGTTTGGTGGCTTTTTTCTTATGAGAACATGTATGGGGACAGCGGTTTAAAACCACAATATGAGTGTTCACAAAATGGCTACATTATTTTTTTGAGCAATCCCCTTGCAAAAGTTTGTGAAGTGTTGCACAATAAGAATGTGAAATACTTCACATAAAAAACAACCTAGTTTTACTCAGGAGGATGAGATAAATGACAAACGAAAAAGTAAACAAAGTAGCACTTATTGGAGCAGGTTTTGTCGGCAGCAGTTATGCCTTTACATTAATAAATCAAGCAATCACAGATGAATTGGTAGTCATCGATTTGAATCAAGATAAAGCAATGGGTGACGTCATGGATTTAAACCACGGGAAAGCATTCGCCCCGCATCCTGTGAATACTTGGTATGGAGATTATGAGGATTGTCAGGATGCTGACATTGTATGTATCTGCGCTGGCGCAAACCAAAAGCCAGGTGAAACGAGACTTGATCTTGTTGAGAAAAATTTAAATATATTTAAAGGCATTGTAGACAATGTGATGAAAAGCGGATTCGATGGTATTTTCTTAGTTGCTACGAACCCAGTTGATATTTTGACATATGCGACTTGGAAATTCAGCGGACTGCCAAAAGAACGAGTGATTGGTAGTGGAACAACGCTTGATACGGCAAGATTCAGATACATGCTTAGTGAGTACTTTGAAGCAGCGGCGCACAATGTGCATGCGTACATCATTGGAGAGCATGGGGATACAGAGCTTGCTGTTTGGAGCCATGCGAATATCGGAAGTGTACCGATCACAGAATTAATGAAGAGAAATGACCAATACAAACAAGAAGATTTAGACGACATCATGGAAAATGTCCGTCATGCCGCTTACCAAATCATTGAGAAAAAAGGAGCGACTTATTACGGCGTAGCGATGAGTTTAGCCCGTATTACTAGAGCCATTTTACACAATGAAAACAGCATTTTGACTGTCAGCACTTATTTAGATGGGGAATACGGAGCAGAAGATGTCTACATTGGTGTACCTGCCCTCGTGAACCGAAATGGTGCAACAGAAGTGATGGAGCTCGCACTGAACGACACAGAAAAAGAAAAATTCGCACATAGTGTGAATGTGTTAAAAGAGATTTTAGCTCCTCATTTTTAATCAATCAAAGGCAACCTATCTGAGCAGAAAAGGATGAATCACTATGTGGCAGCAAATATATGATCCGTTTGGTAATGAGTTCGTCAGTGCATTGGTGGCCATGCTTCCAATCTTGTTTTTCCTACTAGCATTAACTGTATTTAAGTTAAAAGGGGTATTAGCCGCTTGTTTTACCTTGATCGTCAGTTTTGTAACAGCTGTTTTCTTCTTTCATATGCCAATTGAAAAAGCATTATCTGCTGTGGTGCTCGGTGTATCTAATGGGCTGTGGCCGATTGGATATATCGTCATCATGGCCGTATGGCTCTATAAAATTGCTGTGAAGTCTGGAAAGTTTGATGTCATTCGTTCTAGTATTGCAGGAATTTCTCAAGATCAACGGTTACAGCTCTTATTAATTGGTTTTAGTTTTAACGCATTTTTAGAGGGAGCCGCTGGATTCGGTGTACCGATTGCGATTAGTGCCGCTCTTTTAACAGAGCTTGGGTTTAAACCACTAAAAGCCGCCATGCTCTGCTTGATTGCAAATGCTGCGTCTGGCGCTTTTGGTGCAGTAGGTATTCCAGTTATTACTGGAGCACAAATGGGGAATATGACGCCGCTTGAGCTGTCTCAAACCCTTGTGTACACCATTCCGTTTATTTCTTTCTGTATCCCATTTCTGCTGATTCTCATTGTAGACGGCTTTAAAGGGATTAAAGAAACGCTTCCGGCCTTGCTTGTTGTGAGTGGAAGCTACGCGATTCTGCAGGCTGTTACAATGGTCACGATGGGTCCTGAGCTTGCCAATATTATTTCAGCTTTAGCGAGTATGGGAATTTTGGCTTTATTTCTTCGAAAATGGCAGCCGAAACATATTTATCGTGAAGAAGGGGCACCAGCCATTGAGAAGAAACAAACGTATAGCGGTGTTGAGGTGCTGAAAGCATGGTCTCCGTTTTATATCTTAACGGCTGTCATTACTGTATGGAGCCTACCAGCTTTTAAAGCATTATTTGCTGAAGGAGGACCGTTTAACTGGACAACCATTTTAGTGAAAATGCCGTTTCTGCATCAGCAAATTGTGAAATTACCACCAATTGCCCAAACAGAAACACCGATTGATGCGATCTTTAAAATTGATGTTATTAGTGCAACAGGTACCGCCATTCTAATTGCGGTGATGCTGACAGGGTTGTTCAGCAGACATATTACATTAAAAGAAGGGGCTGCCTGCTTAAATGCAGCGGTCAAAGAGCTTTGGGTCCCTGTTCTTACGATTTGTTTTGTCATGGGCTTTGCCAACTTGGCGAACTTTGCAGGCCTAAGTTCTGCTATCGGACTAGCACTTGCTAAAACAGGCGATTTATTCCCGCTTGTCAGCCCAGTGCTTGGCTGGATCGGCGTGTTTATTACGGGATCTGTTGTGAGTAACAATGCCTTATTTGGTAACCTTCAAGCAGTCACCGCTTCTCAAATCGGCTCTCAGGCAGGTTTGTTAATCGGGGCAAATACGACCGGTGGTGTAATGGCGAAATTAATTTCTCCACAATCTATCGCTATTGCAACAGCAGCTGTTGGAGAAACAGGTAAAGAATCTGAGCTCTTCCAAAAAACAGTGAAGTACAGCTTCATTTTGCTCGGCATCGTATGTATATGGACATTCATTCTTGCTCAATTTATATAGGTTGATCGATTGATTGAAAAATGAAAGACTGAGAGATTTCTCAGTCTTCAGATTGTTAACAAAGGGCTAAAATGTACTTTTTTTAGCCCTTTGTCTTCTTTTCAGCGTGAAAGAAAACCTTTTCAGTCTAGGAAGGACGAGCACTGGAGCGGAGCGAATTCGGCATTCGTGAGCACCAGAGCGCAGGACTGACAAAGAATGCGA
This sequence comes from Bacillus sp. S2(2019), assembly GCF_005144805.1. Taxonomy (NCBI): domain Bacteria; kingdom Bacillati; phylum Bacillota; class Bacilli; order Caryophanales; family Bacillaceae; genus Bacillus; species Bacillus sp. S2(2019). Next base: position 158,661 of record NZ_SWFL01000004.1, read on the forward strand.
GGGTTTGTCTACACGCTGAGACTGAGAGATTTCTCAGTCTTTTTTTTATGTAGATTCTCGTGTGACAAGCCGAGTAGGTAGCTGAATATGTTCACGTTGTAATGGTTTTTGATCTTGCAACAGCTGAATCATTTGTTTGACAGACTGCTGGCCAAGCTCGACGATAGGGATGTCGATGGTCGTGATCGTTGGAGCTGTCACCTCGCAAATGTCTTGATTGTCATAACCGATCACCGCTAAATCTTTAGGAATGTCATATCCATATGAAATGGCTTGTTTAATGAGGCCTGCTGCCACTTGATCATTGCCGGTGAAAATCGCATCCGGCGCATCCGGCATCCTGTGGATTAAGTCCATTAAACGAAAGCCGTCCTCAATGGTAAAAGCCTCGCCGAACAGCCAATCTTCTTTAAGCGGCAAACCGTGATCAGAAAGCGCATCAAGATAGCCTTGCTTTCTTTGTTTTTGCGCTTCACTGCTTTCTGTATCAAAGCAAAATCCAATGGATGTACGCCCTGATTGAATCAAGTAGTCAACCGCTTTATAAGCAGCTTCCCGCTCATCATATCCGATAATCGGAATGTCTGCTGTTTGATGATACTCATTTGCCATGACGATCGGGCCGTTTGATAAAAATGGCTCGATTGTTTCCCACTTATTTTCTAACGCCCCCAATATGACACCATCTACTTCTTTTCTTTTTAATAATTGAAGCCCTTCAAGTTCTACTGATTCTTGATAAAACGTTTGGAGCACGATGGCTTTATACCCTTGATCCAGTGCTTCCTTTGAAATGCCTTTAATCAATTGTGCAAAAAAAGGATGGTCCACAGCTGGAACAGACACAGCAATGGTTTTTGTCTGATGTGACCGAAGGGTGCGGGCTGCTGAGCTTGGTGTATACTCCATTTCCTTCATCACCTGTAAAATGTGCTGGCGCTTTTCTTCTGATACATATGGATGGTTGTTCAGCACCCGAGAAACAGTGGTCGTTGAAACCCCGCAGCGTTTGGCAATTTCATAAATTGTACACATATTAACAAATCCTTTACACAAAGTTATTGTTCTGAAATCGATAACATCATTTACAATGTGAAACAAGTTAAATATTAACAAATGGAATTGATTAATTGGAGGGAATGGAATGCAAATATTGACGAAGATATCAGGTAAAAGCAAGGATTATCTACCGTTGCTGGATATGATCAATCAAGGTGTTCAAGTAAAGGCTGATTCAGTTGAAAAGAATCTAGCGAATGATAAGCTTGCTGCGTTCCTTGAGCAAGATATTGCGCGTACGGGTTTGGAAAAAATTCTCTTCCATTATAAACAAAATAAGGAAAAAAAGATACCGTTCCTGCCGGTCGATAAACTGATTTCGGAGGATGAGATCGATGATATTATGCAGGTGCTGAAAGAAGTATTAAGTTCAGGCCGTTTTACATCAGGCCCTTATATTCCAAAGTTTGAAAAGACGCTCGCAGCGTACTTAGGGAAAAAATATGTCATTGCCACATCAAGTGGAACAGATGCCTTGATGATCAGTTTAATATCAGCAGGCGTCCATCCTGGAGATGAGGTCATCCTACCTGCTAACAGCTTTGCTGCAACAGAAAATGCAGTGCTTGCGATTGGTGCGGTTCCAGTCTATGCCGATATTGATCCAGACACCTACTGCCTAGCGGCGAATGAAATAGAAAAGCATATCACAGATAAGACAGTATGTATTCTCCCGGTTCATTTGTATGGAAAGCAAGCGGATATGAAGGCCATTTCGACGATTGCGAAACGGCATGGTCTATCGATCATTGAGGATGGCTGTCAGGCGATTGGCAGCAGCGGGCTTGGGGCATTTGGGGATGGACTTGTTCTCAGCTTTAATCCTTACAAAAACCTTGGAGTTTGCGGGAAGGCAGGAGCCATCGCAACAAATGATGAAGCCCTAGCAGAAAAATGCATGGAAATCAGCTATCACGGTTTTGAACCAGGAAAGAAAAACGTGAAGCGCAGTGACTATGGCTTTAATTCTAAGATTGATAACTTACAGGCCGCAATCGGGCTAGAACGAATGAAATATTTAGGTTTACAAAACTTTAAACGTTTTTACTTGGCAAAGAGATACATAGATCAGCTGAAAACGCTGGAAGATGAAGGCTATATAAAGCTTCCGAAGCTGACAGACGATCATGTATGGCATCTATTCCCGATCAGAGTGGTGAAGGGAAGCCGAGATGAGCTGGCAGAGAAATTACTGGAAATGGGCATAGAAACAGACGTCTATTACCCAATCTTATCGCATCAGCATCAAACGAATCTTGTTTCTCAAAAGTATAGACAAACGGAACTACCACATACGGAAAAAGCCGTACAGCAATTACTCCACTTGCCGCTTTACCCAGGAATGCCGCTGCAAGATCAGGAGAAAGTCATCGAGGGGGTCCATCATGTTATCAAATCTTCCATTCAATAAAAAGCTTGTGCATCAACCGCAACATCCGCAGTGGATCGTCTTCTGTGATTTCGATGAGACCTATTATTCTCACGGAATGACCGAGGAGCAGAGAGAGGATGTAAAACGGCTGGAAGCTTTTGTGGCAGAAAAGAGCGAAGCCGGACAGCTCATGCTGGGCTGGGTGACGGGAAGCAGCCTCGATTCTGTTACGAGCAAAATGGAGAAAGGTGGTTTCTATCAATTCCCGCATTTTATTGCGTCGAATTTAGGAACTGAAATCGTGTATACATCAGATGGGAAATTTGGACAGCCGGATGCAGAATGGATGAAACGGCTTGATGCACAGGGCTTTTCGGACGAAAAAATTGAAGATATTCTGCAAGCCGTACGTGAAAAGGGGATCACCCTTAGGCCGCAAACGCAGCTAGGCAGCTCTGGGTATAAAAAGAATTTCTATTATCAGGAGCAGGATGAACGAACAGATCTCCATCATCTATCGTTCATCCAAACACTTGCGAAGGAGCGGGGTGTGGCGGTGAACATCAACAAATGCAACCCGCTTGCGGGTGACCCTGCGGATTGCTATGACGTTGATTTTTTACCAGTGGGAACAGGTAAGGATGAAATCGTTCGGTTTATGCTGAATCAATATAACCTGTCAAAAGATAAGGGTTTTGCTTTTGGTGATAGTGGGAATGATCTGCGGATGCTTCAATCCGTCACGCACGGCTTTCTTGTCCAAAATGCAACAGCCGAAGCCAAACGGCACCATCATCAAATTTGTCATCATGGGTATGCAAAAGGAATCTATGAAACATTGAAAACAGTGATGTATAAACATGAGGAGGCACATTCATGAAGAAAATTGGAATTGTTGGAGCAGGGAATATTGCAAAAGCACATGCTAGAGCATTATCAACGATCAAAGGTGCAGAATTATCTGGGGTCTATGACTTGCACGAATCCGTCGCACAAGGATTTATTAAACAGTACGGCGGACGGGTGTATGCCAGTATCGAAACACTAGCGGATGCATCAGATGGATTGATCATTGCTTCCCCTAACTTCTGTCACAAGGACCATGCCCTTCAGGCACTTAGAGCGGGACAGCCGATTTTATGCGAAAAACCGATGGCTGTATCGTTAAAAGAAGCGAAGGAAATGGTGGAGACAGCCAAACAGTTCCAGGTTCAAGCCAGTATGGGCTTTAACTATCGCTATTTATCCTTTGTGAATATTTTGAAGAACTTGATCGCCAATGGTGAATTAGGACGCGTTTTGACAGTACGGACACATTTTAAGAAAAATAGTGCCCTTAGAAGAAAGACATTTTCGTGGAGAGACAGCGGCGAAAGTCTGCGTACAAGTGGTGCATTAGGAGATTTAGGGATTCATTTGATTGATATGCTGTGGTACTTATTTGGCAGTGAAATGAAAAAAGAATCCCTTAATACGAAGATGCTGACACATGTAAAGGAAAAAGAAGAGAAAAAGGTACAGGTTGATGACCATACCGAAATTTTTGGACAAATGGAGAATCAAGTGTTCTTTCATTTGGTGACGTCCAAAAGTACGCAGCCCGAGGAATGTGGATTTAGTGTAGAAGTGGTGGGGCATGACAAGGTTTTTAAATACCATACAAACATGAAAAACGAATATGAGATCAGTGATGGTTTGTGTGTAGAGCGTCATCAAATGCCGCAAACATTGCTGACAGATCCGCCGAATGAATTTTATGGATGGTCTGATACATTCCGTGATCAGCTGATGCATTGGGTAAATACAAACTCATATCCATCTCATATGAAGGTAGCTGATTTTGAAGATGGTTATCGCGCGCAGGCTGCGCTGAATACATGCTTCGAGAGGGAAGAGGCTGTCGTCTCTGCCCGTGCATATTAATGAAGAGGTGGAGCGGAGGATATCATAACTCCGCTCCTTTTTAGAGGAAGTGAAAAGATGAAAAAGGTGTTTTATTTTGGCTGTATCTTTTATTTTTTTATTGGGACCATTCATGTGTTTTTTGGCAGTTTAACGCCTTATTTGCTGTCTAGTTATGATAAGGGTCCTGGGGAATTATCTTCTTTAATCTTCTTTCAGTTTATTGGCTTTTTGACAGGCGTTCTTTTGTCGCCCATTCTTGTGAGGAAAAAAGGCTACGGCACTGTTCTGACGATGGGATTGCTGCTGATGATCGGAGCGCTTCTTCTTGGCCTTTTAGTGCCGGGCTGGACGATTCTTGTGGTGGCAGGTTTTTTCCTTGGGAGCGGTGCAGGCAGTCTTGAGACGACGGCCGGGGCGTATGTCATTTCAATGGCAAACAGTGCAAAGCGAATCAGCATCATGGAGGTCTTTTTTGGATTAGGTGCATTATTATTTCCTCTATTGATTCTGTTGACTGTGACAGAGGAAACGTGGCATTATGTGTTTTTATTTCAAGTCGGTGCACTGACTTTTCTCCTTATGCTGTGGCTTACTTTTATGAATAAACTCCCTCAAGGACAGATGGCAGCTCCTTCTCAAGACATGAAGAAACCATCTTTGCTGTTTGATCGAGGGAATCGAATGATTGTGGTGCTGATGATCTGTTTTGCGTTTTTCTACGCAGGAATTGAAACGAACTTTGCGAACTTTTTACCGTCGATCATGCTAGAAAAAGGGGGAGACAACTGGGGTCTTTTTGCGGTCTCTACTTTTTGGACAGCGATCGTCATTGGCAGAACTGTCATTGCGAGAAAAGCCGATCAGCTGCATCCGCTGCGTTTTTTAAAGTTAAGCGCAGCGCTGATGATTGTGCTGCTCGCCGTATTTGCTCTAGCCACCCACATCGCTGCGCAGCTAATTCTGATCTTTTTCATCGGTCTGTGCGCAGCTGGCATGTTCCCCATTGCCTTGACGGCTTCTGCATTAATGATTGAAAATGCCATCGACGAGGCCACGAGTTATTTTATTGCCGCCGCTAGTTTAGGTGGAGCTTGTTTGTCCTTTTTGATTGGGTTTAGCCTTGAGTGGGCAGGTGCGGCAAGCGCCGTCTTTGTTTTCGCCTTTTTAGCTGTTCTCCTTTTTGCGGCTGCCATTCAAATGAATCGATCTCAGAAAAAAGAAACCATACCCACACAGCCGCCGGCGATGAAAGCCGATCGATAAGCAGCTGATCTGGTGGCTCCTCCTTTTGTATAGCTTATCTTCAGAAAAGGTGACGAAGGACTTGTACTAAAACAACGAAAGCGTGAATAACATGTACAAGTCAGCATCAAAAGGAGGACGTCTATGTGGCGGTGTTTTTTGGTTATATCTTTTTAGGGTTGTCACTTTCAGCGCCTGTTGGGCCAGTCAATGCAGCCCAAATCGACAGAGGGATTAAAAGTGGATTTTGGCACGCTTGGATTTTTGGTGTGGGGGCTATGGCTGCGGATATTGTCTATATGCTCCTCATCTATTTTGGTGTCGCCCAGCTTTTGACTGCACCTCTTGTGAAAACCTTTTTGTGGCTGTTCGGCTTTTTCGTTCTGACCTATACCGGTATTGAAAGCCTTCGTAAAATCAATTTGCAGGAAAGCCCAAAGAAGGATGGAGGAAACACATCGATCGGGCATTCGTTCATGACGGGATTTTTTATTTCTCTTTCCAATCCGCTTAGTATTTTATTTTGGCTTGGAATTTATGGAAGTATTTTGGCCAATACGATTGAAAAGTATGGAGCATCTCAAATGCTGATGTACAGCATGGCTATTTTTATCGGCATGCTCTTATGGGATTTCTGTATGGCGCTACTCGCCAGTACGTTTAGACGGTATTTAAATGAACGAATTTTGCACGGCTTATCCGTTCTGGCAGGTCTCTCTTTACTTGGCTTCGGTGCCTATTTTGGATATCAAGGGATCATGGCGCTCATTGGATAGAATGGTTGATAAGAAAAAGGGCTAAAATCTAAATCATTTTAGCCCTTTTTCTTATTTGACAGAAATAAGACACTCTTCAATAATGATGGAAGATACATAAAATTGAAGGAGTTTTTGCCATGCGTATGTTCCTGCCAGCATTCAACTATGTGTGTATGCTGATGTTGTCTGTGATCACAGCGACATTTGTTTATACCATGTTGTTTGACCCACCTGAATCCAGATTCAGTTATGTGGAGGTCACCAGTCTTTTCATTTTGATCGCTTATGTCCTATTTGCTACACCTATCCAAATGGTTTTACACCGTCATCCTGAGAAGTTTCGACGCCGTGATTTATTGGTTTATTTTATCGGGGCGTGGGTGGTTTGTACGGCGCTTGCTTTATGGATTGATTATGGTGTTGTCGTCTTCATTAGCTATAAAGTCTATCTATTTAGCTTTTGTGCGGCCTTCGTTTATTGGCTGCTTGATTCCGTCTTTTTAAAGAAGAAACAATCATAAAGGCTTTTCCCGTTTTTTCTCTTGAAAATGAACGTGTATGACCTTCGAGAGTCCGCTTGATACAAAAGCAAGAGCCGTCATCAGAAGGACCCAGTATAGATTGCTAAGGTCAAATCCAGTATAAGCGAAGATGAAAATCATCGAGATCACGGACGTTAATATGAGGACAGGCCATATCCGTTTATATAGCAGATAACCAACAAATCCCCAAAGGAAAGCCATCACTGGTAGTGTAAATAAGATCAGATACATCGGATGGAGAAAAAGAAGACGCATGTCATTCACCCATTTCTTTTATAATGACCAACTCTATTAGATAGAGGCGGCTAAATGATGATATGCAGAAGCATACTCATACATGATTAGATAAATGGAAGTGAATTCCTGCCTCATCCGGCAAATCAATCACCTTGTGAATGTCCAGTGAAAGTCGTTGAAGGACAGTCACCACAGCTTTTTCCTCCTCATAGGCTATGGAGAAGACGCTAAAACGAGGTGGAAGAAAATGGCTCAGCTGTATGCAAAAAGTTGCCTTGATCAAAATCTACGATCACTCGAAGAATGGAAGCAGGATGCCTTCACACAGTTTGGAGAGATGGTAGGGGATGAGGCAGATACATTTCCGTGTGTACCAGGCAGACAAGGATTTTTTCTCGATCATTTACGCTATGGATTTGTCGGTGATCTGCGGGAAGACGGGGCAGTGAATGAGTTAGCAGAGCTGCTAAAAGAATATCAAGGCTGCGCTAAACAAACTGGTCAATACGCTTCATTTATCTGCTTTTTTGAAACTCCGCAGGATTTAAAGGAAAGCCCAATTGAAGAATTTGAGCAGCAGTTCTGGTCATTGCTTCAACGGTTACATCAAAAGGATGAATTGCCATGGCCAGCGGAGATTCCACTGGACCCTCATCACCATGAATGGGAGTACTGTTTTCATGGCGAGGCTTATTTTATTCTGTGTTCAACACCAGCTCATAAGCTCAGAAAGAGCCGCCACTTTCCATATGTCATGATGGCATTTCAGCCCAGATGGGTGTTCGAAAAATTGAATGGATCGACCAAGTTTGGACAAAAAATGAGCCAGCTCGTTCGCAAGCGGCTCAAAGCATATGATCAAGTTGACGTCCATCCATCGTTAAAATGGTACGGTGATCCAACAAATCATGAATGGAAGCAATATTTTCTCCCAGATGAAGAGGCGGAGAAACCAGCCTCCGCCAAATGCCCATTTACTGCTTTAAAAAACATGATGAAATTATGATGCTGCCTGATCCTGTTTCCACTTTTTTCTCATAAAGAGTACCATGATGCCAATCACGGCGATGATCCCAATGCTTATAAAAAAGCCGGGTCGTCCGCTTGCCTCTGTCAGAGTGCCTGAAACGGCGGCACCGATTAAGATCAGGGCAAGAACCATTTCGCACGTTTGGCGAGTGGATGGCTTTGACAGCTTTTTGCTCGAAAGCAGAATAAACACCCATGTGTATAAAAGAGTTAAGCCGGCTGCTGTTGTGAGATGCTCATATATGTGTTTGGACAAAAAGAGTGCCAGCAAAATCGAGACAATCAACCCTGCAGCAGTTAAAAGAATTGAAGACCATCTAACATGAGATGGTTCTTTTTGTTTAAAACAAGCAGGTGCATCCTGATGTTCCGACATCGTGCCAAGCAGTGTCGTGACTGCATAGAGGGAGGCAACCAATGTGGAAAACCCAGCAATAATGAAAATGCCATTAAAGATATGAAGAAAAATCGATAAATGAAATGGTTCTAGTGATGTAATGAATGGACTGCTATTCTCGTTAAAGGCTGTCACTGGCACAAGCAAAAGCGCAAGTCCGATGGAGACGATATAAATGACAGCAAGAATGATCAGCATCACACGTCCAGATTTTGCGGCGTCCTTCGGGTCTTTTAAATGAACCGCCATCAGCCCCATGACTTCAATTCCCCCGAAAGCATAAAACGCATAAATCAGCCCATTCCATAGACCGAGCGGGCCGAGCGGCATCCATTCATGGTCTTTATTTGGCAGGTGGAGGGTGGGCCTATGCTCTGTGAGAATGCCGCATAAAACAAGAACGGCAAGGACGACAAACAATAGGATCGCCCCGGTCTTCAGCACGGCAAGGACATTTTCCGTCTTTTGAAAAGAAGAAAGCCCAATGATAATCACAAGCAGGGCAAGAGCGGAATAAATCGCTGAAAATACCCAAAGTGGAATGGATGGAAACCAGTGACGAGTAAAAAGAGAAATCGCCGTCAGCTGACTCCCTGTGATGAGCATTTCTGAAAACCAATACACCCAGCCATTACTAAATCCCGCCCAGCGCCCATAGGCTTTTCGGGCATAGGAACAAAATGATCCCTTATCTGGGTTCTCGGCTGTCATCGCAGCCAGGTGTTTAAAGACGAGATATGTGCCGACTGCCGCAAGCAAAAATGAAATGCAGACGGAATAACCGGATTTTGTAATGGCGATGCTGGAACCAAGGAAGAAACCAGTGCCGATTGTACAGCCGACTCCGATAAGAGAAAGCTGCCACCAAGATAAAGATTGTTCTTCTTTCAATTTGTGTGCAACACCTTTCCGATTCAATAGCATTAGCTTGTGACCGCCTCTTTTTTTTTATACATGATCAAGAGGACGTTTTGGGCATACTGTCAACATGGAAAGGAGTGCATGTGATGAATGGAGAATACGTGATTTTACCAAAGGATGGATTTGGCTTTCGGTTAGGAAAAGGACAATGTATTCGAGTGGTTGATGTCGAAGGGCAGCAAGTAGCAGACGTGATGGCCTATCATGAAAAGGATTTTTATGAAAAATTTGATCAAGGCGCTACAATGGACAGCCTGTTCTCTTCCAAGGTGAAAAAGGGAGATCAGCTATATTCTAATTTATATAAACCAATGTTTACGGTCATCGAAGATACAGTTGAATGTCATGATTTATATATGCCTGCATGCCGGCAAGAAATGTATCAGCTCTTATATGGGCGTACGCACCTAGAGGTCATGCATACATGCTACGATAATCTCAGAACGGCTTTTGAGCCATTCGGGATTCCAAAGGAGGATATGTATTATCCTTTTAATGCGTTTATGAATACAGTCATTGATGAGAAAGGAAAACTGTCTGTCGAGCTACCAAAATCGCTCCCTGGTGATTACATTCGTCTGCGTGCAGAAATGGACCTTATCGTCGCGGTGTCTGCATGTCCTGCTGACATTGGAAAATGCAATGGCTCAAGCTGTACATCCATCCGGGTGGAGATTGATTGAAAAGGAAAGACCAGTCAAAGAGACTTGGTCTATTTCGTTTGTGAATGTTTGATCATTTAAGAAAAAGGGGAACGTCTAAAAAATATCTTTTTTCAAAACATGATATAATAAAGTGGCTAAAATCGTAGGTAAATCAATTGAAATGGAAGTAAAACCTGTTCTCTTCATGTAGAGGATGCTTAGGAGGAAAAGTGTATGAGTTTGCAGAAAAAAATCAGCCAAGAGTTGCATGTGCAGCCCTCAATTGACCCAAAGCAGGAGATCGAAAAACGGGTTGGATTTCTAAAGGCTTACTTGAAAAAGACCGGTGCAAAAGGATTCGTTCTTGGTATTAGCGGCGGACAGGATTCAACGCTTGCCGGCCGTCTCGCTCAGCTCGCTGTAAGTGAGCTTCGTCAAGAAGGAAAAGAGGATGCTGTCTTTATTGCAGTCCGTCTTCCGCATGGCACGCAGCAAGATGAAGATGATGCGCAACTGGCTCTATCATTTATTCAGCCGGACAAGTCTTGGAAATATGACATCGCGCCTGCCGTGACGGCATTCAGTGAACAATATCAAAAGGAAACAGGCGGTGCGCTGTCTGATTTTAATAAAGGGAACGTCAAAGCACGCATGAGAATGATCGCACAGTATGCTGTCGGTGGACAGGAAGGCTTACTTGTCATTGGAACGGATCATGCAGCTGAAGCTGTGACGGGCTTTTTCACGAAGTATGGTGATGGCGGTGCAGATGTCCTTCCGCTCACAGGTTTAACGAAACGCCAAGGACGGTTGTTGCTTGAGACTCTTCAGGCGCCGGAGCGATTATACTTAAAGAAACCGACAGCCGATCTGCTGGATGACAAGCCTCAGCAAACGGATGAAACAGAACTTGGTATTACGTACAATGAAATTGATGATTACTTAGAAGGAAAACCAGTTTCAGATCAAGCAGCAGAAGCGATTGAAAAACGCTATGTTCAATCAGAACATAAACGTCAAGTACCAGCTTCTATGTTTGATGACTGGTGGAAATAAAATAAGTGACCTCTCCAGAAGATGGAGGGGTCTTTTTATGTCAAATTTCAGCTGAATTTGACAGAATGAATCGAAAATGGTTCATTAATTAGTAGAACGATATACATAAGTCTGTTTGACTAAATAAAGGATGAATTGAAGAATAAGTGGTGAAATAATTAGTTCGATTCACTTAATTTCTCATCAAAAGACAGTATTTTCAGAAAAAATGATTGACGATAAAAACGAATGCGCTTACAATAAAAACACATTCCAAAAAGTGAAATTGAATTCCACTAGACGGAATATAAGGAGTCGTTCATCTCCAAATAAGTGGCTAAAGGAATGATTCACACAATGAAAAATCGAAGTGCACTGGAAATATACAAAGAAGGAGGCGCTTGGTGGGAGACTGAGATTAGTCATATTCAAAAAAATTCAATTGAACTTCGGGGCTATCCAATTGAAGAGCTTATTGGTCAATTATCGTATCCACAAATGCTTTATCTACTGCTTGTTGGTGAATTACTAGATGATTCGAAGGCAGCTCTTTTTGAAAGTGTTCTTGTCGCAGGTGCGGATCATGGGCCAAGAGCACCGTCTATTGCAGCGGCAAGAATGGCGGTTACATGCGGCATTTCGTTTAATTCTTCTGTTGCAACAGGGGTGAATCTATTAGGTGATATTCATGGCGGAGCTGGTGAAAAGGCGATGCGTATGTTATACGACGCCAAAGCAGCCTACGATGAACACAAGGATATCAAGTCTGCTGCAAAGCAAGTATGTCAGACGTGGTTAGCCCGCAAGGAAAAAATTCCGGGGATCGGTCATCAGCTGCATGACGATGATCCGAGAGTGAGACGGCTGTATGAGCTGAGTCAAACATATGTGCAGCAAGGTGATATCAGCGGAACGTACTTACGGTTAGCTGAGGCGATTAGGCATGAACTTGAACAATTAAAAGGGAAAAAAATCACGATGAATATAGATGGTGTATCTGCTGCGATCCAATGTGAATTAAGCATTCCAGCTGAAGCGGCAAAAGGCATCTTTTCCTTATCCAGAGGAATGGGCATCGTGGCGCATGCATATGAAGAGCTGACAAAAGGTGCCCTAGTGAAAGGCCCTTGTCCGAATGAAGAAAGACTTGTTCGTTATGCGGGGGTCGGGACGCGTCACTTGAAGGAGGGTGAGAGGATTTGAGTGAATTGAAAGCGTTGTCATATATAAACGGCGAATGGCTGGATGCAAACCATGGCAAAGAAGATATCATCAATCCATACTCTGGGGAAATGATTGGTACATCCTATCTTGCATCCTCAGAAGATATAGAACAAGCGCTTTCTATTGCGCAGCAAGCTAAAAAACAAATAGCGGCAATATCAGCATTAGAACGCTCAACGCTTCTAACAAAGGCAGCCGCTTTATTGGAAGAACAAAAAGAGCATTTTGCAAAACTCATTTCTTTAGAATTAGGCAAACCGCTTAAAAATACAAGAGATGAAGTCTCACGATCAATTGAAACGCTCGCACAGTCAGCTGAAGAAGCCAATCGACTAATCGGTGAGACTATTCCTGGCAATGTATCTTCTCGTGGACAGAGAGCAATGGCGATGACATTTAAAGTGCCGGTTGGGGTTGTGCTGGCGATTACGCCTTTTAATGCGCCTCTCAACTTAATTTGCCACAAAATCGGTCCAGCTTTTGCGGCAGGGAATGCCATTATTTTAAAACCAGCACCGCAAACATCAGCTGTTGCCACAGCGTTTGTTAAGCTCCTGCTTGAAGCAGGGTTTCCTGAAAAGAGCCTGCAGCTTGTGATTGGGGGAGTAGACGCCGGCAGACAGTTAGTCACGGATGAAAGAACCAATCTTGTTTCTTTTACTGGCGGTGCGGTGGGCGGAGAACATATTTCAAACTCTGCTGGATTAAAAAAGGTACTGCTGGAACTCGGAGGAAATGGAGCGACGATTGTTCATCATGATACAGATATCGAGCAAGCCGCATCTCTTTGCGCCAAAACGGGCTTTAGCAACTCTGGTCAAAGCTGTATTTCTGTTCAAAGAATTTATGTTCACAAGCAAATTTTGTCGACATTTACTGAGACACTTAAACAAAAAGTAGAACAGCTCGTCGTTGGAGATCCGCTGTCTAGTGAAAGTGATATCGGCTGTATGGTTGATGTACAGGCAGCAAAACGTGTGGAGGCATGGATACGAGAGGCAGAGAAAATGGGTGCCGAGCTTCTATATGGAGGACAACGAAATGGCGCAAGCATCACACCGGCTATTTTGCTAAACCCGCCAAAACAAGCCAAGGTCGTCTGTGAAGAAGTGTTCGGTCCAGTTGTCAGCATTCTCCCATATGAGGAGCTGGATGAGGCAATCAAAGAAGCAAACGATAGTCGATATGGTTTGCAGGCAGGCGTCTTTACGAATCAGCTGGATGTTGCGTTACACGCAGCAAAAGAGCTTGAAACTGGCGGCGTAGTCATCAATGGGACATCGAATTTCAGACTAGATCACTGGCCATATGGCGGGATTAAACGAAGCGGTATTGGAAGGGAAGGCCCGCGTTTCGCCATCGAGGAGATGACCGAAACCAAAATGGTTGTGCTGCCAAATGGGCTATAAAGGGGGCAGATGGATGTGAATGTCTTTCAGCAAAAGGTGAAAAGTGCGCAGACAGGCGGTCAGCCGATGATTTGTACGCCGCTCATTGGACAAACAAAGGAAGAATTGTTTCTTGAAGTTGAGGTGTTAGCTGATAAAAAGCCTGATGTGATAGAGTGGCGAGCAGATTTTTTCAATCACCTCAATGACAAGGAACAAGTCATCACCACCCTGAAAGGGATGATTGAAAAGGCAGGTAGCATCCCATTTTTATTCACCATTCGTTCTGAAAAAGAGGGCGGCGAACGCATCTCACTCTCAGAGGATGAAAAGGTTTCCCTGCTTGTCGAGCTTTGTGCCACTCAGCTTGTGGCTGCCGTTGATTTTGAATTAATGCATGATGTCTCGCATATCCAGCAAGTCAGTCAGGCGGCTAAGAGAAACGGGGTCATCTTGATTGTGTCGTACCACGATTTCCAGCGTACCCCGGAGGCGGATCGGCTCGTGGAACTATTCACCAATGCAGAATCGGTCGGTGCCGACATTGCAAAGATCGCCGTCATGCCGCATTCCTATGAGGATGCATTGACACTACTTTCTGCGACAGGCAAGGCGAAAAAGCATCTGTCCATCCCCGTTATTTCGATGGCGATGGGGGAATATGGCGCCTTCACAAGAATGGTAGGTGGACTCTTTGGGTCTGTCATGACCTTTGCTGTAGGGAAAGAAAGCTCAGCACCTGGACAAGTTGCGATACAGGATTTGAATACCGTTCTATCGATTGTGTTTTCAAAGAATCAGTGAGTAGCAGATTCATAGCTGCACCGTGAGAGGAGAGAAACATGAAGAAGAATATATCTACACAGGTCATTCAGTATTTAGAAAATCGAGGAGTTGAGCATATCTTCGGTCTGTGCGGTCATACGAATATTGCTTTTTTATCAGCCCTAGAAAAAAGCCGTATTCAATTTGTGAATGTTAGACATGAACAGATAGCGGCGCATGCAGCAGACGGTTATGCACGAGCGAAAAAACAGACGGCTGTTGTGCTCAGTCACTTAGGTCCTGGACTCACCAATGCGGCAACAGGCGTAGCGAATGCCGCACTCGATTCCATTCCAATGGTTGTCATTGCAGGAGATGTTCCAAGTCATTACTACGGAAAGCACCCACACCAAGAAATCAATCTTCATTCCGATGCTTCTCAATACGAAATTTATCGCCCATTTGTGAAAAGAGCATGGCGAGTCGACATTCCAGAATTATTTCCAGAAATTTTATCAAAAGCGTTTCAGTTAGCTGAAAGCGGCCGCCCTGGGCCAGTCCTAATTTCAGTTCCGATGGATGTGTTCTCAAAAGACTTAGATGTGTCGTTATTTGAACAAATCGCTCATCATACACAAACCGTTGAAAAACCATCTATTGATGATCAAACAGCGAATCGGATATTAGATCGATTGCTGCAGGCAGACAAACCGCTCTTATATGTAGGGGGAGGCATTTTACTAGCCGATGCAGCAGAAGAGTTAAAGGCATTTTCTGACCATTTGAGCATCCCTGTTGCCCATTCTTTGATGGGGAAAGGGGCGATGCCGGATGATCATCCAATGACCCTTGGCATGACAGGGTTTTGGGGGACGAAATTTATCAATGATCAGTGTAAAGCAGCGGACTATATATTGGCTTTAGGCACCCGTTTTGCTGAAGCAGATGCGAGTTCGTGGGAATCGGAGTATACGTTCAATTTCCAATCAACCAAGCTCATTCATATTGACATTGATCCGAATGAAATTGGCCGAAATTATCCTGTGGAAATTGGAGCGGTAGCAGATCTCAAGCAGGCGTTGACTGTACTTAATCGTGTGGCGAAAGAAAGACTGCCAGAAGGTCTGGATCGCCCTGAATTGAAAAAGGACATTGCGGCATATCGTGAGGAATTTCAGAAGAGCAATTTGACGAATATTCAAGACGAGTCTTTCCCAATGAAACCACAGCGTATTTTGCAGGAAGTGCGAGAAGTATTGCCGCCGGATGCTTTCATTACAACCGATGTTGGCTGGAATAAAAATGGGGTCGGACAGCAATTTCCTGTATACACGCCAGGCACTATTTTAACCCCAGGTGGTTTTGCGACGATGGGATTTGGCGCTCCCGCTGCACTTGGAGCAAAGATTGCCCAGCCTGACCGTGTCGTTGTATCACTTGTTGGGGACGGCGGATTCGGTCAAAATCCATCTGTTCTCGCAACAGCCATGGAAGAAAACATTCCTGTCGTGTGGATTGTGATGAACAATAGTGCGTTTGGGACGATCGCCGGCTTGCAAATGGCACACTATGAAACGACATACGGCACTGTTTTTAGAAAAGATGGAGAAAGCTATTCGCCTGATTTTGCAGCCATTGCGAGAGGTTATGGGATGAAGGGGATCAAAATTACAGCGGCTTCTGAATTCAAAGAAGCTTTGGCTGAAGCGATTGCTTCTCAGGAACCATGTGTCATTGATGTAGCGATGAAAAATGATCCAGTGCCTACTGATGGACATTGGAACATTAATGATATTTATTCACCAAATACAAAACGTTCACATGTCAGTGTGAACTAAACATGACTAGGGAGGAATAAACAATGAAAATTAAAGTATTAAATCCATTTCAAGACGGTCATCCATTATGGTTAGGTTTAGATCATCCAGAAGAGAAAATGATTCGGAAAGTGTTTCAAACGATCACACCAGATACCGTAGGGTCAGAGCATATGATGGCAGGACTCACTATTTTTGAGCCGGGCGAAGCAAGCTCGGTACACAATCACCCGGGTTCAGAGGAATTTGATTATGTGATTAAAGGGTCCGGCGAAGTCATTTGCGATGGAGAAAGACAATCATTTAAGCAAAATGACTTTATGTTTATTCCTGATGGTGTCCCGCATCAGCATGTAAACACAGGGGACGAACCTTTATGGCTGATTTGGCTCTATACACCGCAAGGGCAGCTTCCGAAGGACTAAAAAACCTTGCACGAGAGAAAGAAGAAAAGGGGCTAAAATAGAAAGCATTTTAGCCCTTTATCAATTGAACGAAAGGGAGTCAAGCAATGAATAAGAATACACCGCTTGAAGGAATCAAAATATTAGATGTTTCTACGATGATTGCTGCACCATACGGCGCGGTGCTTCTAGGGGATTTCGGTGCAGAGGTCATTAAAGTCGAGATTCCTGGAAAAGGGGATACACTGCGGCATGTTGGTCCTTTTGCAGATGGTGAACCTTTGAGGTGGTCAGGGCTTTCAAGGAATAAGAAATCTCTTACACTCGATTTGCACAAAGAAGAAGCAAAAGACATTTTTAAAAAGCTGGCAGCGCAGGTTGATGTGATCATTGAAAATTTTCGTCCAGGAACACTTGAAAAATGGGACGTTGGGTACGATGTATTAAAAGAAATCAACCCTCGTTTAATTATGATTCGTGTTTCGGGTTATGGGCAAACCGGTCCATTTAAGGACAAGGCGGGGTTTGGTACACCTGCGACGGCGTTTAGCGGCTTTACATATATTCAAGGGTTTCCAGATCGGCATCCAGTCAGCCCGTCCTTTTCCCTTACGGATTATATCGCAGGAATCTATGTGGCGTTTGCCACTGTGACAGCGATGTATTACCGTGACACTCATTCAGAAGGAACTGGGCAAATGGTGGATTTGGCTCTCTATGAATCTGTGTTCCGCATGTTAGAGTTTTTGGTTGCTGAATATGACAAGCTAGGGAAGGTGCGTGAGCGTTCACCAGGGTTAAGCGGTCATTCAAGCCCTGCCGGCACCTATGAGACAAAGGATGGGCATTATTTGGTTCTTGTGACGAGTACAGATTCGACCTTTAATCGATTGGCAGAGGCGATGAATCGCTTAGATTTACTAGAGAACGAGAAATTCTCTGTGAATGCAGCTAGGCTGAAGCATAACGATGAAATGGATGCGATCGTCTCGCAGTGGATTGCGTCCAGAACAAGAGATGACGTCCTAGACATTCTAGATACACATGGTGTGCCTGTGAGTCCGATTCTAAGCATTCGGGATATCTTTGAGCATCCGCAATTTAAAGCACGAGAAAATATTGTCGAGGTGCATCATCCGCGTCTTGGAAAAGTGAAGGTGCCTGGGATCATTCCGAAGTTTGAAAAAACCCCCGGCCGTATTCGCCATATTGCGCCTGATTTAGGTGAACATAATTATGACATTTTAACGAAAATGCTTGGCTTCACAGAAGAAGAGTGTAAACAGTTAGAAGAAAAAGGGGTCATTTAAGACACTCAACCGATCCGCACGCTGCGGAAACAAAGGAGGATGGTTATGAAAGTGCATTCAGAACTGAAGGGGAACGACTTGCGGCCTGCTTATGTGAAACCAACAAAAGCTCGTTTCGGCATCTTGATTCTGTTGTTTTTTATTACCGCTATTAACTATATTGATCGAGCCAGTGTATCCATTGTTGCACCTGCGATTCAGTCTTCATTGCAATTAAACCCTGCCTTATTAGGCCTCATCTTTTCAGCATTTAGCTGGACCTATACAGCCATGCAGATCCCTGGCGGCTTTATTCTTGATAAGTTTGGATCAAAGGTAACGTATGGAATATCACTTGTGACTTGGTCTATTTTCACCGGTTTACAGGCGTTTGCGAACAGCTTTGCCTTCTTATTTGGCTGCCGTTTGTTTATCGGAATTACAGAATCTCCCGCATTTCCTGCGAATAATCGCATTGTGACCACATGGTTTCCAAGGCGGGAACGCGCATTTGCAACAGGGGTTTATACCGCTGGAGAGTATGTGGGGCTTGCATTTGCGACACCTCTTCTTTTTTGGATCATGACAACTTTCGATTGGAGAACCGTCTTTATCACTGCTGGTGCGCTCGGTATTATATTTGCTTTCTTTTGGTACAAGTTTTATCACGAACCGAAAGAGCATCCGAAGATCAATGAAGATGAGTTAGAATTGATCCGTCAAGGCGAAGGACTGACTGTGGCATCACAGGAGAAATTGAAATGGGCAGACTTTGCCGCACTTTTAAAATATCGTAAATTGATTGGACTCTATATTGGTCAATTTTCTGTTGCGTCTACCCTCTTTTTCTTTTTAACATGGTTTCCGACCTATTTAGCAGAGGCGAAAAATATGGCCTTTCTCAAAGTGGGTTTTGCGGCATCCCTGCCATACATTGCTGCATTCTTTGGGGTGCTGTTTGGAGGCTATGTGTCTGACTGGCTGCTTAAAAAGGGTGTATCGGTCAATGTAGCAAGAAAGCTGCCGGTTGTGGTCGGTCTGCTTCTGACAAGTACCATTGTTTTAGCGAATTTTACAACGAATATCCCGCTTGTGCTGACTATTTTATCCATCGCGTCCTTTGCGCAAGGACTGTCTAATATCTCCTGGACCATGCTGTCTGAGGTGGCACCAAGAGAAATGGTCGGGCTGGCTGGCGGCGTATTCAACTTTTTTGCTAACTTATCCGGCATCATCACCCCGCTGATCATCGGATTCATTGTATCGGCGACAGGCTCTTACAACGGCGGTATTTTATTCGTCAGCCTAGTGGCATTAGGCGGAGCGTTGTCGTATATCTTTATTGTAGGTAAGATTGAACGGATTCAATTAAAATAATAGAGAGTAAGAAAAAGAGAACTTATTGGGTTCTCTTTCAGCGTGTAGACAAACCCTCGCATTCGGTGTCAGTCCTGCGCTTCGGTGCTCACGAATGTCAAATTCGCTCCGCGCCGATGCTCGTCCTTCCTAGGCTGCAAAGGTTTTCTATCACGCTGAAAAGAAGACAAAGGGCTAAAATCAAGTTCATTTTAGCCCTTTGTCAACAATCTTAAAAGAGAACTCATTGGGTTCTCTTTTTCTATGAATAAAAGATGACGGTGATGATCGTTGCACATGCGATACCCATGCTGATATAAAAACCAGCAAACCAGATATTCCATCGAGTGATTCGGTAAGGGTTGACCTTCATCAAATCGGCTAATAGGGAGACAGATACATTATATGGGCTAAACATGACCGTTGAGGTTCCAGCGATAATGAGCATGATTGCGATGGGAAGGGCAGGCAGTTCATGAATGACAGGTGCCATCAAGCTCACTAAGAGAGCAAGCGAAACGAGCGGGTGAAAACCGCAAAGAGCGGTGATGAGAAAATACAGCCCGATGACCCCATAAACCCAAATGGCATGATCTGATATACTGACGATAAATGCTTGAATCGGCTGCAGGCTGTTTGTGACAAGTAGCATATCGACAAAGAAGCCCGCGCTTAAAAATAGACACATATAATTGGAGAGCTGGCGGGTTCGTTCTTTCCAATGGGGAATAGAGACAGCTACATATTGTTTTCGTTTTTTGATGATAGACGAGAATAATAGAGCGAAAGGAATAATCGTCAGCACAACAGCGAACAGATAACCTTTCCCAATCCAGGCGTCAACAAGCGAAACGACTGTCATAAAACTGAGCAGCATGAAAGCAAGCTGAATGGTTTTTCTCTTGATGCGATGAGGGTTGGAGTGAGCTTCCGCCGGCTGGATGATATGCGGCAATCGTTTGCTTTGACGAGAAAACAGCAACCAATCCGTCAACAGCACAAGCACCATTAAACAAAACGTAACGGGTGCAATCTGATAATATTTCAATTTGGTTGCATCAATGGTGACACTCACCAGTACTTCGACAGGACTCCAGCTAAGACATAGCGCATATGACCTTAAAAGATTGCGCGTATAAAGGTGCTGTTTGACTTGTTCCTGAAGGGCGTTCAGCGACGGTTTCAAGGATGTATATAATAAGGGAATCGTTGCGATATTTAAAAACATGCCAAGAACATGAGTGACAAATGAACTCTTGCGATAAAGCTGATTTGTACTTGTTGTATGTAAGGTAAGCAGTTTATTTAATTGAGTATCGAAATGTCCAACATGTATGAGAGAATGAATAAATGGCAACATGAAAAATAAAGAAAGCAAGCCTAGCATGGAATGAAAATGAAGAAAAAGCGTATGCAAAGGCTGTTCTGACCAGAAAAATAACACCAATCCAATCAAGAGAAACATAGCACCCGTTTTCAAATAAAGTCCATTGGCCTTCTTAAAGGAAATGGTGAGCGAAGTAGCCGCCAGCAGACCAACCAAATAGGAGAGAATGGGAGCAGGGAATAGTTGATGAACGATGTATAAGCTAATAAGAAGTGTGAAAAGTAGCAGGTAGATCATGATATCTCCTCCATCAAAACATCTATTGGTTTTATTCCGTACAGTGGAATTTGTTTTCTTTTAATGGAACATTTAAAATGGATTATAGCAAAATTGGTCAATCATGTCGATAAGAAATCAAAGGGGAAAAGGAGAAAGTGAACATGGCTGATAAGAAGTCAAAAGAAGAATCAGGATTGCGTACCGTTCAGCGCGCTTTGGATATTCTTTCTTGCTTTAGCGAAGAACGTCAAGAGTTGACGCTAACGGACATTTCAAAAGAGATGAACTTAGCAATGTCTACCACAACGAGACTGCTCAAGGCACTTGAAATGAATCATTTTGTGGAAAAGAACCAAGAGACAATGAAGTACCGGCTCGGTCAAAGACTTTATCTTCTCGGTTATATTGCTGGGAAGTCCATCAAATTGAGGGAACTGGCAAAACCGCTCATGTACACACTTCGTGATGAAACAAAGGAAACCGTCAACCTGTATGTGCTCGATCACAAAAGCAGGGTATGTATTGAACAAGCCGAAGGGCTGCAATCGATTCGGCATCTTGTGAAAATCGGTGAGAAGCTGCCGTTATACGCTGGTGCTGGTGGAAAGGTGCTGCTTGCTTTCCAAAGCGAAGAGTTTCAACAGCAAGTTTTCGCGTCTGAGGCTGATCACATGACGATGGAGGAATGGCAAAAAGAATGTCGGCATATTCTTGAAACGCATACCGCTTGCAGTATTGATGAACGGGAAGTCGGATCGGCGGCAGTGGCGGCACCGATCTTTAACATTCATGGGGAGGTGCAGGCATGTTTATCCATATCTGGACCGACCCAACGATTTACTGAAGATGTCATCCCTCAGCTGCAGCAAAAAGTGAAAGAGCATGCCGAGAAGCTCTCCGAACAGCTCGGTTACGTCGTCAAACACAATTTTTAAGAATGCCTATCTTTTCTCAGCCCATTTATCATATAATAGAAACATTATGTAGCATTCCTTGTCGTAAGGAGGACGTGTCACGAACATGAAAAACAATAGAGAGATTCCTGTGAGACAGCGAAATATTGTCCTCATTGGCTTTATGGGCGTTGGGAAAACAACCATTGGGCAGCTGGTTGCCAAAAAGTTATATAGAGATTTTATTGATGTTGATCAGGAGATTGAGAAAAAGTACAACATGACGATTCCAGAAATGTTTCAGCAAAAAGGAGAAGCGTTCTTCAGGCAGGCTGAAAAGGACTATATCGTCGATTTATGTGAACATACTCAGCTAAAGATCGTGTCTCTTGGAGGCGGTGCGTTTAAACAGGAAGAAATCAAACGATCTTGCTTAAAGCATTGTACGGTTCTTTTCCTTGACCTATCTTGGGAGAATTGGAAGCAGCGGCTGGATATTTTAATTGAAAACCGTCCTGTTCTTCATAACCGCACGCTTGACGAGATGAAAGAGCTGTTTGAAGAGCGCCGGGAAATTTATTCCCTTCATAACTCAAGAGTGGAAACAGATCATCTAGAAGCTGAAGAAGTCGCCAATTATATTGTCGACACACTCAAGCTTGGCTGGGATCTATATTCGAAATAAAAAAGTCTATCCTATGGGGTAGACTTTTTCTATTAGATCAGGAGTAGTCAAAGAAATCACAGTCTAAGTTGGATGATGGATGAAAAAAAGAAGAAAAGATGTTTTTTCCTTCGTCACTATATCAAAATGTATGCATCCTTTATGTGGTGTGTCTAGCCGTTTGAAAAAAGTGGTGATTAGACTACAACTAGGTCAAGATGATGAGGTTATTTGATTGATGTGGGAAACGAAATATATCTCTCATTTTCTTTTTTTGAAAAAATAAAATAGTATCTAAATTCCAATAATAGTTTTTTGAATTATTATAATTTTTAAAAATCTGGTTGACACCTTCGGTTATATCATTCTATGATTATTAACGTAAACGCTTACCGTAAACGTTTACTATAACGGATGGGGAGGAATTTGTTGATGAAAAATAAAAAAAAATGGAGCGGTGTATTCCCGGCAGTCTTAATTCCTTTTAAAGATGACTATTCAATTGATGAACCTGCTTTTCGTAAGCTTGTTCGCTGGGTGGCGGGGCACGAAGGGATTAATGGGATCGTTGTCAATGGACATACTGGCGAGATTATGACTTTGCTGCCACATGAACGAGCTGAAGCTGTGCGTATTGCAGCCGACGAATTAAAGGGAGAAATTCCTGTCATTTCTGGGGTTTCAGCTGAAGGGACAATTGAAGCGATCCAGCATGCAAAAGCAGTGGAGGAAGCTGGTGGAGAAGGTATTCTTCTTATGCCGCCACATTCATGGCTGAGATTCGGTATGCAGCCTGAGTCACCTGTCCAATTCTTTAAAGATGTTGCAGAAGCAATTGACATTTCAATCATCGTCCATCAGTATCCAACATGGACAAAAACCTCTTATACAACCAGTCAATTATTAGAAATGTCGGAGATTCCAAACGTTGTCTCATTTAAAATCGGTCAAAGAGACATGGCGCAATATGAAGTCGATGTGCGCGCACTGAAAAAGCATGCACCAGATGTATCGTTGCTCACATGTCACGATGAATATTTATTGCCAACATTAGTTCAAGGAATTGATGGGGCGCTTGTAGGTTTCGGCTGTTTTGTACCAGATTTGATTGCTGAGCTTGTGAAATGTGTGGAAGAACAAGACCTTGTAGCGGCTAATAAAGTGTACGATAGAATCTTTGAATTAAAGCATGCTGTGTATAAAATGGATGAACCTTCCTCTACCTCTCATCTGCGAATGAAGGAAGCGATGTTCCAGCGAGGTTTGATCAGCAGTTCGCTTGCGAGGAAGCCAGTATTACCTTTAACTCAAAAGGAAAAAGAAGAGATTCGTCAGGGCCTTCAAAGTGTTGGTTTACTTAAGGAAAACGTTAGTAAATAACAGACCATTGATTTCATGATGAAGGTGAGTCAGGTTATAATAGAGTATAAAACAACAGACTCCCGGAGGTATGAAATGTGTCAGTAAGTATTAAAGATGTCGCATTGAAAGCTGGAGTATCTATCGCCTCTGTTTCCCGAGTATTAAGTGGCAAACCAGGAGTAGGTGCTCAAACGGCTGAAAGAATTAAACAAGTGATTGATGAATTAGGCTATCGTCCTAATTTAGGAGCTAGAGGGCTCGTTAAAAGAAAGACTGGCAATATTGCTGTCGTGGTTCCGCGTGGTTCATATATTTTGAATAATCCATTTTTTTCGACGATTTTAGATGGGATAGCGAAGGAATTAGATGAGACTGAATTCAATATGTTGATGTCATTTACATCTGTACAGCAGCAGCGATTACTTGAAACGCAGGCTGTAGATGGTGCCATTTTATTTTCTCCAAGAAATGAAGAATTGAGCATGGATTGGTTAAAAAGTTTAGCTATTCCCATTATCGTTGTCGGAAGTTACTTAGAGGATTCTCCATTTCCATGTGTCAGGCCTGATGATGAAGAAGGTGTGTGCCAATCTGTCACGTCCTTATTTGATAAAGGTCATCGAACCATTGGACTGGTCAATGGTCCAATGAGTTCGATGCATAGTGTGAGGTATTACAAGGGGTATGAGCGTACACTGAAAAGTTTAGGATTAACAATGAACAAAGAGCTTGTGTTTGAGTTAGATGAATTTGATGGGGGAAAAGTAGTAGAAGTGGTTTCTCAATTTCTCCAAGGAAACCAGCACATGACTGGAGTTGTTTGCTCTTCAGATTTTTTGGCGATAGGGGTCATGAAAGCGGCAGATATCGCAAATGTGTCAATACCTCATGATTTGTCTGTCGTTGGTGCTGATGATGTGCCCATTGCAAGTTTTCTAACCCCTTCTTTATCTTCTGTTCATGTTGATTTAGTTGGAATGGGAAGAAAAGCGGTTTCTTTACTAACGCAGTTATTAGAAGGAGAACAGTTAGAGAAGATGGAACATATCTTCCCGATGTACTATGTAGATCGTGGCACCACGGGAACGCCAAAAAAGAAATGATAGATGCTGAAAACTCATATGATCGCTTTAGAATGTCTCTTCATTTAAAATGTAAGCGATTTCTTTTGTGCTCATCAGCATGTACTTTTGCATCATTTCCTCTATTAAGGAGGAGATATCATGACGTTAGAACTCAGCGGAAATTCAAATTCTCATGATGAGCAAGTTGTTGATAGAGCTTCACAACTATTGACTAGGATGGAAAGTGTACCTTTTTCGAGATGGCATTTAAAACCTCGTATCATTATGGGATCTGCTACCTTTTTTGATGCTTTTGATGCGCTATCTTTAGCGTTTGTTCTCCCAGTTCTCATCGGCATGTGGAATTTATCACCTGCTCAAATTGGTCTTCTTATTGGGTCTGGTTATATCGGACAAGCGATTGGTGCTATTTTCTTTGGATGGTTAGCAGAAAGACGTGGCCGTGTATTTAGTGCAAAGTGGACTGTATTTCTCATGTCTATTATGAGTATCGCATGTGTATTTTCAGGTAACTTTATGGCCCTTTTTATTTTTCGTTTTATACAGGGGATTGGAGTAGGAGGAGAAGTGCCAGTAGCGGCCTCATATATCAATGAGTTGTCCCGGGCCCAAGGCAGAGGGAGATTTTTTATGCTCTATGAGATGATTTTTCCATTAGGATTAATGATCTCAGCTCAAATTGGTGCATTTGTTGTACCTAGTTTTGGGTGGAAATGGATGTTCTTGATTGGTGGAATTGGCGGTTTAATCGTCTTTGTCTTCTTTTTCATGTTGCGTGAATCTCCAAGATGGCTTATTTCAAAAGGCAGGTTAGATGAAGCCGAAAGAATCATTGAAGAGATTGAAGCTAGTACGGACAAACGAATGCCTGTTGCAAAGCAAGTGTCCAGCAGCACTGAAAAAGGCGACTGGAAAGAGCTCTTTTCTACTTTTTATCGTAAAAGAACATTGATCGTATGGGGACTATGGTTTTCTGCCTACTTTGTATCGAATGGATTAAATAACTGGTTACCGAGTCTTTATAATACGGTTTACAATTTGCCAGTTGGAGATTCATTAAGGGCAGCCTCTCTCACAAATATTTTACAGACCATAGGGGTATTCGCTTGTGCATTTTTGATCGATAAAGTAGGACGGAAGCGCTGGGCAACCATTGCATTTATCGTAACAGGTGCTTTATTAACGGCTTTATGGATCAGCGGAGCAAATTCTCCAGAAAGCGTTATTTATTTAGGGTCCGCTGCCTACGGAATGATGGGGACCATTACAGTTCTTCTCTATTTATATACACCTGAAATCTATCCAACCCGTATGAGGGTAATTGGTACGGCATTTGCTACAGCGTGGCTTAGGCTGGCCTCAGCGATCGCTCCTATTATGATAGGTTTTATTTTAGAGGTGAGAGGTGTTTCAACTATTTTTATTCTTTTTGCAAGTGTGACTGTAGTGGGAGCAATTCTTGCTTTTAAAATGATCGAAACGCGAGAGAAAGTATTAGAAGATATTGCACCGTAAGTGATGCATGCAGTGAAGAACTTATTCTAAAGAGGGTAGGTTCTTTTTTTATTCAGAGGATTTACGTACACTTTTGAAAAAGCCTAACCTACCTCAGTGCAATTATCTTATAATAGAAACATTATCAGTACTCCTTGTCATAAACATGAAAAGTAATATCTATCAGATAGTGTAAATGTATATTCATAATATAAAAGTCTACCGGCTAGGGTAGACTTTTTCGATCAGTTTAATGTTTGATCCCTTGAAGTAGTGCGGCTTTTAGGCAAAAGGATATTGGCTGACGATGTTCGTCGAATTGCAGTTGAAACAGCTGTTTCGTTTCATCGTCTGCAGCATGAAGGTGGGCAACGATTTCCTTTTGAACATTTTCTGGTGTACGTCCTCGTATAATCCAGTCCTGATAATCAATATGCAGATCCCAGTAACGGATATCTTCTTTCGTCAGATGGTTGTCAGCGAAAAGCTCTTTCCATTCTGATAACGAGCTTTCTCGCACATGGGATGGATCTCTCAGTCTATTTAAATGATTAATAAAGTCATCCTGTGCTTGGTTTTCAGGTGCATAATGATCGACAAGTAGAAATTTGCCGCCTTTCTTTAAGACTCGGCTGATTTCAGACATGGCTGCCGGGAGATGTGGGAAGTGATGAGCAGCAAATCGGCATGTGACGAGATCAAATGATGCATCAGAAAAGGGCAATGCGTCTGCGGATGCCTGCTCAAACGTAATGTGGTTCAGCTGGCGCTCATCCGCAAGTGCTGTAGCAACCTCGATCATTTTGTGTGTGACATCAATCCCGATTCCTTTAGAGATGACGTCTGAAAAGGAAAAAACGGTATGACCTGCCGCGCAGCCGATATCAAGTAGATGCTCATCGCCCTTTGCCTTCGCCGCCGTTTTCATCCATTCAAGTTCTTTTCCAGCTGCAAAGATAGGTGAATCTCGGTAGTTCTCTGCATTTTGTGAGAATTGTTTCTCGGCTTTTGAATATGGATTCATTCCTTTACCCCCTTTTTGTTGTTTCTTTATCGTAGGGTTCTTCCCGTGATTTGTCTAAGACATAAAAGATATGATATGAATAGTTAAAACCTATGAGGTGAGAGAAGTGGATATACGAATGATGGAATATGTCATGGAAGTGTACCGGCAGCAAAGCTTTACAAAAGCAGCGGAAAAACTTCACATTGCACAGCCCTCATTAAGTCAGCAAATTAAAAAACTTGAGGAGGAATTAGATACTCCTCTGTTTATTCGGAAGTATGGACAAGTCACTCCTACACCTCAAGGAAACCGATTGATCAAAAGAGCAGAGACCATTTTGAAGGAACGAGATGATTTGTTACGTGAGATGGGGGAAGCTGCTTATGAGGTAGGGAAAGAACTGAAGATCGGTGCGCCAGCTGTCACAGGGGGATATGTCCTGCCAAGTTTATTAAAAACCTATTGTCAAACGTATCCGCACGTTCACGTTCATTTGATAGAAGAATCGCCTCGTGAGCTAGAAAGACGTTTACTCGCTGGGAAACTGGATCTTGCGATTCTTTCTCTGCCTGTCGAGCATGAATCATTGAAAACAAAACAAATGCTGACAGAGCCGCTTCTCCTCGCCATTCCGCAAACGGCTCAACCGTGGTTGACGGATGAACTCAATGAAATCATCAATCAAGCGGATCAAGAAGGGTCTGTCCCGTTTCACCTTCTGGAAAACGCCCCATTTATTATGCTGAAAGAGGGATATGGCTTTCGGCAAGTGGTCATGGAACTGTGCCGTCATCATGGCTTTCGGCCGAGGATTGCATTTGAAACAAGTCATATTCAAACAGCTCAGGCATTGGTTGAAAATGAGCTAGGTGTGACGGTGGTGCCGAAAATGGTGGCACAAGAGGAAAGGAAAGAAGTCACTTATTTACACATTGATTCATGCCCAACCCGCACACTTGTGTTTGCATATGTGGAAGAAAGATATTTAACGAAAGCCGCTCAAGCCTTCATGGACCTTCAACAGAATCAAGGAAAAGCTTAAACAAACGTTTAATTAAACGTAAAAAGCAGGGGAGTCCCCTGCTTTCTAATATAAATCCAGCCGCTGATCTGTCATGACGGGGATTTGTTGTCTCACTTCATCTACGAGCTGAAGATCAATGTTTGCATAATAAATGTCTTCTTCATCATTTGTCTCAAGTAGAATGCGTCCGAGCGGGTCAATCACCATGGAGTGACCAGGGAATTCAGTGTCTCTGCTTGTGCCCGTCCGGTTCACCGCAATCACAAATGACTGATTCTCAATGGCTCTTGCGATGAGCAGACTGCGCCAATGGTCCACTCTTGCTGACGGCCATTGAGCGGTATTAACAAGCACCTTCGCCCCTTTGTTCACGAGCGTCCTAGAAAGCTGAGGGAAGCGGAGGTCATAGCAGATCATGGTGCCAATCTTGACATCTTCATCATAGTTAAATAAACCAAGCTGATGACCGGCGGTTAAATAGTTGTGTTCATCCATTAAGCGGAATAAATGAATTTTATCATAATCTAACAAAAGCTCACCTTGACGGTTAAAGACATACATTGTATTGGTGATGTTTTCATCTTCTGTCCTCTTATTTAAAACACTGCCTGCGATGAGATACACTTGGTGCTTGCGGGCAAAGGAAGAGAAGAGTTGTTTTGTTCGCTCGCCATCTGCATCGGCAAGCTCATCCGCTTGTTCCAGCGCATAGCCGGTATTCCACATTTCAGGTAGAATAATCAAATCAGGCTGTTGGCGGATGGCTTCTTCTAAACATTCTTCTGCTTTCTGAAAGTTTACATCAGGTTCTCCTATTTGTACGTCCATTTGAATCAGGGCGATGTTCATGTCGGTCTGCCTCCTTTATTCGTTTCATGCAATGAATGGTTCGGGTGATATTGCCTGAAGCATCTAGTCTTCAAGCCAGTTTCTTTATCATAAAGCTTTCCGCCATCTTTGCCAATAGAAATGTCAGAAGGTTTTGTTAAATGACTTTCTAAGTCGAGAAATCAATGATATGATACATATAACTAACAAAACAAAGGGGAATAGTAGGGTATGCAATTGTTCGATTTACCACTAGAAGATCTAAAAGAATATAAACCCAAAAAAACAGCACGTCCTGATTTTGCTCACTTTTGGAAATCATCTCTGGAAGAACTGAATCAAGTGAAGGCCAAACCAACGTTAGACCCTTTTGATTATCCAGTGAAAGGGGTCAACGTATACCGCCTGACGTATCAGAGCTTTGGGCAATCGCGTATTGAAGGCTGGTATGCCGTACCTGATCAAACAGGTCCGCATCCTGCTCTTGTTCGATTTCATGGCTATAACGGAAGCTATGACGGTGGTATTCATGATATTGTCAATTGGGCGCTGCATGGCTATGCGACGTTTGGAATGCTTGTCCGTGGTCAAGGTGGCAGTGAAGACACATCAGTGACGCCAGGCGGGCATGCATTAGGGTGGATGACAAAAGGCATTTTGTCGAAGGATACGTACTATTATCGAGGTGTTTATCTAGATGCTGTTCGTGCACTCGAAGTCATTCAGTCTTTCCCCGAAGTAGATGAACACCGTATCGGCGTGATCGGTGGAAGTCAGGGGGGTGCGTTAGCGATTGCGGCCGCAGCCCTTTCAGATATTCCAAAAGTCGTTGTGGCAGACTATCCTTACTTATCAAATTTTGAGCGTGCGGTTGATGTAGCCTTGGAGCAGCCTTATTTAGAAATCAATTCATACTTTC
This sequence comes from Bacillus sp. S2(2019), assembly GCF_005144805.1. NCBI lineage: Bacteria > Bacillati > Bacillota > Bacilli > Caryophanales > Bacillaceae > Bacillus > Bacillus sp. S2(2019). Next base: position 188,926 of record NZ_SWFL01000004.1, read on the forward strand.
GAAGAAACAGTGATCCGAAAGTGGAGGAAAAGGCATTTGAGACATTAAGCTATTTTGATTTAATCAATTTAGCCGGCTGGGTGAAACAGCCAACATTGATGGCGATCGGTCTGATTGATCAAGTGACACCGCCATCCACCGTGTTTGCGGCATACAATCATTTAGAAACAGATAAAGAGCTGAAAGTGTACCGATATTTTGGGCACGAGTTTATTCCTGCTTTTCAAACAGAGAAGCTGTCCTTTTTACAAAAGCATTTGCTTCTATCAACATAAGAGCATGACAAAGAGCTAAAATGACATTCATTTTAGCTCTTTGTCTTTTTCAGCTATTGGAGCGATCAGCTTAATAACTGGTGTTCTGTCTTGTTTTTTCATCAGGTACTAATGCTGTAACGATCAGGGCAAGGGCTGTGATGATGTGAAGGATGAATCCGAGAATCGGAATCCATGCCAGGCAGGATGTGACAATTCCAATGATACTTCCGATCATTGGTCCCTGGTCTCGCTTCGATAAGACGAGTGTGATAATATGCAGAATAAGCATGACCATGAGCGGTGAATAGCCATTGCTGATAACGAATAGACCTCCGATCACAGGGATAGCAAGGCAAGCTTCAAAAATCCCAGTGATCCATTTCATAATGCGAGATATAGACATCAGATCCAACTCCTTTTTCATATATGTCTTATTCGTATTTTCCCAAAAGGTGAAGAAGTCATGCAGAATTCTATAGAAAGAGTTGATGGACACTTGAGAGAGAGAATTAAGAAAGAGCTGAAAATCATCGAAGAAACGTATGACGTCAAGATTTGTCTTGCCGTCGAATCAGGCAGCAGGGCATGGGGTTTTCCCTCGACCGATAGTGATTATGATGTTCGCTTTTTATATGTTCCCCGGAAAGAATGGTATTGGGCGATGGAAGAGCATCGTGATGTCATAGAACGACCGATTGATGACATGCTTGATATCAGCGGCTGGGAGCTTAGAAAGGCACTGCGCCTATTCAATAAATCAAATCCGTCCATTATGGAATGGTTGTCTTCTGATATCATCTATGCTGAATCTTTCTCTTTGGCAAAGGAGCTAAGAGAATTAAAGGATCGAGCGTTTTACCCTGCGGCTTTGATGTATCATTACCTCAATATGGCGAAGCGGAATGAAAGCCGGCATTTACGAGGAGAGCAGGTGCGAATCAAGAAGTATTTCTATGTGCTTCGTCCGCTGCTTGCCTGTCAGTGGATTGAACGTTACCGAACAGTTCCACCAATGGACTTTCATGAATTACTCAAGGAGCTTGTGGAGGAAGGCCCGCTGTTAGCAGAAATTCACGAACTGCTCAAACGTAAAATGGACGGAGAAGAAATGGATGTAGAGAACCGTCTCGCTCATGTCCATCCATTTATTGATCAAGAGCTGGCGCGTTTTGATGAATTGGTGAAAAGCTACAATCAGCCGAAAGACAATCTGATGCAAGAATTAAATGAGCTTTTGCAGTCTACCCTTGATGAGGTGTGGGCGTAGGAGGGGAGAGCCAGCCGGTTAGCGGTAGGCTCTTTTTTATCTCTTATTGTGATAAAACCACAAAAAAAGTCAGAATTTTTGTCATCTTCAAATATTGTAGTGGACAGCTCATGAGCCTTACAATAAAGACATAGCTTACAAAGAGTGGGAGGTGCCCTTTATGGAGTCGGTCACAAGAAATTTCTTCTTGTTTTTGTCAAAGAGCAGTCTCTTGAACCATATTGCTCGTAATTGGGGAAGTGCTGTTGCATCAAAGAAAATCATCGGTGGGAAGGATTTTGAGAGCGCTATCCCTGTCATCAAACGATTAAACGATCAAGGTATGGCCGTAACGGTTGATCACCTCGGTGAGTTTGTCACAAAGGCAGAGATTGCAAATGAGCGGACGAATGAGTGTATTCAAACCATTCAGCGAATTGCAGAGGCGGGACTCAATTCCCATGTGTCACTTAAAATGACATCGCTTGGCTTAGATATTGACGATGACCTTGTGTATCGCAATATGAAAAGCATTTTAGATACGGCAGAGAAACACCGTATTATGGTGACAATTGATATGGAGGATGAACAGCGCTGTCAAAAAACGCTGGACATTTTTAAAGAAATGAAATCTCAATATGAGTATGTCAGTACGGTGTTGCAGGCGTATTTGTACAGAACAGAACAAGATCTTGATGACCTAAATGAGTTGCAACCATTTTTAAGACTTGTAAAGGGTGCCTATAAGGAATCCGCCGAAGTGGCGTATCCAAACAAAAAAGACGTCGATCAGAATTACAAGAAGCTGATCGAAAAGCAATTACTCTCAGGGAACTATACAGCCATTGCGACACATGACGATCAAATGATCGAATTTACGAAACATATTGTGAAAAAACACAATATACAGACAGATCAGTTCGAATTTCAAATGCTGTATGGCATGAGATCAGAAACACAGCAAGCACTCGTGAAGGAAGGTTATCAAATGAGGGTCTACACCCCGTATGGACGAGAGTGGTATGGCTACTACATGAGACGTCTTGCAGAACGACCGGCAAACATTGCATTTGCTTTAAAAGGGATGACGAGAAAATAATTTGAAACGGGAGCGTGACAAAGATGACAACACCTTACAAGCATGAACCATTCACGGATTTTAGCCAGGAAGAAAATCGCCAAGCGTTTGAACAAGCATTAGCCAAAGTAACAGAATCGCTTGGGCAAAACTATCCGCTTGTGATTAATGGAGAAAGAATCGAAACAACAGACAAGATTGTCTCGATCAATCCGGCGAAGAAGGAAGAAGTCGTGGGTACCGTATCAAAAGCTGGGAAAGAAGAGGCAGAGCAAGCGATTCAAGCTGCGGCAAAAGCGTTTGAAACATGGCGCTACACGTCTCCAGAAGAAAGAGCCGGCGTCTTATTCCGCGCTGCGGCAAGCATTCGCCGTAAAAAGCATGAGTATTCAGCCCTTCTCGTAAAAGAAGCAGGGAAGCCTTGGAATGAAGCGGATGCAGATACAGCAGAAGCCATTGACTTCCTAGAGTATTATGCCCGTCAAATGCTAGAGCTTGCGAAAGGCAAACCGGTGAACAGCCGCGAAGGGGAACGCAATCAATATGTGTACACACCAACTGGCGTGACGCTTGTCATTCCACCATGGAACTTCTTGTTTGCGATCATGGCAGGGACAACCGTTGCACCAATCGTCACAGGGAATACAGTCGTATTAAAGCCAGCAAGTGCGACGCCTGTCATTGCTGCCCGCTTTGTAGAAGAACTGGAGCAAGCAGGTCTGCCGAAAGGTGTTGTCAACTTCGTGCCAGGTAGCGGAGCAGAAGTTGGAGATTACTTAGTAGATCATCCGAAAACAAGCCTTATTACATTCACTGGATCAAGAGAAGTGGGCACACGTATTTTTGAACGTGCGGCAAAAGTACAGCCAGGACAACAGCATTTAAAGCGTGTCATTGCTGAAATGGGCGGTAAGGATACAGTCGTTGTAGATGAGGATGCAGATGTTGAATTAGCGGCTAACGCCATTTTCACATCAGCCTTCGGATTCTCAGGTCAAAAATGTTCAGCTGGATCTCGGGCAGTCGTCCACGAGAAACTGTATGACCAAGTCGTTGAGCGAGTGAAGGAAATCACAGAAACGAAAACAACAGCGAATCCGTTATCAGCTGATGTTTACATGGGACCTGTCATTGATCAAGCTTCCTTTGACAAGATCACAGAATATATCGAGATTGGCAAGCAAGAAGGCCGTCTAGTCACTGGCGGAACAAGTGATGATTCAGAAGGGTACTTCATTCATCCAACCGTGTTTGCAGATCTAGAGCCAACATCTCGTTTAATGCAAGAAGAAATCTTTGGACCTGTCCTAGCTTTCTCAAAAGTCTCAAGCTTTGATGAGGCGCTTGAAGTAGCCAACAACACAGAATATGGGCTAACCGGTGCGGTCATTACAAATAATCGTGATCACATCAACCGTGCGAAGCAGGAGTTCCATGTCGGGAACCTTTACTTTAACCGTAACTGTACGGGAGCGATTGTGGGATACCACCCATTTGGCGGCTTTAAAATGTCAGGAACTGATTCAAAAGCAGGCGGACCAGATTATCTTGCTCTGCACATGCAGGCCAAAACGATCAGCGAAATGTTTTAATATGGAAAAGCATGAACTCGTGCAGGCGAGTTCATGCTTTTTTTACCTGTCTACGACTTGTTTCTATACAAATATGACTGGAAAGAAGTATGATAAATGTATCACTTATTCAGGGAGCAATCGGGATGGAAGAGATATTAGAAAAGCTTCATACATTTTTTGATGTCGATAAATTAATTGCATTTATTAGTGGTTATTTAAAGAAACCAGTCATTTTAGAAAGTACTGAATGTCAGCTGCTTGCTTATAATTCTTACAGCATCCAGCAGTTCGACCCAGTCAATCAGCAAACCATTTTCTCAAAGGAATGTCCGGGTGCTGTGGTGGATTGGTTAAAAAAAACAGGGGTCATTGAGCAGCTATATACAGATTCAAATCCTTTTTATGTGAATGGTCATGAGGAGCTCGGGTTTAATCGACGAGTAGCTGTGAGCGCCAAGCACAAGCAAGAGGTTGTGGGCTTTATTTGGGTGCAGGACATTGAAGATTCTCTCTCTCAAGAGGAGCTGCAATTCTTACATGAGGCATCGTTTCAGGTTGGAAAAGTTATTTATAAAAATAAGAAACAGTTGGAGAAAAAGGAAGGCAAGATTGAAGAGTTCTTCAAAAAGGTCATGGATGATCATTTTTATACAGAAGAAGAGCTAAAATGGGAAGCTGAGAATTTAAGCATTCCACTGCCAGCTGTCTTTACTGTGATGGTTGTTCATGCCGCCGATAACAAAAGTGAGACGGCAGAAGATGTGAAGGATGTGATTAGAACCTATTTACAGCTAGAAGACAAGGTCAATCATGTCTACTCTGTGCAAGCAGACATCGTCGTGATATTAGGCAGTTTGTCAGATCGCCACTCACCAAAAGCGACCGCTGCGGATGTCGTCGCCCATCTTCAATCGAAAACGCATACACACCCATCTCCTTTATATATTGGGATGGGAAGAGAATATCGAGATGTCATGAAAATGAGCACAAGTCGATTTGAAGCGATAGAAGTCGTGAAAGCAGTGAAGATTGTCGGCGGACAGGAATTGATTCCATACGATTACGAGCATTTGGGGGTCTTCCGGTTCTTAGACTCGATTTACAGTCACCAAAAAAAGAAAAACGACTTTAATCCAGATTTGTTGCGCCTAAAGGAAAAAGACCGTGACAGCCAAACATCATTTTTAAAAACCTTAGAGGTCTACTTATTGAATAATTGCAAGCTAAAACCAGCTGCAGAGCAGTTGTTTATTCATCAAAATACACTAAACTATCGAATGAAACAAATTTTTGAAATGACGTCTATTGATTTAAGTCATTTTAGCCAGCGATGTGAGTTATTTATTGAATTGATGCTGATGAAAAAAGATCAATAGGCGTGGACTCCGCAGGTGCAAAGGATGACCTGCGGATTTTTATGCGAGATTATAAAATGGCATACAATTGCCTTATTTCGTTGTATGATAGATAAAGATTTTATGAGGAAAGTGAAAGGAGGGCCACCTTTGGGATCAGTCACCTTGGCCATTTTGATTTTCATCATGACCCTCGTCCTTGTCATTTGGCAGCCAGGACGTTTAACCATTGGATGGTCAGCGTGCGGGGGAGCGATTCTTGCTCTTGCTTTTGGGGTCGTTCATTTGGGCGATGTATGGGAAGTTACCCAAATTGTCTGGAACGCCACCTTTGCATTTATTGGAATTATCATCATTTCATTGATTTTAGATGAAATTGGTTTTTTTGAATGGGCGGCACTTCATATGGCAAAAGCCGCAAGAGGGAACGGGGTCCGCATGTTTATTTATTTAACATTGCTCGGCGCTGTGGTAGCAGCTTTTTTTGCCAATGATGGAGCGGCACTTATCTTAACCCCGATCGTTTTATCTGTGGTCAGAGCGCTGAAGCTGGATGAGCGTATGATCCTGCCATTTGTCATGGCAAGCGGCTTTATTGCAGATACGACGTCTCTGCCATTTGTCATTAGTAACTTGGTCAATATCGTATCAGCCGATTATTTTCATATTGGCTTTCTTGAATATACAGCAAACATGTTCGTCCCAAACCTTGTATCGCTTGGCGCTAGTATGCTTGTGCTGTATGTGTTTTATCGGAAACTCATCCCGAAAACGTACGATGTTTCGCAGGCGAAGGAACCAGCTTCGGCCATTCGTGATCTGCGCATGTTCCGGTTATCTTGGTATGTGTTAGGATGCTTGCTTGTTGGATATTTTGCTGGGGAATTGGCAGGCATTCCGGTGTCAATCATTGTAGGCGGCATTGCCATTGCTTTCTTATGGCTGGCGAAACGGAGTCCACAAGTGGCGACAAAACGAGTCGTCAAAGAAGCACCTTGGTCGATTGTGTTTTTCTCTATCGGCATGTATGTCGTGGTGTATGGGCTGAAAAATGTCGGCCTGACAGAAATTTTAGCGGCGTGGATTGAACAGGGGGCGTCACACGGTTTACTTGCGGGAACGATGTTTATGGGGGTCCTGGCAGCAGTGCTATCTTCTGTCATGAACAATCTCCCAACCGTTTTAATTGATGCGATTGCCATCGGTCACACAGATACAGCAGGTGTGATGAGAGATGCACTGATTTATGCCAACGTCATCGGCTCAAACCTTGGCCCGAAAATGACCCCAATCGGTTCATTGGCGACATTGCTGTGGCTTCATGTCTTGAAGAAAAAAGGTGTGCATATTTCTTGGGGGGCATACATGAAAGCTGGAATCATTCTAACCATACCGACTCTGATCATCACGTTATTGGGGTTGTATGTGTGGTTATGGCTGATACATTAAAAAGCAGATCCCATGGATCTCAGCGCATAGACAAACCCTCGCATTCTTTGTCAGTCCTGCGTGCTGGTGCTCACGAATGTCAAATTCGCTCCGTGCCAGTACTCGTCCTTCCTAGACTGCAAAGGTTTTCTATCACGCTGAAAAGAAAACAAAGGGCTAAAATCAAGTTCATTTTAGCCCTTTGTTAACAATCTGAGCAGATCCCATGGATCTGTTTTTTCTTGTTATAGATATTTTGCATAGCGTTTTTCCAAAAAGTCTTGGAGCAATGAGACCACACTGCATATGCCCCAGTAAATCAAGGCAACCAATATATACATGGTCATATAATCGAATTCTCTTCCGCCCACAATTTTTGCTTGCTGGAAGAGTTCGGGCACAGTAATCATTGCCGCTAGTGAGGAAGCTTTGATTAAATCAAGCATGACGTTGGTCAGGGGCGGTAGTGCAATGCGCACGGATTGAGGCAAAATGACTCCGCGCATCGTTTGCCAATAGCTGAGACCAAGTGATTTGGCGGCTTCCACTTGACCACTTGGAACAGAGGAGAGGGCCGCCCGGTTAATTTCGGCAATGTATGCAGCACTATTGAAGCTGAATCCAATAATAGCAGCAGTGACAGCTGTAAATTCAATGCCGATGTAAGGGAATCCGAAATAAAGGATAAACAAAATGACCAGAATGGGAACCCCTCGCATGAATGAAATATACAGCCGTGCAGGCAGCCGAAGGAACCATGTATTTGCCATTCTAGCAAGGGCAATAAAAAAGCCAAGAATCGTACCAAAAAACATGCTCACAAAAGAAATGAGCAGCGTCAGCCAGATGCCTTTCATCACAAACGGAAATGACGCTTTTGCCAGTGCAGGATTAAAGATATATTCTAAATGAATATCTCCCACGGCTGCGGCTCCTTATTTAGAAATGTCGACATCTTCGACATCAACATCAATTTTCTTTGAGACGTCAGCATGATTAAAGAATTTCTCCGAAATCTTTTTCATGGTTCCGTCTTTTTTCATCTCTTTTAATACACGATTTAATTCTTTTTGAAGCTCTGTATTGTCTTTTTTCATCACAAACCCTTGTTCATTCGGCATGTATTTTAAGTCTGGATGGATCGTAATATTTAGCTTAGGGAATGCAGCAAGCGCCAGTGTTTGCAAGTAGTAGTCATTTAAAATGACATCTGTACGGCCGTTTGCAACATCCTTTAAATATTGCTCGTTTGTGGCATTATCATAGATGACTTCTTTTGCACCATACTTACGGGCAACATCCATATAAATGGTCGTTGCAGCACCTGCTGCTTTCTTTCCTTTTAAATCCTTTAGCGTTTTAATACCTGACAGATCATCTTTTCTGACGATAGCGGTTCCATATGAGTATTTATAAGGTGTTGAAAAGGCGAACTTATCTTTCCTGTCATCTGTGATGTCGATATCGTTTGCAGCGGCATCCACCTGACCTGAATTAATGGCACTGAGCATACCGTCATAACCCATTTCTTTAAATTCTACTTTTACGTCAAGGCGCTTAAATGCTTCTTTGACGACTTCCACTTCATAGCCAGTCAATTGATCCTTGCCGTTCGATGTATCATGGTAAGACGTAGGATACAAGGTGCCTGAAGTAGCGACAACGATTTTCCCTTTCTTTTGAATCTGATCCCACTTTGATTCTCCAGACTGAGATGAGCCTGATTGATTGCAAGCAGACATGACAAGCATGAGAGCAGACACAACAAGCAGCACCCATATAGGTTTTCTATGATAAAAACGACTCATTTAAGAATCCTCCTCTATTTTTTATACAAAACAAAACATAGCACGCTTTTTCAGTTAGGACAACGTTTTCAGATGAAAAGCGAAAAAGTAAGAATATTATGTGCAATTTGATGGGGTGAATAATGTATAAAAAAGGAAAGAGTGCGCAAATTAAAATCGAATAAAGGAGGGAACGACAGAGATGAAAAAAACAAGTGGTTTGATCATACTAACGATGGTGCTATTATTTGGTTTTCAGGTGAATACGGCTCATGGAGAAACACCCCAAATGGAAAAGCGCCCCGTCACGCATCAAGTAAAATTAACGACAGAGCAACAAAAACAAATTGAAGTACTTGAACAGCAAATTTTGTCTAAACGAAAAGAAGTGATCGAAAAATACGTTCAGTATGGTGTGTTAACGAAGGAACAAGGCACGCACATCACAAAACGAATGGATGAACATTACAATCACTTAAAAAATAACGGGTTTGTTCCATTACTAAAAAAACCACAGCACCATCGACCATAAGTTTAAGAAAACCGGCAGCAAGGTGCCGGTTTTTATTGTTTATGTGTTAAAAGGTCAGCGTCTCACCATCTTGAGGGACAAAAATGGCCTGATCTGCATGATTCTCTTGAATGTAAGATTTTAATGCGGCTCTTGTTAATAAACAATGATTCACGGCTTCAAGGTGACAGGCGATGATTTGAGCTTGTGGTTGAGTATGGTGAATGTCTACAATCTCTTCCTTTGTCATCGTAATTGGATCTCCCTCTAAAAATTGGGCAGCCCCACTATTGACCACAATAATATCTGGCTGACATGTATTCACAACCTCTTTCGGCTCATCACACCAAATGGTATCTCCTGCAATATAAAGAGTAGGCTCATCAGGATGAGAGAAAACAAAACCGCTCACTTGTCCCATCCGTTTAGCGGTTTCTCCTGTCCCGTGCTGCCCGCCAGTTCGTTTGATATGAACACCGCAAACATCCATTTCATCTTCAATGCATGTAACATGCTGAAATCCAGCTTCTTTTACTTCCGTGCGATCTTTCTCTGATTGAGTATAGATCGGCAAAGTTTGAGCTAATCTCTTTTTTGCCTCGTCGTCAAAGTGATCTACATGTAAATGAGTGAGCAGGACAGCATCCGGCTGTAATATCTTGTCCAAATCAATGTTTGCAGGCAGCTCAACAATTGGATTGTTTGCATGTTGATTGGCAGTATGCGGGAACGGTGGATAGGTTCCTTTTGCTGCTAAAAAGGGATCGATTAAAAATGTTGACGGACCATATTGAAGGTATAAAGTAGCATTACGAATGAGTGTTATTTTCATTAGAAAGGCCTCCTTTTTTTCTCATTAAGTTTACAGTATATTAAAAGAGCCTCATGTGACAGAGGATCATGAAAGTCTTTCAGCGGAACGACTTGATTTTTGAAAGAGGTGAGCCAATGCTAGACAAAACAGATATGGATATATTAAAAGAACTCTCAAAGAATAGTCGATTGACGATGAAAGCACTTGGTGAAAAAGTCCATTTAACCGGTCAAGCTGCTAAAAATAGAGTTTTAAAGCTTGAAGAAGAGGGGATTATTGAAGCCTATACCATTTCAATTAACTGGCGGACACAGCAGAACATCCAAACATTTTTGCAGCTCTTTACCCGAAGTCATGATCATGAACCGCTTTTATCGTTTCTCCATCAAAAGGAAGAAATCAAAAACCTGTTTAAAATTAGTGGAGAGGGCTGTTATATGGCTGAAGGACATTTCTCCAGTCATGATGAGCTTGATCAATTTTTAACGGAGCTAACAAAGCATGCAAATTATAAATTGTCTATCGCTGTGAAACGTCTCACTCATCAAGAATAGATGAGGCGCAGGAGGAAATAAACGATGAAAAAATTAATCGAACATCAGGTTGAGCCGATCACAAAGGAAAGAATCAAAGCGGATTTGGTTCAACTCGGTGTGAGGAAGGGCATGACCTTATGTGTCCACTCATCCTTGTCATCTATTGGCTGGGTGAATGGAGGAGCTATAGCCGTTATACAAGCTATGATGGATATTTTAACAGATGAAGGAACACTGATTATGCCGGCACAAACATTAGAGCTGTCTGATCCTGCTGATTGGATCAATCCGCCTGTTCCTTATTCTTGGTGGAAACCGATCAAAGACACGATGCCTGCATTTGATCCGGCGTACACAGCTCCAACAGCAATGGGAAAGGTAGCGGAGACCTTTTGGAAATACCCAGGCGTAGAAAGAAGCAATCATCCTCATTTCTCATTCACCGCCTGGGGGAAAAGGAAACATGAAGTGTTGAACCACCATGCGCTTCCTTATGGTTTAGGAGAAAATTCACCTCTTGGACGTATGTACGATCTTGATGCAAAAGTGCTGCTAATTGGCACGTCATTCGAGAGTGTGACAGCTTTTCACTTAGCTGAATATCGAATCTCACAGCAAGACCTCATGACACGAGGGGCCCCCATTTTAGAGAATGGTTGGAGGGTGTGGAAAGAGTATCAAGATATCATCACAAGAGAAGAACTATTTGAACAGATTGGTCGTGATTTTTTACAATCAGAATGTAGTTATAACCACAGTCAAATCGGGCTAGCCAATTCGTATTTATTGCCGATGAGAGAATCAGTCGATTTTGCAGAAAAATGGCTTGAGCAGTACGACCAGGCGTGATCTAAGCAGTCTGAAAATCAAAATAATAGAGATCTTGATCAGGGTGCTCAGATATATAGCAGGTGAGCTGATAGTCTCCTTTTGGAATGGAGAAAGACAGTATCTGTGCCATGACGCTTGTTAGATAAACATGATCACTTGAATGAGTAAATGGCACTGTGATGACTCTATCAACGGATGATGGAGGCTCATGGCTGTTTAATGTCACGATAATAGAAGCCTTTCCGTTATTGATGCCTTCAAAAGAAATACCTCGATCCCCAGTTGCGAATCCTTGAAGAATATCGTCATCTGTCCAATCAATCACAGGTGGCGTCGCGCTTCCAGTGTATACGGTGATTTGGTGATAGGAGATAGATAGGGGATACATTTGATTTAAATCATTCATATAGATAAACTCCTTTATTCATAAAATTTGTCCAGCTCGCGATCATGTTGAAAAGTGAATGTTTGAAAGTAAGATAATTGAAGAGAATGTTAGGCAGCAAGACGATTGTCGCCGTCTTGCGCTACTGTATGAGGGATCTAGATGTGAAATTGTGAAACCATTTCTTTTAGGTCTCCTGCTAAATGGGCAAGAGCCTCTGATGAAGCTGTTACTTCTTCCATTGCTGCAAATTGTTCTTCTGTTAAACCTGCTACTTGTTGTGAATGTTCACTCGTCAGTTTAACGCCTTCTGTGATAGAGGCAAAGGTCTGCTTCGCATCATTTGTATAAGCTGCGATTTTTTGGGATGCATCCGATAAATGTTTAATGCCATCTGCCATTTCCTTCATTGACTGCTGAATGTCAATAAATGAATCCTCTGTATGAGAAATAAGAACAGCCCCTTGAGCCGCTTCCTCTCGTACTCGTTTAATGGCACTCGTCGAATGATTCATCTCTTTTTGTATTTCGGAAATGAGATGTGAAATCATGTTGGATGAGGTTTGCGATTCTTCTGCGAGCTTCCTCACTTCGTCTGCCACAACGGCAAAACCTTTTCCGTGTTCACCTGCGCGTGCTGCCTCAATGGCCGCATTAAGAGCAAGTAGATTAGTTTGGTTAGCGATATCTGTAATCACTTTGGAAATTTGATCAATCTCGGCTGAACGTGTTTCTAGCGCTTGAATTGCTGAACCGTTCTCTTCAATTGATTTTGCAATAGATGTCATTTGTGAATTGACTTCACCGATATTTTGTACACCTTTTTGGGCCATTTCTTGTGCGGACTGGCTTCTTGTTGCCATTTGTCCCGCATTTTCAGTGATGTTTACTAGCTCGTTAGATACTTGTCTCATCGTGTGCTCACTAGCTGTCATTTGGGCTGATTGCTGTTCAGACGATTGAGCGACTTCTTGAATGGTATGGGTAATCTTCTCTGATGCTGCACTCGTTTCTTCTGCGCTAGCTGACAGCTCCTCAGAAGAGGTGGCTACTAATTCAGATGTTTTGATCACATTTAAAATGGTTTGATTTAATTTCTCACGCATCTTATTAAAGTGACCTGCCAGCTCAGAAAGTTCATCGCCTGTGTGATCTGTCACGTTGATGGTTAAATTTCCTTCGCCTGCACTCTTAATAGCAGATGCCATATGTTTGAGACGTGTCTGAATCCGCTTTGTGAAAATAGAAATAATGATAACAGAAACAATTAAACTTAACAGTAGAACCGTGACAAATTGAATAAAGAAAGACTGAAGCATTTGTGAAATCATGCTTTGATTTGCACCGGTATAGAAAATACCAATCGTTTCCCCTGTATCATTTTTGATGGGCATATAAGCCGTTTGGTAGTCTTTCCCGGCAACATTGGCTGTTCCGTAATAATTCTCGCCTTTATCCAAAACAGCGGCCTTTACTTCAGGTGAGACTTCGGTTCCTACAGCTCGTTTCCCGTTTAACATGACATTTGTGGCAACACGGGTATTTCCTTGGAAAATCGTGATTGTATCACCAGTATATTCGGCTAATTGATCAACCAATGTGTCATGGTTATTGATTTGAGTATTTCCTTTGTAAAGCTTGCCATCTTTTATCTGCCACGAGCCAGCAACCTTTTCAGTTAGGTAAGCGTATCCTAGCTTTAGATCGCCTTTTGCTTTTTCGGTGGCCATTTGCTTAATGTTCTCTGTCATTTCGCGGTTCACTACATAACCAACCACTGCTGAAAATACGATGAGGACACTTAAAAAGATCAGCATTATTTTGGCGCCAAGCCTCAGTTTTCCTTTTTTCTTCATGCTTTTTACTCCTTTAGGTATAAGGTAGGGTATCCCTCCTTAAAGATTATCGGCATGAAAAAAATGTTTGATATACGTGAATGCACTTACACAGAAATTTTTGTTATGAAAAAAGGAAAGATCGTGCTACTCGATAATAAATTGGATTCTTGTGCCATCAGGATCATCTGATAATTGATGACTTACCCAAGAGCCTGCCCCCCTATTATCCGAAGGACGTACATATTTGACAGAAGCCCCTGCTCCACCTTCTTTACACATCGCCATTGGCCATTCATCACGATCATAACCACGCTTTGTTGGAATGCCATGAAGTGATTTGTCTCTTTGCTCATCACTATTTTTTCGATCAATGGTGCAAATGGAAGAATGGCCTTCGTCAATAGCTTCTTCTATGTGCTTCGCGGTTTCTGGATATCGATCTGATGGAAAGTGAATGGTTTTGTCATAAGAAGAGTTTGTCGTCTCTTGTTTATGTTGCCCTAGTTGGACATAGCCTGTCGCTATACCAATGACAATCAATAAAAGCAAGAGAATGGTTTTAAGAAGTTTCATAGATGCTAGCTCTCTTTCTCTTTAGCGTATTTTGTAAACAGAAGTATAGCAGAATTACTTACCAATTTCTCCTCGTTTTGAAAAAACGTCTTTTAAAGTTCGAAAAACGTTTTTTACCTGTTTATGCTCTTTTCCTCGTTGTACAAACTCATAAAAATTTAATTTTGCTGCTCAAAAAACATATATGCTGATGCAAAATGGCTTTATGATTGGTTTTTAGGCTAATTTCAAGATTTTAACACACAGAAATTTCAAAAAAATAAAATTGACTAGACCGATATGCTTTAATAATATGGAGTCAAATATCAAAAAATGTCGTAATTTATCAAAATATGATTCCAATTACATTGCAGGAGGGAAGTACAAATGGCGGATGTCTCTTATCGGCTCGGAATAGACATAGGTGGAACATTTACTGATTTATCGCTGATGAATGAAGCGACAGGGGAGCTGACTGAACTCAAGACACCTACAGTGACAGATGACCCAGCTCAAGGAATTATCAATGGGCTGAAACTTCTAAAAGAAAGAGGTGTCGATTTATCCAAAATACAATATCTCGTACACGGGATGACAATCGGTCTTAATACATTATTGCAGAGAAAGGGAGCAGATTTAGCCCTTTTTGTAACGGAAGGTTTTCAAGACATTTTGTCATTACAGCGTTTACGTCTACCCATTCCTTATGACTTCAATTCTCAATTGCCAGAACCATTGATACCACGAAAACATGTATATCCAATCTCTGAAAGGCTAATACACGATGGTTCGATCAAAAAACCTCTCCAACTGCAGCAATTAGATGATGCTGTCCAGCAGGTCATCTCTAAAAAACTAGCAGGCATTGTCATTTCTTTTTTACATAGTTATCAGAATCCAGTTCATGAATTACAAGCTAAAGCCTATATTCATCACCATTACCCACAATTAGAAGTCCTGACGTCTTCTGAATTATGGCCACAAATGAGGGAATATGAGCGGACAGTGATGTCTGTTGTCAATTTGTACATTCAACCAAAGGTGAAACAATATTTACAAACATTGAAAAGCCGCTTGAAAGAAGAAGGTGTACCAATTTCTCCATACATTACCCAATCAAATGGTGGTTTAATGGATGCAGAAAGTGCAGCCACTTCACCCGTTAAAACACTTTTTTCTGGCCCGGCAGCTGGTGTAATTGGTGCGGCGAGAATTGCAACTTCTGCAAATGAACCCAATTTAATTACGTTTGATGTTGGTGGCACAAGTGCAGATATCTCGATCATTCAAAATGGGCAGCCTACAATGGCTCAATCAAATCAGCTTTCAGGATTTCCGATCATTCTTCCATCTGTTGCAATGTATTCGATAGGGGCTGGCGGAGGTTCTGTCGCATGGCTTGATCAAGGCGGGCTTCTTAAAGCAGGACCGGAATCAGTTGGCTCGCAGCCTGGACCTGCTTCGTATGGAAAGGGAAAAAAGGCTGCTTTAACCGATGCATTTCTCATATGCGGTTACCTCAATCAGGATCGGTTTGCCGGAGGACATTTACAATTGCAGCGGTCTGCAGCGGAAATAGCCTTTCAGCCAATTGCTGATCAGCTTCATAAAACGGTCGAACAGGCGGCTGACCAGTTGATTCAAGTGGCTGTTGCCAATATGTACACAGAACTAAGCAATGTCATGGAGCAGCAAGGGTTTGATCCTAGAGATTTTAGTTTGTTGGCATTTGGCGGGGCAGGGCCTGTTGTTGCGAATTTCCTTGCGAGAGAAATTCATGCAAAAAATGTGGTCGTCCCTCCAAGTCCAGGAACATTATGTGCGCTAGGTGCACTTACAGCCGATTTTATCCATGATGCTGTGTTGTCTAAGAAAATCTGCTTACAAGACTATACGATTGACGAATTAAAACAAGATTATGAAATGCTTTCTCGCAAAGCAACGGATTGGTTCAGCCAGCAAAACATTCAACATATCAATCAAACGTCCATTTTGTTATTAGCAGATGCCCGCTATCAAGGACAGGCATTTGAGATTGAATTGCCATTATCGGTGGATTGGCTAAAGCAGGAACAAGACGTCTATCACCTGATTGAAGCTTTCCACAACCTGCATGAGCGTCAATATGGCCATAGAGATGATCAGGCGAACATTGAATTTACTCATTTGCGAGTTCGGGTTATAGGTGAAACACCTCCACTGCCTTTCTCTCCTGTTGATGAAAGCAGCGGACAGCCTTTAATACCACAATCATACAGACGAATCTTTATAGAAGAAAAAGAGTACGAAGCATCTGTTTACAATCGGAGTACTTTGTCATTAGGTGCTGTTGTGAATGGACCTGCCATCATTGAGCAAGATGATACGACAACATTGATTTTGCCAAACTGGGCAGGCAGCATAGACCATTCAGGAAACTTGGTGATTTCAAGGGAGGCGGCTTTACATGGGAACTGATCCAGCAAAGCTTGAGATGATGAGGAGTTATTTTAATGCGATTGCATCAGGCATGGGACATGTCATTGAGCGGACATCTTTTACAACATTCGTAAAAGAATCGGCGGATTTTGCCACAGCATTAGCCACGCCTTCTGGAGATTTCTTTGTTTACCCAAAAACAGTCGGTGTCACGATCTTTTTAGGGCTGAGTCTCAAAAAAGCGATTGAAGAAAGCGGACCGATGCAGCCGGGTGACATTATCATCACAAATGATCCTTATACGACAGACGGTTTAGCGACTCATTTGCCAGATGTTCATATCATCAAACCTATTTTTATAGAAGATGAAATTGTCAGTTATGCCTGGTCTTTTGTTCATGTAAGTGATGTGGGAGGTCTTGTCCCTTCAAGCATTTCTCCAACTGCAACAGATGTTCATCAGGAAGGATTAAGAATTCCACCAGTGAAAATCTATGAAGGTGGAAAAGAGAATCAGGTTGTTCGTACCTTTTTAAGAGCTAATAGCCGGGCGAGTCATTTAAATGATGGCGATATTAATGCGATGATTGCCGCTGTTAATACAGCAGAAATCAGACTAAAAGAAATGATCGAGAAATTCGGAAAAAACGAAGTGAAGCAAGGAATGATTGATCTGCTGAAGCAAGCAGAGGATCGCGCAGGCAAAGTAATTGAAGCCATCCCTGATGGAACGAGTGAATTCGCTGATTACTTGGATGATGATATGATTTCGGACGTGCCGATCCGATTAAAGATCAAGCTGACGGTCAAAGGGAAACAGCTGACATTGGACTTCTCTGAGTGTGACCCGCAAGTTAAGACAGCTTTTAATCTTGTCACCAATGGTCAAAAGCACTCCTTCTTGTATCAAGGGTTGATCAATTACATCATTAGTAAAGATCCTTTTATTCCGATTAATGGTGGGATTACGTATCCGATAGACGTGATTTCACCTAAAGGAACGCTTGTCCATCCAGAATATCCGGCTTCTGTCGGTATTCGGCATTCCATTACAATGAGACTGTATAATGTCGTGCTAGGTGCTATTGGTAAGCTGTTGCCT
This sequence comes from Bacillus sp. S2(2019), assembly GCF_005144805.1. Lineage (NCBI taxonomy): Bacteria > Bacillati > Bacillota > Bacilli > Caryophanales > Bacillaceae > Bacillus > Bacillus sp. S2(2019). The sequence goes on from NZ_SWFL01000004.1 coordinate 206,638, forward strand.
GAAGCAGTGCCGGCGGCAGGTGCAGGTCAATCTGCTATCGTCGTTCTCTCTGTTCCTGATGATCAAACAGGAGGCAGAAAAATGTCTGTGGTCGAACCGTTAGGCGGAGGCGGCGGTGCTCAAAAAGGGACTGATGGAGTAGATGGAATTGATCATTCGTCAGGATTTTTAAAAAATACACCTATTGAGAGCTTGGAACAGCATATTGATATTCATGTACACCGATATGAACTGTTGCCAAACACAGGTGGAGCAGGGGAACATAGAGGGGGACATGCGATTGGTTTAGAATTTGAAATGATCAAGCCAGAATCGATGGTGACGGCACGAGGAATGGAACGAATGAAGTTTCAACCTTGGGGGTTAATGGGCGGACGTGCAGGAGCAATTGGTGAGGTGAAATTGACCAAACCAAATGGGGAGACACAAAACCAGCCGAAAATTGATGTCATGCGTCTTGAAAAAGGCGATATTGTTCAATTGGTTTCACCAAGTGGAGGAGGATGGGGGAATCCATTTGCTAGAACGAAAGAAAAAGTCCTTCATGAAGTGGAAGCAGGTCTATTAAGTGAAGAAAGAGCACTTCAGCAATATGGCGTCAAAGTCTATCGAGATCATAATGAATGGAAAATTGATGACGAACAGACGAGCAGGCTTCGTGAAAAGATGAATGATGCTGATGCTGTCGCTTGGGATTTTGGAAAACAAAGAGCAGCTTATGAGAAAGTGTGGACAGACGAAGCCAGCAGTGAGCTTGCTGTGCAGCTTCGTTCATACCCAGCAAATGAGCGTACGCACTATAAACATGCGGTTCATTCTCATTTTAGTCATAGACAAGAACCGTTAACAAAGATGGATATTATTCAAGCACTTCATCAGTTGAATCAACAAAAAGGGGGAAACGAATTATGAAAAGAAGATTAATGACCATATTTGCAGGTGTCCTATCCATCATGATACTGCTGTCTGCATGCGGTGGAAATGGGCAGGACCAAAGTAAACAGCAGCAGACTGTGATCGTTGGTGTCTACGGAGGGGATTGGGAAAAGAATATTAAGCCAATCCTCGAAAAGTTTGAAAAGGATACAGGCATTAAAGTACAAACGGTCTCTGGGGCAGATTCTGAATGGTTTACAAAATTAAAAGCATCTAATGGTAAAAATCCACCGTATGATTTGCTTATTTTACAGCCTGATACGATTCAAAGAGGTATTGCGGCAAACGTTCTTGCGCCTATTGATGAAGATCAAGCACCGAATGTGAAAAAGCTTTATCGTTCTGTTCAAAAGAAACTCACTGTTGATGGAAAACAATATGCAGCAGGCTTTAGTATGGGACAGCTTGGAATTGCTTATAGAAAAGATCTTGTCAAACAGGAGCCAAACAGCTGGACAGATTTATGGAGCGATCAGCTGAAAGGGAAAGTGGCGATTTCTTCCCCAACTTATTCAGCGGGCTTACAATTTTTCTCTGCACTTGTCCATGCTCAAGGAGGGACAGAATCAAATCCTAAGGATATTGATAAAGCATTTAAAAGTCTAGCACAATTAAAAGGGCGTGTAGCTGCTTTTCCTGATAACCCAGGGTCTATTCAAACGCTGTTAGAACGTGGTGACGTGACGGCAGTTCCATATTGGGATGGCCGAGCATTTGCACTTGAAGAAGAAGGGATGGATATTGGATTCTCATATCCGAAAGAAGGCGCTGTAGCAGCAGTTGCGAGCTGGGCGTTAACAAAGGGAAGTCAGCATGAGGAAGCGGCTTATAAGCTATTAAACTACCTTAGCGGGAAAGAAGCTCAAGAAGCCTTCTCAGAAAAATCTTACTATGGCATGTCGAATTCTGATGTGAAATACGGAGACAAAATTAAGGGGAAAGTGAAGGTTGGCGAAAATTATTATAGCAAGCTGACTTGGGTAGATTACGAAACAGCGACTTCGGAGCTCGGTCAATGGACAAATCGATGGAATGAAGTATTAGGCGGAGGAAAATAGGTGATCGCATGAGTGGAATCAATTTAGAACATATCAGCCAGCATTTTGGCGAGCAGATTGCTCTTGATGATGTCAGTCTTACGGTAAAAGAGGGAGAGTTTTTCTCCCTTCTTGGCCCTAGTGGCTGCGGAAAATCAACTTTACTCAATATCATTGGTGGTTTTTTAGAACCGACAAAAGGAGTCGTCTATATTGGTGATCAGGATGTGACGACTTTACCTCCTTATCAAAGAAAAACGGGGATGGTCTTTCAAAGCTATGCACTTTTCCCACATCTCACCGTATTTGATAATGTTGCATATGGGTTGAAGGTTCAAAAGAAAAAGAAGGCGGAAATCAAGCAAAAGGTGATGGAGAGTTTGTCTCTTGTTCAATTAGAGTCATTTGCCAAACGTATGCCGCACCAATTAAGTGGAGGTCAGCAGCAACGGGTCGCCATTGCACGGGCACTTGCCATCCAGCCTGCCGTTCTTCTTCTGGATGAACCACTCAGTAACTTAGATGCAAAACTAAGAAAAAATATGCAGACGGAGCTGCGAAATATTCAACGGAATGTCGGAATTACGACTATTCTTGTGACGCATGATCAGGAGGAAGCCTTAAGTCTTTCCGACCGAATTGGGATATTAGGTGAGGGGAAAATTCAGCAGATTGGGACACCTTTAGAAGTATATCGTCAGCCAAATAATCGTTTTGTTGCTGAATTTATCGGACAGGTCAATCTATTTGAAGCGAAGTATGATGAAGTTACTTCCACATACACTGTTCCACATTTCATTCAATCAAACGGGAAGCAAGTTCAGCTAAAAGCCGCATTTAAAGAGAAGAGCGAGAAGCATTTACTCATGCTGCGTCCTGAGAGAATCAAGTTATCTTCTGGCGGGGAGGAAGTTCAGCCAAATCATGTCACAGGCGTGTTGGCAGATGTCAGTTATATTGGGCACTCTTTACGTTTGGTCGTTGGGCTTAATCAAGGTGAAATCATTGTCCATGCATCAGACGCAGCATTTCCCGAGCTGCCTCGAGTTGGAGAAACTGTGCATATTCATTGGCAGCCTGAAGATATTGTTTTCTTAGATTCGAAGGTGCATGCGTGATGCGAATCAAAAAAAAGAATCAGCGCATTCATTGGTTTATGCTGCTGCCAGCTTGTTTGTTTCTAGTTGTATTCCTTCTTGCTCCGCTTGTGATGATGTTTGTCCTCAGTTTTCGTGATGTGGATTCGATGATGAATACGTTACAATCCTATAGTTTGTCTCAATATTTACATGTATTTACGACAGATGCATATGTGAAAGCAATTGGAAGTACTGTGTGGGTGGCCTTACAGACAACGGTGATTTGTTTATTGATGGCATATCCTGCAGCTTATGTGCTAGTGAAAGCACCTCATCCAAGATTGCGGGCTTTTTTCTATATCTTACTTGTATCGCCGCTTTTGACGAGTGTCGTCATTCGGACATTTGCATGGATCGTTCTTCTTTCGCAAAATGGTTTGATCAATGGCATGCTGATCGATTTACATCTGATTGAGAAACCGCTATCGATGCTGTGGAATATGAATGCGGTCATTATTGCTTATGTTCAAGTGATGCTGCCTTTTGCAGTGCTGCCTATTGCAACGAGCTTAACTGATATGGACCGTCACTTAAGACCGGCTTCTATGAGTCTTGGTGCTGGGCGTATACGGACATTTTTTCATGTGACCTTGCCACTTACGATTCCAGGCATGATCACCGGAGCAATTATTGTCTTCTCACTTGCAGCAGGAAGCTATATTACCCCTCTGCTAGTCGGCGGACGGATGCAGCCGCTCTTGCCACTGTCCATTTATCAGCAGGTCATGCAGGTGTATAATTTGCCTCTTGCCGCTGCGATGTCCTTTACTTTATTGATTTGTGTGCTAGCGGTCGTCAGTCTATTAAGCTATCTATTGAAGCGTTGGGAGGCGAGGATGCATGCGTAAAAAATCAATAAGTGACCGTTTGCTTTCGGTTCTGATATGGACCGCAGGCTCACTCGTTTATCTCTTTTTAACCGTACCTGTTCTTGTCATTGTTCTTTCTGCTTTTAGTCCGAATGCTTTTCCTGAATTCCCGCCGACTTCGTTTTCCGTTCGCTGGTTTCATGAGGTCGTGTCGAATCCAGAATGGATGGAATCTTTGCGTATCAGCGTGATTCTGTTATTGATTGTGACGCCGCTTACTGTTCTTTTAGGAACGATGGCTTCTTATGCTTTAGCAAGGCTTTCCTTTAAGGGAAAGGAAGCTGTTCAAGCCTTTATTTTGTCACCTCTTATGATTCCTCAGGTGGTATTAGGGATTGCGATGCTGTATTTGTTTACGGCTATGGGCTTTACAGGGTCTTTGTGGGCATTAGTCATTGGGCATGTCATCATTGGTTTTCCTTATGTGGTACGAACCGTGGGTGTCAGTGTTTCAAATCTTGATCCACGTCTTGAGCTAGCTTCCATGAATCTTGGTGCAGGGCCCATACGTACTTTCTTTCGTGTGACACTGCCCTTGATCAAGCCTGGCATTATCGCAGGTGGAGTGTTTTCTGCTGTGACATCATTTGGTGAAATCTCGATTAGTTTGTTCGTTTCTTCACCTCAAACCATTACGATTCCCGTGAGGACGTTTAATTACATTGAGCAAACTTTTGATCCGAGTGTCAATGCGATATCTGTCATATTTATTATCATTTCTATCATTGCGTTGCTCATTATTGAGAAAACGATTGGTCTGTCTAAGGTGATGTAAATATAATGAAGAAACAAGGAGCTGTCATTTGAAATGACAGCTCTTTTTGTATTGTTTTTTATGGTAAAAATATTCAAAGTTTTATGGAATATAGTTCTTAAGGTTTAAGAAAATGCGAGGCGTGATAGGAGACCTCTCTCCTACATTTTCGGTCATATTTGAAAAAATTAAGGAAAAACATGAAATTTTTGCGGTAATTGGTCATTTATTTTCGGTGGAACGCAACTATTATTAGTTATTTTCGGTAAATATCGTAAATTATGATGTGATCCCTTCGGCATAACGCATGAATCTTTACACCCATTTTTCGGTGAAAAAAACAATAATTTCATATAAAGTGGACGTAAATAGAAAATATCTAAAAGAAAAGAAGAAAAAGGCAAATCTATGGAAACATAGAGACGCAAAGCCATGTCCTAAGGTAAAAATTTCCTTTTTTGCTATGGTCGGCAGGTTACCGAATCAAAATGGGAGTCCCTCCGTTTTATTCGGGGTGGGCTCCTTTTCTGTTATTCCGTCTATTTTAATGAAATAGACTTGGTTCTTTTGATATAGAGGGTGCAGGGTATCACAGTTGGTGGAGAAAACATAGAAGAGCGGAGGATGAGAATGAGTACAGTTTATTACCCCTTAACACATGCGCAAAAGCGAGTATTCTACACGGAAAGATTTTATCCAGGCACAAGTATTTCTAATTTGGGTGGGTTTGCCAAGTTAAGATCGGTATCAGGTCTAAATCCTTCTTTGATCGTGGATGTGCTTCAAGCGTACATTCGTGAAACTGATTCTCTTCGTTTAAGGCTAGTGTATCAACATGAGCAGGAGGAGCCCGTTCAATATATCAAGCCATATGAAAAACAGCCGATTCGTTTGGTGAAAGGCTGGAGTGAAAAGGAAGTCAGGGCGTGGGCGAACGAGGAGATTCGTGAGCCGATGGAACTGATTGATCGTTCCTTAATTGAATTTACGGTCTTTCAAATCAGTGATCAAGAGTGCTGGCTGTTCTGTAAAGCACATCATATTGTGGCTGATGGTATTTCAATTATCTTGATGGGAAACCGAATCATTGATCTATACCATGACATGCTGCAGGGGACAGACATCTCTCCAATTGAAGACATTTCCTTCGTTGATCACATCATGAGTGAGCAAACGTATGAATCTTCTAAACGTTTTCAGAAAGACCAAGCTTTTTGGAACGAGCAATTTGCCAATATTCCAGATTTCGCTTCTTTAACACCGCATAAAGGTTACGAGATGAGTTTACATGCGGAGAGATTTTCAGGGGATATTCCAGATGCTTTAAAGGAGAAGCTTCGAGTTTTTTGTGAAGAAGAGAAAGTCAGTATGCTTTCTATGTTTATGTCCGCTGTCTATATTTACTTGCACCGATTTAGCGGCATGGAGGATGTGGTCCTTGGAACTTTTATGGGCAATCGGACAAATGCAAAGGAAAAAAAGATGATTGGGATGTTTGTGTCGACCATTCCGATGCGCGCATCTGTGCAAGGATCCCTCACGTTTCTTGATTTCGTGAAGCAAGTCATGGCGGATCAGATGAAGATCTTGCGTCATCAAAAATATCCTTACAATGTGCTCATGAATGATTTAAGGGAAAGAGATGGATTTACAGGACGCCTGTTTGATATTTCTTTAGAGTATCAGGTCATGCAGTGGCAGAAAAAAGAGAATCTTTCGTTCATTACGGAGCCGATTTTTAGTGGAAGCGGGATGAATGATATATCGATTCATGTGAAAGACCGCTGGGATACAGATACATTGACCATTGATTTGGATTACCGTACAGACCTATTTAGTGAAGACGATATGAGTAAGCTGTTTGATCGATTGATGATTTTGCTGGAGGCGGCGGTCTCTCAGCCAGATCAGCTAATTGGGGCTTTCTCTTTACTGCCAGCAGATGAACAAAAGCAGCTGCTTCAATTATCTAAGGGAGAAGCATTTGATTTACCAGGAGCGAAACCAGTTCACCACTTATTTGATGAGGCAGCTAAAAAGTATTCAGAACGGGCAGCTGTGGTTGCGGAAAATGGAACGTTCACTTATGGAGAGCTGTATCAAAAAGCGGACAAACTGGCACGATTTTTACAGATGAAAGGTGTCTCGGGTGATGTGCCAGTTGCCGTTTTAATGGAACGGACGGCAGATGCGATGGCTGCCATTTTTGGGATATTAAAAGCTGGCGGTGCATATGTACCGATCGATCCGGCATTACCTGAGGAACGCATTCAATTTATTGTAGAAGATTCTGGTGCTTCTATCGTTTTAACAGAAGAATCGTTTGTTCAGCGATATTCATCCATTGCGGAAAAAATGATTGTCCAGCAGCATATGGAATTAGAAGATCGTCCGCTGCCTGAGCTGATCGATCAGACGACATCACAGGATTTGGCTTATCTCATTTATACATCGGGTACGACTGGAAAGCCGAAGGGAGTGATGATCGAGCATCTTCAGCTGCATCATTTGGTTCATGCCCTGCATCACGAAGTGTATGAGGGGGCAAATCAGCTTCAAGTGGCACTTCTTGCACCATTCCATTTCGATGCATCTGTTAAACAAATCTTTGCTGCTCTTTTATTTGGACATACGCTTCATATTGTGCCAAGAGAAACGACACGAAACGGTGTACAGCTAGCGGCTTATTACAAAGAACATCAAATTAAGGCAACAGATGGAACGCCAGCACACGTGCAGCTTTTACTTGCAGCTGATTTGGATGGGCTTGCACTGACTCATATGCTGATTGGGGGAGAAGCACTCCCTGCGAAAGCAGCGCAGGCGCTGATTGAAGCTGTGCGTGTCAGCCAGCCGGATTTTGCCTTGTGGAATGTGTATGGTCCGACAGAAACGTGTGTGGATGCGGCGGTTCACCGTCTAGATCTCAGTGAGCTGCAGAAGTCACCAGAACAGCGCTATGTGTCAATTGGAAAGCCACTGGGCCATCACCGGATTTATATTTTAAATGAACATGAACAACTACAGGTGCAGGGAGCTGTGGGAGAACTATGCATTGCGGGAATAGGAGTTGGACGGGGCTATGTGAATCAGCCTGAATTGACGGAGAAGGCATTCAGACCAGATCCATTTTTTCCTGAAGACCGGATGTATCGCACAGGTGATGTAGTGAGATGGCTTCCAGACGGCACAATTGATTACCTTGGAAGAATAGATGACCAAGTAAAAATAAGAGGTTACCGCATCGAAACAGGTGAAATTGAGGCGGTCATGGAGCAGGTAGACGGAGTCGATCAGGCTGTTGTCCTTGTCGTGGATGAACCGGACGGTGGAAAGGCTTTAAGTGCTTACTATCAAGCACGACAAGAATTTCTTTCCGTGGACACCCTGCAAGCCGCTATCAAACATCAGCTGCCAGCTTATATGATGCCGCTTTATTTCAAGCAGCTTGAGGCATTTCCACTGACAGTGAGTGGGAAAGTCGACCGGCGTGCGCTTGCTACATTAAAGGGAGACAAGGCTGTCAGTGCTGTTTATGTAGCGCCTAGAAACGATGTAGAAACGAAGCTTGTTCGTTTGTGGGAAGACGTTCTTCATCAAGAGAACATAGGTGTGTACGACTCATTCTTTGACCTAGGCGGGCATTCACTCAAAGCGATGAAAGTTCTTACACTCGTTCAGCGGGCTTTTCAAGTGGAGGTCCCTTTATCTGTTTTATTTGAACAGCAAACGATTTCAGCACTTGCTGTTTATATTGAACAAGCGGAAAAGTCTTCACAAGTGGTCATACCGAAAGCACCGACTGCCGCCGATTATCCACTGTCACCAGCGCAGCAGCGTGTTTATATGGTGACTCAGCTGGAGCAGAGCATCGCCTATCATATGCCTGCCGTTGTGAAATTAAGAGGAACGCTGCAACGAGAGAAGTTGGAGGGAGCTTTTGAAAAACTGATCGCACGTCATGATATGCTGCGAACTTCTTTTCATACAGTCAAAGGAGTCCCTCGTCAGCGGGTAGCTTCATCCGTCCCATTTCAAATAGAACAGGTGACAGGCAGCACGATGGAAGAGAACATGCGTCAATTTGTCAGACCTTTTCATCTTGAGCAGGCTCCGCTTTTGCGTGTTGGGCTACAGTCTTTACATGATCAGGAGCATCTTCTCTATTTCGATATGCATCATCTGATTTCAGATGGTCTTTCAATTGATTTGATGCTGCGTGAGCTGTCTGACGCATATGAGGGATTAGTGAAAGCGCCATTGAAGCTTCAATATCAAGATTATGCTGTTTGGCAAGAACAACAGGCAGAGCAAGGCGGTCAAATAGATGAAGCATTCTGGCTGAAAGAATTTTCAGGAGATATCCCTGCTTTGCAGCTGCTAACTGATTATCAGCGTCCGGCTGTCCAGTCTTTCACTGGAGACCGCGTTCTCAGAAACATAGATGAGACGTTAACAGGCCGTTTGCAGGAGCTTGCAGCGAATCATCATACGACGCTGTATACCGTGTTGCTTTCTGCTTACTATACATTGCTTGCAAAATACACAGGTCAAAAGGAGTTTGTAGTGGGGACGCCAACAGCAGGCCGGGTGCATGCAGATTTGAATGACATGATCGGCATGTTTGTCCAAACACTTGCTTTACGTTCAGAGGTAGATCCGAACGGTTCAATGACGCAGTTGATTGAGCAAGTAAAGGAAAAGACGATGAGGGCGTTTGAGCATCAGCAATATCCATTCGAGCTGCTGCTTGAAAAGCTAAATGTGCAAAGAGATTTTAGCCGCCATCCATTATTTGATACGGTCTTTACTCTAACGCCAGATCATTCAACAGCCCAGCATATTGGAGGGATGAAAGTCGAAGTCGAGGAAACCAATTTCCATATTGCAAAGTTTGATCTCACACTTCAAGCGACGGAGTCAAGTCATGGTCTTTCCTTTGTTCTCGATTACAGTACGGCGTTATTTAAACGAAGTACAGCCGAGCAGATGCTCAAGCATTATGTTTATCTTCTGGAGCAGATGGTTGAAGTGCCGGAGCAAGCGATTCAATCATACCGCTTACTGTCTGAACAAGAGGCAGCGGCTCAATTGAAGATGTGGAACCCGTTACCTACGCCTTATCCTGTGGAAGAAACCATTGTGACGCAATTTGAATCGCAAGTAGAGCAGCACGGTCATCAGCCTGCTTTGCAATATAAGGATGAGGTTCTTTCTTATCAAGAGCTGAATCGCAGAGTGAACCAGCTGGCTCATTATTTACACGAACATGGTTTTGAAAAAGGGATGAAAGCGGCTTTATTCTTTGAACGTTCTAATGAGATGGTGCTGTCCGTTTTAGCTGTGCTAAAGGCTGGCGGTGTCTATGTGCCAATTGATCCTGACTTCCCTGATGAACGTATCAAGCACTTTTTGACAGATAGTGGTGCACAGTTTGTCCTGACCCATCATGTGCTGCGTCATCGTTCTGTGCTTACTGCATTTGAAGGGAAAATCATAGAAATAGAAGATCAAGCCGTTGATCAGCAGTCAGAGAGCAATCCAGTTGTATGTGTTTCGCCTTTGGACTTGGTGAATTTGACCTACACATCTGGTACGACAGGCAAACCTAAAGGGAACATGGTGACGCACCGGAACATTTTGAGAACAGTGAAGCAGTCGAATTATCTCACCATTCATCATGAAGACACGGTGATGAGCCTTTCAAACTATGTATTTGATGCATTTATGTTTGATGTGTTTGGTGCTTTATTAAACGGAGCGAAACTCATTGTTTTGCCAAAGGATCACATTTTAAATATGAATGAGCTTTCTGGCGCGATTGAGAAGGAAAAAGTCAGTATTTTAATGATCACGACCGCTCTATTTCACTTATTGATTGATATGAAAAAAGGCAGCCTGAAAAACGTCAGAAAAGTGCTGTTTGGCGGGGAACGTGCTTCTGTGCCGCATGTTGTGGCAGCCCTTGAAACGGTTGGAGAAGACAAACTTATTCATATGTATGGACCTTCTGAAAGCACAATTTTCACAACGTATTATCCGGTGAATCACATTGAAGAACAAGCACTGTCGATTCCGATCGGAAAGCCGGTGAGTCAAACGGCTGTTTATATTGTCGATGAGTTTGGACATGTGCAGCCGCCGGGAGTAGCTGGAGAGCTTTGTGTCGCAGGTGACGGACTGGTCAAGGGGTATTATCAACAGCCAGAACTAACGAGCGAAAAGTTTGTTGAAAATCCTTTCCGACCTGGTGAAGTCATGTACAAAACGGGCGATCTCGCACGATGGCTGTCAAATGGAGATATTGAATTTATTGGTCGAATCGATCATCAAGTCAAGATTCGAGGTCAGCGTATAGAGCTTGGCGAAATTGAACACCAGCTATTGCAGCATCCGCAAGTGAAGGAAGCCGTTGTCATTGCGATATCAAATGATACATTGTGTGCATATTTCACAGCAGAAGGTGCTGTTCCGCTGTCGGATTTACGTGAGCAAGCAGGACGAGAACTCCCTGTTTATATGATGCCAGCTTTCTTCATGCAATTAGACGAATTGCCACTAACGGGGAATGGCAAGGTAGACAGACGGGCATTACCGGTACCTGATGTAAGTGAGCAGGCTTCAAATGAATACGTCCCTCCTCAATCAGATACAGAGCGTATATTGGCACACATTTGGGAGGAAGTTCTTGAAGTGCCGAAAATCGGCAGACGTGATCATTTCTTTGAATGCGGAGGTCATTCACTGCGTGGCATGAAAATGCTGAACAGGCTCTATGAAGAGATGCATGTGGAATGTACGTTGAAAACATTATTTGAATCACCCACTTTAGAGGCGTTTGCCCATGCGGTGGATCAAACAGATCGAACTGAAATCAGACGAGTGGAAAAAGCGGAAGAAGCGGCTGTTTATCCTGTGACATCTGCTCAGAAAAGATTATTTGTTCTGCAAAAAATGACAGATGCCGAGCAGAGCTATCATATGCCAGCTGCTTTAAAGCTTGAAGGTGTATTTGATGAAAAACGATTTAAAAAAGCCATTGACCAGCTTGTTCATCGCCATGAAGCATTCCGTACGAGTTTTGACTTCGTTCAGGGTGAACCTGTTCAACGAATTGAAACGAATGTTTCTGTGAACATTGAAAACATCGAAGGGGAAGGCCGAGACATTCAGCAATTAATGAATGATTTTATTCGTCCATTTGATGTAGAAAAAGCGCCGCTGCTCAGAGTGGGGCTTGTGTCTGAATCGGAGAGTGTTCATTATCTGTTGATTGATATGCACCACATCATTTCAGATGGTGCGTCTGTCGGTATTTTAATTGATGAGCTATCGATCTTGTATCGAGGAGACCAACTTGATGAATTGCCTATTCAATATAAGGACTATGCGGTTTGGTCAAACAGTGAAGAATCTCTTGTGAAAAAAGAGGCCGAAGCGGCGTTTTGGCTGGAACAATTACAAGGAGAACTGCCTGTTTTGGCGCTGCCTGAGGATCTTCCGAGACCAAAGGTTCAGACGTTTGAAGGGGACCGCGTCGAATTCTCTATAGACGGTGCGCTTAAAGCGCAATTGGATGAGTTGGTTAGATCACTCAACAGTACAACGTATACAGTGCTGCTTGCTTGCTACAGTACGCTTTTAAGCAAGCTTTCGAGACAAGAAGACATCATGATCGGTTCTCCAGTGGTGGGCAGAACCCATCCTGATATTCAATCAGTCATCGGCATGTTTGTGAATACGCTGGCACTCAGAACAAAACCAGTAGGACATCAGACATTTTCTCAATTTGCGTCAACAGTTCATGAGCTTGTGTTAGCGGCAAATGAACATCAACTTTACCCATTTGAAGAATTGGTGGACCAAGTGCAAACGGTTCGTGACACAAGCCGCCATCCAATCTTTGATGTGGTGTTCTCGATGGAAAATGCAGATATTCGTGACCTGTCGATGGATGGACTTGATATCATTCCCCAGCCGTTCAATGAGAACATAGCAAAATTTGACTTAACCTTAACTGGAAACGAATCTGACGATCAAATCGAGCTTGTGTTTGATTTTAATTCTTCTATCTTTGAACGGTCGTCGATTGAGAAGTGGAAGGAGTATTTCCTTTACTTGATCGAACAAATGGTGTCAGCACCAGATCAATTATTAGATCAGATGCAATTATTATCACCAGCGCAGCAGCAAAAACTGCTTGATGAATGGTCAGGCCCTATCCTAAATGTCCCGACAGATCAAACGGTTCATGCATTGATTGAGGCGAAGTCGCAGGAAGTATCTCATCAAAAAGCCGCTGCCTTCTGCGGCACAAGCTGGACGTATGAAGAACTGAACAACCGGGCGAATACAGTCGCCGCAAGACTCATTTCCAGCGGCACAAAACCGGGAGACCGCATCGGCATTCTCACGCGTCCATCGCTCGAGATGACAGCCGCTGTTCTTGGGGTTCTCAAGGCAGGTGCGGCATTTGTGCCGATTGATGCTGATTATCCAGCGCAGCGCATTGCTTATATGCTAGAAGATTGCGGGGCAGAGGTCCTTCTGATTCAGAATGGGCTCACTGCACCACCTTCTTTCACAGGTCATACCCTCTTCATAGAAGAGGCAGTAGAAGGAGAAGCGCACGAGATTCAGGTTCCTATCAAACCAACGGATCTCGCTTATATGATTTACACATCTGGAACGACTGGACAGCCGAAGGGTGTCATGGTCGAGCATCAGTCTCTTGTCAATCTTGCTTTTTGGCACAATGATGCTTTTCAGGTGACGAAACAAGACCGAACCGCCAAATATGCCGGCTTTGGCTTTGATGCCTCCATTTGGGAGATGTTCCCGACGTGGATCGCCGGCGCAGAGCTCCATATCATCGACGAAGCGATTCGCCTCGATATGATCAAGCTCAATTCGTATTTTAATCACGAAGGCATCACCATTGCATTCTTGCCAACACAGCTATGTGAGCAGTTTATGTCGATGGACAATCATTCTCTCCGTTACTTACTGACAGGCGGGGACAAGCTAAAACAGGTGAAGCCCGTTCCATACAAACTCGTCAATAACTACGGCCCAACAGAAAATACGGTCGTGGCGACAAGCGGGATCATTGATCCAGATCAAGGCACGCTTCCTATCGGAACAGCGATTGCCAATACTCGTTTTTACATTATGGGTTCGTTATATGACCTCTCGCCGCAAGGCGTACCGGGTGAGCTCGTGATTGCGGGGAAAGGACTGGCAAGAGGCTACTGGAATCTCCCAGAGGAAACGGACAAACGGTTTGTCCCAGATCCATTTTATCCAGGAGAGCGCATGTACCGTACAGGTGACTTGGTGAAATGGACAGAGGATGGCGAACTGATCTATCTCGGCAGAAAAGACCATCAAGTGAGCATCCGCGGATTCCGTATTGAGCTGTCAGAAATTGAAGCGCAGCTCCTTGCGCTGGATTCAGTCCAAGAAGCCGTCGTGACAACGGTCAAAGACGCAAGTGATCAAGACGCTCTTGTCGCTTACGTCATCACAGATAAAGAAACGGGCACTTTGAAAGAAAGCCTAAAGCGCACCTTACCTGAATATATGGTGCCATCATGGATCATTAAGCTAGCCCAACTGCCGATGACGGCAAATGGCAAAGTGGATCTCAAAGCACTGCCAGCACCTGATGTGGAAGCGAATCAAACAGCATACGAAGCCCCAAGAGATGAAGTGGAAACACTGCTTTGCGGCATTTGGGAAGATGTGCTTGGCGTCAGCCAAGTCGGTATTCACGACCATTTCTTCTTCCTTGGCGGAGATTCGATTAAAGGCATCCAAATGGCAAGCAGACTCACGCAAGAAGGCTGGAAGCTCGATATGAAACTACTTTTCCAATACCCAACGATTGCGGAGCTTCGCCCATATATCGAAGAAGCGGACCTTCTCACAGCCGATCAATCACCTGTGGAAGGAGAGGTCATTTTAACACCAATTCAGCGCTGGTTCTTTGAACGGAACTTCAGCAGCCAGCATCATTGGAATCAGTCCGTTATGCTCCATGCGGCAAATGGTTTGGATGAAGCGCTTGTCAAGCAAGTGCTCGAGCAGATGATGACCCATCATGATGCTTTGCGATTGGTTTATCCGATAGAAGAAGGACGCATCATCCAGCGTCATCGTGGAGTAGACGAAAACGATGTAGCGGTGGACGTGATAGAAGTACAAGGAGAACGATCACAGCAAATCGAGCACGTAGAAAAGCTGGCAAATGAAGTGCAGGCGAGTATTTCTTTAACAGAGGGACCGTTAGTCAAACCTGCGATTTTCCGTACGGATCATGGAGATCACTTATTGCTCGTTGTACATCACCTTGTCATTGATGGTGTGTCATGGCGTATTTTCCTTGAAGACTTCATGGCTCTTTATGAGCAGGCGAAGCGTGGGGAAGAGCTGACACTTCCTGAAAAAACACATTCATTCCAAGCATATGCCCAGAAGTTGACGGAATATGCAGTGTCAGATGAGCTGCTGGCAGAAAGGGACTATTGGAAAAAGGTACTTGGGCATTTAACTGCACCTCTGCAAAAGGATCATGTTACAGAGGATCAAAGAATGCTGCATACAAAAACCATTCGCTTTACGCTGTCTGAGGAAGAAACACGCAGTCTACTGACAGAAGTACATGAGGCGTACCATACGGAAATCAATGACATTTTGCTAACCGCTTTAGGATTGAGCCTGAAAGAGTGGACAGGAGAAGACAGACACTTTATTCACCTTGAAGGACATGGAAGGGAAGACATCCTTCCGGCGGTCAATGTGTCGCGGACCATCGGCTGGTTTACGAGCATGTATCCTGTGCTGCTTGATTTGTCGCATGCGGAGGATCTTTCGTATCAAATCAAGCTTTTGAAAGAAGAGCTCAGACACATTCCGAACAAGGGAATCGGCTATGGCGTTTTAAAATACTTAACGCCTGACAAAATGAAGGACGGTCTCGCATTTGATGTCACGCCAGATATCAGCTTTAACTATCTTGGTCAGTTTGATGAACAGATTGGCGGGGGTGAACTAAGTCGATCCACTTGGCAGGCAGGTCAATCGTTAAGTCCAGAATCAGAGAAACCTCATGCATTAGATATTGTTGGTTTCGTAGAAAAGGGCATGTTCCATATGACGATTTCATATCACCAGCTTGAATTCGAAGAGCAAACGATGGAGCAGTTCAAGGACCTTTTAGAAAAGAACGTGAAGGCACTCATCTCACATTGTGTATCACAAGATGAAGCGCAAATTACGCCTAGTGATGTAGGTGACGATGACCTGACCATGGATGAACTTGAAAAGCTAATGGATATATTTTAAGCAAACGAAGAGGTGGACTATGAGCAAACAGAAGATTCAAAAGGTATATCCTTTAACACCAATGCAAGAAGGCATGTTATATCATGCCATGCTAGATCCTAATTCGTCCTCTTATTTCACACAGCTGGAGCTTGGAATAAGAGGGAAGTTTGATCTCGATCTTTTTGAAAAAAGTCTCAATGAGCTCATCGGCACATATGACATTCTCCGTACAGCCTTTGTCTATCAGCAATTACAGAAGCCTCGACAGGTTGTACTGGCAGAGCGCAATCTAGATGTGTATAGAAAGAATCTATCTCACCTGAATCATCAGGAACAGCAAAAGGTACTAGATCAATATAAAAAGCAAGTGAGAAAGCAAGGCTTCCATTTAACGAATGATTTGTTATTGAAGGTCGCTGTTTTTCAACTGAATGAAACAAACTGGCATCTCATTTGGAGCAACCATCACATCATCATGGATGGTTGGTCCATGGGAGTTTTGATGAAAAAATTGTTTCATTACTACGAATCTTATCGGAACGGCAAAACGCCGGATCGCTCACAAGGAAAACCTTATGCAGATTATATCCAGTGGCTTGGCAAGCAAAATCAACAAGCAGCGGAAGGCTATTGGAAGGATCGCTTAGACGGTGCGGTTCAGCATCAAGGGCTTTTGCAGCAAAAAGAAGCGAACGGACAATATGACCATCAGGAATGGACGTTCACATGGGATGCTGAAATGGTCAGAAGCATTCAAGAGATCGCAAGAAATTGCCAAGTGACAGCACCAAATCTATTCCAGGCTGTTTGGTCGGTTCTTTTAGGCACTTACCATGCGGCACATGATGTCACTTTCGGAACAGTCGTATCTGGAAGGCCGCCAAGTGTGGCTGGGATAGAACAGATGGCAGGGCTTTTTATCAATACAATACCGGTCAGGGTAGAAATGAATCAGGAAGACACCTTCAAACAGCTGTTTCAAAAAGTTCAGCAGCATGCGCTGGAAGCGGAAAACTATGATTTTATGCCGCTTTATGACATTCAGCAACAGGCAGCTGCAGGAGGACAACTCTTCGATCACTTGGTCGGGTTTGAGAACTATCCTTTAGATCAAGAGCTATCTGGTGACACCATGTCGGAACGTCTAGGGTTTTCCATTGATGTAAAAGACGGATTTGAACAAACGAATTTCGATCTAAATGTCCTTGTATATCCAGGTGAAACATGGACATTGAAAATCAAATACAATGCGGTGGCTTTTGAAGAAGAGGTCATTGAAAAAATATCGAAACACCTGACCAACCTCATGAAGCAGATCATCGAAAATCCGGAAGTTCGCCTTCATGACGTGACGTGTATCACTGAAGAAGAAAAACAGCAGATTGAAGCATGGAACAAGACAGAACGAGATTATCCAAAGCATCTGTCTATTCCTGAGCTTCTGAAAGAACGCATTCAAACGCAGCCAGACCATCTGGCGTTAGTCGAAGGAGAGCGGGCATTCACCTATGAAGAACTCGGCCAAGAAATCCATCGTGTTGCGGGACATTTGATTGATAGCGGAGTGAAACAAGAAGATGCCGTCGCAGTGTATATGAATCGATCTGCTGAAGCAGTGATCGCCATTTTAGCGGTTCTTCAAGCAGGGGCTGCTTATGTACCAATTGATCCAGCCCAGCCAGAGGAGAGAATCCGCTTTATGCTTGAAGACAGCGGTGCATCCGTGTTGCTCTATGCGGACAGCCAGCCGCCAGTTCATGAAAGCATCCAAGCCGTTCATGTGTCAGACATATCGAATCAGTCAATCGTACCATTGGAAGTCGAGACCTCTCCTTCGCAATTGGCATATATCATGTACACGTCGGGGTCAACCGGTCAGCCAAAAGGTGTTCAAATTGAGCATCAGCATATTGTCAGATTGGCATGTTCTCAGGAGACACTGGGCTTGAACAAGTCGGATCGTATGGCACATACAGGAGCAGTCAGCTTTGATGCCATTACCTTTGAAATCTTTACAACACTGCTGAACGGTGCAACGCTTTATCCTGTTGACCGTGACACGTTATTAGACATCAACCGGTTGGAACGATTTATCCAAACGAATCAAATCTCGGCGCTCTTTTTAACGACAGGTTTGTTTAATCAACTCGCTCAGCAGCGGCCGCATATGTTTAAAGGATTGTCCAAATTGATCACAGGCGGTGATGTGATCAATGTGAAAAGTGCAGAGCTTGTGAAGAAAAACCATCCATCACTTGTTTTACTGAATGCGTATGGCCCAACAGAAAACACCACCATCTCAACCATTTATGAGGTGAGAGGGGATGAAACGGGCACGATTCCAATTGGTCAGCCGATCAATCATTCGACCGCTTACATTTTAGATGACAATCAAAGACTTCAGCCAATTGGCGCGCCAGGAGAGCTGTATGTCGGCGGAGACGGTGTCTCAAGAGGATATCTCCATCGTCCAGAATTAACAAAGCAAGCATTTATCGCTGATCCTTTCAAGGCAGAAGGGCGTTTGTATCGAACAGGAGATTTGGCTAGGTACGGTTCAAATGGTCAAATCGAATTCCTCGGACGGACAGATGATCAAGTGAAAATCCGCGGCTTCCGTATTGAGCTCGGTGAAATTGAAACGGTTCTTCAACAAGAGACAGGGATCGATGATGCGGTTGTGCTCATCCATGCGTCTCCTTCAGAAGAAAAAGAAATGACCGCTTACTATACGGGAACGATCACAGAAGAAGAAGTGAGGGCTCTATTTCATCAAGCACTGCCAGCATATATGGTACCTCATCACGTCATGAAGCTAGATGCTTTTCCGCTTACCGCAAACGGAAAGGTCGATCGAAAAGCTTTACCAACGCCTGACGTAGCTGATCGTGAAGAAATCATGATCATTCCACCTGAAACCGAGACGGAAAAGGCGCTTGCTCAAATTTGGGAGGAGCTGCTTGGGAAAGCGGTGGGAATAGATGAGCATTTCTTCATGACTGGCGGACATTCACTCAAAGCAATGATGATGTCAGCCAAAATCCAAGAAGTGTTCCAAAAGGAAGTTCCGATTCAAGTGATATTCGAAAAGCCAACGGTTCGATCGCTTGCGTCATACATTGACCAGGGCGGTCAAGAAGAACAAGGACATCCGATCTTACCCGCAGCGAAGGCGGAGGACTATCCAGTGTCACCAGCTCAGCGGCGCTTATACATTTTACAAACACTTGAACCTAAGAGTACGAACTATCATATTCCGATCGTCTTAACGCTTGAAGGTACGCTCGATCATCAGCGGCTCACCTCAGCATTTGATGAGTTGATTCAAACGCATGAAATCTTGAGAACGAGTTTTCATATGAAAGGCGAGAACATCGTCCAAAGGGTACATGAACGAGCGGCATTTGATCTCCCTGTCCATGATGTAAAGGAAGAAGAGGCCGAGGCATTTCTTGCTGAACGTCAGGCGCCGTTTGATTTGACAGCCGCTCCCCTCCTGCGGGCACAACTGCTCAAAGTGAGTCATGATCGTCATCTATTAGTCTTGGAAGCACATCACCTCATTACAGATGGCAGTTCCATGAAGACGTTCATTCAGGATTTGGCGAAAGCCTATGATGGAGAGGCACTTGCAGAAAGAGCCATTCATTATAAAGATTACGCTGTCTGGCAGTTAAGTGAAGAAGAAACAGAGAAACAACGTGCGCATGAAACGTATTGGCTGAAGCAATACGAAGGAGATATACCGGTTTTAGATTTGCCGACAGACTACCCACGTCCCGTGGAACGTGATTTTTCTGGAGAACGGGTGATGTTTGGCTGTGATCAAGCGACAACTCAGCGTATTCATGAGCTGCTCAAGAATACAGATACGACGCTGTACATGTTCTTGTTATCTGCATTTCAAGTACTGCTCGCTTCCTACAGCGGACAGGAAGATATCATTGTCGGATCTCCTGTTGCGGGGCGAACACATCCAGATATTCAGGACATGCCGGGGATGTTCATCAATACCATTGCGATGCGCGGGAAACCGGAACAAACAAAGTCATTTATACAGCTGCTTGAAGAAATAAAAGAAACGAGTGTAGATGCTTTTGCACATCAAAGCTATCCGCTCGAAGAGTTAATCGCGCGTCTGCCACTTGATCGTGATACAACCCGAAGCCCGCTCTTTAGTGTTTCGTTTAATATGCAGAACATGGATGTTCCTGCACTAAAGCTCGGCGATCTGAACATTTCGCCTTATGCAATACAGCACCGATCCGTCAAATTTGATCTGTCTCTAGAAGCATTTGAACGTGAGGGAGAAATAAAACTAAGCCTAGACTATGCAACGGCATTATTTAAAGAGGAAACCATCCGCCGGTTCGGAACACATCTGCTTGCGATTATTCGTGAGGCGGTCCAGCATCCGCATGAACAAATTGGCTTGTTCAATCTCTTGGATCAGCATGAGCAAATGGAGCGGCTGGAGAAAAGGGATGGAGAACAAACAGGTCAACATGAGCCGTATCATGTGCAATTTTCAAGGCAAGCCATGGAAACGCCTGATGCCATTGCGGTGATGGATGGTGAAAGGAAGCTCACCTACTGCGAACTGGATCGCATGTCCAATGCTCTTTGCAGTGAGCTGAAGATGCAAGGCGTAGAGAAAGAAAGCACAGTCGCGCTTATTCTTGATCGCTCTGTCTATGTCATTGTCTCGATGCTAGGTGTAATGAAAGCAGGCGGTGCATTTGTACCAATTGATCCAGCTTTTCCTGCGGAACGTATTCGTTACACACTAAAAGATTCAGGGGCAAAAGTCATCGTGGCAAATGAGTCTCTTGGCGATTCCTATCAGTATCTCAAGTCGATTCAGGTCGTACATGTGGAGAAAGCCGTCCAACGAAACGATTCTCTAGACCTGCCGGACGTATCGGTTGATCAACTGGCTTATGTGATTTACACATCTGGAACAACAGGGAAGCCAAAGGGTGTACAGCTCACGCATCGTAATCTATCACACTACGTCAATTGGTTGACACATGAAGTGACTTTACAAGAATGCGATCGAACGGCACTCCTGTCTTCTTATGCATACGACCTTGGTTACACAAGCATTTTCCCGGTTCTAAAAGCAGGCGGGACACTCTATATTCCTCGTGAAGACGTGTATACAGACCCTGTACGTCTCATGCGTTTTATTGATGAACAAGAGCTGACTTATATCAAAATGACACCATCCTTATTTCATATGATGGCAGATTCAAAGGGTTATACATTTGACGCTTTACGGCTTGTGGTATTGGGAGGAGAACCGATTGTCTCTGAAGATGTTGAAACATTTATGAAGCAGCATCCATGTGTGGCAGTGATGAACCATTACGGTCCGACAGAAACAACGATTGGTACAGTGAGCAAGCTAATGACACCGCATGAGCTGGACGCTTTAAAGGAGCGTTCTATCATCGGAAAGCCTATTGCTCATACAAGAGCGCTCGTATGCAATCGCCAGCAGCGTCTTGTCCCTTATGGCGCACCGGGTGAGCTCTACATTTCAGGTGATGGTGTTTCAAAAGGTTATTTGAATCAGCCTGAATTAACAGCAGAGCGTTTTCTTGAAAATCCTTATTTCCCTCAAGAGCGGATGTATCGAACGGGAGATTTGGTCAGACAGCATGCAAATGGGGAGATTGAATTCCTTGGAAGAGTAGACGATCAAGTGAAAATTCGCGGCTATCGAATTGAGAAACAAGAAATTGAGCATGCCGTACGTGCCCTTTCAACCATTCAAAAAGTGTATGTCAAAGTGATCAACACATCTCGTTTACCGGAGCTGGCGTTATATTATACAGCACCTGATCACATTGGAACGCTGACATTTAGAGAAAAGCTTTCAGAGACACTGCCGGATTACATGATTCCTACTTATTTTGTCAAAGTGGATCATATTCCGCTGACGCAAAACGGAAAAGTGGATGCGAAATCTCTGCCGCTTCCTCATGAGGCACATATGAACCGCACGGCACATGCAGCACCAGAAACAGCGCTTGAGCAGACGCTTTGTGATATTTGGTCAGATGTTCTTGGAATTGAGAAAGTTGGCATTGATGACCATTTCTTTGAATTAGGCGGGCATTCTCTGAAAGGCATGGTGCTCATTTCGAAAATCCAAGCCAAACTGAATCAGCATGTTCCACTCAAGGTTCTTTTTGAAAAGCCAACGATACGGGCGATAGCTGCCTATTTGGAAGAAGCTGATGCTTCGCTCGTTACATCCATTCAGCCAGCGGAAAAGCAAGATTTCTATCCAGTCTCTTCCGCACAAAAGCGAATGTACGTATTACAGCAGCTGCATCCAGAATCCGTCACCTACCATATGCCAGCCGTTTTCATGATGGAAGGAAACCTTGATCTGAAGCAGCTAGAAGGAGCGATTCACGCTTTAATTGATAGACATGAGTCATTGCGGACAGCCTTTGTTGAAATTGACGGGAGTCCCGTCCAAAAAATTTATCGCCGTGTGCCGTTTACGTTACAGATGGTTGAAGTAGAATGCGATCAGGTACAATCCGTCGTAGACAACTTCATGACACCATTCTCATTACATCAAGCACCTCTAATGAGGGCGAAAGTGGCAAAGCTGTCTGATGATAAATATGTGTTCATGATGGATATGCACCATATCATCGCAGATGGGGTGACACGCAGTCTGCTCATTCAAGAATTAGCGGAGTTGTATGAGCATAAGACGTTACCGCCAGTTCAGTTGCACTACAAGGATTATGCGGTATGGCAGCAAGAGGAAGAGCAGCAAGTAGCACTTGAAAAACAGCGGCAGTATTGGCTGGAGCAATATGCACAGCCACCAGAAGACTTGGCACTTCCGCTTGATTTCCCGCGGCCTAGCGTGCAGTCATTTGCAGGAGACCGGGTTGATAGATGCCTGTCTGCTGAAAAGGCGCAGCATCTCAAAGCGCTCATGGCTGAAAAAAATGTGAGCTTGAACATGGTGATGCAAACGGCCTTTGTCATTCTCCTTCATAAATTGACTGGGCAGCATGACATCGTCATAGGTGCTGTAACGGCTGGACGTACACATGCGTCAATCGAACGGATTCCGGGCATGTTTGTGAATACACTGGCCCTTCGACATGACGTTCAGTTAGAAGAAACTGCAGAGCATCTGCTAGAAAAAATAAGAGATCACAATCTATCAGCTTATGAACATCAAGGATTCCCATTTGAGGATTTGGTCGCGCAGTTAGACCTTCCGAAAGACACGAGTCGCAACCCGTTATTTAGTGTCATGATGACAACGGATGAGCGTGATCTGACGTTACCGGAATTGAATGGACTTACGCTTTCGCACAAACAGCAAGAAGCCGTTCAGGCAAAGTTTGATTTAACGCTCGGCATCTTTGAGGAACAAGATCAAGTGGGCTTGCGCTTTGAATATGCAGCGGCACTATTTAAAAAGAGTACCATTCAGCGATGGAGTCAATATGTTGAGCGAATCATAGACGAAATGCTTGCGAAATTGAATCAGCCGATCTCAACCATCTCCATCTTAACAAAAGAAGAAGAGCGACATCTGCTTGATGAATGGTCCGGACCTGTCCTAGATGTCCCGACAGATCAAACGGTTCATGCATTGATTGAGGCGAAGTCACAGGAAGTAACTCATCATAAAGCCGCAACTTTCTGCGGCACAAGCTGGACGTATGAAGAACTGAACAACCGGGCGAATACAGTCGCCGCAAGACTTATGTCCAGTGGCACAAAACCGGGAGACCGCATCGGCATTCTCACGCGTCCATCGCTCGAGATGACAGCCGCTGTTCTCGGAGTTCTCAAGGCAGGTGCGGCATTTGTGCCGATTGATGCTGATTATCCAGCGCAGCGCATTGCTTATATGCTAGAAGATTGCGGGGCAGAGGTCCTTCTGATTCAGAATGGGCTCACTGCACCACCTTCTTTCACAGGTCATACCCTCTTCATAGAAGAGGCAGTAGAAGGAGAAGCGCACGAGATTCAGGTTCCTATCAAACCAACGGATCTCGCTTATATGATTTACACATCTGGAACGACTGGACAGCCGAAGGGTGTCATGGTCGAGCATCAGTCTCTTGTCAATCTTGCTTTTTGGCACAATGATGCTTTTCAGGTGACGAAACAAGACCGAACCGCCAAATATGCCGGCTTTGGCTTTGATGCCTCCATTTGGGAGATGTTCCCGACATGGATCGCCGGCGCAGAGCTCCATATCATCGACGAAGCGATTCGCCTCGATATGATCAAGCTCAATACGTATTTCAATGACGAAGGCATTACCATTGCGTTTCTGCCAACACAGCTATGTGAGCAGTTTATGTCGATGGACAATCATTCTCTCCGTTACTTACTGACAGGTGGGGACAAGCTGAAACAGGTGAAGCCCGTTCCATACAAACTCGTGAATAACTATGGCCCAACAGAAAATACGGTCGTGGCGACTAGCGGGATCATTGATCCAGATCAAGGCACGCTTCCTATCGGAACAGCGATTGCCAATACTCGTTTTTACATTATGGGTTCGTTATATGACCTCTCGTCGCAAGGCGTACCGGGTGAGCTCGTGATTGCGGGGAAAGGACTGGCAAGAGGCTACTGGAATCTCCCAGAGGAAACGGACAAACGGTTTGTCCCAGATCCGTTTTATCCAGGAGAGCGCATGTACCGTACAGGTGATTTGGTGAAGTGGACAGAGGATGGCGAACTGATCTATCTCGGTAGAAAAGACCATCAAGTGAGCATCCGCGGATTCCGTATTGAGCTATCAGAAATTGAAGCGCAGCTCCTTGCGCTAAATGAAGTGAAAGAAGCCGTCGTGACAACGGTCAAAGACGCAAGTGATCAAGACGCTCTTGTCGCTTACGTCATTACAGATGCAGAAACGGCTGCGCTGAAAGAAAGCTTAAAGCGCATCTTGCCTGAATATATGGTGCCATCATGGATCATCAAGCTAGACCAACTGCCAATGACGGCAAATGGCAAAGTGGATCTCAAAGCACTGCCAGCACCTGATGTGGAAGCGAATCAAACAGCATACGAAGCCCCAAGAGATGAAGTGGAAGCACTACTTTGCGGCATTTGGGAAGATGTACTTGGCGTCAGCCAAGTTGGTATTCACGACCACTTCTTCTTCCTTGGCGGAGATTCGATTAAAGGCATCCAGATGGCAAGCAGACTCACGCAAGAAGGCTGGAAGCTCGATATGAAACTGCTTTTCCAATACCCAACGATTGCGGAGCTTCGCCCATATATCGAAGAAGCGGACCTTCTCACAGCTGATCAGTCAGCTGTGGAAGGAGAGGTCATTTTAACACCGATTCAGCGCTGGTTCTTTGAACGGAACTTTGATCACCAGCACCACTGGAATCTCTCAATGATGCTTCATGCACCAAAAGGGTTTGACTTGGCTGTCACAGAACAAGTTCTGCAAAAACTGCTCTCACATCATGATGCACTGCGCATGGTGTTCAGACAGGAGCATGATGACATGCTGCAATACAATCAGCGGGAGTTGACAGAACCATTTTCAATTATTTCTTGTGATGTTTCAAAAGCGCAAGATGTGAAACAGGCGATTTCCACATACGCCAATGAGTATCAGCGTCAACTGAATCTTGAAAAGGGTCCATTGATGAAAGTGATTTGTTTCCATACAGAAAACGGTGATCACTTACTCATCATCACACATCATCTTGTGATTGACGGCGTTTCTTGCCGGATTTTACTAGAAGACTTTATGTCTCTTTATCATCAGGCAGAAAAAGGAGAAACGATGGTTCTGCCGCCAAAAACGCACTCTTTCAAAGAATGGGCAGAAGCGATTGAACGATATGCGCAGTCACAGCTGCTAAAAAACCAGAAGGAGTATTGGGCAGCGATTGAAAATAGACCGTTTACGACTTTACCTGTTGACCATGAAGTAAAAGAAAGAAAAGTCGCGGATACGAAAGCGGTCAAAATGCAGCTGACAGAAGCAGAAACCGAGCATCTGTTAACGAATATCCATCTTCCGTACACAACAGAAATGAATGATATTCTTCTATGTGCGCTTGGGCTGGCCGTTCAGGAATGGACAGGTCAATCTCATGTACATGTACAGCTTGAAGGTCATGGAAGAGAGGACATTTTATCAGGATTAGATATATCCCGCACAGTTGGCTGGTTTACGAGCATGTATCCAGTCGTTCTTGAAGCGAAACCGAATCAGACCATTGCAGACGCTATCAAAGGAACGAAAGAGATGCTACGGCGTGTACCGAATAAAGGGATTGGTTACGGTATTTTAAGATACATGACACCATCCGAACCGTCAGTCAAACACGTGCAGCCTGAAATCAGCTTGAACTATCTTGGGCAGATTGATCAGGAAGTGACGACAGAACTCTTTGGGCCCTCAACCTATGATATGGGCCGTCAAGCAAGCCCTGAATCTGAAGCTGTTTATAAGCTGAACCTCAGCGGTCTTGTTCAGCACAATCAATTCATTCTGTCGTGCTCATATTGTGCAAGTGAATATGAAGAACAAACGATACAGCAGTTCATCGCATTGTTGAAGGAGAAGATCAGATCCATCATCACCCATTGCTTAGCGCATCAAGAGCGAGAATTTACACCAAGTGACTTCTCGGCTGCAGACCTTGAAATGGATGAAATGGACGATATCTTTGACATGCTTGAGGAGAAATTGACCTAACACCACTAGATCAGTCATGAAAAAGGGGAAGGAGGAATGAAATAGATGAGTCAATTTAAAAGGGATCAAGTTCAAGATATGTACTATCTGTCACCGATGCAAGAAGGAATGCTGTTTCATACCCTCCATCATCAAGAAAAAGGCTTTTATGTAGAACAAATGGATATGAACGTGAAGGGCACACTTCGGCATGATTTGCTTGAGAAAAGCATGAATATCATTGTGGAACGGTACGATATTTTTCGTACCGTGTTCCTCCACGAAAAAGTGAAGCGTCCTGTCCAAGTTGTATTAAAAAATCGACCTTTCCAGCTTGATGTTGTGGACATACAGGATCTTTCTGAAAGTGAACAGCTTGAACGTATTGATCGTTTTAAACAAAAGGATCAGCTGAGAGGATTTGATCTCTCGAAGGATCTGCTCATGCGGGCCTCTGTTTTTCAAACGGGTCCTTCAAGCTATCGCTGGATATGGAGCTATCACCATATCCTTCTAGATGGCTGGTGTTTTGGCCTAGTTGTGCAGGAATTGTTTGCGATTTATCATGCACTTTTGCATGACATCCCTTACAGGCTGGAGCCAGTCAAGCCATATAAAGAATATATTCAAT
Source organism: Bacillus sp. S2(2019) (assembly GCF_005144805.1). Taxonomy (NCBI): domain Bacteria; kingdom Bacillati; phylum Bacillota; class Bacilli; order Caryophanales; family Bacillaceae; genus Bacillus; species Bacillus sp. S2(2019). Next base: position 234,043 of record NZ_SWFL01000004.1, read on the forward strand.
GGCTGGAAAAACAAGATAAACAAGCCTCACTTGAATATTGGACGCAATCTTTGGCTGGTTTTGAGGGGCAGTCGACTTTTAAAGAACAGCGAAAGCAAACAAATGAGCATGAATTAGGCGAAATCGAATGGGCCATGAGTAAAGAAGAAACAGCTGCTTTATCAGAGTTAGCCTTGCAGCAGAATGCCACGTTAAGCAGTGCGCTTCAATCGGTTTGGTCTATCTTACTCAGCAGGTATCAGCGCTCAAACGATGTGTTGTTTGGAACGGTTGTGTCAGGACGTCCGGCAGATTTAGCTGGTGTGGACCGGATGGTGGGGTTGTTCATCAATGTCATTCCAAGACGAATTCAGCTGACAGACCAAATGACGTTCCGTTCTCTATTATCAGAGACGCAGCAGCAGTCTTTAGCGGCTGAACCGCACCAATATATCCCGATTTATGATATTCAGGCTAAGGCAGGTCAGCAGCAGCTCATTGATCATATTGTGGTGTTTGAGAATGTCCCTGCTGCAAAGAAAGACGAGCAGGAGTCACTGCTTGGCTTTACAGTAGAAGACATGAATGTCTATGAGAAATCGAACTATGATCTCAATTTACTTGCATCACCTGGGGAACAATTGCAGCTGAAGCTGGCCTTTAATCAGCGTGCATTTGATCCTGCATTTGTCCATAAATTAAAGGATCAGCTGACCCTTTTGATCAAAGGGACCATCAAACATCCAGATCAGTCAGTTCATACACTGACACTTGTGACAAAGCAGGAAAAACAGCGAATGTTAGAGGAATGGAATGCACCTGAGCTGGAGCATGATCAGCTTTATTTGACAAAGTGGTTTGAGCATAATGTCCGAAAACAGCCGAATGCAGTGGCATTATCAGCAGGTGATCACACGATGACATATGCGGAGCTGAACGAACAAGCCAATCGACTGGCAAGGCATTTGCAAAAAAATGGGGTGGGTCATCAAACGGTGACCGCCATTTTAGCAGAGCGGACACCTGAACTCATTGTCAGCTTACTCGCTGTCTTAAAAGCAGGTGCCACCTATGTGCCGATTGATCCAGATTATCCAGAAAGCCGTATCCAATATATGCTGAAAGACAGCGGAGCGACGCATCTTCTGACTCATTCATCCTTTATCAATCAGACGAGGTCACTCGCATTTGATGGCACGTATCTTTTTGCAGATGATCAAGAAATTTTACTGATGAGCTCAGAGAATCTGCCACTTGAAGCTGGTTTAGATGATACGGCATACATCATGTATACATCTGGAACAACCGGACAGCCAAAAGGCATCATGACGACCCATTCCAATATTGCCCGGGTGGTCAAAAATACGAATTATTTAACCATTTTAGAAACAGATACATTGTTGTCGTTATCAAATAGCGTATTTGATGGCTTTACATTTGATGTATATGGTGCGCTTTTAAACGGAGCAAAGCTTGTCCTGCCGCAAAAAGAAACCATTTTAGATATGGGGAAGCTCACTGAGCTGATAAAAGGAGAGCATATTTCTGTCATGTTTGTTCCAACGGCTTTATTCCATCTTCTCGTTGATGAAGGAACAGACTGGATGCGCGGTGTGCGTAAGGTGCTGTTTGGGGGAGAGAGGGCATCGGTTCAGCATGTGAGAAAAGCCTTTGATGTTATGGGAAAAGGCAGATTGTTGAACGTATACGGACCAACCGAATCAACGGTTTTTGCCACATATTATCCGATAGATGAAGCGATCCCTTTAGAGGCACATTCTATTCCAATTGGGAAGCCGCTCAACCAGACGGGCGCTTATATATTGAGTGAGCACAGGCAGCTTCAGCCGATTGGATTGGTTGGAGAGCTTTGTCTGAGCGGCAAAGGACTGGCAAAAGGGTATTTGAATCGTCCTGATCTGACAAAACAAGTGTTTATTCCTCATCCTTTTGCTTCGGGTGAGCGGCTGTATCGCACGGGGGATTTAGCCTATTTTCGAGAAGACGGTCTAATTGAGTATGCAGGTAGATTCGATGATCAGGTGAAAATTCGAGGACACCGAATTGAACTGACAGAAATTGAAGCCAACCTTCTCATGCACCCAGGTGTAAAACAAGCTGTACTCCTAGCGGATCATGATGAAACCAATCATACAAGGCTGCTTGCCTATATCACGTGTGATGATGCATGGAAAGGCAAACTCGATGACATCAAATCAAGGCTGAAAGAGCGTCTTCCAGCTTATATGCTGCCTCATGAGCTGATTGAACTGGAGAACCTCCCACTTACGCCAAACGGGAAGGTTGATAAACGCCAGCTACCAAAACCAGAGGCACCGCAAGGAAACCGCCGTGTGAAACTGCCCGCAAATGAAGTGGAACAAAAGCTGCTGGTAATGTGGCGAGAAGTACTTGAACGAGAGGATATTAGCACAGATGACCATTTCTTTGAGCTTGGCGGACATTCTTTAAAAGCGATGTCTCTTTTGTCCAAAGTATCAAAAGAGTTTGAGGTTCAGGTGCCGATTCATTTGTTGTTTGAGACCCCGACGATTGAAGCGCTTAGTCGTTATATTCAGCATCAGGACGGTGAAACCGCTGGCTATCTTGTATTCAATGAATCTCAATCATCAACAGTCTTTGCTCTTCCGCCATTACCAGGCTACGGCTTTATCTATCAGGAAGCAGCAAAAACGCTTGATGATGTCCGATTGATCGCCTTTGATTTTATTGAAACGAATAACCGAATGGCACAGTACGTTCAGCATATTCAGCACCTTCAGCCAAAAGGGCCGCTGACGTTGATGGGGTACTCAGGCGGATGTTACCTCGCCTTTGAGCTTGTTCAAGCGCTTGAACAAGTAGGACGGACAGTCGAGAAAGTCATCATGATCGATTCCTATAAGAAAATTGGAGAAAGTGATTTAGAAGGACGATCCATTGATGATGATATTGAAGCGATTGTTCATCAAACGAAACAAAACGAACTTGCTCAAGGGGAGATCGTTCAAGAAGCGCTTGCCCAAAAGACGCGCGCCTACTATGAAACGTTTGTTAAGGGGGTGAATCAAGGCAAAATACAGGCAGATATTACGTTCATCCAATCTGAAGAACAAATAGCGATCCCGGACTGGATGGAAGAGTGGACACAGGCAACGGCCGGATCTTTTACCCAATACCAAGGCTATGGTCAGCATGCTGATATGTTCAAACAGAAAGAATGTGCAGCTCAAAATGCAAAGCTGATCAAACATATTGTCAATCAAACAAATAGAGAACGAGTCTTGTAAACTTTAGATTAGGCAGGATGCAGCCTTGCAGTCCTGCCTAACAAAAAAGGAAAGGAACTCATATGAAACCATCAACCATTAACCAAACGAGTATACATGAATCAATGGATGCGATTTTACAAGATGTAAAGACAACCATTTTACAAACCAACGAAATCGAACGCTTCGCTGTTTTTTCACGTGAAAAAACCATTCGACCGCGGCCGTATCACCTCTCTCATTTATTTCTCGACAAGCACATTGAGCAGGAGGCCGCAGCGGAAGCGATACAGACGCAAACGGCTGTACCTGCTTTGGCCGACATGCCGCCCGCTCTTTCCTATGGAGGGGATCTCGATGTCACAGAAGGCGCACAGACCTTACAGGACGTCTTAACAGAGGCTGCAAAAACGACAAATGGGCTTACGTATATCGTGAATAGCAAGAACGAACTCACACAATCTTATGCGCAGTTGAAAGGAGACGCCGAGAGGGTTCTGACTGGGTTAAGGGCAATGGGGCTTAAGGCAGGCGATCCTGTTTTCTTTCAATTCTCATCGAATCATGCCATGGTCACTGCCTTTTGGGCATGTGTATTAGGCGGATTTGTTCCAACGCTTGTGTCGGCTGCCCCAACCTATCGGGAGATGAATGCTGCAGTGAAGAAGCTTCATCACGCTTGGAAGCTGCTCGAGCATCCGCTCATCCTAACAGATGACTCACTGATCGAGGAGGTGCAAGGGTTAGCCTTACTGTGGCATACAGACCAATTACGTGTCGCAGCAGTTGAGCCGATGCTGACATTAGAAAGAGATACAGCCGCTCATCCTGCCGCGCCGGATGATTCCGTCTTCTTTATCTTAACGTCTGGAAGTACAGGGATGCCAAAGTGTGTAGAGCATTCCCATAGAAGTGTGCTGGCGAACGTCAAAGGAACAGTGGCAGCAAATCAATTTACACAAGAGGATGTCTCATTAGACTGGATGCCTTTAGATCATATTGGTGGCATCGTGATGTTCCACCTTGTCAATGTGTACACAGGCTGCGAGCAGATTCGGGCAAGAACGGATGACTTTATCGCTCAGCCGTTGCGGTGGCTTGACTGGATGGACCGCTACCGTGCAACGAAGACGTGGGCACCTAACTTTGCATTTGCGATGATCAATGATTATGAGAAAGAGATTTCATCAGGGTCTTGGGATCTGTCGGCGATGACCTGCATGATCAATGGGGCAGAGGCGGTCGTGCCAAAAACCATCCACCGATTTCTACACCTGCTTGCTCCGCACGGCTTAAAGGGAGATGTGATCAGACCGGCTTTCGGCATGTCTGAAATCTCATCAGCGGTTGTGTTTTCCTTTGCGATTGAGCGTGGAGATGAAAACAGCGGGGTTCTGACCTTTGAGGAAACGTCGCTGACAGAGCAGCTAAGACCTGCAGAAGCACGTGAGACAGGAACCGTCAGCTTTACAGAGTTGGGCAAACCGATTCCAGGTATCACGATACGCATCGTCAATCATCAGCATGAGCTTCTTCCAGAAGATCATATTGGCCGTGTGCAAATAAAAGGTCCAACCACCATGAAGGGCTATTACCGGAATGACGAAGCGAATCAAGAAGTATTTCAAGCGGATGGCTGGTTTCACACGGGTGATTTAGGTTTCCTGCACGAAGGAAGGCTGACACTAACCGGTAGAGAAAAAGACATGATTATCATCAACGGGAAAAACTATCACAACTATGAAATTGAAGCCATAGCAGAGGAAGTACCGGGAGTAGAAACGAGCTTTGTGGCTGCTTGTTCTGTCCGAATGGAGGCTTCTGCATCCGATGAACTGATTCTCTTTTTTACACCGAAGCTGTATGAGCCGGCTTATATTATGAGGGCAAGTCAGCACATTAAATCCCATATTGCAACAAAAATGGGCTTGTCTGCATCTCGCATCATTCCTGTCCAGAAGCATGCATTTCCCAAAACAAGCTCTGGAAAAATAGAAAGGGCACAGCTCAAGACAAGATGGCAAGAAGGCGAATTTGATGAAATGATCATGGAAATGGACATGAGACTTGAAAATGAACATACCTTGCCTGATTGGAGTTATCAAAAGAAGTGGATACCTGCTCCACTTGATGCAGCTGACAAGCAGATCATAGGGGACGTTGTGATCTTTGCAGATCCATTAGGACTGGCAGATCAATTGAAATCTTTTGCAAACAGTGAACAAACATACATTACGGTTGAACCGGGTCAAGCGTTCAAACAACTCACACACACTCACTTCATCATCCACCCGAATCGGCCGTCTGACTACGAACAACTCTTTGAGACGCTCCGTTCGTATGGCGTTTCGGTGAAACACATCATTCACCTTTGGAACTATACAAACCAAGAAGACAAGCTTTATGTGGCCAAGGCAAAACAAGCGCAGAAAACGGGCAGCATGAGTGCATTATTTTTAACAAAAGCCATTTCCGTCTATGAGGAGCAGGTGGCCATCACTTTTGTCTCAGCCCATGCGATGAATGTGCCGGGGGATCATATCCACGATGTAGAAAAAGCAACGACAGCCGGACTGATGACAGCAGTTCAGCATGAATGGCCGTTTATCAAGGTGCAATGTCTTGATTTTTCTCTAGTAGAATCGGTATCTAGACATCCCCATGCAATGGCGATGATGGCAGAACTCACACATGATCAAGACTGTCATGTCGCTGCTTATCGTCAAGGTGTTCGTTATATTCCCTTTTTAGCACCTCTTCATTTGGAAAAGGAACAGAAAAGGAAAGAGCCGCCATTTGAATCATCTGGGCTTTATGTCATAACAGGCGGGCTAGGCGGAATTGGCCGTTTAGTCAGTGAACACCTACTGACATCTTATCAAGCACATCTCGTGTTGCTTGGAAGGAAAGAGAGAGAGGCACTTTCTAGTGACCAGCAAGAGACATTGTCTTTGCTAGAAAAGCAGGCAAAAGTGCATGGCGGCAAGGTTCTTTATGAGAAAGCAGACATCACGGCTGAAAAAGAGGTAGAAGCGATCATCTCTAGACATGAGGTCGCCGGAAATCGAAGGCTGGATGGCATCATTCATTTCGCAGGTATTATTCAAGAAGAACTGCTTGCTGATATGACATCTGTGTCTCTGAATGACATGTACGAAGCGAAGGTATATGGAACGATTGCGCTTCATGAAGCTGCCTCCAAACGCAGGAATGTTTTATTTCTTTCCAGCTCGTCAGCCCGAACGCTAAAGGGCGGTATGACTGTCGGCGCCTATTGCGCTGCCAATGAGTTCGTGGAACAGTTTGCTCATTATCAGAAGCTGACATCTACAGTGAAGCCATATTGCTTTAGTTTCAGCATGTGGGACGAGATTGGCATGAGTGAAGGCTCCATGATAAAAGGCATGTTAAAAGAAAGAGGTTATCTTCCAATTTCAAAGCAGGCAGGCTTCCAAACGATGCTCGCATGTCTGATGACAGATGCTCCGCTCATTTATACGGGATTGGATCGATCGAAGAAAGAGATTCACGAGATGGTCCATGCGGGTGCGAAGATGCAAACAGAGCAGACCTTTTACGTCTTTTTCCAAACTGATCAAACAAAGGCGGTGGAAGAGCGGCTGTATCAATCGATTCATACATGTTTACAGTCCCGTCTATCTGGTGAATATGCCGTGCATTTGTTTCCTGAGGAATATTGGAAAGAAACAGAAGATGGAACGCCAGACGAGGCATATTTTCATGAATTAATAGAGGAAAGCGGAATGGATTCAGACAACAGAGCACCTCACACAGAAACGGAGAAACTGCTCGCACACATTTGGTCAGAGCTGCTCGGTGTCTCAGATGTCAACTGCGGCGATCATTTCTTTCTACTAGGAGGTCATTCGCTGAAGGCGACGCAAATGCTGTCTGCGGTTAGACAAAAAACAGGGTTTGACGTGCCGCTTGCTGTGTTGTTTGAACATACGAGACTCGGAGAATTAGCAGACTGGATCGATTCAAATGCCAAAGCAGATGAAGTGATTCCGATGAGAAAAATGGAGAAGGGTCAGGACATTCCGATGTCTTATGCCCAGCAAAGACAGTGGTTCCTCTATCAATTAGAGCCGGATCTGCCATTTTACAATAATACGATTTCTTTTCGGATGAACGGGCCTTTAGATATCAAGGTGCTTCAGGAAAGTCTGCATCATATGGTGGAAAGACATGAATCGCTCAGAACGTCCTTTACGATGAGCGGGGATGAACCGGTACAGGTCATTCATGAACAGATGGCCCTGCCAGAGCTTGAGGTGATGGACCTTTCAGGCATAGCGTCACAGGAAGAGAAAGAACAAAAAGCGGCTGAATGGGCGAAAGAAGAGGCATCCACACCTTTTCAATTAGAACACGAAGCGCTCTTTCGAGTGAAGCTGATTCGACTTTCATCCGCAGAGCATATCTTGCTTATGTCCATTCACCACATCGTGTCAGATGGCTGGTCGATTGGCATTGTTGCAAGAGAATTATCCGAGTGGTATACAGCGGCGATCGAAGGGCGGGAGCCTCACTTGCCGGCACTGCCAATTCAATATGCGGATTACGCACTGTGGCAGAAGGAGTATTTGACAGGAGAACCATTACGTAAGCAGCTTGCCTATTGGAAGGAGCAATTTGCGGCACCTGTTGAAGATTTGGTATTGCCGTATGATCATCCGCGGCCGGCCGTTCAATCCTACAAAGGGAAGACGAAAACATATCAGCTGTCGAAGTCACTGTCTGAAAAGATTGCTGAGCTATCTAAGAAAACAGACAGCACACTGTATATGACCTTGCTGTCGGCTTTCTCTACTCTATTACATCGATTGTCTTCACAGGACGAGTTTGTCATTGGCTCGGTCATTGCTGGGAGAAATCGAACGGAAATGGAGCATTTAATCGGGTTTTTCGTGAATACATTGGCCCTGCGGATCGACCATAGCGGAAATCCAGCCTTTACGGAATTATTAGAGCGAGTGAAGGAGACAACCGTCGGTGCTTATGCACATCAGGATGTGCCGTTTGAGATGGTGGTCGATGAATTGAATATTGTCCGTGATGCCAGTAAGCAGCCGCTGTTTCAAGTTATGTTTGTTCTGCAAAACCTACCGCTTGAAGCTTCTCCAATGGGGGAGGCGACGTCAGTTTTAGCCATTGAAGATAATGATACAGCGAAATTTGATCTCTCTTTGTTTGTGTTTGAAGGAGCTGAAGGTCTTCAGTTAAAACTTGAGTATCATGCGGATTTATTTTCTGATGACACGATGGAGCGATTCCTTGCATACTACGAGCACCTGCTTGAAGGAATTTGTGAAAATCCAGCGCTGCCGATCAGACAAGTGAATTTCCTGCCAGAGAAAGAAAAGCATCAATTGCTCTATGAATGGAGCGGAAAGACTGATCAACCAAAAGGTCCGTTACTCATGACGGAACGATTTGAAGCGCAAGTGAAAAAGACACCTCATGCAGTGGCGCTCGAGTTCCAGGGAGATGAGTGGACGTACCAAGAGTTACATGAGAAAGTCGATCGTCTAGCAGCCTATTTGCAGCAGCGAGGCGTGACGCCGCATGAACCAGTTGGACTGCTCATCGACAGATCGCCTGAAATGATTCTTGGGGTGCTGGCCATTGTGAAAGCAGGCGGGGCCTATGTGCCAATTGATCCTGAATATCCAGATGCACGCATTGACTATATGCTGAGAGATACAGGGATTCAGCTTTTACTGACAAAAAATGAATGGCTGAAAAAAGTATCCATCCATCAAACGGAACTCATTTGTCTTGATCAAGGGTATGAAGAATTTTTACCAGAAGCAGAGGTCATGCCCGCTGCACTAAGACCTGATGGACTTGCTTATATCAATTACACATCGGGGTCAACTGGACAGCCAAAAGGAGTACTGATCCCGCATCAAGCGGTCGTCCGGCTTGTGTGTGAAACAGACTATGTCACCCTTGATGAACAAACGCGCATTTTACAAATCGCTAGCTTCTCTTTTGATGCATTTACGTATGAAATATGGGGAGCCCTTTTAAACGGGGGAAGGCTCATACTGACGGATCGAAATACCATTTTATCAATGGATACATTAGCGGAAGCACTAAAAACTCATCAGATTACAACAGGGTTCTTGACTGTGCCGCTGTTCAACCGTTTAACAGAAGAGCATCCAGAAGCTTTATCTGGACTTCATGCATTATTGGTCGGCGGAGATGCCTTATCAGCCGCTCATATCCGAAAAGCACTACCATATTTGCCTGAAGGGCTTTTAAATGGATATGGACCAACAGAGAATACGACGTTCTCCTGTGTGCATCACATTCGAGCACTAGAAGAAGATCAGGCGACGGTCCCGATTGGACAGCCTATTGCTTATTCACAAGCTTATGTATTAGATGACCAAATGCAGCCAGTTCCGCAAGGTGTCATCGGCGAAATTTACGTTGGCGGCACAGGGCTAGCACTTGGTTACCTTGGAGATGAAGACAAAACAGCATCATCATTTATCCCGCATCCTTTCCAAGAAGGAGCGCGTTTATATAAAACAGGCGATATGGGCCGCTGGCTGTCAAATGGCATCATTGACTGTCTTGGAAGAATCGATCATCAAGTGAAAATTCGCGGACACCGCGTGGAATGTGGAGAAATTGAAGCCGCTATGCTGACATTTGATGACATCACAGAATGTGCCGTTATCCCGCATCAGCATGAGAGTGGTCATAAGCGATTGATCGGTTATTTTGTCCAAAAAGGCGGCATGACCACGCAAGACATTCGCCATAACTTAAAAGACATTCTGCCAGATTATATGGTGCCAAGCCTATTAATAGAGCTGGATGAATTACCGCTCACGCCAAATGGCAAGGTAGACCAAAAGCGTCTTCCACCGCCAGAGTGGAGACAAGAAGAAGTAGAAACAGCCATTGATAGAGCAGCTACTGAGGAAGAACGTGTGTTAGAAAAAGTGTGGTCTCAGCTGCTAGGCGTTCCTTCTATTGGCGTCCATGATAACTACTTTGAGCTTGGCGGTGATTCTATTATTGTCATACAAATGGTGGCACGTTTAGCACAGGAAGGCTACGTCATCCAGCCGAGAGATGTATTTGAAAAACAGACCATCTCACAACTCGCACAAGCGATGAGAAAGTCAGAGGTCTCTACAGTCTATGATCAATCACCTGTGACAGGAGAGGTTCGTCTTCTCCCGATTCAATCATGGTTCTTTGAGCAATCGTTGACCAATCAAGATTATTGGAATCTATCGGCGCATATTGAAATGAAGCGATCTGTTCCACATGAACAGTTAACACAGGTTCTTTCAAAACTGGTCGATCATCACGATATGCTGAGAGCTATATATACAAAAGAGGCAGATGGCACATGGATTCAAACCATTCATGAGCCTGGTGTCACACCTTGTGTCACATTCTTTGATGTGACGGATGTATCTCAGGAGGAAGCACGGGAACAAATCCGCTTGGAGACAAGTGCCTGTCAAGGAACATTGTCATTAGAGCGCGGAGAAGTGATCAAAGCGATTCTTTTTCATACAGGTGAAGACACGTCTGAGCTCTTTATTGCTGCACACCATCTCGTCATGGATGGCATATCATGGCGCATGATACAAGAAGATGTACTAAATGGATTGAAACAGCTTGCTACGGGGCAGGACATCCTATTTGCGAAAAAAACCGCCTCCTATAAGCAGTGGGCAGATGCCTTATATGAATATGCACAAACAGATCAATTACAAGCGCAGGCCCCTTTTTGGCAAAAAATCAAGGATCAAGAGGAAGAAGGTTCTCCTTTCCAACTGCCTACGCTTTCTAATATAGAAGAACATGCAGAGATCCTGTCGGTTCAGCTCACAAAGGAACAAACAGATAGGTTACTTAGACAGGCCTCACAAGCATACCGAACAGAGATTAACGATTTACTGTTAGCAGGACTCACGCAAGCCATTGGAAAGCCAATGCTCATCACGTTAGAAGGGCATGGACGCGAGGATTTATTTGAACAGATGGATTTGTCACGGACAGTCGGCTGGTTTACAAGCTCTTATCCTATTTTTATTCCTTTTATACAAACCGATGTTGCAAGACAAATCAAAGACGTCAAAGAAACCTTACGAGCTGTGCCGCAAAAGGGAATCGGCTATGGTTTGCTTCAATACATGACAGAATCTCGTTTACTCAAAACGGTAACGCCGCAGATGAGCTTTAATTACCTCGGTCAGTTAGATCAGGCAGATGGCGAAGCCAAGCTGTATATAGCAGACGAGCGAAATGGACATGTTCACGATCCGAAAGCAGAAAGACAGCATTTGATCGATGTGTATGGATATGTGACAGATGGTCAGTTGCAGATGAACTTTATGATCAATCGTGAACTGCTGCAAGATCAAGAGGTGCGGTTGTTACCTGAACGTTTTAAAGAAAAAATGGAGATCATCTTGATGCATTGTGTTGAAACGAGCGGCGGCTTTACACCATCTGATTTTCCGATGGTTCAGCTCACGCAAAAGCAAATAGATGAACTTCCAGACAATGTAGTCGATGTGTATCCGCTGTCTCCAATGCAGCAAGGAATGCTGTTTCATGCACTGCTAGATCAAGCCTCACAAGCTTATTTTGGTCAGGTGCATATGACGCTCCAAGGCTTAACAAACGGCGATGCCTATGAACAAGCTTGGAATCTTCTTGTAGAACGTCATTCCATTTTGAGAACAAAATTCGCTTGGGAAGGGCTGAAGGAGCCTGTTCAGTTCATTCAATCAGAAGGAAGCATCCACCTCACTCAGCACGATGTGCGCCACCTGAGTGACGAGGAGCAAGAAGAGACAATCGAACACTTTTTAGTATCTGATCGTTCAAAGGATTTCAATTTAGACCATATAGATGAACCGCTGATTCGGATTGCTTTATTCCGTTGTGATGAGGAAAGATGCACGTTTGTCTTTAGTTTTCATCACATTTTAATCGATGGATGGAGTTTGTTCAGCTTTATTCAGGAATCCTTTGCGCTTTATCGCTCTCTTGTGGACGAACGAGAGATCAGTCTTTCTACAGTCCGTCCATATAAAGATTTTATCGAATGGCTGCAAAAGCAGGATCAAGAGAAGGCGCAAGAATTCTGGCAGCGTTATATGTCAGGCGTAGAGGAAGCGACACCGCTTCCAGGAGACGGCGAAGAACATGCTTTAGACCAAGAAGTAAGCATGGCGCAGTCCAGCGTCAAATTGACGCCAGAGATGCAGCAGAAGCTGGAGAAGATGACAGGCAAGCAGAAGGTCACGTTGAGCACACTGATTCAATCAGCGTGGGGACTGCTTTTGCACCTTCATTCAGGCGCAGAGGATGTCATATTTGGGGTGACCGTATCTGGCCGGCCAGCCGACTTACCAGAAGTGGAAAGCATGACAGGGCTCTTTATTAACACATTGCCGCTTCGTCTTTCGATCCATTCGGACTGGACGATTGCGCGATTGCTCGCCTATACACAGGAAACCGTTTTTCAGATGAGAGAATACGAGTATACCGTACTGCCAGATATTCAGCAGATGACGGAAATTCCAAATGGTGAGGCATTGTTTCACAGCATTGTCGTGTTTGAAAACTATCCGATTGAATCCATTGAACCGTATGGCGTACGCATTTTGGACATCGCCAGTCATGAAGAAACAAATTATGACTTAACCCTTGTCGCAGTGCCGGGAGATACGCTGGAGCTTCGGATCACATACAACTTACATCAATATACAGAAAAGCAAATACAAACGCTGATGGAGCAGCTGATTCACACCCTTGAAGCCATGACAGAACAAGTGGATACGCCGCTATCTTCCTTCACCATTGTGACAAGTGAGGAAAAAGAGCGGATGATCAGTGATTGGGCGAAAAACGCACATGTCAGCGTGCTATACCCAGACCAAGAAGAAGTTTATGCAGGCGTACATGATCCTGCCTATGAAACGGAAATATATGTCCTGAATGAAGAACATCAGCTCATGCCGGTTGGATTTCCTGGAGATGTTTTTATCGGTGCAAAAGAGATCAAAGCACTTTTTGGAGAGCTAGCCGATTGGATGGAGGCGCATAAAATTCCGCATCCATTCAAACATCAAACAGGCGAATATCTTTATCCGACAGGGGATGTCGGCGTTTGGACGGAAGAAAGCAAGATTCAGATTTTGGATTGGATGTAGGAGGAGAAGAAGAATGCTAGTTAGTAGACGAAAAGGAAATGCAGCAAATCATATTGTCAGGATCAATGGAAAACGAATCGATCTCAAAGCATTAGAGAAAGTCTTCATGCTTCACTTTCCACTAAAGGAATGTGCGCTCATCCCGAAGAAAAATCAAGAAGGAGGCCTATCGCTTGTGCTTTTTGCACAAGCGAAGGACCCTTCGCTGACAAGAGAGGATTTGATGAAAGGCCCGCTTCATCCTGATGAAGTGCCAGCCACACTCGTCCTCGTCCCTTCCTTGCCGCGAAAAGAAAGTGGAGCGGTCGATACCGAGGCGCTGCTTGCCATTGATGTACTAGATGAAGAGGAACGAAGAAAGATAGAAGAGCGCACGAAAGCCATAGATGGAGTAGAGGAAGCAGCCGTTTTGATAGAGAGTCAGACAGAAAAACAAACACCCTATCATTTAGATGACCTCTTCCCAGATAGACAGCGTACAAATGGAAACGAATCGTTTTCAAAAGATGAAGTCAGCCAAACCATACAATCCTCCGCACAAGAAAAACCACCAGCTCTTGTTTATGGAGGTGATGTGATCAGAAAGCCAGGTACACCAGTCACATTGACAGAGGTACTGATCCGAGCCGCCTTTATGTCACCAAATCGCGGAGTCACGTATCTCAAAGAAGGCGGTCATGAGGTGATCCAGACTTACCCGGAATTACTCACAGGAGCGGAACGTGTCCTATCTGGATTAAGGGCAGCCGGACTTTCAAACGGCGATCAAGTGCTGCTTCAATTGAAGGACCATCAAGATTTTATCACGGTATTCTGGGGCTGTATTCTCGGTGGAATCATTCCAACCCCAGTCTCTGTACCGCCTGTGTATGATGAAATGAATCAAGGAGTGAACAAGCTCAAGGGCGTGTTTCAGCTGCAAAATGAGCCATTCATTATTACAAACGAAGCGAGTGCTGAGGACATTGCAGGACTGCGTGAAACATTTGAATCAAAAGCGATTCCGATTTTAACAATCGAAACATTACTTGCCTGTGATCCAGATGAACAGCATTATGAGCCAGAGCCGGATGAGCCTGTGCTTCAGTTGCTGTCCTCAGGAAGTACGGGTGTGCCAAAGTGTATCCGGCACAACCATCAAAGCATTTTATCTAGAATCATTTCCTTTGAGCAGGCAAATGGTTTCACGCATGAGGATGTATCAATGAACTGGATGCCGCTTGATCATGTAGGGGGCATTGTCATGTTTCATGTACATGATGTGTACCTCGGCTGCCAGCAAATTAGTCCATCCATTGATCAATTTATCGAACGGCCGATGGTGTGGCTGGATTGGGTAGAAAGATACGGTGTCACAAGGACGTGGGCGCCAAACTTTGCCTTTGCGATGATGAATGAATATGAAGACGACATTCGCAAAGGGAGCTGGGATCTCTCCACCTTGACCTATATCATGAACGCCGCCGAAGCAGTTGTTCCAAAAGTGACGCAGCGTTTCATGCACATCATGGGTGAGCACGGATTAAGCCGCCATGCGATGGTGCCGGCTTATGGCATGTCAGAAACATCATCAGCCATTGTCCAGTCAAAAGAATTCATGCGTCATGATGATCAGGGTGGACAACTGACCATTGATCAGACCTCATTAACAAGTGAGATTCAATATGTGGCGCACGATCATCCGCACAAGATGACCTTTACAGAAGTTGGTGCACCCATCCCTTCTGTATGGATTCGGATTGTAGACGAGCATCACCATGTGCTGCCAGAAGATCAAGTCGGCCGCTTGCAGGTGAAGAGTCCAACGATTATGATGGGCTACTATCAAAATGAGGAAGCGAATGAAGAAGTATTTGCGGAAAACGGCTGGTTTCATACAGGAGATTTAGGATTTATTCATGAAGGGCGCCTAGTCCTCACAGGACGGGAAAAGGATATCATCGTCATCAACGGAGCGAACTATTTGAATTACGAAATTGAAGCCGTTGTGGAAGAGGTTGAGGGGGTTGAAGTCACCTTTGCCGCTGCGTACGGCATTTACAATCCCGAATCAAGTAATGACACACTCGCCGTCTTTTTTGTCACGCAGAAGGATTCGATAGAGGATCAAATCACAATGATTCAGCAGATTAGAGAGAGCATCATTCGCAAAATGGGAATCGAACCTGACCACATCATTCCGGTGAAAAAAGACCAATTTCCGAAAACAGAAAGCGGAAAAATCCAACGTGCTCAACTAGGTGCGGCACTGAAAGCTGGGGTGTTTCATGACATTGAACGTGCACTTGATCTTGCTTCGGAAAATGAACAAACCCTCCCAGATTGGTTCTTTAAACGTATTTGGGTAAAAGAGAATATCGGTCCATCTCAGCCGGTATCCACTGATCATGTACTCGTATTTGAGGATGAAAAAGGGCTTTATCCATCGCTTTATGCCCAATTTGAACAAATGAACCTATCTTATGTTTCTGTGAAAAAGGGTCATGAATTTTTACGCCTGTCAAAAGGGATGTATCAGATGAACCCTCGAATCAAGGGGGATTACGTCAGGCTTGTGGCGGCGCTTGAAGCCGATGAATTAAAAATTGACCGTATGCTTCACTTGTGGAATGTGTCAGACAAGGAGATGATTGCGAGCCCTGCGCAGTTCAAAGAACTGAATGCAAGCACCAGCCAATCCATTTTGTATTTGTATCAAGCATTGAGACAAGAAAATAAAGAGCCGATGCGTCTCGTTGTTGTCACAAAAGGTGGTCAATTGGTGAAACCGCAAGATGAGCTTCATGTGGAGAAAACGTCTCTTGCCGGATTATTAAAAACCATCCCGCAAGAATGGGAAGGGGCAGAAGTGTCTCACCTTGATATTGAAGCGGAGAATGTGGAACAGGATGCCAAGCATATTGCGGACGAACTAGGTGCGATTCATTTGAAAGCAGAAGTGTCTTACCGGCATGGCCAGCGCCTCGTACCAAAGCTGGAAAAAGTGAATATGATGACGGCACCTCAGACAGAAGGGTTTTTAGAATATGAAGGCTTGTACTTGCTGACTGGCGGGCTTGGCGGTATTGGATTTGAACTGTCTAAGCAAATGCTCCAATTTGGCTTGAAGCTCGTGTTAATTGGACGGACATCCCTTGAAGAAGACAGAGAAAAAGAGGCGTCATTCTCACAGCTTAAAGGTCTGGGAGACGTCCTTTATGTACAAGCCGATGTGACGAATTTATGTGACGTCGAGCAGGCGATTTATGAAGCAGAAAAGCATTTCGGACAGTCGATCCGAGGAGCGCTTCATTTAGCCGGTGCTGGCAATGTATCTGAGCACTTTCAGCATGTGGATACGTACACACTGGCTCATACAACAGAAGAAGATTTCGTCAAAGAACTTTCAGGGAAGGCAGACGGTGCTTGGGTGCTGCAGGAAGCTTTCAAGCATGATCCGTCAGTGCCACTCGTCTTTTTTGGATCAGTGAATGGCTTTTTTGGTGGTACCACATTTGGTGCATATTCTGCGGCAAACAGCTTTTTAGATGGACTCGCACATGCCCTTACCTATCATGAGGGAAGAAGAGCGATTTCGTTGAATTTCAGTATGTGGGATAATCTTGGTTTGTCTAAGGGACATACTGGGGCTGCGCTAACCGTTCGCAAGGGCTTTCAATTGATTGGAAAAAAACAAGGGCTCCATTCATTATGTCTAGGTGTTCGGCTGAATGAAGCGCATCTATTTATCGGCCTAGATGGGGCGAATCAAGAAATCGCTGAACATCTTCAACCAGCACCAATGCCGCTTTTTGAAAAGAAACTGTACTATACGGTGCAATCAGGCAAAGAAGTGGATGCTGACAAGATCACAGACATCATAGAGGGGAAATGGGACATCAGGCAAGTGGAAGATATACCGAAAAAACAAGATGGCTCTATTGATCACGAAGCCCTCAAACAGTTCCATCACAAACACGCACAGCCGTTTGAAAAGCAATTGCCAGAAACGAAGACAGAGCAGGTGCTTGCGGCCATATGGGAGGATATTTTAGAAGTCGATCGTGTGTACAAAGAGGATCAATTCTTTGATCTTGGTGGACATTCATTAAAGGCCACTCAAACGATTTCTCGTATTAATCATGAGTTTTCAATAAAGGCACCGCTAAAAATATTGTTTGAAAGCAAGAATCTGGCACACTTGGCACAAATGGTCGATGACATCAATGGAGCACCAGCCATTCAGAAAGCCAGTATTCCAAAGCTAGAAAAACGAACAAGCTATGAGCTGTCACACGCTCAAAAGCGGATTTGGTTCTTATCTACATTAGAAAAGAGCCATCATTACAATATATTAGGTGCTTGGAAGCTGATGGGCCAAGTACACATCCAAACGTTAACAAAGGCGATCGGTCTCTTAACAAAACGTCATGAAGCACTTCGCGCAACATTTCAAACCATTGGCGGCAAGCCGGTTCAAGTCATCCGTGAAGACCTTCCGCCATCAGTAACCGTTGCGAATTTCTCATTATTTAATGAAAAAACAAGAGCGAGAAGATTGGAACAGCTGATTCAGCAAGAGGCGAACCGCATCTATGACTTAGAACGGGGTCCGCTTGCACAATGGACAATTGTTGATATGGGGAAAGAGGAATATTACTTGCTTTGTGCGCAGCATCATATCATTTCCGATGCATGGTCGCTCAGCCTGCTTATTCAAGAATTAGAAGTCGTGTATGGTGCGCTATTATCAGAGAAAATGCCTGAGCTACCTGCACTTGAGATTGAATGGACTGATTATGTTCATTGGGAGAATGAGCAATTAAAGAACCACCATGAGGCTCAGAGCTATTGGCTAGAAACGTTACAAGGAGAGTTGCCGGTATTAGAGCTCCCGTTTGACCGTCCTCGTCCGCCGGTTCAAACATTTAATGGGGCTACAGAGCAAATCGTGATAGATGAACCGCTTGTTCGGCGTTTACATGCCTTGTCGAGGCAGCAGGGGACAACACTATTTATGACGATGTTGTCAGCCTATTATGTCCTGCTTCACAAGTTGTCTGGACAAACAGATGTCATTGTTGGATCGCCGATCGCTGGCCGTGATGTCGAACAATCAGAGAAGCTCGTCGGCATGTTTGTCAATACATTGGCGCTGAGACAGGACGTTTCAAAAGCCAATACCTTTGCCGATTTACTGGCAAAGGTGAAAGAAATGACGTTAAAAGCCTTTGAGCATCAGCATTATCCATTCGACAAGCTTGTGGATGACCTTTCAATGGATAGAGACCTAAGTCGTTCACCGATCTTCCAAGTCGCCATGGGGTATGTCACTGATTCGCTGGATATCAACCTAAAAGGACTGACATCGGAACAAGTGATGGTCCATCATACCGTCTCTAAATTTGATCTCACCTTGCATGTATTTGAGCAGGAGGACAAGCTGTCTATCCATGTGGAATATAATACGGATTTATTTGAGCAAGAAACGATCCACCGTATGATGAATTATTATCTCAATCTGTTAGATGGCATGACGGCTCAGCCTGAACGGACATTCGCTGACTTTTGCGTCATGGACAAAACAGAACAGAATGCCATGATCATAGGAAAAAATCAAACTGACACGCCTTATCCAAAGCGTACGCTGCAAGAACTATTTGAAGAACAAGTGCAGCGTGATCCGCACCGGATTGCTGTATCTTATATGGAAGAGCATATGACGTATCAAGATTTAGACGAGAAGGCGACAAAACTGGCTGCCTATTTACAGTCAAAGGGCGTTGGACCCGGTTCACTTGTCCCGATGCTGTTTGATCGTTCGTTTGACATGATGGTCTCAGTTCTAGGGATCGTCAAGTCGGGTGCTGCTTATGTACCGATGTCACCTGAGTATCCAGATGCCCGCATCGGTCTGATCGTTCGCGATACACAAAGCGATATCATTTTAACCCAGTCGCATCTGATCAATCGTTTAGACGATCTGAGCGGCACAAAGATTGAAATGGACAAGCCGTTACCAGAAACAGGCGCAGTGTATCAAAGGGAAAAATCGATTGTAGGAGAAGACCAGCTTGCCTATGTGAACTACACTTCAGGCTCAACAGGCACACCAAAAGGCGTGATGCTTCCTCATGCAGGGGTGATCCGCTTAGTGAAAGAAACAAACTATATTGAGCTTGGTTCAGAAGATAAAATGCTTCAGCTGTCTAACTATGCATTTGATGCCTTTACCTTTGAATTATGGGGAATGCTGCTAAGTGGCGGTCAGCTGGTTCTGATCCCGAAATATGCTGCTCTGAATATGGACGAATTAACTCGGTTAATCAAAACGCATCAAGTCACAGCCAACTGTTTGCCAACTGCATTATTCAACCGGCTGATTGAACATGATCCAAAAAGTGTAGCTGGATACCGTACATTACTTGTTGGCGGAGAAGCCATGTCTAGTGAGCATGCACGAAAGGCATTGCCACATATGAAGGGTGTGCTGATCAATGCTTACGGTCCAACAGAAAACACAACATTAGCGACCACTTATCAAGTCACACACGTACCGGAGGATGCAAGATCAGTGCCAATCGGTGTGCCAGTCGCCAACTCAACGGTTGTCATACTAGATGATCATCTCAATCCAGTACCAACAGGCGTCAAAGGAGAAATCTATATCGGCGGAACAGGGCTGGCAAAAGGATATCTGCATGACCCAGAGCGCACGGAGGAGCGGTTTATTGACAATCCATTCCCGGCATTAAAAGGGGACAAACTGTATCGTTCCGGTGACCTAGGGAAATGGCGGTCTGATGGCAGTATTGAATACCTTGGCCGAAAAGACAACTTGGTCAAAATTAGAGGCTACCGAATTGAATGTGGAGAAATTGAGACAGCCCTGCTCAAACATCCACAAGTAAAAGAATGTACCGTCATTGCTAAAACGTACGGCAGCTCAAAACGGCTGGCAGCCTACCTTGTCACAGATGGGGGAGAGCCTGTTCCCGGATGGAAAGCATTTTTACAGGAAAGCCTGCCAGGCTATATGATTCCAAGTTACTTTATCGTACTTGACGCAATTCCTGTCACAACAAATGGGAAGGTCGATCAAAAAGCATTGCCGGAGCCGACAGACGCAGTCTCATCCTCACATGAAGACGATCAACCGGCAACAGAAACACAGCAGCTGATTGTGACAGCTTTCAGTGAAGTGCTTGGTGTCAAACGAGTAGGAATTCATGATTCATTCTTTGATTTAGGTGGAGATTCCATTATGAGTATTCAAGCCGTTGCCAAATTAAAAGAAAAAGGTGTCCGTGTTGATCCGAAATGGATTTTTATGCACCCAGCGCCAGCACAGTTAGCGGCATATTTGGACACAGTGCCTGAAACAGGCGAGCCTGTCGAAAGAGCGCCGAAAGACTATGTAATCGAGTTGAAAAAAGGGGATCCGGCTGAACCGAGAATTTTCTTTGCACCGCCTGCTGGTGGAACGGTGATGGGGTATATCGATGTGGCAAAGCTCATGACACATGAAGGAGCTGTTTACGCCTTGCAGTCTCCAGGCTTATATGAGGATGAAGAACCACAATTCCTTCATTATACAGAGCTTGTCACCATTTTTATTGAAGCCATTGAGACATTCTATCGACCAGGCATTGATTATTTGGCAGGGCATTCTATGGGCGGACATCTTGCTTACGGAATGAATCAGAGACTCTGTCATGCAGGAAAAGCGCCAAAAGGATTGATCATTTTAGATACGGTTCCGGTATTAAGAGATGAGGCAGATCAAGCGCTTCATGCCGATATGAACGAAGAAGAAGTGAAAATGCTCGCCCTCGTCCTAGGTATGGGGAACCTCGTCGGCATCAAACCAGAAGCATTACAAGGGCTCAGCTTCCAAGAAGTGAAGCAGAAAATCCTCAAAGAAGCAGAAAAGGATGAAGTCGTTCATCAATTTATGAATGATCACTATTTAGATAAATACTTGCAAATGCAGACTCATAATACCATCATGTCACAAGCCATTGAATTAGAAAAAGACCCATTCTCTGTGCCGTTTTATATTATACAAAGCAGCGATCACGCCACAGATTTCCAGAAGAAATTTGCCGATTGGGAAGCTTACACGAGAGAAACGTGCTCGTATTATCAAATAAAAGGCGACCATGTGACCATGATGAAAAGACCGCAGGCAGATCAACTTGCGCAGATTCTTGAAACGATCGTAAAGGGGTAAGGACGTATGAACCAATTATTTAAAACCTTTGAAAAAAAATCAGATCTCATTCAGCTTATTTGTTTTCCTTTTGCTGGCGGATATTCCGCCTCTTACCGTCCGCTCTTTGAACAGCTGAAGGACACGGCCGAAGTGACAGCAGCAGAGCCTCCGGGTCATGGAACGAACCTCATGCCGCTTGAAACAAGCATTGACCGGCTGGCTGAATTGTATAAAGAAGGACTGACAGGCAAATTAAACCGTCCATTTATTTTGTTCGGACATTCCATGGGCGGACTTGTGGTGTACAGGCTGACTCAGTTGCTAGAAAGGGAAGGCATCGATCCGGCAGCGGTTGTCATTTCTGCCATTCAGCCACCGCAAACAAAAAGACAAATATTGACCCATTTATCGAATGAAGCATTTGTTCAGCATATCGCTGAAATGGGCGGGATTCCAAAAGAATTGTTAGAGAACAAGCCAATGATGGATTACTTTACACCATCCTTACGTGCCGACTATCAAGCATTAGAATCCTTCCAGCACACAGACAAAACGATCATTAAATCACCCGTTTATTTATTGAACGGAAAGCAAGATAAAAAATGCATGGAAGACGCAGCCGGCTGGCTAACATGGGCAAACGCCATCGAACGCACTGATTTCGAAGGAGGCCACATGTATATCAACACACACCTCGAGCGGTTCGCAGAACATATGAGGCATGTCATTGAGCAGACAACAAAAAGGCAATTCATCAACCAATAAAAGAAAACAACGGCCCTGTCAAACGAGGGCCGTTTTCTTTATGAATTCCCCTTCCTCACCACATTCCCGCCAATCACTCCGCCAATGACGAGCACAGCTCCGATGAGGTGAACCATATCAATCGTTTCATGTAAAATAAGCACGCCAGCGGCAATGGTAATGAAAGCAGAAAGATTGTTAAAGATACTCACCTTTGCTGCTTCAAGGTGGGAAAGAGCATAGTTTGATAAATACGCTGTGAGCAGTGATGAGAGAATGCCTAAAAACAGCATAGACCATACAAAGGATGGCTGCGTAAACGGACTGAAAAACTGCGGTAGTGTAGCATGTACCGAGTGCCGAATGAGAGCAGCAGCAT
The DNA here is from genome assembly GCF_005144805.1 of Bacillus sp. S2(2019). Taxonomy (NCBI): domain Bacteria; kingdom Bacillati; phylum Bacillota; class Bacilli; order Caryophanales; family Bacillaceae; genus Bacillus; species Bacillus sp. S2(2019). The sequence continues at coordinate 256,834 of NZ_SWFL01000004.1, forward strand.
TAAAGAAGACAAATCCAAAGAATGTCATCACGAAAGTCAGTTCAATGACATGGAATCGCCGTGTCATCACTCTGGCAAATACGCTATAGGCACTGGATGATAAGGCTGAAAGTAAGATCAGCACATAACCAATGAGATGAGAATGTTTCACATCAATTCCCTTCACCACAAAGAGGAGCATCACCCCGGACACAGAAAGAATGGTAAACAGCACCTGAATCGAGGTAGGACGTTCCTTTAAACACCATGCTGCAAGCACCATTGTCAAAATAGGGATGGTCGCCTGAATAATGCCGGCCTCTGATGAAGAGGTAAACATCAGCCCCCACACTTGAAATGCAAAAAACAACACAGGATAAAGCAAGGAAAATGGCACAATGTAAATGAGATCACGCCATTGAATGGAAAAACGGTACTTTTTTCGTAAAAATGGAAATAACAAAAGAGCCGCTGCAAAAGAAACAGTAAATCGGTGTGCCAATACATCAATTGGATTCGCTGATGCTAAAGCCACTTTGACAAACAAGAATGAAAAACCAATTATACAGGCGTATGCGATCGAAGCAGCATACGCTTTTTGTTTTGACATATCCATCAGATTTCTCCTTACACGAGCATGCATGCTTCAGTTGAATTGACCGGTTCTGTCTTTTTATCGTAAACGGATCAAGTAAAGTGTACAATAAGAGTTATTGATATCTGTACCGGTACAAGGAGGGTAGTGCTGTGAGGAAATATGATCACCTTGTGTTGAATATAAAAAACAAAATCGAGAGCGGTGAATACAATGCTGGAATGAAAATCCCATCCATTCGTCACTTAGCGGCTCAATATGCTGTGAGCAAAAGCACTGTCATAAAAGCACTAGATACATTAGAGCGTGAACACTTGCTGTACTCTGTAGAAAGAAGTGGCTATTTTGTCGTAAAAACCAATCAGTCAGCTGTTAAGAAGGGCAGCACATGGATTGATTTTGCTTCCTCTGCGCCTGATCCCATTGTGTTTCCGTATGTCGATTTTCAGCACTGCATCAATCAAGCGATTGATCTGTATCAAAATGATTTATTTATCTATGGCACCACCAATGGATTACCATCTTTACTGCCAATCATTTCAAAGCGTTTAACGGATTATCAAGTGTTTGCCTCTCCAGAACAGATCGTCATGACTTCTGGTATTCAGCTGGCTTTATCGATTTTAAGCACCATCCCGTTTCCAAATGGAAAACAGACCATATTGGTCGAACAGCCAGGCTATCACCTATTCCTCCAATACTTAGAGAAAAACCAGCTGCCTGTCCGGGGGATTCAGCGGACGAAAAAAGGACTCGATCTTCAGGAATTGGAGCGTATCTTCCGGGAGGAGGATATTCGCTTTTTCTATACGATGCCAAGATTTCAAAACCCGCTTGGAACGAGTCTGTCGAAACAAGAAAAAATAGCGATTGCAGCCCTTGCCGAAGCATATGATGTCTACATCGTTGAAGACGATTATTTGGCTGATTTAGAATTCGATACAAAAAGAGACCCGATCTATTCATATGATCGGGCGGGGAAGGTCATTTATTTAAAAAGCTTCTCAAAAATCATTTTTCCGGGGCTTAGAACAGGTGCTGTCGTCTTACCAAACGAGCTGATTGGCCCCTTTAGTGAACATAAACGGCTGATTGATATCGACAGCTCGATGCTCTCGCAAGCTGCTTTAGAAATTTATTTGAAAAGCGGGATGTTTGAGCGTCATAGAGAAAGGATGCAGGCGACCTATAGAGCTCGATCCAAACAACTTGTGGCCTGTTTGAAAAATGATCAAGGCGCTTATGAGCTGGGAGAAGAGGAGCCAGCTACCCATACCCACGTTCGTGTCGACCGGTCCATTCCGATGAATCAGCTCATTCAGCAGCTAAAAAAGGCTTCTGTGATGGTTCAGCCGATCGACCGCCATTTCATTTCTACTTATCAAAAGGAGCCTATACTTCAACTGAACATTTGGCATGTAAAAGAAGAGGAAATCGCACGAGGCATCGATTTGCTCAAGTCATCACTTCAACAAATCACACGTTATTAAGGCGAGACAGCATGTTCTCACAAGTGAGTATCTCGACATGCTCAGCCGCAGCGGGTTTTCTTGTACAAACCGCCATTTGGTAGGCAGGATCAAGCGAATATGTTTGGACAACGCAAGGGGCTTCGTGATCAGGTAATCTCAAAGTAGCCTGTCCATCCTCTGACAAGCGAGCGGTAAAGGATGAAAGACCATAGGATATTCCCTTCCCTGTCAGCTTAATAAAAGCCTCCTTCATGGACCATAAATGAAAGAAATAGGCTTCCTGCTGTTCTGCCGGTTGTGAGAGTAAATCTTGATATTCGTCAGCTGAAAAAAATCGTTTGGCAATGGCTAAATCAATCGGTTTAATCTCTTCAATATCAATGCCAACAGGCGCATCATCTACTGCGCCCACGACCCAATCACCAGAGTGAGAAAGATTAAAATGAAAAGAAGGAATTTGCCGGACAACAGGCTTTCCCTTCCCTTCTGTTTCAAAAATGATCTGTTCCATAGGCAGTGCGTACATCTCATGAATGATGTGACGAATCAGTACCTCACCTAAAAGCGTTCTTCTTGCATCGATCAAAAAACGAAAGCGCTCAGCGGCGGCGCGTTTTTCAAGTGACACAAAAGGCTTCAGCTGTTCTATTTGTTTTCGTGCATTTTTATCATCTAAAGGTTGTAATTGAATAGCGAAAATCTTCATAACGGACCTCGATTTTTTACATTTATTGTACCATTGGATGAACACATGCAAAAGAGAAACAGACATCCTGTTCAATGAAAGCACAAAATGACAGGAAGGTGCGGGCGGTTCTCGATATAGTGGAAAAGGAAGGAGAGGGAAAAATGATTCACTTGATCATGGATAGTATCAATTATATGGAAGAGAGGCTGGATCAGCCTTTGCAGATCGAAGAAGTGGCAGAGGCCGCCTGTATGTCTAAATTTCATTATCAGCGGCTATTCCATATGCTGACGGGAATTGCAGTAGCAGAATATATTCGCAAAAGACGATTAACCCTTGCGGCAGAAGAATTCATGACCAAGCAAGTGAAAGTCATTGATGCGGCGGTGAAGTATGGCTATGAAACCCCAGAGTCGTTTGCGAAAGCCTTCAAGCGGCATCATGGATATACACCGGCAGCAGTGAAAACAGGCGAGTATACAGTGAAAGCATACCCCCGTCTCTCCTTCGAACTTCAAATAAAAGGAGTCGAACCGATGCATTATCGAATTGTGGAAAAGGATTCATTTTCAATCATGGGCAGAAGACTAAAGACAACAACAAAGAATAGCCAAAACAAACAGGATATTCCCGCCTTTTGGAAGCGTGTCAATCAAGAAGGATGGACGGATTCACTGGCTCATGTAGCTGGAGAACTCGGATATATCGGTGTATGTGCACATTTTGATGAAACGCTTGAAACATTTGACTATATCATTGGGATTGAGCAAGGTGAGGAAGAACCAGATTCGACCATGACAGTCGAGCAGATTCCGGCCAGTACGTGGGCTGTATTTCAGGCAAAGGGGCCTGTCGAAATCGCTGTGCATTCAACATGGACACGTATTTTCACAGAATGGTTTCCTGCCTCAGGATATGAGCATGCTGGGGGAATGGAGATGGAAACGTACCCTTTAGATGGAGAGATAAATTCTCCAGATCATGTGACATTGATTTGGATTCCAATCCGTAAACAATCATAAAAAAGGCAGCGTATCTCGCTGCTTTTTATCCTTGTGTGAGGACGTGAACACCGTTTGGATCGGTCGTATTCATCCCATGAGAATCTATCATCTTCACTTCAAGTAAAGAGAGACGTTCTCCCTTTTTCCAATGAATAGGTTGTGTCAAACCGTCCAGCAACTGATCGACCGTAGGTGTATGAGTCAAATCAGGTACTGCGATCGTCATCTCGGCAATTGCTTCTTCACCAGTTTCAATCACATCTGTCCGCCGCTGCAATTCAAGCCTTAAGCGCATCGGTGTAGAAAGAAACGTTCTTCGCTCCCCGGTCTGGATTGCCCAGTTTCTCTTTTGCGCTTGTACCAGCAGCTGATCATATTCATCATCAGTCACTAGAAAGCCGATGTGATCAAAAAGGACTTTTTTACTATAACCAAATGTGATATTGATCTGTCCCTTTCTCATCTCAATGATTCGGAAAGAGGGCTTCTTCTCTCTAAAATCATCCCATGTCTGCGGAGGGGGAAAGGAACCTTCCTTTGCGAAACGCCCCTTTACTTCAAAGCCTAATGAGGTGTACGCCTTCTCTGTCTCCTCAACAAATGGTGTCCAGTAATGATAATGGAAAAGCTGCATCAGAGGATCATCTCCTGTTTTAAGAATATTGCGTCTATTTAGTTTAGCACAAAACAAGCCATTCATTTAGTAGAATGGCTTGTTCTTATCGGGTAAGGGTCTGAACAGGTTTCTCCGCTGTTTTTGTAATGAGCAGTTGCAAGAGCCGTGTCGATTGTGGCAATGAAAAGCGAAGGACGAGTCCGGTAAAGATGGCCGTCAGAATCGTTCCAATGCCAATCGGGCCGCCGAGCATCCATGCAAATAGGAGCACGGTTAACTCAATACCATTTCGAACCCACTGCACGTTCAGCCCCGTTTTTGCTGAGATGAGCAACATTAATGAATCCCTTGGCCCAGCGCCAAGGTTGGCTGAGACATAAATGCCAACGCCATACCCAGACACAATCACGCCCGTAATAAACACATATAAAGCAGGTAAATACCCATGTGGTGCAGGTAATACTGCATTAAAGAAATCAATAAACACGCCGATCAGCACCATATTGAGCAGGGCGCCGATCTTTGGAAAAGATTTCGTGAAAACAGATGTCAGTGTCACAATCAGTGCACCAATAATGATCGACCATTGTCCAATGGTTAAACCAAAATGCTGAAACAGTCCATAATGAAAAGCGTCCCACGGACCAATGCCAAGGATCTTTCCCTTCACTGTCAGCGATAGTCCAAAAGCAAGTACAATTAATCCAACAAAATAAAAAAACCAACGTAAAAGATGTTCCCGCTTCAAAAGCTTTCCCTTCTTTCTTAAACACTCGATTTCAATCGTAACATACTCGCACGCCCCTTTAAATGGCTTTGCTTAATGTAATCGCTTACTTTGAAAGAGGTAAAAAAAGGCTGTTCTCACATGATGAGAACAGCCTTTTTGATCACACTGGATTCAAAATCCGGTTTAAGAATTGTTTTGTTCGTTCTTCCTTTGGTCGTTTGAAGATTTCTTCCGGAGGACCTTGTTCGACGATGACGCCGCCATCAATAAAAATCACTTCGTCCGCCACTTCTTGGGCAAACTTGATTTCATGTGTGACAACCGCCATCGTCCAGCCTTCTTTCGCTAAATCCTTCATGACCTTTAAGACTTCCCCGACAAGCTCAGGATCAAGCGCAGAGGTTGGTTCATCAAAAAGCATAAGCTCTGGCTGAATGGCAAGTGCACGGGCAATGCCGACACGCTGCTTTTGACCGCCTGACAGCTGGAAGGGATACAAATCTTTTTTATCCTCAAGTCCTACCTTTTGCAGAAGCTGAATCGCTTCTTTTCGCACCGCTTCTTTCGGACGGCGCTGGACTTGGACTGGACCTTCCATCACATTCTCAAGAACAGTGCGATGTGGGAACAGATGATAATCTTGAAACACCATGCCTGACTTCCGGCGAAGCTTGAGCAAATCAGCTTGTTTATTTTTTTTAGAAAAATCAATCGAGAAATCATCGAAGGTAAAGGAGCCGGCATTTGGAATTTCAAGTGCATTTAAACAGCGAAGCATCGTTGTTTTTCCTGAACCTGATGGACCAAGAATCGCCACAACCTGCCCTTTGTTGATCGTAAAATCAATCGACTTTAAAATCTCATTTTCACCAAAGGATTTGTTTAAGCCTTTGACTGTTAGCATGTCGTTCCCTCCTTACCTTGCGACATATCGATCAAGTCGTTTTTCAATTTGGTGTTGAACGAGCGATAGAATGAAGCAGAATACCCAATAGATCAGGGCTGCTTCCATATAAATAAATAATATTTGATCCAAGTTCGCCGCAGCAATTTCCTGTGATTTACGGAACATCTCTGCCACAAGGATTTGGGAGGCAAGCGATGTATCTTTCACCAAACTAATGAATGAATTAGACAGCGGCGGAATCGATACACGCACTGCCTGCGGTAAAATCACGCGGACGAGCGTTTTGCGATGGGTCATCCCAATCGAATAACCAGCTTCCCATTGTCCTTTAGGAACAGACAGGACGGATGCACGGATAATCTCTGACGCATACGCACCTACGTTTAATGAAAAAGCAATAATGGCACTTGGATATGGATCTAGTGTGATATTAAATGTCGGAAAGAAATAGAAAATAATAAACAATTGCACAAAAAGCGGCGTTCCGCGAACGGCCGACACATAGATGGAGAAAATCCATCTGAGGGCTTTGATTTTAGACATTCTAGCAAGAGCTGTCACAAGCGCGATAAAAAGACCAATAATGAAGGCAATGATGGCAAGGGGGATTGTATAATAAATCCCCTGCATCACCATTGGCCAAAAAGATTGCTGAAGAAGATCCCAAGGAATGACGACTCCTAGGGTATTACTTTGTAACATCTTCACCAAACCATTTCTTAGAAATCTTAGCAAGTGTACCGTCTTTTTTCATTTCTTTTAATGCGCCATTCACTTTGTCAACGACTTCGCCGCTGCCTTTTCTGAAGGCAAAATACGTTTCTTGTGGATCTCCTGTTTCAAATGCAACTTTTAGGTTTTTGTTACCGCTTGTTTTCAAGTAATTCAAGACAGCTAATTTATCATTGAACGTCAAATCAGCACGCCCTTGCTGAATCAATTGAATGGATTGTGCAAGACCTTCAACCCCTTCAATTTTAGCGCCAGCATCTGTAGCTAATTTGTTATAGTTACTTGTTAATGATTGCGCTGCTTTTTTGCCTTTCACATCAGAAAGTTTCTTGATGTCATTGTTATCTGATTTTGTCACAACAATGGCTTGAGACGTTGTGTATTTATCAGAGAAATCATATTGATTTTCACGTCCAGTTTTACCAACTTGGTTCGCTACCACATCAAAACGTTTAGAATTCAGACCAGCAAACATGCTGTCCCATTGTGTTTCTTTGAATTCTGGTTTTAAGTCAAGACGTTTTGCGACTTCTGTGATGACCTCGACATCATAGCCAGTTAATTTATCTGTTTTTTTGTCATGGAAGGTGAAAGGAGCATATGTACCTTCTGTACCGATGGTTAATACGCCTTTATCCTGAATGGATTTCCAAAGGTCACCTGATTCCTTAGACCCAGATTGTTTATTTGCGCTGTCATTTGCAGCTGATCCACATGCTGTGATCAATGCAACACAAGCGCCTAAAATAATGGCAAAGAACATTTTTTTCATTTTATTCCCCACTTTTCTTGTTGGTATTTACAACATATGATCTTACAGAGAAGCAACCTAAAAGTAAAGCATTTGAAACTAGCTTGAGCGAATCTCACCAACTTTATGCCTTGAACTGGTTGAACGGATAAACGATAGAACTATACCCAAAACAAAAGGTGGATAAAACCAAACGCATTCTCAAACGATGATGAAGAGAGTTCGATTGATGAGAATGTGAGATAGACTACTTAATGGTAAAATATGCTATGATTTTCACATCGAAAGAAGTTTATGTGGGTGTTGATTAGTCGACTTAAATGACTTTCTAAAGTACAAGATCCTCCAGTGAACAAACGGAATAAAAGGGAAGTGTGATCATTTGCATACATCGAAACAAAAACCTGTCATGATTTTAGTACACGAAATATACGGAATAAATGATCATATGAAGAGTATGATCGATCATTTTGACAAAGCTGGTTTTGAGGTTTATTGTCCTCATTTATTAGGACAGGCTAAACACTTCCCTTATGCCAGTGAGAATGAGGCATATGACTACTTTATGAATAAAGTTGGTTTTGATGAATCGGTAAAGATCGTATTGAATGTGGCAAAAGAGGTAAAAACGAAAAATGCAGAGAGACATATGTCTGATAGGTTTTAGTGTGGGGGCAACAATTGCTTGGCAATGCAGCCAATATGATCAGTTGTTTACCGGAGTCATTGGATTTTATGGTTCAAGGATAAGAGATTTTCTCGATATGAAGCCTGCCTGCAATACGTTGTTATTTTTCTCGGAAGTTGAAGCATCTTTTAACCCACGGGAGGTTGCGAATGTTTTGGAGAAAAAGGAAAAGCTTTGCGTGAAAATAGTAAAGGGGCAGCATGGGTTCGCCAATCCAGATTCTACGACTTTTCACGCTGAATCTAAAAATCGCTGCTTTCAAGAAATCGATGGTTTTATCAAAGAGTGTCTACAAAAGAAAAATGACTCATGACTGTTTGAAATGAGACTCGAATAGAGGGAAATGAAACCAGTGTGTCATGTAAGTTTGCATGCTGGTTTTTTCGTGCAATTCTTTTGGATATAAGGCATCCTATCAAATGATCAGAATCACCGTATAGTTGTGCGAACATTACTAAAATAAAGACTTTGTAACAGTGACGATAGAAGGAAGCATATTTATTATAAAAGATGTATAATTAGTAGGTTGTTTTGAAAATGGAATAATTACATGGAGACATGTTTTGATAACAGAACATCTTAGAAGAAGGAGGGCATCATTGTGGATGTTGGACAAAATCAGCCCGAACAATTGAAAAGGGCGATGACCTCCCGCCATTTATTTATGATTTCTCTTGGCGGTGTCATTGGGACAGGCTTTTTCCTTGGAACAGGCTATACGATTGGGCAAGCAGGGCCAGTTGGAGCTGTTCTTTCCTATATTGTGGGCGGATTGATTATGTATTTAACCATGCTGTGTCTTGGAGAGCTCTCAGTCGCGCTTCCTGTGTCGGGGTCGTTTCATACGTATGCGACGAAATTTGTGAGTCCTGCAGCAGGATTTGCTGTTGGCTGGATTTATTGGCTTGGCTGGGCAGCCACTGTGGCGCTGGAATTTTTATCAGCAGGGCAGCTGATGAGACGCTGGCTTCCACAAGTGGATGTGTGGATTTGGTGTCTCATATTTGGGCTGTGTTTGTTCTTATTAAATGCCAGGTCAGCGAAAGCGTTCGGGGAGTCGGAGTTTTTCTTTTCAACCATTAAGATTGTTGCCATCTTACTATTTATTGGCGTAGGCGGAGCGGCGATGTTTGGTTTTATTCAAACGACGAGCGGGGAACCAGCTCCTTACTTTAGTCATTTTGTGAGTGACGGTCTGTTTCCGAATGGCTTGCTGGCCGTTGTCGTCACGATGATCACGGTGAATTTTTCGTTTCAAGGGACGGAGCTGATCGGGATTGCGGCAGGAGAAAGTGAAAATCCGGAGAAAACCGTACCTCGCTCTATTCATCAGACGGTTTGGCGCACCCTTGTCTTTTTCGTTTTATCTATTTTTGTCTTAGCGGGTATGGTGCCTTGGAAAGAAGCGAGTGTGCTGCAAAGCCCATTTGTCACTGTGTTTGAGAGAACGGGCATTCCTTATGCGGCAGATATCATGAACTTTGTCATTATCATTGCTTTATTATCTGTGGCGAACTCTGGCCTATATGCCTCTACGAGAATGCTGTACTCTTTGTCGAAGGAAGGAATGGCAGGGAGGGCGTTTAGACGAGTCAATCAGCGGGGCATCCCGATGAATGCCTTACTGCTCACTTTCCTGTTTACAGGTATTTCGTTATTATCAGGATTCTTTGCAGAGAAAACCGTTTTTGCTTGGATCGTGTCAATTGCGGGCATGAGTGCCCAAACAGGCTGGATTACGATTACATTATCACAGCTGCTTTTCCGCAGAAGATATTTGAAAGCAGGCGGAAAGCTGGAAAACCTAAAATTTAAAACCCCTCTTTATCCGGCACTGCCGATTATTGCGATCACGCTGAACTCGATTGTGCTAATCAGTCTTGCCTTTGATGCGGAGCAGCGGATTGGGCTGTATGTCGGCGTACCGCTCATGATCATTGGATATGTTGTCTATCACCGCTATGTGAAAAAACATCAGGTGAAAAGTGAACCGCTCCAGCTGCAAATCCACGGAGATGATGAGATTCGGTTTTAATTCAAAAAAAGAAGCCTTCCCATTTGGGAGGCTTCTTTTTCAATTTAATGCACGCCCTTCATCGCTTTCTTAATCACCGGTGTAAGCAGGAGCATAGCGCCACATAAAATGATGGCGAGCATGCCGATGATCCCGAAATAGACGGTTTCTGGCACTTTATCAAATAGCTTGACCACTTGCGCATTGATGGCCTGTGCCATTGCATTTGAAAGGAACCAAAGGCTCATCGTTTGCGCTGAGAAGGCAGCAGGTGCCAGTTTTGTTGTGGCTGACAGCCCAACTGGTGATAAGCAAAGCTCTCCGATGACGACAAGGAAGAAGCTTAGAACGAGCCATAGTGGGCTTACAAGTGTATGTGGTCCAGACATGTAGGCAGGAATGATCATGATGATAAAGGATAATCCTGCGAACAGAAGGCCAAGTGAGAATTTAATCGGGGTAGACGGCTGTTTCTTACCGAGTCTGACCCATAACCAAGCAAATACTGGTGACAGGAGCACAATAAAGATTGGGTTCAATGATTGGAACCAAGAAGAGGCTAATGTCATGCCAAGGAAATTCAAGTTTGTTCGCTGATCTGCATATGTGGCTAAAATATTTGAGCCTTGTTCTTGAATGGCCCAGAACATCACCGCAGCTAGGAACAATGGAATATAAGCGAGTACCCTCGACTGCTCCACTGCACTCGTTTTTTTACTAAAATACATCACAATAAAATAAACAATTGGAATCAGCACACCAAGGACACTGACAAACCAAGTGAATAGATTAATCGTGAGCGCTCCTGTTTGAATACCGATGACAGCAAAAACAGCAAGTACAATCACGATCAATGTACCGAAAATTTTGAAGTTCTTGCGTTCAGCAGCTGATAGTGGATTTGTGACATAAGTGCCGGCAAGTCCAAGATTCGGCTTTTTCGTGATGACAAACGTAATCAGTCCAACAAGCATACCAACGGCAGCGAGTGAGAAACCAAGGTGGAAATTCACTTTTTGACCGAGTGTTCCGACAATTAATGGGGCGATAAAACCACCCATGTTGATCCCCATATAGAAAATACTGAATCCAGAATCCCTGCGGGGGTCTGTTTTTGTATACAGGTCACCGACTATGTTTGATACGTTCGGCTTTAGGAGACCTGTTCCAATAATAATCAGCCCCATACTAATAAAGAGCGCTGTTGCTCCGCTAGGCAGTGCCAAAATGACATGACCAAGCATAATGAATACCCCGCCATAAAAGACCGTACTGGACGAACCAAATACCCGGTCGGCAAGCCATCCGCCAATAATGCCTGACATGTAGACAAGCGCACCATAGACAGACATGATCGAATTAGCGGTTGTCTGGTCGAAGCCAAGACCGCCTTTTGTCACCTCTGTGTACATATAATAAATAAGCAGTGCACGCATGCCATAATAAGAAAAACGCTCCCAAAATTCAGTGAAAAACAGTGTGTAAAGCCCTTTAGGATGTCCAAAAAACCCTTTTTGAGGAACACTTTTAACAATTTTATCGTGGTCAATTGTAGACATGGCATAGATCCTTTCTTAAAAAAAGAGATATGAGAAAAATGATATTCTTGTATAGTTCTTGTGTCAATATAAAACTATTCTAAAACAGGAAAATGTTAGTTCAATAGGCGTAAAGACTCAAAAAGATGAAAAATTCGCTCAAGTAAAAATCATCGGAAAGTTATTTCGGAAGAATTTATATAAAATTTGAAATATCGTACAAGCAAACCTTTCCCACATGCATAGGATGACAAGAGGACATGTGTAAAAAGGAGGGGTTTTCATTGGGGGATGTAAATAAATCTGATCTGAAGAAACCCGTTGTCAATGTAATAGACTTTGGCGTGATTGCTGACGGGAAAACGGACTGTACAGCGAAACTGAACGAATGCCTGGAATGGACAAAAGCACAGGGCTACTCCCACGTCTGGTTGCCGAGTGGAACGTATCTAATAGATGCGGTGTACAGGGGGGATCAATTTTTTCCTTTTCGTCATGCCGGCATACGAGTGCCAAGTCATATTTGTATTGAGATGGCATCAGATGCCGTCATCAAAGTGAAACCAAATGATTCGTGGGGATATGCAGCCTTTTATATAGGAGAGGTAGAGCATGTGACCATTCGGGGCGGGCGGATTGAAGGCGACCGTGATGAGCATGTGTACAAGGCGCTCCCGCCAGAAAGAAAAACACATGAATGGGGCTTCGGGGTGTGTATTGAAGGTGCTTCCCATGTGAATATCGATCGTGTTCAAATCAACAATTGTACGGGAGACGGCATCATTGTCAGTCCGCACGGTTTATTGACCCATATCGAATCGTACTCGCCTGCTTCGTCAATTCATATTTCTGGCTGCACCATCACTGACTCAAGGCGAAACAATATTTCTATTACAGGCTGTGATGGTGTCATTGTGGAAGACTGTTTGCTTGAAAGGGCAGGGGTAAACGGGGTCGAGCCAAAAATGGGCATTGATATTGAAGGATACGGAGAAAATGCGACCAACTTGGAGGAACCGCTGAATATTCAAATTCGAAACAACATAGTCAGAGGCGGCGCAGCCAGCTCTATCTATAATTTCAACGGCTATGGTGTGATCATTGAAGGCAATCAAACGGACAGCAGTATCTCCTATGGCTTCGCCACTGAAATGATCATTGCGAATAATTTGATTCGTGCAGTGAGAGGGGGCGTGACAAAAGCAGGGATTACGAGCTTAGGTGTGCCGCTTGATCAATCGGAAAACAATGTGATCATTATTGGCAATATGATTGAAGGGTTTGAAAAGGGTATTGATGTGAGGGGAGACAGCGTGCACATCACAGGTAATAAAATCAGTCTTTTTGAAGATGCGGCTGTGTCTGTCTATATGGCCAATCGTATTTTAATAGAAGGAAACCATATTGAGTCAGGGACAAACACACGGCTTAGAAGTACATCGCTGCGTATTTATCAATCAGACAGCATTGTCTTTTCAAACAATACCGTCTACTCTGTCATCGATGCGGCGATGGTCAGAGGAACGAATATCTTAATTCAGCATAATCAATTCAAGGAATTCAGCCGAGGGATATGGGTGCAGGAAGGAGAAGCGGGGATCAACGGCAATCACTTTATTCAAGAAGGACATTCACAGCTCGCATCTTCGTATACGATCAGCGTGACAGGAAATGCAAAGGCTTTCATTTGGCAGAATCGTTTTAAGCATTATCAAAACTACGCTGTCTACAGCAATTCGACCGCTCCTTTAGAGATTAAAGACAATTCCTTTGAAGAAACGTCCTTATATGTGGTGATGTATATTAAAAATGGCTCACCCCAAATTGGTGATAACCGCTTTTATTTAAATCGTTCAATCGGACAGCCGACAGCCGTTTTTCTTGATGAGGTTGTCTCAGCACGTGTGCTGCGGAATAACATCATTAATCTGTCTCCTCAAAAAGCGATTGCCGTCCGCACCATATCTTCCACTCATTCGGTGATTGCCCATAACGTACTGGAGCGCAGTCAACTGATGACACACTCTACGGACCGGCTCATCGGAAATATTGAAATTGATCCGCCGTAAACGCCTGTAAATCCCTTTTTTTGGAGGTTCAGAAGGCGGTTGACAATCATGTAAAAAGGGCATATAGTAATAATTATTTTTCATTTTTCACAACATTTGCCCTTTTTTTATGGATAAAACCGATTAATTCAATCAGAAAAATGTATCTTGTAAAAAGAACTGCTTGATACAGGAAGATATAGAAAGGATGAAGAACAAGTGTCACAGCCGAAACGGAAGCTCAAGCTAGGCGTATTCATCGCAGGAACTGGACATCATGTCGCCTCTTGGAGACATCCGAAAGCAGTACCAGACGCAGCCATGAATCTTGATTACTTTAAACAATTAGCGAAAAAGGCCGAGGAAGGGAAGCTGGATTTGCTCTTTTTAGCCGACAGCTTATCAATTAATCATACATCTCATCCAAATGTATTAACGAGATTTGAACCGCTCACCCTGCTTTCTTCGATTGCAGAGTCTACCTCAACAATTGGTTTAGCAGCAACAGCATCAACTACATACAGTGAGCCATTCCATATTGCGAGACAGTTTGCCTCACTCGATCATTTATCAGGCGGACGAGCAGCATGGAATGTGGTCACATCTTCTATTGAAGAAACAGCGAAAAATTTTAGCGGAGAAGAGCACTTAGCGCACCACAAACGATACGAACGAGCTGAAGAATTCGTCGATGTTGTCAAAGGTCTGTGGGATTCTTGGGAAGAGGACGCACTTATCAGAAACCAAGAAACAGGAGAATTCTTTGAGTCTAGTAAGCTTCATGAGCTTCAGCACAAAGGTGAATTCTTCTCCGTACGGGGTCCGCTTAACGTATCACGCACCCCTCAAGGACAGCCAGTGATCATCCAAGCAGGGTCTTCTGAAGATGGTCAAAAGCTTGCGGCTAAAACGGCTGAGCTTATTTTTACGGCACAAAACGATCTCGACAAAGCGAAGGAATTTTACCAAAGCTTGAAGGGAAAAGTAGAGGCTGCTGGACGAGCTAGAGAGGATGTCAGCATCATGCCGGGCATCTTCCCAATCATTGCCGATACTGTCGAAGAAGCAAAAGCGAAGTATGAAGAATTACAAGAGCTGATTGTTCCAGAAATCGGCCTTAGCATTTTACAAAACTACTTAGGGGGTATTGATCTTTCCCAGTATCCACTAGACGGACCACTTCCAGAGATTGATCCAAGCGCGTCAAATGCCGTGAAAAGCCGCTTTGACCTTGTGATGAATATGGCGAGAAAGGACAACCTGACCATTCGCCAGCTCTACCAATCTGTTGCAGGGTCCCGTGGGCACCATATCTTCATTGGAACACCAGAGCAGCTAGCAGATGTGATGGAGACATGGCTCGTTGAGGAAGCAGCCGACGGTTTTAACGTGATGCCGCCATTATTGCCAGAAGGACTTGATGCCTTCGTAGACTGCGTCGTTCCGATCCTTCAGGAAAGAGGCCTGTTCAAAACAGAATACACAGGACAAACTTTACGAGAAAATCTCGGCTTAAAACAGCCAAAAAATCGCTACACGACATAAAGGTGAGGTGACTAACGTTGGGATATACGTTTCGTCTGGCAACTGAGGATGATATAGAAGCGCTGCTTGAACTGACAACAAGAGCCTATGAACCGATTCGTGAGCTCGGCATCCAGTTCCAAGCAGCACATGCAGATATCGCCCTCGTTCAGAAAAATGTACAAAAGAACCTTTGCTATGTAATGGAAGAAAACGGAGAGCTTCTCTCCACCTTATCACTCCGTATGCCGTGGGGAGAACAGCCAGGACCATTCGGCGTTCCGCATATTTGGTGGTTTGCTTCAGAACCAGCGGCAAAAAAAGGCACAGGCTCAGCCTTGCTTGAGTGGGTTGAAACGGAAGTGCTAAGGGACACACTAAAGGTACCGTTTGTCTCTCTTGGGACAGCTGATAAGCATCCGTGGCTCATGGACATGTATGAGCGTAAAGGCTATGTCAGAGCAGGTGAAAAGGATCTAGGCAAAGGCCATATCACCATTTATTTTAAAAAACAATTACGATCAGATATTACACAACCATAAGAGGAAAGAAGGGTGTACGAACATGAAAAACAAAAAGTGGCTAGTTGTTTTATTTGCGGCAATGCTTGCGGTGTTAGCGGCATGCGGCGGGGGCAATCAGAGTGAAGGAAAAGATGAGAAAGTGCTTAAAGTGGGCGCTACAGGCCAAAGCTATCCATTTGCTTATAAAGAAAACGGCAAACTAGTAGGATTTGATGTCGAGGTCACAGAAGCCATTGCGAAAAAGCTAGGCTACAAACTAGACTGGCAGCTGAGTGAATTCAGCGGACTGATGGGCCAGCTGACATCTGGTAAGCTGGATACCGTATCAAACCAAGTTGCGATTACAGATGAGCGTAAACAAACGTTCAACTTTACAGATACGTATGCATACGCAGGAACACAAATCATTGTCAAGAAGGACAATAAGGACATTAAAGGACTTGATGACTTAAAAGGAAAAACGGTGGCGGCTGTTCTTGGCTCAAACCATGCCAAAAACCTAGAGAGCAAAGACCCAGACAAGAAAATCAACATCAAAACATATGAAACACAAGACGGTGTCTTAAATGAAGTCGCAAATGGCCGTGTAGATGCTTACGTCAACGGACGCAGTGTCTTGTTAGCTCAAATTGAAAAAACAGGACTTCCACTCAAAATCGTCGGCAACCCAATCGTATATGAAGAAGTCGGCTACCCATTTGCCAAAGATGAAAAGCACGACAAGCTAAGAGAAGAATTCAATAAAGCGATCAAAGAATTAAGAGAAGATGGAACACTGAAGAAATTGTCTGAGAAATATTTCAAAGACGATGTCACAGTTCCAATTAAAAAATAACAACAGCGGCGGTGAAAAGCAGACATGAATCACATTGATTGGCAGTATATGGTGACGGTTTTTCCAACCTTGATTCAATACTTGCCGATAACGATCTTCATGGCGATTGTCTCCATGGTATTTGCCATTATCATTGGTGTGGTATTCGCGCTTATAACGAAAAACCGGATACCTGTCTTATACCAATTTGCCAAGCTGTATATTTCTTTTTTCAGAGCGGTTCCAACTTTGGTTCAGCTCTTTCTCATTTATTTTGGTCTTCCGCAGCTATTCCCTGCGATGACCTCAATGGATGCCTTAACAGCGGTCATTATCGGTTTAAGTATTAAAAACTCAGCGTACTTAGCAGAAATTTTTAGAGCGGCTCTTAATTCAGTGGATGAAGGGCAGCTTGAGGCCTGTTTATCTGTCGGCATGACAAGATGGCAGTCTTACGTCAGAATTATTTTCCCGCAGGCCGTCAGAAATGCCATTCCAGCGACGGGGAATACCTTTATTGGTCTTTTAAAAGAAACATCGCTTGCCTTTACCATTGGGGTAGCAGAAATGTTTGCGCAAGGGAAAATGATTGCATCGGCCAACTATAAGTACTTTGAAACGTATTTAGCGGTTGGCATTGTGTATTGGGTGCTCACCATCATTTATAGTTTCCTGCAAGACCTATTTGAACGAAAAATCAGCAAACCTTACCGGAATTAAGGAGGTGTGGACATGATCAAGCTCACCAATTTGAAAAAATCATTCGGCGACCTTGTCGTCTTAGACGGAATTAATCTTGACGTGCAAAAAGGGCAGGTTGTGGCCATTATCGGACCTTCTGGCTCCGGTAAATCAACATTGCTGCGCTGTCTAAATCTATTAGAAACGCCAGATGAAGGTACGATTGAAATTGGCGATGCGAAGCTGAATGCGTCTAAATATACACGTAAAGAAGCCCATCACCTGCGTCAGCAAACGGCCATGGTGTTTCAAAACTATAATTTATTCAAAAACAAAACAGCCCTGCAAAACATTACAGAGTCACTGCTTGTGACGAAAAAAATGACAAAACAGCAGGCAAATGAAATCGGTATGAAGCTATTGAAACAAGTAGGGCTAGAACAAAAAGCTGACAGCTATCCGGTTACACTATCCGGCGGTCAGCAGCAGCGAATTGGGATTGCCCGTGCGTTAGCGGTCGATCCACATGCGATTTTGCTGGATGAACCAACGTCAGCACTAGATCCAGAACTTGTCTCAGGTGTGCTTCAAGTCATTAAATCCATTGCCATTCAAGAAACAACGATGATCATCGTGACACATGAAATGGCGTTTGCAAGAGAAGTAGCAGATCATGTCATTTTTATGGCAGATGGTCATATCATCGAGCAAGGGACGCCAACCGAACTATTTGACGAAACGAAGAATGAACGAACAAAACGATTTATCCAAAAAGAAGCAGCGGCTGAAGAAGCATAAGCTGCTTTTTACTCTTTAGAGGGGTGAGTATCAGTGAAATCATTAGGAAATGAAGCTTTAAACAAACGTTTAATTAACATGCGCCGAGCGCTTCATGAGCATCCAGAGCTGGCATTTGAAGAGTATGAAACGACAAAAAAACTACGAGGCTGGTTACAAGAGGAAGGGATCACAGTACTCAATTTCCCAGATCTTCAAACAGGAGTCGTTTGTGAAATCAAAGGAGAACAAGAGGGACCAACGATTGCTCTGAGAGCCGATATTGACGCACTTCCAATTGAAGAAGCATCTGGCGAACCATTTTCTTCAAAGATACAGGGGAAAATGCATGCATGTGGTCATGATTTCCATACCGCTTCGATTTTTGGTGCGGCCGTCCTATTAAACGAACGGAAACATGAGCTCAAGGGAACAGTCCGCATTTTGTTCCAGCCGGCTGAAGAAGTGGCGCAAGGAGCGAAACACGTCATAGAGGCGGGCGTCTTAAATGGAGTGGATGCGATATTTGGTATGCACAATAAACCTAACCTGCCAGTTGGCACCATCGGGATAAGAGAAAAAGCATTAATGGCGAGTGTCGATCGCTTTGAAATCGACATTCAAGGAACGGGTGGTCATGCTGGAATTCCAAATCACACAATTGATCCGATTGCCATCAGCGGTCAGATCACAAGCGCCCTACAGCAAATTGTCAGCCGTCGCATTAGTTCTTTGCATCATGCGGTTGTCAGCATCACTCGTATTCAAGGCGGCACATCATGGAATGTGATACCTGATCGCGTCGAAATGGAAGGGACCGTTCGGACGTTTGAACCTGAAGTGAGAGCGATGATTCCAGATCTCATGAAACAAATCGTGAGCGGTATCGCAGAAGGGTTTGGCGCAAAGGCAGATGTGAAATGGCATCCGTATTTGCCTTCTGTGATGAATGACGAGCGTTTGACAAAGGTTGTGGAAGAAACGGCAGGAGCACTTGATCTCGCAGTAGTGGAGGCAGAACAGTCACCAGGCGGAGAAGACTTTGCCCTTTACCAAGAACGCATTCCAGGCTTTTTCGTATGGATGGGGACGAGCGGTACCGAGGAGTGGCATCACCCTGCCTTTACGTTAAATGAAGACGCACTCCCTGTTGCCGCTGCCTTCTTTGCCGAGCTTGCGGTTCGGGCGTTGGAGTCAAGATCATGGAACTAACGAAACAGCTCGCAGAGGCAGTGCTCTCTGCTGATCCGCTGCAAGATCAACAGGCCGTTCAAATGGCTCGAAATGGTCTGTTAGACGCTGCGGCAGCAGCGCTTGCTGCAAAAGAGGATGAAGGGATTCAGAAGCTCATGACGCTCGTGGAACAAGAAGGCGGCGCGGCTCAAATTCCCGTCATTGGACAAGGGAAGAAGGTCAGCCGTCAATCCGCAGCCATGCTAAATGGCTACCTGATTCACGCCCTTGATTATGATGATGTGCATTCTGATGTGAGAGGACACCCAAGTGCGGTCATCATCCCGGCCTTGCTTTCCCAGCTGACCAACGGGGAGGCGTACGGTGATCGATTTCTAGCAGCCTACATTACTGGCGTCGAAGTGATGGCAAGGCTAGGTGAATCCATTGGCAAGTCGCATTATGAGCGGGGCTGGCATAATACCGGAACGCTCGGAGCCATTGCAGCGGTCTGTGCGATTGGTTATTTGAAACAAGTTTCACAGAAAGAGCTGGCGAAAGCGATCGGCTTTGCTGGTGCGCAATCAGCTGGAATGCGAAAGCAGTTTGGGACTGATATGAAACCATTACAAGCTGGACTCGCCGCTCAAACCGCCGTATGGTCCATGGGTTTAGCTTGCTCAGGTTTTGACGGGAGTGAATCGCTTCTAGATGGGGAGCTGGGCTTCTTTTCTCTCTATGGGGATCAGAAACTGGCGGAAAGACGTCTGCTAGAGGACTATGGCACTGCGTGGCGTATCGTGTCGCCAGGTCTATGGTTTAAAGTGTATCCGTTCTGTTCAGCGGCGCATCATGCAGCCGATGCGATCGAGTCATTAGTACAAGAACACTCTTCCTTACAGGAGAAGATCGTACAGGTCGACGTCATGTTTCCGCCTGGCGGAGATGCCGCACTTACGGAGCGGACACCTTTGACGGGAGAAGAGGGACGATTTAGTGTCGAGTATGTCATCGCACTAGCAGTGTTTGGACAACCTTTATCACTGGATGCTTTTACGAAAAAAACCATTTCACCAGAGCTGCGGGTATGGATGAAGCGGGTAAATAGAGTGTATGTTCAAACGATAGAGCCCCATCCAGACGCAGTGCCAAAAGGACGATTTACGATTGTAAAGCTCACCTTATCTGACGGCACCACCATCAGCAAACGAGTCGATATTCCTCGGGGAGCACCAGGCTGTGCGTTATCGACAGAAGACATCATACAAAAGTTAAGCAGCGTCACCAGCACATCACAGGCAAAGCAGCTTTTACAGGCGGTTGAAGAGGGGAATGACGCTGCTTACTTGCAACTGCTGGCATGACAAGGAAAAGGGCTCATCAATCAGATGAGCTCAGCGTGTAGACAAACCCTCGCATTCGCCCGCAGTCCTGCGTGCTGGTGCTCACGAATGTCAAATTCGCTCCGCGCCAGTACTCGTCCTTCCTAGACTGCAAAGGTTTTCTATCACGCTGAAAAGAAGACAAAGGGCTAAAATCAAGTTCATTTTAGCCCTTTGTCAACAATTTGGGCTCATCAATAAGATGGGCTTTTTTTCATAACAAAAATCAATGAGGTTCACCTCGACACCCAGCTCCATCAAAAAGTATGAATAAAAGATGACCAAAGCATGATAAGTTCATGAAATCGTATCAATCCAATTGAGATTTGAGAAGGAACATGTAAAATAAAGCTACATAAAGAAAAACAAAGGCAACAGCGGAGGCTGATGATGAAAATATTAATGATTGAAGATAACCAGAGTGTTTGTACAATGACGGATATGTTTTTTCAACGAGAAGGATTTCAAGCGGAATTCGTCCATGATGGATTAGAAGGATTGAATCGATTTAAGCAAGAGGAGGATTGGGATCTGCTCATCTTAGATGTCATGCTTCCTTCAATGGATGGTCTGACCATTTGTCAAAAAGTACGCCAGATCAGTGATGTTCCGATTATTATGCTGACAGCAAAGGAAACGGAATCTGATCAGGTGCTGGGATTCGATCTTGGGGCAGATGATTATGTGACAAAACCCTTTAGTCCGCTCACCTTAATGGCAAGAATCAAAGCAGTGAAACGACGTTTTGCTCAAACAACATCTACTCAAGAAGGAGCGAAAGAGGGTGAACGGCTAGAGACCGAACATTTTCAGTTAGATAAAAAAACGAGAGAAGTGTTTCTAGAGGGGAAACGGATCGAAAATTTAACACCAAAGGAATACGATTTGCTGTGCTTTTTTATACAGCATCCTCGGCAAGTATTTTCACGAGAACAATTGCTTGAGCAAATTTGGGGATACCAATTTTATGGTGATGAACGAACAGTTGATGTTCATATTAAACGATTGCGCCAAAAAATCGGAGACGGACCTAAGCCCTTTCTGTATACGGTATGGGGCGTAGGGTATAAGTTCGATGAAGATTAAATATTTTTACCAGTTGCTGATTAGTCACCTTGGGTTATTGCTCATTGCCATCATTATTATCAGCACCTTGATGTCTCATTTTGTGAAAGATATTGCTTATCAAAATAGGGTAGACGAAATGAGTTCGTATGGGAATGAAATTTTGGAGAATTTTAAACAATTGTCGAAAGCCGAGATGAACTTCCGTTTGCGTCCATTTGAAGACATTCTTTCGACGAGACAAATCCGTTTTTTCGTCTTTGATGAAAAAGGGACTGTGCTATCTCAGCAGCAAGAGATGCCGCCGCATGAAGCGTTACTCACAAAAGATTTGTGGGCCAAGCTCGCAAAAGGAGAAGAAATTATTGTCAAGCGAAGTGATTCACGCCGGCTTGATCAAGAAGCATCACTTGTGGCACTTCCTGTCATGGAAGACGGAAAGCTGAAGGGCGGGGTGGTGCTCATAGCTCCTATTCAAGGAGCAGAAGAGCTGATTGCTCAAATGAACCGGTATTTATATATCATCGTGTTTGTGGCATTGACGATTACCTTTATTCTCAGTCTGTTTCTGTCGAAGTTCCATGTGAATCGTATCAAAAAACTGAGAGAGGCAACTGAGAAAATTGCGCATGGTGACTACAACATTCATCTTGAAAACAAACACCTTGATGAAATTGGTACACTAGGTGAGGATTTTAATATGATGGCCAATCGTCTTCAACGGTCAAGAGAGGAAATTGACCGGCTCGAAAAGCGTAGGCGACAATTCATCGCAGATGTGTCTCACGAATTGAAAACACCGCTGACGACCATTCGAGGGTTGGTCGAATGGCTGAATACTGCGGATGTGCCGGCAGAAGAGAAAGAGAAATGCTATGCGCTCATCACTGATGAAACAAAACGAATGTTGCGTCTCGTCAATGAAAATATGGATTATGAGAAAATCAGGTCGAATCAAATCACTCTTCAAAAATTTCACTATCCACTCATTGATACGTTTGAAGTGATTAAGGAGCAGCTGAGCCGAATGGCTGAAGAGAAAAACAATCAGCTCATGGTAGAGGTTCACCCTGAACAAAAGGTATACGCAGATTATGACCGGCTCATTCAAATTCTCGTCAACATCACAAAGAACGCCATTCAATTTACAGAAGGCGGCCGTATTTCTTTGAGAGGGAAAGAAGAGAATGGGGAAACGATCATTGAAGTAGAAGACACGGGAATCGGCATTGCACCTGAAGAAGTCAAACACATTTGGGAACGTTTTTATAAAGCGGATATTTCGAGAACGAATACACCATATGGAGAATACGGACTTGGATTGTCGATTGTCAAGCAGCTTGTGGACTTGCATGACGGACAGATTGATTTAAAAAGCGAAAAACATAAAGGAACAACATTTATCATTCGTTTACCGCTACCACAAGAAAAGGGCTAAACTCCGTTTAGCCTCAGCGTGTAGACAAACCCTCGCATTCGGTGTCAGTCCTGCGTGCCGGTGCTCACGAATGTGAAATTCGCTCCGCGCCGGTACTCGTCTTTCCTAGGGCTGCAAAGGTTTTCTATCACGCTGAAAAGAAGAAAAGGGCTAAACTCGGTTTAGCCCTTTTTGGTGTATCATCACTTATTCTGTTTTGGAAAACGTTAGGCCGATATGAGCAAGTGCCTGCGGTAAATCCTTACGAATGGTGATGTCTTTAAATGAAATATTCGATTGAATCGCATTTAGCGCAAGGTCTTGCTTTATTCCTGTTAAAACAGCTGAAATGCCTAAAAGTCTTAACGTTTGCGCATAGCTGACCAAGTATTGAATGCTTTGTTCATTGAGTCGTTTTGTCCCTGAAACATCAATGACCAAATGAGAGAGCGACAGCCTGTAGCTTTCCTGTAAAATGGTTTCTAAAATATGCTGCGCACGTGTCTCTTCGATATCACCAAGAAGAGGGAGCACGGCGACACCGTCAACAACAGGTACGATCGGTACAGATAATTGCTGAATCTGCCGATTGGCCTGGTCGAGTTCTAAGACGTAACTCAACAAAGATGCCATCGTTTCAAACATATGAACATGCTCTTCTGTAAATTGCTGCGGCCTTAGATCAAGTCCACAAATGGTTCCATAGTTCGTACCATCAGTAAAATCGATGGGAACCCCAATAAATGATCCGCCTTGCAGCTGTTTCGTGACGTCTAAGTTTTTTGAACGCTCGTCCAAGCGGATATCAGGGATCAACAGCGTATCGCGATGATCGACCGCCAGCTTGCAAAATGTCTTCTCGTAAGGATTTTCTTCCCCTTCTTCAAGAAGCTGCTCGTCTTGATTTAGCACTTTCACAATCTGATTGGTGTTTTGATCATTTTTAGCAATAAACAGTGTATTCACATGAATGAATTGACTCATCATGTTTAAAATACTTGTAGAAGCATCATGAAAATTGCGAAACTGTTTTAATAGTTGTTGACGAGGCATGGATTAGGACTCCTTGTAGCTCCGATCAATGGCCGGAACAATAGTTGATTTGTCTCTATCATACAAAATCAAACGAGAAATAGATATACTTTAATGCGCAAATCGTGCGAGATCAAAAAGACTGCCGATCCGGAGATCTGACAGTCTGCTGATTAAATGGAGACAGGCACCGTGGACATAGAGAAAAATTCCTCATATAAGGCTTGAACGGCTTCTTTTTCTTGAGCCGCTTTGACGCCAAACATCATGCTCACCTCTGAAGAGCCTTGGTTGATCATTTCAATATTCACTTTGGCTTTTGACAGCGCTTTTGCCGCTCTTGCTGTTGTACCAACATTATGACGCATCGCTTCTCCTACGACCATAATAAGCGAGAGGTTCCGCTCTAGAACCACTTCATCTGCATCAAGTACAAGCTTTAATCGGTCTAAAAGCTCTTGTTCAATCTGCTGCTCCTCCAGCTGATCCTGTCTTAAAATAATGGTCATATCATCAATGCCAGAAGGCACGTGTTCATACGTAAGTCCATATTCCTCTAACGTTTGCAACACTTTACGTCCAAAGCCCACTTCTCGGTTCATCAAATACTTGGAGATATAAATACTGCAAAATCCATTGTCTGATGCGATTCCCACAACAGGGCCATTCGTATGATCCCGTTGATTTACAATTTTCGTACCTTTGGCCGTTGGATTATTGGTGTTCTTAATCTGAACAGGAATGCCTGCCCGAAAGGCTGGAATAAGTGCCTCATCATGAAATACAGAAAAACCCGCATAGGACAATTCACGCATTTCACGATATGTCAGCTCTGTGATTTCCTTTGGTTCATGAACGATCGTTGGATTGACGGCGTAGACTGCATCCACATCCGTAAAGTTTTCATACACATCTGCCTTCAGTCCATTTGCCAAAATGGAACCGGTAATGTCTGATCCACTGCGGGAAAAAGTGACGATATCACCCGCTAGACTAAAACCGAAAAAGCCAGGGAACACAATGATGCCAGAGCGTTTTCTTAATTTGTATAAATGATCATACGATTCTGGAAGGACTTGCGCTTGACCAGGCTCGTCGCTGACAAATAGACCGGCTTCTTTTGGATTCACATAGTGGGCTTCGACGCCTTGATGCTGAAAGTAGGC
Source organism: Bacillus sp. S2(2019) (assembly GCF_005144805.1). Taxonomy (NCBI): domain Bacteria; kingdom Bacillati; phylum Bacillota; class Bacilli; order Caryophanales; family Bacillaceae; genus Bacillus; species Bacillus sp. S2(2019). The sequence continues at coordinate 282,151 of NZ_SWFL01000004.1, forward strand.
TGCAATCAGCTTTGCGTTATTATCTTCACCGCTTGCTTTAATCGCATCAAGATAACGCTCAGGATGAGAAGAATCAGCCTGTAATAACGTGTTTACATCTTGCCGGATGGTGTCAATAATGTCATGGCCTAACCCCAGCTCATCCGCAATCGAGGCATATCGCTGGATGACAGCTTCTTGTAAATCGTGTGCTTCACCTAAACGTAAATATTGTTCACCGCAACTAATTAATAGATCGGTGACCTTCGTATCCGTTGAATGCCGTTTTCCTGGTGCGGAAACAACGACTGCTTTTCGAGCTGGATCTGCTGTGACAATGTCAAATACCTTTTGCAGTTGCTTGCCAGAAGCAAGAGAACTGCCACCAAATTTAACGACCTTCAATGCATACATCTCCTATAGTAAAAATTTTCTCACAAATTGAATAGTTTCTATTATCAACTCTTTTCTTCAAATTATCAAGGTTTTTCTTCTCTATATGAACAAATGTGTTTTCTGAGAGGACGATGTGTGTAAATATATGAAAAAAGAGCCGGCGATATGCCGAGCTCTTTGTCTTTATGAAGAAGAGGACGAAGAAGATAACTCCTGCTTCATCACTTTGTTTTTACGTTTTTCTTTTAAGAAGAATGAAAGGACGAGTCCAATGACCGCAATAGCACCAGACACGATAAATGACGTATTCATGCCATGAACGGCTGACTTCATTGGAGCGGATAATGCTGCATTGGCAGCAGAGCTGCTCATAATGGAGACAAGCACAGCCGTCCCGATAGAGCCGCCCATTTGTCTCATTGTATTATTCATTGCTGTCCCGTGCGGAATCAAATGCGGTGGTAACGAGTTAATACCGGCTGTTGTCAGCGGCATCATGATCATCCCAACCCCGATTAAGCGAAGCGTGTAGGCCACTGTAATGAGGGTAATCGATGAATCAAGGCTGAGCATCATAAATGGCAGGGAAGTGACAGCTAATATCGTAAACCCGCCTAGAGCCAGCCCTTTACCGCCTACTTTGTCAAAAATTCGTCCGATAATCGGTGATAGGAATCCCATAAAGAGAGCCCCTGGCAATAAGATCAGCCCTGTATCAAGGGCAGATAATCCTCTGACATTCTGCGTATAGAGCGGCAGAATCGTCTCTGTTCCAATCAGTAAAGCAAAGACGAGCATACCGAGGAAGGTCGTTAAGCTAAAGATCGCAAACTTAAAGACGCCAAACTCAAGCATCGGTCTTTTCAAATTCGACTGACGCAGGATAAAGAAGAACAAGCTCACAGCGCCGACAATGAGTGAAATCAGAACGGTCGCACTCGTCCAACCATACGTTCCGACACTTGAAAATCCGTACAGCAGTCCACCAAATCCGAAGGAAGACAGGATCACCGATAAGACATCGATACGAGTGTCTCTTTGCTGTGTGACATTTTTCATTAAGAAGAAAGCAAGAATGAGATCAATAATACCGATTGGTAGAACAATATAGAATAAGAACTTCCAGCTAAAGGAATCGACAATCCAGCCGCCAAGTGTTGGTCCAAGCGCCGGTGCGAATGAAATCACTAGTCCGACCATACCCATGGCTTGCCCGCGTTTTTCTTTTGGGAAAATGGTTAAAAAGATCGTTTGCATGAGCGGCATTAAAATCCCTGCGCCAGCTGCCTGCACGATACGTGCTGCAAGTAGCACCGGGAAATTCGTGGCGAACGAAGCAAGAATGGTACCTGCTGTAAAAATGCTAAGAGCCGTTAAGACTAAAGAACGGCTTGAAAATTTCTCAATTAAAAAGGCCGTAATTGGGATGAGAATCCCGTTTGTCAGCATAAAGGCTGTGGTCAGCCATTGGCCTTTACTGACATCGATATTGAATTCTTCCATGATATGCGGGATCGCTGGAATGAGAAGCGTTTGGTTTAAGATCGCAACGAACGCCCCAACGAGGAAAATCCCAACAATCACAGACCGGTTATACGATGTTGTTGATTGGTTCATATTATCCCTTCTTTATCTATAAAATAATGCTTTTCAGCTGTGACACGTTTTGAGATAAAACGCTGTGTTTGCCTAAATAATCAAGCAATGAGCTAATTAAAAAGGTTCTCGGTTGGTCCTTTGACAGTTCTTGACTCAGCAGTTCAAACGCAGAGAGGAGATCGTCCTTTTCTTCTCCGTTTGCTAGTGTGTGAAGCTCTTGTTTCATCTTTGTTAAGTACGAGATGACAAGCTTTTCTTCATCATATTCTTCCTGTGTGGAAAGCAAATAAGAGTCCATCAGCTGATCTGTTAGCACAGGCTCAATGGAGCAAGGCTTTATTGATACACGGTCCATTACACCGATGATCATTTCGGCGGCATTTTCTAATTGGATGTTCTTGTGCTCAATCGCCAACATCAAGATGAATTCTCTCATTAATCCGTTGAGGACAATCACAAGATCCCACACATAAGGCGCAACAGATTCACCATATGTGCTTAAAATGATGTCTCTGTGTCGCTGCATGATAATGGAGCGTGTCTCACGTAAATGCTTAATGACGATGGGCGAATGCTGTGAAAAAGCTTCAAAGGACAGCATATTCAAAAATTTATGATTCTCTTTAAACTCTTCAAGCTCAAGCTTAATCTTTTTTGTGAATTTTTCCTTTTTGGACAGCGTCGTTTCGGAATGAATGATCTGAGAAATCTCTCTCATTTTGCGCTGATTGTATTTAATCAGTTCCAATAGAAGAGCTTCCTTTGAATCAAACAGTTTATAAATTGACGCTTTTGATATTTTACAGGCATCAGCAATTGACTGCATAGAGACACTCATATAGCCTTTTTGAGAAAATAATTTCTTCGATACCCGCAAAATCTCTTCTTGCTTTTCGTTCATCTTCATAAGTCCTTTCCGAATCGGCAAAACCATATGGTCACAATGGAAACCGAGTGGTCACTTTTGCTATGATAACAAAACCAATGACACATGACAAGAAAATGAACTTAAAAAAATACATGTCTCAATGACATGTATCCGATTGTTGACAAAGGGCTAAAATGAACTTGATTTTAGCCCTTTGTCTTTTTTGTCATAGACGAGTAACGAGATTGTATGTTAGAACAAAATACGATACATTTATCGTATGAATAATCCAAATCATCCAACCCAAGAAAACATGAGACTCATTTCTGTGCTGCAAGCATTGGCTGACCCTGTTCGGCTGGAAATTGTCCGCTGCTTAGCAGAAGCGGGTGAGAGAACATGCGGTACGTATGATATGAACATTGCCAAGTCCACGCTGTCGCATCACTTTAAAGTACTAAGAGAAGCAGGCATCGTGAAAGTGAGAATTGACGGGAAGCACCGTTACTACTCTCTCAGAAATGACGACATTGATACCGCTTTTCCAGGCCTCTTGTCATCCGTATTAGCTGTAGACAAGGAGCGGTGGTAAGAGAGTCTTGCATCAACAAATGACAAATCCCCAAGGCATTGTAACCTTGGGGATTTGTGATGCGTCTCGTGTAAAACGGAATTAGGCCATAGAATGATCCATAGACAGATGGATAATCTCATAAGTATGAATTTGCTTCTCTATATTCACTGGCAATGAGTCTAGAAAAGAATATTTGACGCATTTCCATTTATCGGGGTTATATACGATGACTTCCCCCTTATTGTCGTTAAAATGGGAAAAGAGATGGGCGATATCTAGGTTTTCCAGGCAATCAGTAGGATGAATCGTCACATACTCTTCAAGAACGAATGTGCTACGATGAAAATCATCTGTTAAATGAACGGAATACGTGATACCAATATTGATTTGTTTCCAGCCAAAAGAACGTAAAATATGATCAAATGACCCCTTAAACACAAAATCCGTCATGCCCTCAGATTGTTTCCAAATATACAATGGGCAATAGCCATTGTGTAAACTCCTATGTTTGTCTTTTTCAGTGATCAAATAAGCTTTAAATAATAAATCCTGATATCCATCTGTTTTCCATCCATTGTTTCGTACTCTTTTTCTAATGATATTCATATCATAATCCGCAGGCAGATCCACATGATATTGCATGGCATGCATAGAAACACTCCCTTTCAATAGCCATCATAATCGACTTCAAACCAGTTGAATAATACATATTTGTGTTATTGTTATCACAAAAAGTGATAGGTGATCATGATGAATATAAATGATTTGATTATTTTTATAGAGGTGTATCAAAAAGAATCGATTAATCAAGCGGCTAAAGCTTTAGGGTATGCGCAATCCAATATTTCTCAAAGAATCAAAGCGCTTGAAACTTTATATGATGCATCATTTTTTATCCGGCATCATCATGGAATCAGTTCAACAGGACAGGGGGATTTATTTTATCAATACGCTCAAAAAATCGTAAAAGAAACGAGGGACATTCAACAAAAATTGACTTCAAAGAAGAAGACCGTTTTATGTTCTGAGCTTCTATTTAACGTTTTGTACGAGCAACGAGTTTTAGAGGATATTCAAGCCACTGATTTTATCATTGCTTCATCAAGTACGATCAACAAAAAGTTAACAGAGGATGTGTATGATCAAATTATTTCTTTTAATCAAATGGAAAAACCGGAATATCAATTAAAAGAGGTAAAGAGCTTGGCATTGAACGTATATGGAAAATCTAAAGAAATATACGATGATGATATCTCATTGGTCGTGAATCGTGATCAGCTTTGCCCATTAAGACATGAGGCCAGACGTATGCTGGGTGATCGAACCCTATTTGAGTTAGATTCGTTTGAAGGAATGATCAAAATCGTTGAACAGGGAGATGGTATTGCGTTACTGCCAACCAACTTAAAAAGCCTTCAAACACTCGTGAAATTGCTAGAAAAAAATATTCACATCAACTATTACGTTTATGAAAGAATGTGATCGTAACACTCCTCTGTCGGTTTAGTCCCGTCAAAGGAGCGCCACGATTCATCTACATGAGCTGTTTCATTTCCCATAAATCGAGTCATACAGGCGTTTCACCGCTGGCTTAATATCCTCTGGCCGCATGTGCGAAAAGCCGAGGACGAGCGGGACAAAGCCTTCTTTGTGACCAGGCACATGCTCATCAAGGGTAAAACGGTCCATCCCGTACATTTTCAGCTTTCGCTCTTTGGCACGTTGTAAAATCTCATGCTGCGTACGATCTGAGCGAAATTCTGCGATAAAATGCAGCCCTGCATTTTCCCCGATAATTCGTACGTTGTCACGAAAGACAGTGTCGAGTTCTCCAATGAGCTGTTTTCGTTTTTCCTCATATAGCCCATTCATTCTTTTAATATGCCGCTGATAGGCGCCATCTTTTATAAAATAAAGAAGGGTGTATTGTGTAAAAAGATTGGCCGTTTGAATAAAAAAGTGCTGTTCTTCCTTATAGCGTCTTAATAAATGTTGCGGTAGCACCATGTAGCTGATCCTCAAGCCGGGCAGCAATGATTTCGAAAAGGTCCCCATATAAATGACTTTGTCATAGCGGTCAAGGCTCTGCAGCGCCGGTATGCTGTCTGTGCCGTACTTAAATTCACTGTCATAATCGTCCTCAATGATATAGCGATCTGGCTGATCAGCTGCCCAGTTTAATAGCTGTATCCGCCTAGAAATCGGCATGATCACCCCTGTTGGGAACTGATGAGAAGGCGTAATGATCAAGACATTTGGCTCTTTCTTCTGAATATCGCTCATCCGCACCCCTTTTTGATCAATGCCAATCGTTTCAATCCGGTGATGATTGTTTTTCAGCATTTGATACAGTCTGCGATAGCCGGGGTTCTCTAATCCGTATATTTGATCAGCTGGAAGAATGCTTGATAACGAATGAATGAGCGACTGTGTACCCGCACTTAAAATAAGCTGCTCAGGGTAGCATTTGACCCCTCGTGCAAGTCCAATCAGCCGGGCAATCGTTTCCCTCAGCTCATAGACGCCTTGTGGGTGCGGCAGCTCACCAAAGGCTTCTTGGTGGAGATGAATCGCTTTTTGCTCACTTTTCAGCCAGCTTTTAAAAGGAAAATTGGCTGTATCAACAGAAATATGTGAAAAGGAATACCAGTCATCTCGCTCAATCGAATTCTCTTTTAAATCCGCTGGAAGGGAAGAGGGTTTCAGTTGACCTGATTCATGAAATGTTTCAAGTGATTCCACAAAAAAACCTTTCCGTTCAACTGAATATAAATATCCTTCGGCAAGCAGCTGCTGATAGGCGCCATTTACTGAATTGACGCTGACATTTAAGGTATCTGCTAACTCTCGTTTAGACGGTAATTGATCGTGCGGTTGCAGGTTGCGGTTTAAAATTTCCTCTTTAATTTTTGTATAAATTTGATGATAAATAAATCCGTTTTCCCCTGTTTGATCTAGTTGAATTGTCAGCATCTCGTCATTCCATCCTCTCTGGTACCATGAAAAAATGATATTGGTACTTTCTATCATACCAAAAAATATTCAGAATAATAAAAAAGACATAAAGGGGATGGATGACAATGAGTCAAACGACAACAAACCGTTTTTCAACAGAGGAATGGCAGGGGAAAAGAGATCAATACGTCGCAAGAGGCGTAAGTAATGGCAACCGTCATCTTGCAGCGAAAGGGAAGGGAGCCGAGCTTTTCGATATTGATGGCAATCGTTTTATCGATTTTGCAGGCGCCATCGGTACATTAAATGTAGGACACTCCCATCCAAAGGTTGTGGAAGCAGTCAAAGCACAGGCAGACAGCCTGATTCACCCAGGATTTAATGTCATGATGTACGAATCCTATATCGAATTGGCAGAAAAGTTATGCCACCTCACACCAGGCGACCACGACAAAAAAGCCATTTTCTTAAATTCAGGTGCAGAAGCGGTTGAAAACGCAGTGAAAATTGCCCGTAAATATACGAAAAGACAAGCGGTTGTTTCTTTTACACGAGGGTTCCACGGAAGAACGAATATGACGATGAGCATGACAAGTAAGGTCAAGCCTTATAAATTTGGATTCGGACCATTTGCATCAGAGGTGTATCAAGCGCCGTATCCTTATTACTATCAAAAACCTGAAGGATTAAGCGATGCAGCTTACGACGAATACATCATCGATCAGTTCAATCAATTCTTTGTCGCAACCGTTGCACCAGAAACAGTCGCTTGTGTGGTGATGGAGCCAGTCCAAGGGGAGGGCGGATTCATTGTACCATCGAAGCGTTTTGTCCAGCACGTCGCTTCATTCTGTCAGCAGCATGGAATCGTATTCGTGGCAGATGAAATCCAAACAGGATTCGCAAGAACAGGGAAATACTTTGCGATTGAACACTACGATGTGGTGCCAGACTTAATCACTGTGTCAAAATCACTTGCAGCTGGCCTGCCGCTGAGCGGTGTTGTTGGCAGAAAAGAATTGCTGGATGCAGCGGACCCAGGGGAGCTAGGAGGGACGTATGCTGGCAGTCCATTAGGCTGTGTGGCAGCTTTGGCTGTACTTGATATTATTGAAACAGAACAACTGAATGAACGATCTGAACACATTGGACAAGTCATTGAGGACAAAGCGAATGAGTGGAGAAGTAAGTACTCATTCATCGGGGAAGTCCGGCGATTAGGGGCAATGGCGGCCATTGAAATTGTGGAAGATCAAACAACGCGTACACCAGATAAGAAGACAGCCGCAGCGATTGCAGCCTATGCAAACAAGCACGGACTACTCTTATTAACGGCAGGGATCAATGGGAATATTATTCGCTTTTTAACACCACTTGTCATCACAGATGAGCTGCTGCAAGAAGGACTAGGGATTATCGAAGACGCCTTCACAGCACGCTAAACAACAAAGGGGGATGGTTGTATGCAAAAACAACAAATGGCTAAAACCATGTCGCAGTCAGACGTACTGTTTTTATCCATTGGTGCAATGCTTGGCTGGGGCTGGGTTGTACTTTCGGGAGATTGGATTTTAACAGCTGGATTTTTAGGAAGTGTGATTGCCTTTGTCATAGGGGGCATTCTCGTGATCTTTATTGGACTAACGTATGCAGAGCTTTCCTCTGCGATTCCAGAAACAGGCGGAGGACTCGTCTTTGTCCAGCGGGCATTTGGGATCAAATCAGCGTTTGTCTCCGCATGGGGCGTATTGTTCGGTTATGTGTCCGTGATTACGTTTGAAGCGGTCGCACTTCCGACAGTCATTGACTATGTCATTCCAACACAGCATGTTGGTTTCCTATGGAATATAGGAGGATGGGATGTTTACTTTACATGGGTGTTGATTGGATCTGGCGGTGCGCTGTTTTTAACAGCTCTGAACTACATTGGCGCAAAGCCTGCTGCCATTTTTCAATCGGTGTTCACAGTGGCCATTATCCTGACAGGTTTTCTTCTATTAGGCGGAGCTACATTTAATGGAGATTTTGCAAACCTTGAGCCGATGTTTCAGGGCGGGGTTGGCGGTCTGATGGCTGTGTTAGTGATGATTCCCTTTTTATTCGTTGGGTTTGATGTCATCCCGCAGGTAGCGGCGGAGATTAATGCACCTAAGAAGATCATCGGGAGAATTTTGATTATCTCCATTGTGAGTGCGGTTGTATTTTATCTACTCATTGTCTTTGGAGTAGCGGCAGGATTGTCAAAAGGTCAGCTTGAGGCTTCATCACTGGCAACAGCAGATGCCATGGTACAGCTTCTTGGTCATCAGGCGTTTGGGACTGTGCTTGTCATTGGTGGTGTAGCAGGCATTGTGACGAGCTGGAATGCATTTATCATTGGTGCAAGCCGTATCCTCTACGCAATGGCGGAAAGAGGCATGATTTCCAAATGGTTTGCGTATATTCATCCGAAGTATAAAACACCGACAAATGCCATTTTGTTCTTAGGTGCATTGGCCTTTTTTGCACCATTACTTGGCCGCCCTGCCCTCGTGTGGATTGTCAATGCAGGCGGTGTGGGCATCATCGTTGGGTATTTGATTGTGTCCATTGCCTTTATGAAACTTCGCAAGACAGAACCTGAGCTTGAGCGTCCATACCGCATTAAATATTGGCGGACGACCGGCGTTTTAGCCATTGGCCTTAGTTTCCTTTTTCTTTCATTTTATTTTCCAGGGATGCCGGCTTCCTTATCATGGCCAGCTGAATGGATATTGCTTTTAGGTTGGGCACTCATTGGGTATATACTATATGTAATGAATCCAAGAACGAAGGAGAAGGTAGAGCATGACAAACGAACTCAAAGTGTATAATCCTGCAACCGGAGAAGAAATTGCCTCAGTTGCTCAGCATACAAAAGAACAGATTGAAGATGCGATCACTCGCTCACACAAAGCATTCAAAACATGGGCAAAAACGTCGGCCCATGAACGTGCAAATATCATTCGCAAATGGTTTGATCTCATGATCGAGCATAAAGAAAGACTTGCAAAAATCATCACAGAAGAAAACGGGAAGCCGTATCAAGAAGCATTAGGGGAAATCGTCTATGCCGCTGGATATATTGAGTGGTACGCAGAGGAAGCAAAGCGGATTTACGGTAGAACGATCCCATCTCATACGACAAACAAACGCCTATTTGTCACAAAACAGCCAGTCGGTCCTGTTGCGGCGATTACACCATGGAATTTCCCTGCGGCGATGATTACAAGGAAGGCGGCACCAGCGCTTGCGGCGGGCTGTACGTTTATCGTGAAACCTGCTGAAGACACGCCGCTTACGGCCATTGAGCTTGTGAAATTAGGCCATGAAGCCGGAATTCCAGAGGATGCCTTGCAATGGGTGGTTGGAGATGGAAAGGAAGTGGGGGAAATCTTGACAGATAGTCCATTGATCCGCAAGATCACGTTTACTGGCTCAACACCAGTTGGAAAACATCTCATCAAAAACAGTGCGAGCACGGTTAAACACGTTTCTATGGAACTTGGCGGTCATGCCCCGCTGATCGTAGATAAGGACGCCAACCTTGAATTGGCTGTGAAACAAGCAGTGGCATCTAAATTCCGTAATGCAGGTCAGACGTGTGTTTGTGCCAATCGATTAATTGTCCATGAAGAAATTCATGAAGCATTTGCGCAAAGCTTCAGCAAAGAAGTGGAAAAGCTGAAAGTAGGAAATGGTTTTGAAGAAGGCACGTCCATCGGACCGATTATCAATAAGCGAGGCTTCGATAAAATTGTCGAACAAATTCAAGATGCCGTGGATAAAGGGGCGAAAGTTCTTGTCGGTGGCGATACACATTTTGACGATGAGAAGTCGTATTATTTTGTTCAGCCGACGGTGCTAACTCATGTCGATCCTTCAATGAACATTATGCATGAAGAGACGTTTGGTCCAGTGGCACCCATTACGACATTTAGCACATTAGATGAAGCCATTGAATTAGCAAATGATACACCTTTTGGACTTGCGGCTTATTTCTTTACAGAGAATTACCGCAATGGTCTCTATATATCTGAGAATCTAGATTACGGGATTATTGGCTGGAATGACGGGGGACCATCCGCTGTGCAGGCACCTTTCGGCGGTATGAAAGAAAGCGGTATTGGCCGTGAAGGCGGCATCGAAGGCATCGAGCCTTATTTAGAAACAAAATATGTGTCAATTGGTTTAGACGAATAACATGTGAAAAAGACTGTCCGAGAAGTCTCGGCAGTCTCAGCGTGTAGACAAACCCTCGCATTCTTTGTCAGTCCTGCGTGCTGGTGCTCACGAATGCCAAATTCGCTCCGCTCCAGTACTCGTCCTTCCTAGGGCTGCAAAGGTTTTCTATCACGCTGAAAAGGAAGACAAAGGGCTAAAATCAAGTTCATTTTAGCCCTTTGTCAACAATCTGTGACTGTCCGAGAAGCCTCGGCAGTTTTTTTATGTTAAACAGCCGGTGGGAAAAGTTGATCCACCGTTTCTTTTGTTTCTTTGAGAATCTCGTGGATGTCGTCTGCAGATGCTTGTTCCATGCTGCTGAATAAGAGCCGTTCGACTGGCTGAACGCCGATCAGATCGAAGGCGGCTGTATCTGTCGTCATGTGATGGCTGGGGGTGATGATCATATTTGAATCAAGAAAGGTCCTCGGTGCATCATGCGTATTAATAATGACCCCTTTTTTGTCTCGAAGCAGATTTTTCACCACTCCGTTTTCATTGATCTCATACGCAAACCCCTCTGAAAAAACGCGCTCCACATAACCCTTTAGCATCGCCGGCAAGCCTGTCCACCATATTGGAAAGATAAACGTGAGGACATCAGCTTGTTGAATCAGCTTCTGCTCTCTTTGAACCGGTACCGGCACATGTCCGTTTCTCATGGCAACCTTTTCTGCTGTTGTCAGCTCTGGCGGAAAGCCAATGCTATACACATCACGAACCGTCACATCATGACCATTGTTCAAAAGAGTGCTTACAACAAGATCTAATAGGGTTTGATTTAAGCTTTGCTGGGGATGAGCAAATATGATTAGATGGTTCATCTCATAGCCTCCTAGGTGGTCATGTGTCTCATTATGGCATGCACGAGTATCCTATTCAATCCTATATTGGAAATGATAGGTTGGGAAAATAAAAAGCGACCGCTTGAAAAAACGATCGCTCATGTAAGGCTTATTTCTTTCTAAAAGTAAGTCCAAGTGCAATTAATGCCACAACTAAGGCTGCAATGGACAGACCAAGAACAAGTGGTGAAGAAGAAGAAGAGGCTGTTTCAGATGCCTTTTCTTCTTTTGGTTTTTCTTGACCATGTGAATCCGTTACGGTATTAGACGCAACAATGTTTGTGATCGAATGAGGCTTATCAGCGTCCTTGTCGCCAGTCCATTCAACTACTGTTCCATCCTTGTAATATTGATAGGCATCCCATGCCGCTTCGCCGGCTTTTTCAGGGTTTTTTGCGACAAACACGAATTGCTGGAACTGGCCAGCAAGGACACCATCGCCAGTTGCTTCCCAAGTGACTCTTGTGACTTTTCCGTTTTTCTCTTCAGTTGTTGTTTTCCAGCCAGGCACTGGCTCGTATTGCTGGAATTCTACGCCTTTAGGCATCGTGATGACAACCTTTGTTGTCGGACTGTCGCTTTCAGAAGGTACTTTTAACGTATAGGTTTCCCAAGCATTCGTTGCAGATGTATCAGGTTTGACTGTCACGTGTGCACTCACAGGAATCGCCAGTAAAAATGAAGCGAGAAGCATTGGTAATAAAGCTTTAACGTATTTTTTCATATGATATGAACTCCTTTTAGTTTCTTCTAATGAATGTCGTATCGATGTTGTCAAAAGAACCAGTTAATGCATGAATCTCAATTTTCCAAGTGCCTTTTTCATTTAGTAAGAGGTTTTCAGCCGAGAAGTGTCCATTCTTTAATCGTTTCAGCTGAAATTCGTTTGGCGTTTCATCACCGAACAAGGAGACTTTGTGGATCTTAGCTGTCACTGATTGAATGTCTGTGATCGTTTGTCCATCCTTCTTCGTAAATGCCACCTCGAACGTGTTTTTACCTGGAGCATTCGGGGTAATGCTCAAAGACACAAGGTCACGATGCTCCACCTGATTGGCTCCAAAGAATGGCTCTGGTGCAGGCGGCGGAGGGCTTGGGATATTGGTGAATACGGCTGTTAATAGTAAAATAGCGATCCCAATGATCCACTCTGCTCGTAAAGATACGTTTCGTTTCTGCTTCTTTTCCCATCTCAGCATCAAATAATGGACGAGCCCAAGTAGACCCATGATGATAAATAAACCAAGTTTGATTAAGAAGGTGCGTCCATAGGCTGATTGGAAAAGGGCATCAAATGATTGCAGGATAAAAATCGCATTCACAAACCCAGAAAACACAATCAGTCCAACTGAGAGCAGTGCCCACGGATGAAAAGCTGTCAGGGTGCTGCGTATGAGCGGCTGATCTTCATTCGGCAGTTTCTTCATCAAAAGAAGGACAATGGCTGTTAAGCCGCCGACCCAAATAGATGCAGAAACGAGATGAATGAAATCGAGTGACGTTGTCAGTATTTTATTATCTGTAGCGGCTGGATGACCGATTTGTGCTTTCAGCCAAAGAAGCACGATGAAAATGAGCAGTGGAAACAGCCATACCCGGAAGGAAGTGAAGTTTCCTTTTTTCATCGCCACAATTGTCCAGATCGTCAGTAGAACAAATGACGCCATTAGCATCATCCACAGACTCCCGCCCGAAGTCGACGCAATGGTTTCTTGTAAAAGCGATGGTTGAAATGCCCCTAAAAAGGACACGTCTGCTGCTGATTTTGTTTGAATCGGTAGCTGGAACAAGAGTGCTCCGCCCATCATGATCAGTGAAACAGTCAAAAGTCGCTTCATTCGCCGGGCTAAAACGTCGGTTATGGCCGCTTTAAACCATAGAAGCCCAAATAAAATGGTTCCAAGAAATAAGCTAAATGACGTATACAGAAAGGCTTTGTCAATGGTTGAAGCCATATCGATGGATTCACTTGATTGTCCTTGATCTAATTGATCAAATCCTCCATCCGCTTTTCCGATACTAAACGGAATCATGCCAGACACAGAGTGCCCATCGGCTGATACCGCATTCCACTGAATGGTGTAAATGCCTTTAGGTAAATTCTTTTTTAAAGCTGCTTCCATGATCTTTTGCTCTTTGATGACCGTATCTCCTTGATCCACACGATCCCCTTTTGCATTGAACACCTTAATGGCATGAAATCCACTTTCGATTCCTTCACTAAAGGTGATCGAGACTGCAGGAGGCTGCTGATCCAGCTCTTCATTTGCTACTGGATTTGAGCTCACCACATATGCATGAGCAAATGCTTCTTTTGGAATGAAAAATGAGAACATGAAGAGAAGCAGCAGAAGCCACTTACTATATTTCAACAATGTGAATAACCGCCTTTCTACCTATGAAAATGTCTCATGTATCAGAAAGAAAGCGGCAGTAAACTGTGAGTCACAGAAAAAACCGCTCTTTCTATTGTACCGCCCACTCTAAAAGGTAAACGAAACAAATAGCAAGATGGTTCACTTTTTCTGTGTCATGTCATGTCTGCGCAGACGTTTCTTGAATGTTTGATCAATATAAGCCTATTCGATTTAAGTAGAGGAAACAAGAAGTGACGATTTGAAAGTTGTGAAATTCCAATGAATTTTCGAGAAAATGCCGGCTGATTCACCTTTTCAGCCACTATCTTCTATGATCTGAAAGAGAATTCACATCATTTTTCAATTTTGTCACACACTAAGTGACAAAGTGACATTTAGTTTCAATTGAAGGGAAAGTGAAAGCGTTTTACGATAGGTATAAGGGCTTCACTGACTCTTGTTCTTATATCTTTTGACCTATAAAGCCCGAAATAAAGGGAGAGAAGAAAGGGGTTTTCACAGATGCAGGAAAAAAGCGGATTCCGCGTGAAAGTACAGCGCTTTGGAAGCTATTTAAGCGGCATGATTATGCCGAATATTGGTGCATTTATTGCATGGGGACTCATTACAGCTTTGTTCATTCCAAGTGGTTATCTTCCGAATGAGCAATTAGCTACACTCGTTGGACCGATGATTAACTACTTACTGCCGCTCTTAATTGGTTACACAGGCGGTAAACTCGTCTATGACCATCGAGGCGGAGTGCTCGGTGCTACAGCTACGATTGGGGTCATTGTTGGCTCAGACATTCCAATGTTTTTAGGTGCCATGATCATGGGGCCGCTGGGCGGTTATCTTATTAAGAAAATCGACCAGCTGTTCAAAGACCGAATCAAATCTGGCTTTGAAATGCTTGTGAATAACTTTACGGCAGGTATCCTCGGTGCCATTCTTGTTGCCATTGCATTCTATGCTATCGGCCCAGTGGTACTAGGTCTGAATAAAGCCCTTGCGGCAGGTGTAGATATCATTGTCAATGCTCATTTACTACCGCTGGCAAGTATCTTCATTGAACCTGCAAAAGTATTATTCTTAAACAACGCGATTAACCAAGGTATTTTAGGGCCGTTAGGGGTCGAGCAAGCAGCGAAGACAGGGCAGTCTGTTCTGTTCTTGCTTGAAACAAACCCAGGGCCAGGCTTAGGTGTTCTTCTTGCGTATATGTTCTTTGGAAGAGGAAATGCGAAACAGTCTGCACCAGGTGCCATTGTCATTCAGTTCTTAGGAGGAATCCATGAAATTTACTTCCCGTACATCTTAATGAAACCAAAACTTATTTTGGCTGTCATTGCAGGGGGAGCAAGTGGTGTCCTGACGTTCACATTATTAAATGCAGGATTAAAAGCTGTGCCGTCACCAGGAAGTATTATTGCGCTTATGCTGATGTCTCCAAAAGGCGGTCACCTTGCCGTTTTAGCAGGTGTTGTCGTAGCAGCTATCGTATCGTTCCTTGTCGCATCGGTCATTTTGAAAGCATCTAAAGAAGTTGACGAAGATTTAACAGCAGCAACAGAAAAGATGCAGGACATGAAAGGCAAGAAAAGTGCAGCAGCCGCTGCTCTTACAGCACAAAATGAAAATGCTGAAGCTAATGAGCAAGCAGCATCTCCAAGTGATGTCAATCCAGATGAAGTGAATAAAATCATCTTTGCCTGCGATGCAGGGATGGGTTCAAGTGCAATGGGTGCGTCCATTCTGAAAAACAAAGTGAAAAAGGCAGAGCTTGATATCGATGTGACAAACACATCGATCAGCAACATCCCAGACGATGCGGATGTGGTCTTTACTCATAAAGATTTAACAGACAGAGCAAAGGCAAAGCTGCCAGGCGCTGTGCATATCTCAGTGGATAATTTCTTAAACAGCCCGAAATATGATGAGCTGATTGAGAAATTGAAAAAATAACATGACGAAACGGGTTGAGTCCAATTTTTCCAAATTGAACTCCCCGTTTTGGTTGTTTTCCTGATTTTTATTCTAAAAAAGGTGTGTGATCATGTATGAAACAAGTACTTTCTAAAGACAATATTTTTCTAAACGAACAAGCAGGTTCTAAAGAAGAAGCCATCAAAAAAGCAGGCGAAGTCCTCGTAGCAAACGGCTATGTCACAAGTGATTATGTCGACAAAATGTTTGAAAGAGAAGAGATCTCTTCTACATTTATGGGGAACGGCATTGCAATCCCTCATGGAACAGAGGATGCGAAAGCGGCTGTCCTTCATTCAGGGATTTCGATTATCCAAATTCCAGATGGTGTTGAATATGGTGAAGGAAATGTGGCGAAAGTCGTCTTTGGGATTGCTGGAAAAAACAACGAGCATCTTGATATTCTTTCTCAAATTGCGATTGTCTGTTCAGAAGAAGAAAATGTAGAACGGATCATTCATGCAAAGGATCAGGATGAACTGATCGCCATCTTTAATGAGGTGAACTAATATGAAGGCACTTCATTTTGGAGCAGGGAATATCGGCAGAGGGTTTATCGGATCTTTGTTAAAGACATCAGGCTTTGAGCTTGTCTTTACCGATGTGAATGAAGCGGTCATCCATGAGCTGAATGAAAGAGGAGAATACACGGTTGAACTCGCAGCACCAGGGCAGAAGCAAGAAATCGTCGGGCCCGTATCAGCGATCAATTCTTCGCAAAATCCAGCAGCATTAACAGAGGCGATTGCCACAGCCAATTTGATTACAACAGCTGTTGGACCAGCCGTATTGAAGATCATTGCCTCATCGATTGCTGAAGGATTAAAACAAAAAAAGCCGGACCATATCATCAACATCGTGGCATGTGAAAATATGATTGGGGGAAGTGCTCATTTAAAAGAAGCGGTGTTCTCTCATTTAACAGCAGATGAGCAAGCAGCGATATCACAAACCGTGGGCTTTCCAAACGCTGCGGTTGACCGCATTGTTCCGATTCAGCACCATGAGGACATTCTCAAAGTGTCGGTTGAACCATTTTTCGAGTGGGTCATTGATGAGACGGGCTTTATTGGAGATGTTCCTCAAATTGACGGAGCGACCTTTGTCCAAGATTTGACGCCGTATATTGAACGGAAGCTTTTCACCGTCAATACAGGACATGCACTAGCGGCTTATGTCGGGTATCAGAAAGGCGTAAAAACCATTAAAGAAGCTGTTGATACACCAGACATTCGTCAAGTGGTCGAAGGTGCCCTTCATGAAACGGGCAGTTATTTAATTGACGCATATGGCTTCCGAAAAGAAGAACATGATGCGTACATTCAAAAAATCATCAAACGATTTGAAAATGCTTTTATTTCCGATGAAGTGACTCGTGTCGCACGCTCTCCTCTTAGAAAGCTGGGAGCAGATGACCGTTTAATCGGTCCAGCGAAAAAGATCAAGCAGCCAGTGTACTTAATCAAAGGGATCGCTGCAGCTTTGGCTTACGACTTTGCAGAAGACGAAGAAGCGGTTCGCTTGCAGGCATTAAGGAAAGAAAAAGGCATTGAAGGTGTGCTTCAAGAGGTATGTGGACTCAAACCTGAAGACGATCTCTATCAAGCCATCCTCAAAGAAATCGAGCGATAATCAAAAAGTCCCTTTCTAACGTGAAAGGGATTTTCAGCGTATAGACAAACCCTCGCATTCGGTGTCAGTCCTGTGTGCCGGTGCTCACGAATCTCTCATTCGCTCCGCTCCCATACTCGTCCTTCCTAGTCTGCAAAGGTTTTCTATCACGCTGAAAAGAAGACAAAGGGCTAAAATCAATTTTAGCCCTTTGTCAACAATCTGAGATCCCTTTCTAACGTGAAAGGGATTTTTTCTATGACTTTTTTAATACTTTCCCCTGCATGACGATATATGTAGTAAGGGGGAATTAGAACATGAAAAAGAAAGCGTTTGCTTCAAGGAGTGTCTTTTTTCAATTGATGTCAGCCATTATCGTTATTACAATTCTAACAGGCGGACTTGTAGGAACAACGGGGTATTTTTTAGCGAAAAATGTATTAATTGATGCGGGGAAAGAAGATTTAAAACACATCGTAAATGGGGCGATGGCTACTCTTGAACAATTGAACGACCGTGTGGAGAAAAAAGAACTGACGCTTGAACAGGCGCAGGAACAAGCCCGTATATACTTGAGCGGGCCGAAGAATGACAACGGCAAAGGGTATCAATTTCAAAAATCAGATTTCATCTATAAAAATAAAGGCTACCTTGTCGCATATGGAGCCGATTATTCATCACAGGTTCATCCGGTTAACGACATCGGCGTCATCCCAGATAACACGACAAATCGTCAAAAAATGGTCGCTGGCGCCACAGCAAAAGGCGAGGATGCACACTATATCACCTATATGGATAAAGACGATGCCACGGGGGAAGAAAAGCAAAAACTCGCTTATATGAACCAGTTTACACCGTGGAATTGGAGTATAGGAATCGCTGTATTTCAGGATGAATTTTATAAAGAACTAGAGCAGATGAAGCTCTATATTATTCTCATTACAGCAGGTGTCGCTCTTTTAAGTATGGGTGTCTTTTATTTGGCAGCCCGAGGAAAAGTAAGACTGCTCAAGCAAGTCACGGCTGCTTCAAAAGAAATTGCGGCGGGCAATCTTGAACGCACCAGCTTAAAAGAAACCTCGGATGAAATTGGGCAGTTGGCAAAAGGCTTTAATCATATGTCAGGAGAGCTTAGAGCACTTGTGAGCGGTTTGCAGGAAACGAGCAGCCAGCTCGTCGAATCTGCGACAGATCTATCCGCCATCTCTGAAGAAACATCCGCTAGCAGTGAAGAAATTGGCAGAGCGATTGGAGACATCTCAACAGGGACTCTTCATCAGGCATCAGACCTTGAGGTAGCCAATCAACAAATGACTCAGTTCAATCAATCCATTGAAAACGTCAAAGAACAAAGCGACCAGATCAAACGAATTTCAGACCAGTCGAACCAATCTTCCCAGCAGGGTCAGCAAATTGTCCAGCAATTAAAACAATCAAATGAGCAATCCATTCAGGCATCTCAAGGCATTCGATCAGGGATTGAGCAGTTAAGTACAAAAGTACAAGATATTTCTCAAATCACAGATACCATTGAAAGCATTTCAAACGAAACGAACTTACTGGCCCTGAATGCGAGCATTGAAGCAGCTCGTGCAGGAGAGCATGGCAAAGGATTCTCGGTTGTGGCGAGTGAAGTGCGGAATTTAGCTGAACAGACAAAGCAATCAGCTGTTCAAATCCAGCAGATGATTCAAGGCATTAAAGAAGAAACGACGGCTACAGCTGGCATGATGTCCAAAACAATGGATCGTTTTGCCGAGCTTGATGAAGCGGTTCATGCAACAGAACAAGAATTCAATTCCATCTCTACATCGATTTCACAAACCATCGTTGAAACGAATGCGATGGCAAAAGAGCTGAATACATTACTGGAACAAAACGACCTCATCACAAAAGCGATGCATGGTGCAGCGCATATTTCTCAAGAAAATGCCGCAGCGATTGAAGAAATCACTGCATCTACAGACGAACAAGTCACCGCCATCTCCAATGTGGCGAAGGCAGCAGAAAGGCTCAATGAGCTAAGCATGCGATTGAATCAAGATATTGCACGTTATCGTTTATAATGTATGGTCAAACGGACGTCGAAAAGTCGATGTCCGTTTTTTTATTTAGACGACTTTCGTCCTTATTGCCAGTCGCTTTTGATTTGTTTGGTACGTTCGATAGGCTTTCCAAGCATTGGCACATAAAAGCCCTGTGAGTAAGTAGGATAAGCTGTTAAATAAATAGAAGTCCACACATGAAACGACAGCACAGAGGATACCAAAGATGATTTGATCACGATTCTTTGCTGGTGAAGTAGGTGGATCAGTCAACATAAAGAATGCAAGGAACAAGACGGCATTTAAGTAGGGCGTCATAAAAGCAGATGAAGCATCCGTTAGGCCGATGAATCCCAATATGAGGTGAATGAGTCCGTATGCGGCTAGAAAGGCGAAAACTTGCGGGAACTTTTGTACGCGGCTTGTCACCAAATAACCGCCGACCACCACAAGGAATAGGGTCCACCAAGGTAGAAGAGACATACCGCCCCACCAGCTTTGATTGGAAGAAAATAAAATGACTGAGAGCCATAAACCAAACGCAGCTGGATTCAAAATCGGCTTCTTTTGATAAGTGATGACATGCTTAGATAAAATGGCTACTGCGGCTGTGAAAGTAGATACAGCAAAAGAAGTGGCTGGACTGAGAACAATGCCAATAATCAGCCCTGTGAGCAGAGCTCCATCAGGGAATGTGTGTTTATGACGTTTTCGAATCACTCTTGTAATAAAAGTGTCAAGAATCAGTGCTGTCCCAATGCTGGTGGCAACTGTAGTGAGACCACTAAGAAATCCAGTGTGCAGACTGCCGGCGGCTAGAAGAACCAAAAGAATGGCAATGACATACCGTTTCGGCGTCCGAATGTAGGTTTTTAGTGAAGGCGATGATTTCAAAAATGTTTGGTCTGTGGTTGGTGCTGGCTGTAATTCCATAATGGAACCTCCTTCATCTCCGGTGTTAGGGTCATATCAGCATCTTGATCCACCATCACGGCAGGTATTTCATGTTCGGCTAAAAAAGAATAACCTCCTTCTCTACCTAATAAAAAAGCAGCTGTAGAGAGACTATCTGCGAGCATACCGAGTGGTGCAATGACGGTACAGCTTAACAAACTTTGTTCAGACTGTTTCGTTTGAGGGAGAATCAAATGGTGCGTATGAGGATCATTACGGCTGATCCGTTCATAGCTTCCAGATGTACAAATCGCACAATTAGTCGTTTGAATGACCGAGATGTTGGTCTGTTTGTGAATGGGATGCCGAATCCCAATTGTCCACTCTTCTTGTTGTTCGTTAAATCCAGATACCAACACATCCCCACCAGCATTCATCATAAAGCCTTCCCATGCTTCAAGCTCTTTTGCGGCAAGATCGCACGCAAATCCCTTTGCAATAGAACCGAAATCCAAAATAAGCGGTTTGTTCAAATAAATCGTCCGATTCGTCTCGTTTAACTGGACGTCACGGTAATGAACGGCTGTATGTGGTACGTCATCTGATGAAAAAGTTTGTCCTGTCGTGTATAACCGATTGAATCCTTTTTGTTCCATGACTTTCCCGATGGTTGGATCATACTTTCCATTTGTTAATTCAGCTAACTCTAACGCATAGGCTGTTAAATCGAAAAGCATTTCACTGACTAATACCTCTTGATTTGAGCGATTGGCTAACTTCATGACTTCCGAATCAGAGCGAAAACGGCTAAACCGATGTTCGATATCGTAAAAAATGGAAAAAGCGCGATTGATGTCTTCTAAAACAGCTCGTCGATCTTCTTCATAGGCAACCACTTGAATATTGATAACAGTTCCCATAGCCAGCATGGATTTTTGATAAGTCATCAGTTTTTGTTGTCCTAACCATTTCATCATGGTGTCTCCTCTCTATGCCTTTGCCTGCTCTAAAGCCTGAGCAACAGCTGTTTCAAAATCTTGAGTACTTAATGTTGCGCCGCTCACCGTATCTACATCAGCACTTTGTCTGATGACCACTTCATTGGGTAATGATGAAATGGAGCTTTGCCCGTATCTAGTGTTATCACTCGTAATCTCGACAGAAGTGATATTTCCTTGTTTGATGGTAACAGATACACTAATAGAGCCAATCTCATTTGATCCAGTACCAGAGAAAGTACCATCCGTGAGTTCAGTTTCTGAAGTGGTATCTTCTGTTTGAGTGGCGGTAGTATCTGATGTGAGAGATGTATTATTAGAAGCGTCTGTTTGTGTATTTGATTGTGCTGTTTGAACGGCTTGCGCGTGATGGGTAGTTGCATAACCAGTGATGTATAAGCTGCTGATAGCTGCGGTGCAAAGACTAATCATTTTCTTATTTATTTTTGCCATGATGTATCCTACCTCCTATTACGATCTACTATATAGAAGAAATTTGAACAAACCATGAACAAGAAAAGAACGATTTTAGATAATAGGCAATAAGAATCGAGATATTGCACGTTATCGTTTATCATTTATTTTTGACTGTGGTTCATTTATCAGGTAGGATGAAATGAATCTAAACCTTGCTCACGCAATCAAAAAGGAGTGTTTCGTCCATGAAAAAGAAAATATTGATGTTCTTACCTTGTGGCTACGGATACTCCACTGCTGTTTTCTTTTAGGATAGACAAAAATTGGTGAAGTCTGTCTACAGGAAGAAAAACACGCAGAAAAATCATAGTGAGTGAGGGATTTACATGGAGAAAATTACGAGAAAAAATCCAGAAAGTATGCCGAAACCCGTTGGCAACTACAGTCATATCACAAGGGTGCCAAAGGGTGCGGGGTTATTTGTGACATCAGGTCAAGTAGGGACAGGAGCGGATGGACAGATCCCATCAAGCTTAAACGACCAAGTCACCAATACGTTTGAAAATATAAAGAGAATCCTTGCATCAGAAGGGTTGAATGAAGAACACGTCATCAAAGTCAATATTTGGGCAACAGAAGAAATTGATTGGGATCATCTATACCCACAGTGGGATGCAATCTTCAAAACGGCATATCCATCAATGACCGTTGCCTATGTGACTGCATTAGGGTGGAAAGAGCTGAAAATCGAAATAGAGCTATGGTGTGCCGATATTTAATCAAAAAAAGAACAGTGCAAACTGTTCTTTCAGCGTGTAGCCAAACCCTCGCATTCTTTGTCAGTCCTGCGTGCTGGTGCTCACGAATGTCAAATTCGCTCCGCTCCAGTACTCGTCCTTCCTAGACTGCAAAGGTTTTCTATCACGCTGAAAAGAAGACAAAGGGCTAAAATAAAGAATCATTTTAGCCCTTTGTCAACAATCTGAAAGAACAGTGCAAACTGTTCTTTTTTTGATGAGTATTTATGAAACAGCTTGGAATCGCTTTGTAATGAACGCACCGAGAAATGCACAGACTGTGTAGACGATGACCCAAATGAGAAAGGTTTTATTTCCACCAATAGAGGTGAACATCAGAATCACACTCGCTACCAGCACAATCAAGGTGGGAAACCAAATGTTCTTTAAAAACAATGTACCGAAAATACCAATCAGCACAGAGATCATAGGTAAACCAAATACAACGAATAAGACAAAAACAGCCATGTTAATTACTCCTTTGAATCAAATCAACTATTTACATAAAAACATATAACAGTGCTGCACCCATATGCGGAAGGGCAAAGATGATGAAAAGAAAAGCCGTATCAAGACGAAACATCCGGTGTTCTTTTGTTTCAGAGTGATAGGCCGCTCGTGCCTCTTCCCCGTTGGTCCATGCACCCATAAGAAATCCAGATGCAACGAACGCAATAATAGAGATTCCACCACTGACAAACCCAATCCATTCATGGTGCTGTAATATGAGCGCCGCACTGCAAATCAACAGCATGGAGCAAACACCAGCAAAAAAAGCATGTTTCTTTCTCATTATGCTTCACTCCTTCAGACAGCTATTAGGAGACCGCATCACATATTTCAATGAAATGTCCATCAGGATCAGACACATAACTAACCGTTTGTCCCCACGGCTTCTTGGCAGGTTCCTTGATGACAGGTACTCCTTTTTCCTTCAAGGCCGCAATGGTTTCATTCACATCATCCACAACAAAGCCAATCTCAAACGTTTGTGACGAGCTAACTGCCTCTGGAACAGGCAGACCAAGTGCCTCTTTCACATCTTGGCGTGAATTAATCGATAAGGTCACTTCTCCTGTATCAAACTCAACATAGGATTCAACCCTCAATTTAATCGGGAAACCGAGGATATGATGGTAGAACTGAATACTTGCTTCAACATCGTTTACATATAGAATGGTATATTTCATTTTCATATGGAAAGCTCCTCTCTTCATATACGTGTCAAAACCGGAAAGGTTTCCCACTCATTTTAACATATAGGTCATAAGAATTATTAAATTCCAAAAAAACCAATATTTTCACCTCAATCGTCTTGAAAAACAAAATGTGGTGACATATGATAAAAATGTAAAATGAGAAATAATAGGGGGGACTTACATGTTAAAAAAAATCATGGTCGCTGTCTTGTCTTTCGGTCTTTTACTTAGCTTTACACAAGTTGACACTCACACAGCGGATGCAAAAACAGTCAAGTACAAAAACTGCAAAGCACTCAACAAAGTGTATAAAGGCGGCGTAGCAAAAAGCAAAAATACGAAAAACAAAGGTGGAAAAACGAAGTACAAGCCTTATGTATCAAAAGCACTTTACTTAAAAAATAAACACCTTGACCGTGATAAAGACGGCATCGCATGTGAACGTTAAGAAGAAGAAAAAGACCTGTCACAAGGTCTTTTTTCTTTGGGATCAAACTCGTCCCTTTGTGCCATCTTCATCTTTATATTAAAATAAAGATAGATTCAAAAAATGATACAAAGTGGGGTACTCAATTTGTCAACACAAGCTGATAAGAAAGACATCCAATTGATTGCCATTGATATGGATGGCACGCTGTTAAATAGTGAGCACGTCATTCCTGAGGAAAATAAACAAGCCATTAAAGAAGCAGAAGCCAAAGGGGTCCATGTGGTGATTAGTACAGGACGTACGCTGATGACATGCCGAGAGCTGGTCGAGCCGCTGAAACTCTCTTCCTATCTTGTCACAGCGAACGGAAGTGAAATTTGGGATTCAAACTTCCAGTTGATTGAACGGGAACTGCTGCATCCCGATCACGTTCAGATGATGTGGGATCTAAAAAACAGATACGAGACCGATTACTGGGCATCTACTGTGGATAAGGTGTGGAGAGGGGAATTCCCTGAACGCATT
This sequence comes from Bacillus sp. S2(2019), assembly GCF_005144805.1. NCBI lineage: Bacteria > Bacillati > Bacillota > Bacilli > Caryophanales > Bacillaceae > Bacillus > Bacillus sp. S2(2019). Next base: position 306,868 of record NZ_SWFL01000004.1, read on the forward strand.
CATGACCACGAATGGTTGAAATTTGGTTTTGATATTCATGACGATGCTGTTCGTGAGGAAGTCCTCCATACATTGAAAACAAATGGACAGCTAGAAATCACGAATTCCAGTCCAACCAATATCGAAGTCAATGCAGCAGGCATTAACAAAGCGGCAGCTCTTGCAAAAGTCGCAGAACGCATTGGCTGTACAATGGACAACGTCATGTCACTTGGCGACAGTCTGAATGATATGGCGATGATTCAAGAAGCCGGATTAGGCATTGCAATGGGCAATGCACAAGAAGTTGTGAAAGAAGCGGCTGATTGGATTACGGCTCCTAATACAGAGCACGGGGTAGCAAAAGCCATCCAACATTGGGTGCTGTCTAAATAAATGAGTAGAAAAAGTGAGAGGACATGACCTCTCACTTTTTTGTTTTCTCCTAGTTCTATTGTTATATTTTCTGACAATTTCATGTGCAGTCTATCCAAAGTTGGTATAATCAATATAAATTCGAATATTCGGACTTTCTATTCCGCAATTCGGAACGACAAGGAGGGGTTCTATGTATCAAGTGGATATTAACTGTGATTTGGGAGAAAGTTTTGGTCAATACACCATCGGTTCAGATGAACAAATTCTTGAATATGTCACCTCAGCCAATATTGCATGCGGTTTTCATGCGGGAGATCCAACTGTGATGAGAAAGACGGTTAAAATGGCACTGGATAAAGGGGTTCAAATTGGTGCACATCCAGGTCTGCAAGATTTAGTCGGTTTTGGTAGACGTCCAATCGCGATCTCAGCAGAGGAAGCCTATGATCTTGTGATCTATCAAATTGGTGCACTATCAGCCTTTCTGAAAGCAGAAGGCGGTATGATGCAGCACGTCAAACCACATGGCGCCCTTTACAACATGGCGGCTAAAAATACTGAATTATCTGAATCAATCGCGAAGGCTGTGTATGATATTGATCCTAACCTTGTGTTATTTGCGCTGTCAGGCAGTGAACTTGCGTCAGCAGGGGAAAGAATCGGTCTTCAAGTGGCACATGAAGTTTTTTCTGATCGGACGTATCAACCAGACGGGACACTGACATCACGCCGTGAACCTCATGCACTTATTGAAGAGGATGAAAGGGCAGTTCAGCAGGTCATCCGTATGGTAAGAGAGGGGAAAGTGCGGACAGTGCAAGGGGAAGATGTTCAGCTCAAAGCAGATACGGTGTGTATCCACGGGGATGGCAGTCACGCGCTTCAATTTGCAAAAACCATTACAGCGAAGCTAAAAGAAGCCACTATTCAGCTCAAGGCCTTTCGATAAATCGTCATCAAAGGGGGAAACAGCATGAAAAGAGAGAAAGCCAAACAGATGAAAGCTCCAAAAGGGAACCGTTCTATGCTGATGGGCGCAGCCTTTTTAATGGCAACGTCCGCCATTGGACCGGGATTTTTAACACAAACAACAGTGTTCACACAGCAGCTCGCAGCTAGCTTTGGGTTTGTCATTTTGATTTCCATTTTGCTAGACATTTTTGCGCAAACAAATGTATGGCGTATCATTGCCGTCTCGGAAAAAAGAGGACAGGACATTGCCAATATGGTTCTGCCGGGTCTTGGATATGTGTTAGCCTGTTTGATTGTCATTGGGGGGCTTGCCTTTAATATTGGAAATATCGCCGGTGCGGGTCTCGGTTTTCAGGTCATATTCGGCGTCGATCCCCGCATAGGGGCTGGGGTCAGTGCAGTCATTGCCATTCTCATTTTTGTCATCAAAGAGGCAGGAAAAGCGATGGACCGATTCACACAAATCGCTGGTTTTGTCATGATTGGTCTGATGCTGTATGTGGCTATTTCCACAGCACCGCCAGTTGGAGAAGCTGTCATGAGAACTTTCGTGCCAGAGAAAATTGACATGTTATCGATTGTGACACTTGTCGGCGGGACAGTTGGTGGCTATATCGTTTTTGCTGGTGGTCATCGTCTGCTGGATGCTGGCATTAAGGGGAAGGAAGCATTGCCCCAAGTGACGAAAAGTTCCATTTTCGGTATTTTGATCACATCCGTAATGCGTGTGGCTTTATTTTTAGCCGTTCTAGGAGTTGTCTCAAAAGGATTACAGATTGATCCGTCGAACCCGCCTGCGTCTGTTTTTCAATTAGCATCTGGAAATGTGGGATATAAAATGTTTGGCATCATTATGTGGGCTGCCGCCATTACCTCAGTCATTGGAGCAGCATACACCTCCGTTTCCTTCTTTAAAACCTTCTCACCAAAAATCGAGAAAAATCAACGAGGCATTATCGTTGGATTCATTGCGCTCTCGACCATTTGTTTTATCACGATTGGAAGACCTGTGAACATATTGATTTTGGTTGGGGCCATCAATGCATTGATCTTGCCGCTTGCACTCGGAACATTGCTGATTGCTGCCTATAAAAAAGAAATTGTCGGTGATTATCGCCATCCATTCTTTTTGACAGCAACAGGTGCGTTTGTTGTTGTCATCATGGCAATCATGGGCGGATATACCATCATGAATGAAATTCCAAAACTATGGAGCTGATCACATGAAAGCATATCAAACCTATAAGCCGTCACAAATAAGGGAATTGATTCGTAAGCAGAAGATCACAGGACCAACGGCTGGCTTTGCTGAGGGATTTGCGCAAGCCAACTTAATGATCGTCAAAAAAGAGCTGGCCTTCGATTTTCTTTTATTTTGTCAGCGGAATCCGGCTTCGTGCCCTTTGCTTGATGTGCTCGACCCAGGTGATCCAGTGCCAAGGCGTTCAGCACCTGATGCGGATATTCGAACGGATTTCCCTAAATATCGTGTTTACAAAAAAGGGGTTCTTCAAGAAGAGGTAACAGATATTTCTTCCTATTGGGAGGATGATATGGTGGGCTTTCTCATCGGATGCAGCTTTACGTTTGAGCATGCACTGATGCTGAATGACATTCCTGTCCGCCATATTGAAGACGGTCATAATGTACCAATGTATCAAACGAACATTCCATGTGAAAGGGCAGGTGTATTCCATGGTCCGATGGTTGTCAGTATGAGGCCGATCCCAGCGCATCAAGTCACAAGAAGTGTTCAGGTGACGTCTAGATTCCCATCGGTACATGGCGGTCCTATCCATATAGGTGATCCAGCTGTGATTGGCATTGAACATGTAGATCAGCCAGACTTTGGAGAACCATCTGTGATCAAAGAAGGGGAAGTCCCGGTGTTTTGGGCATGTGGTGTGACGCCGCAAGCCATCGTCATGCACACTAAGCCGGATATTGCGATCACCCATGCACCCGGTCATATGTTTATCACAGATGTAAGAGATCAAAAGCTCGGTGTCCTGTAGAAAGAGAGGTGTCATAAGAGTGGCATTTTCAACGATAAAAGATACGATCACGTTCCACCCGCTAGGAGACGCAGCCATTGTCATCCAAGCCGGGACTGACATAAGTGAAGACATTCATGAGCGTGTGAAGCAGCTGTTTTCATGTATTGAACAGCATCCATTTGACGGATATGTGGAAGCTGTTCAAGCTTTTACAAACGTGACCGTCTTTTATGAGCCCTATAAGGTGTATCAATCTGCTCAGCTTAAGCAACGTGCGATCTCTCCGTATGAATGGGTCAAAGACTATATTGAAAACCTCCTTGAAGACAACTGGCAGGAGGGGAATCAGGCAAAGCGCCGGATCGTCGACATTCCTGTATGTTATGGAGGAGAGCTCGGTCCTGACTTAGAAGAAGTCGCCCGTATCAATGGTTTGACGCCTGAAGAAGTTGTACGTATTCACACATCCGGGACGTATCTTGTCTATATGATTGGGTTTGCTCCTGGGTTCCCGTTTTTAGGCGGACTTTCTGAAAAAATTGCAGCTCCGCGTAGAGAAACACCAAGAATGTCGATTCCGAAAGGGTCTGTGGGTATTGCGGGGAAGCAGACAGGGGTTTATCCGATATCTACACCCGGAGGCTGGCAGCTCATTGGACAAACCCCGTTGTCCTTATTTCGGCCGAATGCTGAGAGACCTAGTCTACTAAAGGCAGGGGACGAGGTTCGATTTGTTCAACTGTCTGAAAAGGAATTTTTCAGCATGAAGGAGGAAGATCGTTGAGTATTCATGTCATCAAGCCAGGAATGTTCACCACCATTCAAGATAAAGGGAGAATAGGCTATCAGAAGTACGGTGTTTTAACGAGCGGCGGCATGGACCAAATCTCGCTCCGAATCGCCAACATCCTCACTGGGAATCAAGAAAACGAAGCGGTGCTGGAAATCACATTAATGGGGCCCGGTCCAGTGTTGACATGTCAGAAGGATCAGCTGATCGCCGTGACCGGTGCTGATGTGGAGGTTGAGATTGACGGGGAACAAGTGCCTCTATGGAAACCGCTCTTCATTCGAGCAGGAAGCACGATCACCTTTGGCCCTTGTAAGAGGGGATGCCGCTCCTACCTCGCTGTAGCCGGTGGATTTGATGTTGAGCCGGTGATGAAAAGTAAAAGTACGTACGTCAGAGCGAAGATAGGCGGGATAGAAGGGCGTCCGCTAGAAAAAGGAGACGTCCTGCCGATTGGAGAACCGTCACCACTGGCGGTGAGCCTCGTTCACATGTTAAAAAGCAAAGGGGAACGTGCGCCAGAATGGACAGTCAATCATGCTCATTTTTTGCCTCTCGGGAAATCACCAGTCATTCGGGTGCTGGCAGGCAGACATCTATCTCATTTTCAGGAAGAATCGCAGCAAGCTTTTTTCGAACGGTCTTATCAGGTCACTCCCCAATCTGATCGTATGGGATGCAGATTGAAAGGGGAACCGATACGTTTAAAGCAAAAGCTTGAATTGATTTCAGAAGCGGTTGCTTTTGGCTCTATTCAAATTCCTCCTGACGGCCAGCCGATTATTCTGCTCGCAGATCGCCAAACGACAGGTGGATATCCCCGTATTGGTGAGGTGGCAACAGTCGATTTGCCGCTCATTGCGCAGGCGATGCCTGGAGCGAATCTCACGTTTCAACAAATTGACCGCCAAGAAGCAGAGCAAGCCTTATTCACACAAGAAGCAGAAATGAAGGACCTGACGGCAAGATTAAAACTCGAAGCATTTTCGTTTTAGAAAAGGTGAGAAACATGCAGAACACAAATAAAACCGTTGTGAAATCAATGGAGATATTACGGCTTTTTATCACACACGAACAATTAACGTTAAATGACATGATTCAGCTCTCGAGCATGCCCAAAACATCTGTACACCGAATGGCCAACTCCTTAGCCGATATGGGATTATTAGAAAAGCATCCTTCAGGTGTTTACCGATTAGGATTGATGTTCCTTGAATACGGTCAGCTTGTCGCCGACCGCCTCGATATCCGTAGAATTGCAAGGCCCTTTATGGAAAACTTGCGTGATGAGGTAGGTGAGGCTGTTCAGCTCATTATTCGTGAAGGAGATGAAGCCATTTATGTGGAGAAAATGGAAGGAACGCAGCCTGTCCGGCTCTATACCGCTGTCGGAAGAAGATCCCCATTATATGCGGGAGCTTGTGCGAGAAGTATTCTTTCCTTTTTGCCAGAGGAAGAGAGACTTGCCTATATTGATTCGGTAGCGCTCGGGAAAATCGGGATCGGAACCATTACCGATAAAGATGTCCTGCGAAACATGATTGAAGAATCAAACAGACGCGGATATACGTTAAGCTATTCAGAGCTTGAAAACTATACTGCGGCTATTGGAGCGCCCATTTTCAATCATCACGGAGAAGTGGCAGCAGGCATTAGTATTGCAGGGTTTGAGGCAGGCTATCAAAAGGAACGGCTTCCTTATTTAATTGAGCAGGTCAAAAAAGCGGCCAGCGGCATTTCAAAAGAATTAGGTTTTGCATCTGAACAAATAAAAAGCCAATGACCGTTAAGATCATTGGCTTTTTGCGTGTTCATGATTAGAAAGTTTTACCTAAAGCTTTTGCACGTTCGATCGCATCTGCTTTAATTTGTTCTGCTTTTGCAGGCTCAGCATTGTGACCTTCAACAATAAGACCTTCGAAAGAAGGAATACCGAAGAAGTTTGCAATTGTTCCAAGGTAACGGTGACCTGCTTCTAGTTCAGCAGCAGGACCTTCAGTGTAGTATCCGCCACGTGCTTGGATGTGTAGCGCTTTTTTGTCTGTTAGTAATCCAACAGGACCTTGCTCAGTGTATTTGAATGTTTTACCAGCTACAGCAACAGAGTCGATGTATGCTTTAAGAACTGGTGGGAATGAGAAGTTCCAAAGTGGTGAAACAAATACGTATTTGTCAGCAGAAACGAATTGATCGCTTAATTCGTTTAGGCGAGCAACTTTCGCTTGCTCTTCAGCTGAAAGTGTATCGAAGCCAGCACCAGATTGAAGCTTGCCCCATCCAGCGAATACATCTGCATCAATGTGAGGAATGTTTTCTTTGTACAAATCGATATGTACAACCTCGTCACTTGGATTTGCTTCCTTATAAGATTCGATAAATGCTTTAGCAGTAGCCATACTGTAAGAAACTGTTTCATCATGCGGATGTGCAGTGATGTATAAAACTTTTGCCATGTTTATTCAATCCTTCCTGTTTCAATGATTTTTTTAGCGTACCCCAAAGATACACTGAATATGTGGCATCTTTAATCATATTGGAATGCTATGAAAAAGATGTAACAAGCACAGTTACATAAAAACTGATATTTTCATTGTAATCACTATATAGTTTGAAGTCAAGGTATAAAGTCTTGAAATCAAGATAAAAAGTTTGTAAATTTTTCTGAAACGCTTCAAAGCTGCGATTTAAGCAAAAAAACCCTACTCCCATTGAACAAAAAATGGATCGATATCGCAAGTAAAGTGTTTGTAAATGCGCCCATCCTGCGTTTTTGAAAAAAAGGTGGATGCCTTTAAGCCATCTGCTACAAGCATTTGTTCTTCTTTTTCGTATATATAAGAGAAGGCAGGAGAGAGTGAGGGATAAGAGTGGGACGATCCTATGTTGCGATTGGAGATTCCTTAACGGTTGGGGTGGGGGCACGTTTATTTGGCGGCGGTTTTACGGAGCGATATGCGGCGAAGCTTGAAAAGAAGCTGCATATACCGGTGAAACTGTCCGTATTTGCGAAATCAGGGTTAACAACGGAAGAGATCTTGCAGCTTTTTCGGCGGTCTGATGTAAGACGGGCGATTGCTCATGCTGACATCATCACCATCACAGGCTGCGGGAATGATCTTGTTCAAGCTGTTCTGCAGTATGAAAAAGGTGAAGATGAAAAGATACTGCTGCAAGCGTCTATGCATTGTCAGGCGAATTTTAGCAAAATGGTTCAAGAAATCGCTCTGATAAAAAGAGGGCAGCATCATCCATACTGCGTATATTTATTGAATTTATATGATCCTTTTCCTGAGATTCCGATCGCAGAGAGATGGCTGAAGGAATACAACCATCACCTTCGCCAGCTTGCTGCGAATCCACATGTAGAAGTGGTGGATATTTACGGTGTATTTGAAGGACATCAAAGCGCATACTTATCGATTGATCAATTTCATCCGAACCACAAAGGATATGAAGCAATGGCAGAAGCGCTGTTTCAACAATCCGCTAAGCAACTGTGATCCCGCGGGATTGCAGTTTTTTTCATTCTTTTAAATGAAGGGCTGTTTCGATATGATAAAAGAAACAAGACAAAAGAGGTGTATGCATGCAGGAGATGAGCGCGTATTTTCATGAATTGAAAGGAACAGCTTATGAGGTAGGAAAGCAGCAGGCTGTCTGGCTGAAGGAGCACCCTTTGCTTAAAAAACAATATATTCAATCAGAACCGTTATCAAAAGAGGCTGTGAAGGAAACGAAGCAGCTGATTCGACCGTTTCTTCCTCAGTTAGAGGAAGAGCTCTCGGGATTTTGTGATGAAATGCAAATAGATGAAAGCGATTTGACCTTTTTCTATTCTTCGCATCTTCAGCCAGGCTGTTCCCATTGTGTGATGCAGGGGAATGAGGCTGCCAATCAACAAACGGTGATGCTGCGCAACTATGATTTTTCTCCGCTGTTTGATGATATGCGTCTTGTATCTACACATGTGAAGGGCTCAGCAGTCCATACAGGCTCATCATTAATCTTATTTGGTCGATCGGATGGGATGAATGAACATGGTCTATCGGTGACATTTTCTGCATGCGGTCCGCCTATTGGCAACGAACCAGGCTTAAAGCCGCCGGCTGTTGCTGGCTTGCAAGTATATCATGTTATTCGTGCTGTGCTAGAGTCCTGTAAAACGGTGGAGGATGCCGTCCGTTTGGTACAGGAAATGCCCGTCGCGTCTAATGTTCATCTAATGCTTGCTGACCGGCAGGGAGAGGCGGCTGTGATTGAAATGATTGATGGGCAAAAAAAGGTGAGAAGGCCGGAGCGTGGATTTATTGCGGCTACGAACCATCCGCTCGCTGATCACACGGCAAAAGGGTTGACGAAACATCATTCTGTTGTCAGGTACGACATGTTAATTCAAGCTTTAGAAGAACAGCCGTCAAGCGAGTCTCTTACGGAACTATTTCAGGCAGAATACCCTGCTGGTCTGACTGTGCACAATTATGAAGAGCTGTTTGGGACGATGCGAACCGTCATGTTTCGGCCGGAGGAAGGGACGATGGAGTATTGCTTTGGCTCTCCCGTCTATCATCCTACCTATTCATTAAAGGTCGGGGGCACACTGCCATTTCATGAACTAACGATTCAATTTCATCAAAAGGATTATGGACCTTCCTTTTGGAGAAACGTGTGAGTCTTTCATTTTGTCACAACCTGTGTGCCAAATTTAGATCAACTTCAGGTTGCATCGATCAGTGAAAGCGTTTTATATTAAAGTGTGACAATAGACCTATTTAAGCAGAAGGAGGCATTTCATGTACATAACGGCACGAGAACAGAAAGTGATCAAATATATGATTCAGCAAAATCGTTATGTCACCATTCGTGAGATCGCCGATTCTGTTCAAGTAAGTACAAGAACCATTCATAGAGAACTTAAATCCATTAAACCTATTTTAAAGAATTACAACCTATCACTTGATAAACAGCCGGGGAAGGGCTTGAAGGCGGTCGGTGAACAGGAAGACAAACAGCGGCTTCTGTCTCATATTTCAAATGAAGATCAAATTGAATATAGTTCTGATGAACGGAAGCTCTTAATCCTGTGTGCCCTGCTTGAAGCAAAAGAACCGGTGAAATTATATACACTTGCAGCCGACTTGCAGGTTACAAATGCGACCATCAGCTACGACTTAGATGAACTGACGGACTGGATCGCTCCCTACGGTTTACTGCTTATCCGCAAGCGTGGGTACGGCATTGAATTAAAAGGGCCTGAGGAAGCCAAACGAAAAATTGTCGGGAACCTGATCGTTGACCGTCTCGACATTCAATTATTTCTCGAAACGATTGAGATGAATATTAAACATCGAACGAAAGCGACTGAAAAGGTGTTTGGGGTAGTCAGTCGAGGACAGCTGCTCAAGGTAGAAAGGCTGCTCTTTCATTTGAAAAACAGACTCTCTCTCTCGTTGTCAGATAGTGCCTATATTGCACTTGTCGTTCACTTAACCTATGCCATTGAACGCATTCAAATCGGTGAAACCATTCGGATGGAAGAGGAAGAATTGCTTGAATTAAAGCGGACGAAGGAATTTGAATCTTCACTCAGAATCGCACGAGCATTAGAACGCATGTTTAATGTAGAGATTCCTGAAGCGGAGGTCGGCTACATGACCATCCATTTGCGTAGTGCAAATCGAAGCTTTACGGCAGAATACCGCATTGATGAGATTGAGTTAGATATTGCGCTGAGAACGAAGAAACTCATTGACTTTATTTCTCATAAAACAGGCTACCATTTAAATGAAAACGATTCATTGTATGAGGGACTCGTGTCTCATCTTGAACCAGCTATGAACCGTTTAAAAGAAAAGATGCGGATTTACAATCCGCTCACACAACAAATAAAAAAAGACTACTTCTTGCTGTTCATGGCGATTGAAGAAGGTGTGGAGCGCTTCTTTCCTGAGATCGAATTTCCAGAGGATGAAATTGCCTTTATCGTGCTTCATTTTGGTTCGGTGCTTGAAATTAAAAAAGAAGAAACAAAGATTCATGCATTGGTCGTTTGCTCAAGCGGCATCGGTTCGTCCAAAATGCTCGCATCACGATTAAAAAAAGAATTGCCTGAGATCGCCAAATTCGATCTATCTTCCTTAATGGAGCTAAAGGAAATCGACGCTGCGAGCTATGACATGATCGTATCAACCGTGCCGATCCCCTATGAGCATATTGATTACATTATGGTCAGCCCGCTCTTAAACGAGGATGACGCAGTGCGGGTCAAGTCTCATATTAAACGAAAAATTCCTTATCTGATTGAGAAAAAAAGAGCGCAGGAATCTGCAAAAGAATCGGTGGAGGAAACGGTTGATATGATAGGAATGGCAGAGCAAATCACGAATTATATGTCAGTGATTCGCAGCATCTTGTCCCATTTTACAATCGAAAAAAAGAGGACGACGGAGCAGCATGAGTCAACAATGAGAGCGCTGATGCGTCAGGTTGAAAGTCAAGGCTATTTAGAACGTGCAGACGAAGTGACAGCCGGTTTACTTGAGCGTGAGCAGCAAGGTGGTTTAGGCATTCCAGGAACCGAGTTTGCTCTTTTTCACTTAAAGCATGATCTCATTAAGAAACCGGTCTTTCATATCTATGATCTTGATGAGGCATATGAGATCAAAAGCATGGATGGCGGGCAGCAGCTTATGTCCAGAATGCTCCTCATGCTGGCGCCGCTAGAGCTTGGCAAAGAAGGGTCTGAAATGTTTAGCCTGATCAGTTCATCCATCATTGAAAGCGAAGAAAGCATGGCGCTTTATGGACAAGGAACAAAGGAAGAGATTGAACAGAAATTACATCAACTTTTTTATCAATTTGTCAAAGAGGCAAAATGGTAAGAAAAAAGCCGAGAGCTTATTCGCTTCTCGGCTTTTTTGCTGTGACACAGACAGCGAGGGTGGGACGAATCTCTTCATATTCAACGGAAAACTGATCAAATCCAGCAAATTCTAAATCATTGAGGATGCTTTCGCCCATTTCTTTTGTCCGATTGGCGTCCGCTCCTTTTTCTCTTGGCTGCATCACAATGACGAGTGTTCCGCCCGGCTTCAAGGTGTGATAAAGGTTGAGTGCGCCAGCCTTTGGGTCATCCCAAATCGTATAATTGTTAACAGAAAGTACTTTGTCATACTGATCTGTCGGCAGGCGCGTTTTTTCAATTTTCCCGACATACAGCCGGACCTGCTTCTCTTTGGATCGTTTCTTTATACGCGAATGCGCCTGTTCCTTCATAGTTGAAGAAGCATCTAGTCCATCAATGTGAAGATCGTCATAATGCTTGAGCATATGTTTGATGCTATAGCCGGGGCCATAGCCTATTTCCAATATGTTTTCACCATCTGATAAATCTAAATGCTGGATCGCCCATTGATTCAGTGCCTTATTTTCATTTGCCATAATAAAACCTGCGATGCTTCCGAGCCAGCCTTTTGGTCTGCTAAAGGTTTTAGAAATGGTTGACAGCATGTGAGAACGCTCCTTTTTTATGTTTATGTAACCCATTTTCCCCACCCTGAAACCTGTCAATTTTCAAAACGCATTGATGACGCATAGGGATGTTTGAGTAAAAAAATGAAGTGGTAATGAAAGGATACATCAACAAATCAAGGAGGAGCTTACACATGGATTTACGTGAATACTTAACAAATGGCATTCCGCGCCAAACGCAGGATCAGCAGCCAGGCAGTGAAAGAGAAATGAATCCTGCGCCGATCTATGAGGATGAATCGTATAAAGGGTCTGGTAAGCTAAAAGGAAAAGTAGCGCTGATTACAGGTGGAGACAGCGGAATTGGACGTGCCGTTTCTGTCGCGTATGCCAAAGAAGGAGCTCATGTCGCGATCGTATACTTAAATGAACATGAGGATGCAGAGGATACGCAAAAACGTGTAGAACAGGAAGGCGTCAAATGTTTAACAATTGCAGGGGATGTCGGGGACGAAGCCTTTTGCGAGAAAGCGGTAGAAAAGACAGTTGAAGCCTTTGGACAGCTGGACATCTTAGTCAATAATGCGGCCGAACAGCATCCGAAAGAACGTATTCAAGATATTTCTAGTGAACAGCTTCACCAAACCTTTAGAACCAATTTCTATTCTTATTTTTATTTTACGAAGAAGGCACTCGATTACTTAAAACCGGGAAGTTCCATTATTAATACAACATCTATTAACCCGTATCGAGGCAACAAAGTGCTCATTGATTATACGGCGACAAAAGGGGCCATCAACGGCTTTACTCGTTCTATGGCACAGTCGCTTGTGAAAGATGGTATTCGGGTAAACGGTGTGGCGCCCGGCCCAATTTGGACGCCGCTCATTCCATCTACATTTGATGAAGACAGTGTCGAAAACTTCGGGGCCGAGACGCCAATGGGAAGACCAGGACAGCCTGTGGAGCATGTAGGCTGCTATGTACTGCTTGCTTCGGACGAATCGTCTTATATGACGGGACAGACACTTCACGTCAACGGCGGTTCCTTTATGAATACATGATCAATAAACACGCCGCCCAGCTTTGATTGGGCGGTGTATTTAGTATTTCTTCCGATTCTTCTGTACAGATGAGACAGACCATATGATAATGCCCACAACAACCGCTGCAATAACAAGTGAACTCAAATGGAACATCGTTTCATGATGCATATTCAATTTCCCCTTTCAATGTGTCCGTTTTTTATAGCATCAGCTAGAAGATGTCTTTTTATGAAAAACACATTTCTTTGTTTAATGAATGGATTGTCGTGGAAACCTAAGAGTACGGATGACATTTTGAAGGAGTGAAGATACATGTCACAAGAAGAGTTAAAGCAAAAGGTAATGAACTTATTAGACGAACAAAAAGTGGGAACATTGGCGACTGTTGAACAAGATAAGCCGCATACCCGCTATATGACTTTTTTTCATGAAGGGCTGACATTATATACACCAACAAGCAAAGAAACACATAAAGCGGATGAGATTGAAAAAAATCCGAATGTTCATATTCTCATTGGTTATTCAGGTGAAGGATTTGGGGACACATATGCAGAAATCGCAGGTAAAGCCACATTAACTGATGATCCAGAACTGATCGACCGCCTTTGGTCTGATGAGATGGAGAAATGGTTTAAAGGAAAAGATGATCCAAACCTAGTAATCCTTAAGATTGACCCAACCTCCATTCGTTATATGAACGAAGGAAACCGGACACCAGCAGAATTATCACTTTAACACTTGCGTAAGTTGGGGGAACGTGTTATAGTTTTATATTAAGTGTTGAAATAGCAAATAAATAAAGAAAGTAAACTTTCTTTTTTCTATGACATAATGAGAAGCAATAGAGCTTCTACTTGATAAGAACGAGACGCTGTCAAAGCGAACAAACTTATTCTTTTCCTTCTGCAACCGCCCCCTATAAAAGCGGAAGAATGGAAAAAAGACGTTTTGATTTACAATTCACACTGGCACGGCTTCGGAGCCGTAAGGACGAATGAGAGGTAGGGCTTTCGTTGTCTTGTTATCCAGAACTTCCATGGCGTTTACTTTCAAACGTAGGTTCACTCGGAACACATATGACACACTGATATGATCGAATCTTAATTCATACACTCCGTGACGGAGATTAAACATTGATTATTTATTTGCATGAAAAGAGTAAGAAACGGGCTGCCATCTATTTGGCAGCCTTTTTTAGGTTAAAAGCGGACACCATCCGCATGACATCCCCTTCAAAAAGATTCGCCGCTAACAATAGAACAACGAACACTCATCGACAGAAAGAGGAAATGCTTCATCATCACTCACTTCGCCCTTTCTTCTGATATCTCCAAATCCGGCCAATAAAAAAGAACATCACCGTAAACAAAATAGAGAAGATCAACATGTCCAGCAGTGTCACGCCTCTATCTGGATGCACAACCCCAAACCAAACCCATTGAAGAACAAAAGAGATAGCAAAATAAAAGATGGATTCTTTCATGAAATTCTCCTTTTCACTTGTTTTTTTGATTGTTTAGCCACACCATCCAGATGAAGAAGGAACAAATGGCGCATGCGAGCAAAGTGACAGGCGGCAAGGTGTACCAGCTAGTCAGCCCCTTTACAAAGCACATATAAAAAAAGAAAATGGTCATAGATACGAGCAGCCATTGCTTGAACCAACGGGGAACACGCAGCCAAGCCGCTAGAATGATCGATGATAGCTTATCCATTGAGATAACATCCTTTTTTTGAATCTGATTGGATTTTATCGTAAACAATCAAATATGTAAAATATGGATTTAGAAAGTTGGAATGGTATTTTTCTAGCATGAAACATTCTCGCTGCACTGACGTATAAGAAAAAGGAACTCCATGAAAGGAAGCGATCAAGTGAAAAGAATACCAGTGATTTTCCTCAGGTATATTGTCTTCTTTATTCCAGCAATCATTCTTAGTGTCTTGGTGTGGAACCATTACCAAGATGATTTGTCAGCAGGGAAAGCGACGCAATATGACGTCAAACAAATATTTACATTCGATGAAGGAAAACGAGTAGTGAGTGCTGTATCAAAAAACCAGCAGCTCCATTTTGCAATGTATGATCCTCAATCAGGAAAAAGAATCAGTGAATGGATAACGGAAAGCGATACGTTTAATGAAATGCTGCCATCTATTCAAGGGAACCATCTCTTACTTGCTTTAAAAAATAAAGACGATCAGCTGTTGATCGAAAAACTGTCTCCAAGCGGAGCAAAGAAAGAACTCGTCAAGCAAAACTTACAGATTCCCTCATTTTTAAAAACGAATACATATCAATGGAATGGACGTCTCGTGTTTACAGGAGAAATGGAAGGCGCTGCTGCGGTCCTCGGTGAGCTAAAGAATGGTCAGTTTCATGTCCACAATCTCAGCGAGCTGAAGCTACCAGCAAGACCTGTTTCCATCGATGTCGTCATGAATTCTTTTAGAGGGCAGACCCCATTCCCTATGTTTGAATTGACTTTGAAAAATGACCAGAAGGCGTATGTCAGCGGAATCTCAAACGAGAAGCATCAGCTTGGGGTCTATGTCTCCAAAAGTGCAGAACCGTTTAGCCTCATTGAAGATAAAGTCGTGCAGCAACTGAAAAAAACGATCGGATCTTCACAAAACGTTGCTGTCGCTGTCGAATCCAACTATCCAAAAAGACCAAGGAAAGTGGATGCAGAGGGAAGGCTTGGGGAAGTCGTCCCAACACCAAAACCGATGTACCAAACCTTTATCTACCAGCTGAATGAAGAAGAAGTTCTTCTTTTAGGCTCTACAGCAAAGGACGAAGCAAAAGGCAAGCTGACTGGTTATATTTATAATCATCGCACGAATAAGGCGACGTCTGCCAGCAAGCTGTCTCAGTCGTTGTCATATGAATCTTTACAAAAAGAAGATCTCTCTTTTCATAAAAATGTGAAGAGCAATTGGCTCTATTATTCACTTGGCAACCAATTAACGGGGGCCTTTGAGACGAAAAGCAAACAGCTAAAGGAATTTCCTTTGCAAAAGGTCATCTCAATCGAAAATGCCAGTCCAGCCCACCAAACGTCTGTTGACACCTTTATACAATATGTCATGAAGGGCGGACCACTCATTCTCAACTGGGTGATATGGATCTTTATCCCACTGCTGTTATTTGTGCTAGCGATCTTCCTGCCACCGATTTTGAGACTGGTGAGAAAGAACAAGATAAAAGACAGTGTCACATTAGAAGCCAATATTGTATCAGTCAAAGAAACGGGTACCTACATCAACGAACAGCCGCTGGTCAACATGCAACTTCAATTTCAATATGATGGGAGAAATATCGAGAAGGCGGTTAAAACGGTTGTATCCTATACTCAGATACCGCAACCGGGTCAGCGTATCGCCATTCTCTACAATCCGAAAAAGAAAAAAGCGATGCTCTTAAAAGAAGGTGACTTCTCGCAGCCAAGCGAGCCAAAGTTCATCAAAGGCGCTATTTTAAGAAACATAGAATCATATGGAACCGTAGGACGAGGCACCGTCTTATCACTTACATTTGAAGCAGATCAGAAAAGGTATACCATTCCGATGATTCAAGCCGCTGGTTTTGAATTTAGAACAGGAGAAAAAGCCGATCTCGTCGACATCAGTGGTCAGCTGAAAATGGCAGCCTATGGGCATGAAGTGCGGAATCGTTCGGGGAAAGACGTGACATTGACAGGAACGATCCAACGGGTGAAGCAATATCCAGTCACAATTCATGATCAGAAGCCTATTATGCTGGATGTGACGGTTTCTAGCGGAGATCAATCCATCACAAAAACGGTCAGCCAATTCATCCCTGATCATATGGAGGTCGCGCCAGGAACTCAAATCACGATGCAGACAAAACAAGAAGAGCTGGATAAAGAAATCAGTCTTATGCAAGAGAAACAAGGAAGTGCAAAAGTGACCCATGTCACATTTTCCGGTGTCATCGGCAACCAGCCGTTAGCGATCATTCAGATTGAGAGAGAAGGCGTGATGTATGAAGTGAAACAGCCAATCGATCCGATCACTAGCGTCTTGCCAGGTGATGAATTATGGGTGGCATATCACGAAATGACACGTCAAGCAGCCATTGTGAAATATGCATCGATTTAAAAAATACGTCAGCGTGTAGAAAAAGGGCTAAAACGAATGTCGTTTTAGCCCTTTTTGATTAAGCTTTTGTATCATACTGGCGAAGCACCTTGTCATAGGCGAAGTTGCCGAAAGGAATGAATGCCGCAAAGAATCCGGCGATGGACCATTTCAAATGCCAGCGAACTTTAAAGGTCACATATGCCAAAACGAGCATATAGATCACAAACAATGCGCCATGAAGAGAGCCCACAATGGTGACCGCCATCGGAATATCCGCAAAATATTTTAGAGGCATGGCAATTAAAAGAAGGGTTAAAAGAGACATACCCTCAATAAAACCCGCCTGTCTCAGACGGCTGATACTTGTATGCATATACAAATCCTCCTGTATAAAAGCTAGTTTCTCATCTTCTAATATAAACGAAAGATCGCCTGAACATGCGATAATCTACGAAAAATTCAAAATATGTTCAACGAATGCTTAAAAAATGGGAAATGACACGCGTTACTTTTCGGTTGTTTCATAGAGTACTTGCTTTAAATGCGCCACATCATGTATTAGGTGGTCTGTCATCGCCTGAACGGCTGCCGCAGCCCGGCGTTCTTTTATTTGAGTGAAAATGGCCGTATGCTCTTTTTGAATCGTCTCAGCCCGAGGCCCGCCGCTAAAATGAAAGATGCGGCAATAATGAATGAGCGCATTCACGTGATTTAATTGTTTAGATAAACGGTGATTGTGACTGGCTTGTATGATTGTTTGATGAAACGCTTCGTTTAACTGAACGATATCCTGAGATGGCAGCTGCTGTTTGATTGCTTCGTCTGCCTTCGTGAGCACCTGTTCAATGTCATCTATCTCTCTATCTGTGGCTTCTTTGCAGGCAAGCTTAACGGCAAGCGTTTCTAAAGCCATTCGGACTTGATAGAGTTCCTCGACATCCCGCTCTGTTAACGTATAGACAGAATAGCCTGATTTAGGATCAGCGATTAAAAGTTCGTCCTTTTCTAAAAGCCTCATCGCCTCTCTGACCGGTGATCGGCTTACGCCAAATTGTTTGGCAAGCTGTGTTTCATTGATGCGCTCTCCTGGCTGAAACTGGCCATCAAAAATCATTTGCTTCAGCTGTTCATAAAATTGCATGTGATACGGTGCTGGTCTTTCCATCTCGAATGAATTCATCCCATCATTCCCTCTTTTGTACATCATCTTTTGTCTCATGTTATCCAAGTTCTTCCCTCTAGGCAAGCCTGCATCGAAAAGTCAATATCGTACAATCCAAGAGAAAAAGGGTGTGCTACACTAATGATCAGCTCAGTGAAAAGAGGGGATCGACATGAGAATACTAGAGGAACGAACAGTCCATTTTGACCAGGACTTGCAAATAGAGGCGTATCGCTTTCATGCCATCATCAAAAAGTTCCCAAAACATTTTCATCCATACTATGTGATAGGATTTATTGAAGGCGGTCAAAGACGTATGTTCTGCCAAAATCAAGAATACATCATTGAAAAAGGAGATATCCTTCTTTTCAATCCGTACGATAACCACGCATGTGAACAATTTGATCACATGCCGCTAGATTATCGCAGCTTAAATATTGAACCAGAGGTGCTGGAGAAGGTCTTTCAGCACAAGCCGCATTTTAAAGCCCCTGTGGTTTCACAAAGTGAACTAGCAAAGCAATTATATGATCTTCATCAAATGATCACAGAAGAAGCTCCTGCTTTGAATAAACAGGAAGCCTTTTACTTTTGATGAAGCAGTTGATCGAAACCTATTCTGATACACCAGAGGAAAAAGCATCAGCAGCCAATGCCAATGAACAAAAAGTCCAAGACGTACAGCAATATATTGAAACACATCTCACGGAAAATATATCGTTAGATGACTTAGGTGAGCTTGTGTCCATGAACAAATATTCATTGCTGCGTGCTTTTACAAAGTTCAGAGGAATTACGCCGTATCGTTATTTACAGACAATCAGGGTGAACTATGCGAAGGAACTTCTCGCCCAAGGAATGAAGCCAATAGATGTAGCTGCTGCCGCTGGATTTTCTGATCAAAGTCATTTGACTCATTTCTTTTCGGAATTTATTGGGCTTACGCCAGGGCAGTATCAGCAAATTTTTGCAAAGCAGGTAACAGCAAAATGAAAAATAAACAGCTTCTTGGTCATCTAGCAGCCATGCTCACCATTTTTTTATGGGGATCTACCTTTATATCAACCAAAATATTATTAACGGCTTTTTCTCCAACAGAGATTTTATTTTTTCGTTTTTTCCTTGGGTACCTTGCCCTGATGATCATTTATCCAGTCACCATGAAGGTGCAGCATAGAAAGCATGAAGGGATGTTTGCGCTCGCAGGGTTATGCGGTGTGGTCTTATACTATTTTTTAGAAAATGTTGCACTTACCTATACGTTCGCTTCGAATGCAGGTGTTATCAGCTCCGTTGTCCCATTTTTCTCTTTTCTATTGTCTTATTTTTTATTAAAAGATGAGCCGCTACATAGCCGGTTTTTTATCGGTTTTTTCATTGCGATGACGGGAATTGTGCTGATTAGCTTGAACGGGATGACGACATTCCAATTGAATCCACTCGGCGATGCTTTAGCATTTATGGCTACCATTGTCTGGGCATTTTATTCCATTTTATCGAAAATGATCAATCAATATGGCTACCATATTATTCAGGTGACAAGACGTGTTTTCTTTTACGGGCTTTTATGGATGATTCCACTGATCTGGCATTTTAAGATTCGTTTAGACTGGGAGCGGTTGACGAATCCATCGTTTACCTTCCACTTGCTGTTTTTAGGCGTCTTTGCATCTGCTATTTGTTTTCTAACATGGAGCTTTTCCGTGAAGACGATCGGTGTGGTGAAATCGAGTATCTACATTTATGGCGTTCCAATCATCACGATGGTCATTTCAATGATCGTTCTCCATGAGAGATTGACCTTCATGTCACTGCTCGGAACAGCTCTGACTTTGGGAGGATTGCTTCTTTCAGATAAAAAAGGAGCAGGTAGAAAAAAACAGTCAGTCCCATTACAGTTGCAGAACAAAAAGGCGCTTTGATCAAAAAGCGTCTTTTTGTTTATTGAAAGAACATGAACTCTTTAGTAAACTCAACTTAATCGGTCGACGGTCGACCATTCATAAGGGGGAGAATACAATGAAACACTTTTCGATTGCGACGATACCTGGTGATGGGGTAGGAAAAGAAGTTGTACCAGAAGCAGTACGTGTTTTGAAAGCGATATCAGAGGTGCATGGCGGTCTGACTTTTTCTTTTCAGGATTTTCCGTGGAGCTGCGAATACTATTTAGAGCATGGCGAAATGATGCCAAAGGATGGATTGGAACAACTGAAAGCCTTTGACAGTATTTTCTTAGGGGCTGTCGGTGATGCCAACTTAGTGCCTGATCATATCTCGCTTTGGGGACTGCTCATTAAAATTAGACGGGAATTTGAACAGGTGATTAACGTAAGACCGGCAAAACAGCTAAAGGGCATCCGTTCTCCGCTTGCTCAGCCAAAAGATTTTGATCTACTAGTTGTAAGAGAAAATGGAGAAGGCGAATATAGTGAAATTGGGGGTCGGATTTATCAAGGGGAGGATCAGCTTGCGATTCAAAATGCCGTCTTCTCTAGAAAAGGGACAGAACGTGCGATGCGTTTTGCTTTTCAATTAGCAGAAAAGAGACGAAAGCATGTAACAAGTGCAACAAAGTCAAACGGCATCGTGCATACCATGCCATTTTGGGATGAAGTGTTTCAAGACGTCAAAAAGGACTACCCTAAGGTGGCGGCAGATTCTCAGCACATTGATGCGCTCTCAGCCTTCTTTGTCACAAGACCAGAGAAATTCGATGTCATCGTAGCCAGCAATTTATTTGGTGACATTTTGACGGATCTTGGTGCCGCCATAATGGGTAGTATTGGCGTCGCACCAGCAGCCAATATCAATGTAAATGGTAAATATCCATCCATGTTTGAGCCAGTACATGGATCAGCACCAGATATCGCTGGAAAAGGGATCGCAAACCCTATCGGACAAATCTGGACCGCTAAACTCATGCTTGATCATTTCGGAGAGGAAGAATTAGGCACACACCTTCTCGATACGATTGAATCTGTCACAGCAGACGGCTTTTTAACGGCAGATATCGGCGGAGCTTATCAAACACAAGAGGTCACAAACGAAATCATTAAACGATTGAAGAAATAATCCGTCATTAGAACCGCATCTCCACGTCTGCTATAATAAAAGGATGGATAGAAGAAAGAGATGTGAAATCTAGTGTCAAAAACAGTTGTATTAGCAGAGAAACCTTCGGTAGGACGTGACCTTGCACGTGTGCTGAAGTGTCATAAAAAAGGAAATGGTTTCTTAGAAGGAGATCAATACATTGTCACGTGGGCGCTTGGCCACTTGGTGACACTGGCTGATCCAGAAGGCTACGGGAAAGAATTTCAATCCTGGCGTCTAGAGGATTTACCAATTATTCCAGAACCACTCAAGCTTGTCGTGATGAAAAAGACAGGGAAACAGTTTCAAGCGGTCAAAGCGCAGCTGGCGAGAAAAGATGTAAAAGACATTGTCATCGCAACAGATGCTGGACGTGAAGGGGAGCTTGTGGCAAGGTGGATTCTTGAAAAAGCCCATGTGAAAAAGCCTCTAAAACGTTTATGGATTTCGTCTGTTACAGACAAAGCCATTCAAGAAGGGTTCAAACGATTAAAAGACGGCAGAGAGTATGATAACCTGTATCGCTCGGCGGTTGCGCGTGCAGAGGCAGACTGGATTGTAGGAATCAACGCAACAAGAGCGCTGACAACGAAGTTCAATGCGCAGTTATCCTGTGGACGTGTGCAAACGCCAACGATTGCTATGATCGCCAAGCGAGAGGAAGACATTCAGCAATTCCAGCCGAAGTCGTTCTTTGGGCTGACGGCACAAGTAGACGGACTGACGCTGACTTGGCAGGATGCAAAGACAAAACAAAACCGTACATTCCAAGAGGATGTAGTGAAGGAGCGCTTGGCAGCCTGTAAAGGAAAACCTGCAGTGATTGATGCACTGAAAAAAACAGCGAAAAAATCCTTTGCTCCAGGATTATATGACCTGACAGAATTGCAGCGTGATGCCCATAAACGCTACGGTTTTTCAGCAAAAGAAACACTGTCTACACTTCAGCGTCTGTATGAACAGCATAAGCTTGTGACGTACCCGCGTACAGATTCACGTTTTATTTCGGCAGATATCGTTCCCACATTAAAAGATCGACTCAAAGGAATGAACGTTAGACCTTACGCGCAGCATGTGAATCGCATTCTACAATCAGGCATTAAAGCACATAAAGGCTTCGTCAACGATGCCAAAGTGTCAGATCACCATGCGATCATTCCAACCGAGGAAGAGCTGTATCCGGGTGCATTAAGTGATAAAGAGCGTAAATTATATGACCTCATTGCCAAACGATTCCTCGCTGTACTGATGACCCCTTTTGAATATGAGGAAACAACAGTGATCGCCAAGATCGGCAGTGAGACATTCACAGCGAAAGGAAAAATTGTGCAATCAGCCGGTTGGAAAGCCGTGTACGATGATTCCTATGAAGACGAGGAATCAGCCGAAGCAGATCAGCACTTGCCGGCATTAACAGAGGGGCAGTCACTTGACGTACGCCAATTAAAAGAGACAAAAGGCGAAACGAAACCCCCTGCTCGTTTTAACGAAGCGACCCTTTTATCTGCCATGGAGAACCCGTCTGCATTTATGGAGAACAAGGAAAAAGACTTAGTGAAAACCCTTGGCGAAACGGGTGGATTGGGGACAGTGGCAACTAGAGCTGATATCATTGAGAAATTGTTTAACAGCTTCTTAATTGAGAAAAAAGGCAAAGACATCTTCATCACATCGAAAGGGAAGCAGCTTCTTTCTTTAGTACCTGAAGATTTAAAGTCACCTGCGTTAACAGCGGAATGGGAACAAAAACTTTCTAAAATTGCGAAAGGTCAATTGAAAGCTTCTCAATTCATGAGTGAAATGAAGTCATATGCAAAACAAGCCGTATCTGAAATCAAACAAACGAACCAAACCTTTAAGCATGACAACATGACAGGCACACATTGTCCTGACTGCGGAAAACTCATGTTAAAAGTGAACGGGAAAAACGGCACCATGCTTGTTTGCCAGGATAGAGAATGCGGACATCGAAAAAATGTGGCAAAGAAAACAAATGCACGCTGCCCGAACTGTCATAAAAAGCTTGAGCTGCGCGGGGAAGGCGATGGCAAAATATTTGCCTGTGTTTGTGGTCATAGAGAGAAACTGTCTGTTTTCGAAAAACGCAAATCACAATCCAATCAAAAACGAGCCAGTAAGCACGATGTGTCTAAATATATGAAGAAACAAAAGAAAGTGGAAGAACCAATCAATAACGCACTTGCAGAACAATTGAAGAAACTAAAATTAGATCAATAGTTGTGTAAAAACCCATGTGAATTCGCATGGGTTTTTTGTTTGTTCGAGTATTTTGACATGTTGTTTTTCTGTAAATGGGAATATGTAAGTGAAAAGACTCGTAATTTGGTATAAAATATTTATTTTCATTTAAACAGAAACGCTCTATAATAAATCGTTAGATGCTTAGAGAGAACAAGGATTGAAAGGGGACACGAATGGATACACCCATACATCGTACAGCTATCGCTATACTCATTGTCATTCTACTAGGCGGATGTACCTGGAAACAGCAGCAACATTCAGCTCAACCAGAACCTGCAAAGCCAGTATTGTCAGGAGAGTACTTTATGACTCACCACTTAATGACAGATCAAGGCATGATTCGAACCTCGCTTGCGGAACAGCCTACTTACTTATCAGAATCGCTCGGACTTTGGATGGAGTATCTTGTTAGAAAAAAAGATCAAACATCTTTTGATCAACAGGTAGACGTCTTGCGCACTCAATTCTTACTGGAACATGATCTTCTTAGCTGGCAAATCGAATCTCATCAAAAAAGCAAAGTCAATGCTTTAGTTGATGACTTACGTGTAGTAACAGCACTTCAAAAAGCAGATCAATTGTGGCAGAAGTCAGTCTATCAAACCACAGCCAAAAAAATCGCAAAAGCGTTAAAAGACAAAAACATGTTCAAGGGTATGTTGACCGACTATTATGATGCATCGACAAAGCAAACTTCACATACAATCACACTTTCATATCTTGACCCAAAAGCAATCAAAGAACTAGTATCCTTCCACCTATTCACAGAACAAATGATGAACAACCAATTGGCCATTCTAAAAAATGCACCGAGACAAAAAGGATTTTTTCCAAAATCCTATGACATAGCGAAGAAAGTCTACTCATTTGATCAGGAAATCAACTTGATCGATCAGCTTTATACGGCTCTTCATGCCGAACGTGCACAGGTTGATACATCAGTCATCATGAAATGGCTGAAAACCAACTTCCAAAAGGAAGGAAAACTGTATGGACGATATAAACTGAGCACATTACAGCCAGCAGTGACGTATGAATCGCCTTCAGTCTATGCACTGGTGATCTTATATGCACTCAAACAAGGAGAAGATGATTTTGCAAAAGACGTCTATCACCGAATGAAAGAGCTACAAATCCAAGATCCTCTCAAGCCTTATTACGGAGGCTATATGAACGAAAAAGATACACACTCATTTGATAATTTATTGCCTCTAATTGCAGAAAGGGAGCTTCTAAATGAAAAGGTTATTCAGTAACACCTATCGCACGTATTATACGCTGCTCCTCACGTTTGCGGGACTCATTTTATTTATGGGCTACTTGAATGGACGTGATGCGGAGAGTGTCATGATCATCACACTCACATTTGTCGTGATAGGATGCGGCATTTTATTTGGCATTTTGCCAGCATTGGTTTTTACTTTGTTGATTTTATTCTTTATAGGAAGCGGGATGTTCTTTACAGAGCTCGGTCACACAAATTCACTCTTTTCTAATCAAACCTTGCAAGATGTCGTGATATGGGGCGTGGCGCTTCTCTTTTTTGCTATTTCTGCTGGAAACGTGCATGAGCGAATAAAAACGATGCGTCACACCATTGACCAACAAAAGAGGGCCATCAAACAATTTGTAGCGATTGACTCAACCACAGGATTTGACAATGCAGAGCGGATGAGGCTCGAGTTATCTGAGGAAATGAAACGAGCAGAACGATATAAACAGCCATTCGTCTTTATCCTTCTTCATATGCACTACTCAGCGGAATTCAAAACATTATATGGAGAAAAAGAAATGCAGCATCTTTTCCAGCAACTCAGTATGAAGATACGCGAAAGTGTGAGAGAAACCGATAAGAAATTTCGATTATCCGAAGAACGAATCGGGCTGCTGCTCACTCACACACCTGAAGAAAACGTCTCGACCGTTCTTGATAAGCTAAAAGATAAACTGCAAACGCATATCTTGCTAAATGGTCGTGAAGTGACCTTAACTTTTCATGTCTGTCATTTAACAAGCAGCTCGGACTATCGGACACCAGAGCAATTTTTAGAAGAACTAGAAAACGAGATGATGATGAATGAACTTTAATGTTTTGACGAAATGTTGTTTGTTAATCGTTCTTTTCTCTATGCTTTCGATCAAAGACAGTACATCAGCCGGTGCACTTGAGAAAGAGTCCAGGACCCTCATCGTCTATTCCACACAATCAGGTGAGACAACGCCAACTGTTCATATGCTTGATGTACTTGTGGGGCATTTTTCCACACGAACGACCATTTTATCTGATGAACAAATCACTGAAAAGAACCTCAATGACTCTCAGCTAGTTATATATATAGGTGAAGAAAAGAGAACGTTGAAAGCACAAACCATTCGTCTTATAAACGAATCAAAACGCTTAATCGCAATAGGATACAATGCGGAACAGCTTCGCCCATTCTCCAAGCTTACTTTTCACAAACAAGATCACATCAGTCAAATCAAAGATGCTGATGATCAAGAATACCGTCAGCTAGAGAGAGGAATCACAGCTCAGGCGGTTCAAGGGACAGATCTGCAACGTAAATTCTTAATGAAGAAAAATCAAGCTGAGCAGCCATTTGTGATTCAAACAAAAGAAGGTGCGGCATATGTCGGAATGCTAAATATCCTTCAGCACGATAAGCTTCTTGCAGAGGTGCTTGAAAGTCTTCTCCTGCCGGCTTCTAGTCAGACGAAGACAAAGTACTTACAGCTTGGGAAGATTAACCCCGTCACGGATGAGAAGAAGTTACTTGAACTTGGACGATACGTTACAGCTCGCCATATCCCTTTTCTGCTGGCGGTGATCCCTATATGGATTGATCCAGCAACAGGGGATGAAGTGACGCTCAGTGACCGGCCTAAACTTGTCCACGTGTTAAAACAATTGCAAAGCAATGGAGCTAGTGTCGTTCTTCATGGGTTTAGCCGTACGTATCGAACGGAGGAGTCGGGTAAAGGCTTTGAATTTTGGGATGTAAAGTACGATCAGCCCGTTACGTCAAATGAACCAGAGAAAGCCAATCAGCAGCTGAACAAAAGCTTTTTTCCGAATGAAAAAGATTTTAATGCGTATATCAAATCCAATCAATATCAAGAAGCCATCTATACAGAAGAAAAGCTGACAAAAGGCATTGAATTGCTCACGCAGCAGGGGTTATATCCACTTGCATTTGAAGTGCCAAATGACGCCATTTCCCTGCAAGGCTATGAAGTGATTTCCCGCCATGTGTCCAGTCTATTTGGACAGGTGCAGCTCTCAGACCGTACATGGAAAACAAGAAGTGCATCACCGTTTTTGTCGACACCCGCCATGCTTCATGGCATGACTTTATATCCTGAACTGTCTATAGATACAGCGTCGGACCAAGAAGGTGCAAACATACTGGCTGAGCAGACAATTCAATCCATGCAGCATATCCAATCCGCCGCCATTGGGTTGTCCTATGATGTGGAAGCGGGGATAGATGGGCTGCAAGAGTTAATCACACAAATGGATGCGATCCCTTCTAGTGAATGGCTAGATTTAAAGAAAACAAAACAGACTGTTGAAACCCCGCATGTCCAGATCAAAACAACAGGAAATGGACATATTCAAATAGAGCAATCCAATATAGCTGAACCAAAAACAAACAAACGAAGCGGGATGGAAAATATGCTTCGAATGCTCACAATGGTGGTGCTGCTCTTTATTGTGGCATTTGCTTTTTACACATTGTATTTAAGGCTGACGATGAAAAAACGGATCTTTAAGGAGAGAAAATCAGGTGGCTGATATCTTATTTTACCTATCATTAATACTGATTTGGATCATGCTCCTATATCATATGTTTCTGATGCAGGGAGGCTTTCAGCACTATTTAACTTACGAAAAAGTGCTGCCTAAATGGACGAAACAAGGGAAAGATCTGCCGACCGTCAGCATTCTCATTCCAGCACATAATGAAGAAGTGGTCATTCGGCAGACGCTAAAAGCCATGGTCCAGTTATCCTATCCCAAACACCTTCTTGAAATCATTGTGATTAATGACAATTCCTCTGATTGTACAGGGGAGATTGTGCAATCATTTAGTGAGCAATACGATCATGTCCATCTGATTGAAACAAAGCCGCCATTTGCAGGGAAGGGGAAATCTACTGCACTGAATGAAGGCTTGAAGGCTTCGACAGGAGACGTTATTTGTGTATACGATGCAGATAATATGCCTGAAAAGAAAGCCGTCTACCATTTGGTTCTTGGATTATTGAATGATCCTAAAGCAGGTGCTGTTGTCGGGAAATTCAGGGTCATCAATGCAGCCAAAAACCTCCTGACAAAATTCATTAACATAGAAACGATCTGCTTCCAGTGGATGGCGCAAGGCGGGAGATGGAAATGGTTTGGCATTGCGACAATACCAGGCACCAACTTTGCGATCCGTCGGCACATTTTAGAAGAGCTTGGCGGCTGGGATGTCCATGCACTAGCTGAAGACACTGAATTAACGATTCGTGTGTATAACCTGGGCTATGTGATTCGGTTCTTTCCTGCTGCGATTACATGGGAACAAGAGCCTGAAACATGGAAAGTCTGGTGGCGGCAGAGAACACGCTGGGCTAGAGGCAACCAATATGTTGTGCTCAAATTTTTAAGACAGTTTATGAAATTAAAACGAAAACGAATGATTTTCGATTTATTTTATTTTTTCTTTACGTATTTCCTATTTTTCTTTGGTGTACTGCTCTCCAATGGCATTTTTATCGTAAACTTATTCGTTGATCTTCACTTATCTGTGGGAGCTGTGGCACTCATCCTATGGGGGTTAGCCTTCTTCCTCTTTTTAACAGAAGTGATGATTACGTTAAGCATAGAGAAAACAGAGCTGACCAAACAAAACATTCTCATTGTCGTTCTCATGTACTTTACCTATTCCCAAGTATGGATTGCGCTTGTTGTGTACTCCTTATGTGTAGAGGCGAAAAGCCGATTATTGAAACAAGAAGTGAAATGGTACAAAACCGAGCGTTACAATCAACAACAAAAGAAAAGCGGGTGACATATTGAAATCGTTAAAATGGTTGATTTATATATTAGGATTATCCTTAGCGATCCAGCCTTTTTTCTTGGCAGGTCAAGCCATGGCGCAATCCAACCGAGTTCAAGTCAAAGATGATTGGGTTCAACCTTCAAAAGAAAGCAAAACCAAAACGCAGCATCTATCAGAAGATGTAGTGACCTTATATGGACAAGAAGACCGCACTGAATTTACCTATCAAGTGGATCAGGAAAAAACAGAGTCAAGCACATTGACGTTAAATATAGAGGCTTCATCATTATTGATTTCACCTTCCTCATTCACTGTTATGATTGATGGAGAGATCGAAAAGACCATCCCTGTATCAGGGGAAAACCAGAAGAAGTCGATTCAAATCAAGTTGAATAAAGCACAATTGAAAAAAGGTACTCACCACATTCAGGTCATATTTTATGGTGTTTTAAAAGAAGGCGTGTGTATCAACCAAGAGACACCTGCTAATTGGCTAAAAGTGTATCCTGAAAGTGAACTTACATTCAAAGGAATCAAGACGAAAGATTTCACATTAGATAGCTTTCCATCACCTTTTATTCAAACAGGTGATCAGAAAGGACAGACCGACATTGTCATTCCTAATTCACCGGATGCAGCTGAATTAGAAGCAGCCATCAAAGTATACCGTACGTTGAAAAACAAAGATCGCCAAAAAGAGATCAAACTTATCCAAGAAAAGGACATCAAGCAAGTGGCTCACCCAACGATTGCTGTGGGAGCTATAGGAAGCTGGGATGGACGGATGAAAACGATTGAACAAGGTGCAGGAATTAAAACGAAAAGCAGTCATCTTACATTAGCGATGAGAACTTTGACAGCAAAGAAAACAGAACAGCCCATTTTATTTGTGACAGCGGAAAAACCTGTGACAATTGCTGAAAAAATCAATGTTCTGACTCAGTCAGAATTAACGGGTCAACTGACTGGAACGGACTTACTGATTCAAAAGACTGCAGCTCAAACGTCTAAACCATCTCACAAGATTCGTTTAAAAGATTTTGGCGGAGATGATGTCACGGTTGGGACCAACAAGACGGCATCCGACCACTACTATTATCCGAAAGCGCTACTGGCTAACCAAAAATCAGGTGCAAAGCTCAATCTTTCATTCAAAAAATCTGATACAGCAGCAAGCAAAACAGAACGGTTAACTGTTATGATCAATGACGAACCGCACGACGTACCATTAACAAAACTAGGCAACAAAGATGCGAATGGATTCTATCATGTCTCGATTCCAGTAGATTCAAAGATACTTCAAAAAAATGAATATATTGATTTGCAATTTGTCACAAGTGGTTTTAAAAACATGGAATCCTGCAGACATACAGATGAAGAAGGCTGGATATTCATTGACAAAAATAGCTCTCTTCAAATACCAGAAGGAACAATGAGTGAAAAGCCAGATTTAGCCGCATGGCCGCTCCCGTTCACTTCGAAAAATACATTGATCATCATACCAGATCAAATCAAACGTGAAACAATCAATCAAATGGCCATGCTGACGGAATCTTTTAGTCAGCCAGAAGTAGCTCAATATCATTTAATAAAAGCTTCTCAAGTGACAAATGAACAATTGAAAAATCACCCTCTCATTTTCATCGGAGGCATTCAAACATTCTCTCTTCTGAAAGAAAACGCAGCCGATCTCGTTGTTCCGGTGAAAAAGGATCAGTATGATGTATCTTCTTTCGGCATGATCAACGAAACAACGGCTCGAATTGTATGGACGCAGCCATCTGTTTGGAATAAAGAACAGACAATGACAGTCTTTTCAGGAATGACTGCAGCTGAAGCTAACGTGTCAAATGAAGTAATGCAATTTCTTCAAACAAATACAGAAAAAGCAACAGTTGCAATAGAGAGTAAAAACAAAGGCGTGTTTACTAATCATCAATCCGTCAGCAGCACATCCAGCAGTCTGAAAACAAATGAAAAACAAAGCAGCAGCGAGTCTTGGATTTACTTTGTGTGTATCGCTGCACTCATCCTTTTTGTGCTTGTGATGATTGTCTATTTCGTACGAAAAAACCGTAAAAAGACTGAGTTCTAAACGATCAAAAGACCTTGAAAAAATCTCTTTACTTTGGTGTCAAACGGGAGTATGATCTCTTTTATAAAAGACCAATCGCTGAATCATTTCGATGAGCGGGGGAACCAATTGTGGTGGTATAAAACACCACGTGGGGTGAATCCTTTTAAGGTAGGGCAAAATCTCATGCGCCCGAATCCGTCAGCTAACCTCGTAAGCGTTAAAGAGAGCAAAGACCAACCTGTGATCTAAACAATAGGCACAGGGGCATTCTATTGCCTCTGTGTCTTTTTGGCGATCCAAAATTTTGTAACTCAAATCGTTTGACACTAAAGGAGCGGGCAACACATGTACAGTTTGATGAAGCGTATTTTAATTGGTAAACCATTAAAATCACAGGCAGCAGGAGAACAAAAACTATCAAAAATCAAAGCTTTGGCATTATTGTCATCAGACGCATTGTCGTCAGTCGCATACGGTACAGAACAAATCTTGATTGTTCTATCAGTTGTTAGTGCGGCAGCGTTTTGGTACTCACTCCCGATTGCAGGTTGTGTATTAATTCTTTTAATGGCGTTAATTCTATCTTACCGCCAGATTATTTATGCTTATCCAGAAGGCGGCGGGGCGTATGTCGTCTCCAGCAGAAACTTAGGTGAAAAACCAGGGCTGGTTGCTGGTGGATCATTACTCGTCGATTACATTTTAACCGTAGCAGTGAGCATTTCTGCTGGGACCGATGCGATCACATCGGCTTTTCCAGCTCTATATCCATATCATGTCATGATTTCAATCGTATTAGTTCTAGTGATTATGGTGTTAAACCTTCGTGGACTGACAGAGTCGGCATCTATTTTGGCTTATCCTGTGTACCTATTTGTCTTTTCATTGCTCATTTTAATTGGAGTGGGCGGGTTTAAACTATTAACAGGGCAAGTGCCGCCAGCACCTGAACATACAGCATTTGGCACACATGTATCAGGCATCACGTTATTTCTTTTATTAAAGGCATTTTCGTCTGGCTGTTCTGCTTTAACTGGTGTTGAAGCGATTTCTAATACAATTCCATCCTTTAAAAAACCAGCTGCACAAAATGCAGCGAGAACTTTATTGATGATGGGGGGATTACTGGCCGTTCTATTTGTAGGAGTGACATTGCTTGCGTTTGGTTTTGGCATCTCGCCAAAGCCAGAAGAGACGGTTGTGTCACAAATTGCATCAGACACTTTTGGACGGACATTTTTCTACTATGTCATTCAAGCTGTCACAGCTTTAATTTTAATATTAGCGGCAAACACAGGTTTTTCAGCTTTTCCATTATTGGCTGTTAACTTAGCAAAAGATAAATATATGCCGCGTATGTTTACAGTGAGAGGAGATCGGCTCGGTTATTCCAATGGTATTATCTTTTTAGGTGTAGCTTCTATGCTGCTTATTTGGTTATTTGATGGGAAAACGGAACACCTCATTCCACTTTATGCTGTCGGTGTGTTTATTCCATTTACCTTGTCTCAGACAGGTATGTGTGTAAAGTGGATT
This sequence comes from Bacillus sp. S2(2019), assembly GCF_005144805.1. NCBI lineage: Bacteria > Bacillati > Bacillota > Bacilli > Caryophanales > Bacillaceae > Bacillus > Bacillus sp. S2(2019). The sequence continues at coordinate 338,785 of NZ_SWFL01000004.1, forward strand.
CGTGAAAAACCACAGGGATGGAAAGTGAAAATGCCTATCAATATCGTGGGAGCACTTATTTCATTTACGGTTTTCATGATTCTCATTTTGACCAAGTTCCATCTTGTATGGCCAGTATTTGTTTTCATGCCAATTGTTCTATTTATTTTTCATTCTATTAAGAAACATTATCTGTCTGTTGGAGAACAATTACGTTTATTGAATGAAACCGAGCCTGTCGAAATCAAAGGAAATGTGGTCATCGTCCCAATAGCAGGTGTCACACGAGTCGTCGAACAATCTGTGCAATATGCAAAATCCTTATCAGACCAGGTCATAGCGGTTCATGTATCGTTTGATAAAGAGAAAGACAAGAAAATTGAAGCTGATTGGGAAAAGCTGAATAGTGATGTGCGTCTGGTGATTTTACATTCGTCTTATCGAAGTCTCATTCACCCGCTTGATAAATTTCTTGAAACGATTGAAGCGAAAGCAAATGCACATCAATATAGAGTGATGGTGCTCGTCCCTCAATTTATTCCGAAAAAAAGATGGCATACCATTTTGCACAATCAATCTGCTTTCTTATTAAGATTCCGTTTATTATGGAAACGGGATATTGTTGTCGCCACTCTTCCATATCACTTTAAAAAGTAACAAGAGCAAGTTGAAACGTTTGATCAAAAGGGTGCGGTGGTATGGAGTAAGAAAAAAGGAGTTTTCTCACATGCCGCAAAGAACCGCAGGAAAAGAAGTAACAGCGCTACTGGAAGAGTGGGGCGTGAAACATATTTATGGAATGCCTGGCGACAGTATTAACGAATTAATCGAAGAACTAAGGCATGAATCAAGCAAAATTCAATTTATACAAACAAGACATGAAGAAGTGGCAGCACTTTCAGCAGCAGCTGATGCGAAACTAACAGGCAAACTTGGTGTTTGTTTATCAATTGCTGGGCCAGGTGCTGTCCACTTATTGAATGGACTATACGATGCAAAAGCGGACGGTGCACCTGTATTAGCGATAGCAGGGCAGGTTGCCTCAACTGAAGTAGGCAGAGATGCATTTCAAGAAATCAAATTAGAGCGGATGTTTGACGATGTTGCTGTCTTTAATCAGCAAGTACAAACAGCAGAAGCTCTGCCTGACTTATTGAACCAAGCCATCAAAGCTGCTTATACCCATAAAGGGGTGGCGGTTCTCACTGTCTCAGATGATTTATTTTCTCAGAAAATTAAGCGGAGTCCCGTTTATACATCACCTCTTTATGTAGAGGGAGATGTGCGGCCGAAGAAAGATCAACTGCTAAAGGCTGCTCAACTCATTAACAATGCGAAGAAGCCAGTCATCTTAGCAGGAAAAGGATTAAGAAATGCAAAAGAAGAGCTTCTTTCGTTTGCAGAAAAGGCAGCTGCACCGATCGTCATTACACTTCCTGCAAAAGGTGTTGTTCCAGACAGGCATCCATACTTTTTAGGGAACCTAGGTCAGATCGGGACGAAGCCTGCATATGAAGCGATGGAAGAGTGCGATTTATTAATCATGCTTGGAACATCCTTCCCATATAGGGATTACTTACCGGAAGACACACCTGCCATTCAATTGGATATCAAACCGGATCAGATCGGTAAAAGATATCCAGTAGAAGTGGGGATTGTAAGTGACAGTAAGACTGGTCTTCATGAACTAACCTCTTATATTGAATATAAAGAGCAGCGCGGTTTCCTTGAAGCTTGCACAGAGCATATGATGAAGTGGCGAGAAGAAATGGATAAGGAAAAATCTATTGCCACATCACCGCTTAAACCGCAGCAAGTCATCGCTAGATTAGAAGAAGCGGTAGATGATGATGCCATACTTTCAGTTGATGTCGGTAATGTGACGGTATGGATGGCACGTCATTTCGAAATGAAACAGCAGGATTTCATTATTTCCAGCTGGCTTGCCACAATGGGCTGTGGTTTACCTGGCGCAATATCAGCTAAATTAAACGAACCAAACCGCCAAGCTATTGCTGTCTGTGGTGACGGAGGCTTCACAATGGTGATGCAAGATTTTGTGACGGCAGTAAAATATAAACTGCCAATTGTCGTTGTGATCTTAAACAACAACAACCTTGGTATGATTGAATATGAACAACAGGTAAAAGGCAACATCAACTATGGTATAGAGCTGGAAGATATTGATTTTGCAAAATTTGCAGAAGCATGCGGTGGTAAAGGAATCTCGGTGTCATCACATGAAGAACTAGCACCAGCCTTTGATCAAGCACTTCAAGCTGATAAACCTGTGATCATTGATGTTGCGGTGTCCAATGAACCACCGTTACCTGGTAAAATCACTTACACACAAGCAGCGGGCTTTAGTAAATATTTATTGAAAAAATTCTTTGAAAAAGGTGAGCTGGATATCCCTCCACTTAAGAAAAGCCTTAAACGCTTTTTCTAAACAGCAGGTAGTCGGTCCTCCAATTAGGGGGACTGACTTTTTTGTTGAACAAGGAAAAATATTTCAATTGTCACTTGTTTTCTTTTGTATAAAAATATACAGACTGGATTTTTGTAACTTAAAGCCTATTTTTCCAATTCGATGAGAAAGGTAAAATAGACTTTATGATCAATAATGGAGGGAGTGGATTTTTCTGGGTAAGATACTTGATGCAAAAGCACTAACCAGTGCCATGGATGCAAGGGCGAAACACTATCAGGCACTCCGTGAAGAAATGGTTGATTTAAAAAAAGCGCTACAGGGCGTGGCGAATCTAGGTGATGACTTTACTGGAAAAGGTGCCGATAACATTAAAAGCTTCTACAAAGAGCTCGCAGGAAATGTGGACATGTTCATCAGCTTTATTGATAAGCAAAAAGCCTTTCATGAAGGTGTTTCTGGAACGCTTGATGATACAAACTTTGGCGGCGATACCTTTGTAGAAGAACACTTTTTAGACAACGCTGTACATATGGGAATCAAGAATGCGAAAAGCATCGTGAAGGATCAAAAAAAGGCACTCAAAACGATTTTTCAAGATATTGATGACCTCATTTCTCTGGAGGTATTTGATAGTAAAACCTTTGACGAAAAGATTGCAGATGCGGAAGATGAACGCAAGAAAACGGTTAAAGATTTAATAGAACTTGATCAAAATCTAAAAGATGAATATGCTTTGTCAGAAACGGAGCAGCAAGCTACAATGGCATTGTACGCTGAAATGATGAATGCGACAAATGACGGAAAATCCATTTCGCCTATGAATTTTGACAAGAGAGCGTATCAAAATAGCGAAATCTACAAGGCAAAAAGCGATATTGAGAAGCAAACTTCTGAATATCTAAAAATCAAAAAAGATCAAGAAGAAGCCCGCGAGATCGCAAAGGAACAGGAAGCGCTCGCCAACCGTCCTTGGTATGAAAAAGCCCTTGATTACGGTGGGAATATCGTTAATGAGCTGACAGGCGTGAACGATGCAAAACGTGCCGCAACAGGTGTCGATCCGATCACAGGTGAAGAACTCACCGCAGGACAGCGAGTCGCCGCAGGCGGCATGGCAGCAGCAGGCTACATCCCGATTGTCGGCTGGGCAGGACGTATTTTCAAAGGCGGAAAAGCCGTCTATAAAACGACTCAAGCCACGTCTGCCGCAGTTAGAGCAGTCGACATTTACAAGACATCACAGAAGTCTTTTGACGCCCTGAAAACATCTCAAAAAGGCTTATATGGACTCACCGCAACAAACGGCTTCAGCGAAGCGATTACGGGTCGAGATATGTTTGGAAATAAGGTCTCGAAAGAACAGCAGGAAGCGAGTATGAATGCGGCTCTGGGAATGCTTTTGCCATTTGGGGCGAAAGGATTTCATGGGAAGATGGGCGCTGTAGAGAGTGGAAAACGTATAGATTATTTAAGAAATAAATATGGAACAATCAGTTCTAAAGAATTAAATGAAAGAATCAATTTGCGCGGTGAAACGATGAAAGAGCTAAATAAATTAAAAGGTACTGGTATTAGTAAGAAGAAAATGGGACCTGCTTTTGCTGGAGTTTATGATAAACAAACTGGGAAATATTCTTATGCAATAAATGATTATGATGGAAAGTTACCAGATTTTCATCCCTTAATAAAAAACAAATATGATAAAATGCCAAAAGAGGTTATAGATTCATATGCATTTACAAAAGGTGCGGGATCACATGCCGAAGTGATTGCATTGAATAAGGCCTTAAAGGAAAACCCAGGTGCTAGTTTAGATAATTTTATTTTGAATGTAGTTAGGAGCGGTCAAAGTAGAGTGAAACCGGCTGGGATGATGTTTCCACGATGTCCACATTGTGCTTATCTTACGGATGGATCCAAAATTATCACGGAGGTTCCTAAAAATGTTAAATGATATATTACAAAAGGATTTTATTTTAGAAAATGGTACGGAGTTTGAAGAACATTTAGAGTATGGGGGTCCTTACGAACTAGCAATAGTGGAATATACCCCGGATGGTAACGAAAAACTATTTACGGGCTTAGCTTATGATAAATACGAAAATGGAAATATCGAAAGTTACTTCTATGTAGAGCAAGGTGTTAAGCAGGGAAAGTGTGTTGAATTTTACTCAAATGGAAATGTGAAAAAAATAGGTAATATGAATAAAAGTGCTGCAGATGGATATCAAGTCGAGTTTTTTGAGAATGGAAATAGAAAGTATGAATCTGAATATATTGCTGGTCGAGAAATGACTTATATAAAATACGATAAAAACGGAAATATTGTAGAGCAAAAAGCAGAACCTGATGAATCTGATTTAAAATACGTCGAAAAATTCAACGATTAATAAGGATAAAGTGATATATGGTTAATCTGGATAATGATAAAATAGATCATTTAATAGAAAAATTTAAAAATGAACAAAAAGCTCTTTTGCCTAAAGTTAAATTGGAAAATAATTTCCGATTAGAAAACATACGGTTTATCGCAGGGGTAGATGTTTCTTATTTTGAAACAAATGGAAAATCGAAAGGTGTTTGTTGCATAGTTGTATATGATTTGACAGAAAAACAAGTAATTGAAAAAGTGAATAGTTATGGAGAAATAAAGGTTCCTTATATATCCGGATTTCTTGCTTTTCGTGAGTTGCCTTTAATTAAAGATGCAGCAAAAAAGCTGACGAAACAAGTAGATATCTATATGTTTGATGGAAATGGTTACTTACATGATAGACATATGGGTATTGCTACACAGGCATCATTTTTCTTAAAGAAGCCTACCATTGGTGTAGCAAAAAGCTATTTGAAAATCAAAGGAATAGATTTTACCCTACCCCAAAATAAAGAGAATGCATACACAGATATTATTATAGATGATGAAATTTATGGTCGAGTACTTCGAACCAGAATGAATGTTAAGCCCATTTTTATTTCATGTGGTAACTGGATTGATTTAGATACAACTACAAAAATTGTGATGAAACTTATTGATAAAAATAGTCGACTGCCGATCCCTGTAAGATATGCAGATATCGAGACACGCATTATTCGAAATGAGCTATTAACAAAAAAGGACGAAATGTGAAGTGGCACATTTCTAAGATTTAGTTCACTCTAGCGAGAGTCAATCACCAAAAAAAGGGGAATAAACCATGCTATGGATTTTCACACAAAACGAACAAAGTTTCGTTAATGTTCACGAAGTCACAGTAACTGGTAAAAAGATTGAAGGGTTTATCGCAGGCAGTGATTCTTGGGTTAAGACGCTCGGCAAGTATGACTCAAATGATCGAGCGTCAGAGATCCTTCAAGACATTGTGAAAGTAATTGAAAAAAACCCAAATGGTACGATGACCTATCGAATGCCTCAGCAGTAAAAAAGAAACCACCTTTCCATCGCGAAAAGGTGGTTTTGTTTATGAAGGTGTTTTGGTAAAGGCTAAAAATAACGGAATGCCTGTGCCGACAAGTGTTGTGGCAAATAGAAACATACCGCAAATGAATAGAAAGTGACTGGCTGAAAAGACGAGTGCCAGAATGAGAAATACGATGCTGAGTCCTGCCATGCTATAGGATGGGACAAAGCGGCGTTTGTATGTGGCTTTCTTTGTTAGGAATGAGAAGAAAATGCCAAATAATAAAGGGACAATCCATAAGTAAAATAAAATAATAAGAGACATACATCATACCTCGATTTTTTCCTTCTATTTTATCAGATGCCAATCACAACGGATACTACAAAGCTTCACTTTGTAAAATAGTTCATCCAATCGACACAATTAAGTGGGCTGATTGATCGAATTCGTTTTTTGTTTCATATATTCAGGCTGTAAAAGTGCGTACACACAGTGATCGGCAAAGTGGTCGCCCAGCCATTCACATTGTCTTAATATGCCTTCAAGTGAAAAAGATAAACGCTCTGCGATGCGTCTGCTTTTTTGATTATCAACAGCGGCCCTTATTTCAATGCGGTGCAGACCGCACTCTTCAAATAAATAGTGAATGACCGCTTTGCATGCTTTTGTCATGATGCCTTTTCCTTGATAGCCTTCCCCGAGCCAATAGCCAATGGAAACCGTCCGATTAATCCAATGAATTTGGTGGGTGCCAATGATACCAACGAGTTCTCCATGTGACCAGATTCCAGCCTGAAAACCATTGTTTTGCAAAGCTTGTTGCATGGCACCTTGAATAAACGCCATGCTATCTTCTTCTGTCTGCGTCGAATCGACCCATAGCATCCATTCACGTAAGTGCTCTCTTGAGCGTTGGATGAGCAGATACAGACTTCTCGCGTCTCTTGGTTCAAGTAGCCGCATGGATAGATCTTGATCCTGATAAAAAAACATGTGATCACATCCTTTCAAGGGAAATTCTACCACAACCCGATATAAAAGACAGCCTGATCACTGTCTTTTACATAAACGTATCCACAATTAAAAACAGATTAAGTGCGACAACAAGAGCTGCTATCACCCAAGATATTCCGGTCACCCAGCGAGCATTCGTCAAATCGCCCATAATTCGTTTTTTACTTGTAAACAAAATGAGCGGAATTAAAGCAAACGCAATGCCAAAGGATAAGACCACTTGACTCATCACAAGCGCAGATGTCGGATTGACCCCAGATGCAATGATCGCAATAGGGGGAATGATGGTAATCAGCCGGCGGACATACAGCGGAATTCGGTACTGAATAAAACCTTGCATGATAATATCGCCTGACAGTGTACCGACAGAAGAACTGGAAAGTCCGGCTACAAGCAGACCTACACCAAATAAGATCGCTGATACAGGACCTGCGAGAGTGCCAAAATGCTGAAATGCTACATCTAAATCCTCAACAAAAAGACCATTTTTAAAAAATAAAGCAGCTGCTACAATCAACATGCTGGCATTGATAGCGCCAGCAACTACCATCGCAATGAGGATGTCTAAAAACTCAAAACGAAAAATCAGCTTTTTCTCTTTTTCCGTTCTGCCGACAACTCTTCTTTGAGTTAAGGCTGAATGGAGATAGATCGCATGCGGCATCACCGTAGCGCCTAAAATACCAGCGGCAAGCAGTACGCTGTCTGTCCCTTCAAACCTTGGAATGAACAGTCCACCGGCGACACTTGCAAGATCAGGTTTAGCCACAAAGGTTTGTACAGCGAAAGCAATCACGACAACAAACAGCATGCCGGTAATTCCTGCTTCTAACGCTCGATAACCTCGTCTTTGGAGTTCTAAAATGGCAAAAGAACCGATCGCTGCAATAATCGATGCTTCAAGCAGCGGGATACGAAAGAGTAAGTATAAACCAAGGGCAGCCCCGATAAATTCGGCTAAATCTGTGGCGATAATGACGAGTTCGCCCTGAATCCATAAACCAATCGAGACTGGTTTTGGAAACTCTTCTCGAGCAATTTCAGGTAAATTTTTCCCTGTTGCGATTCCAAGCTTTGCAGACAAAGACTGGATGAGTAAGGCCATGAGATTGGATATGAGAATGACCCATAACAGAAGGTAGCCATATTTCGAGCCAGCCGCAATGTTGGTCGCAAAGTTTCCTGGATCAATATAGGCAATGGCTGCGATAAAAGCAGGCCCGAGAAAAGGAAGGAGCCTTCTAAATCCCTTCACCTTTCCTTCAAGTGCACGCTCCGCTGCCACTGACATGTGGGCCTGTGCCTCGATGTATTTGTTTGTCATATGTCATCACCTAGATTCTACAAAGTTTTGCTTTGGCACAAAAAGTTTCCTCGATGCAATTTTTAATCATCATATGCCCATCTTTATGAAAAGTCAACTATCTGAACTAATAGGTTTGTTTATCATATGTAAGTGAAAAAAATAGATACCTTGTCAATCAACACATAAAAAACACCGCCTCTTATCTTAGGCGGTGCATCCTCTGCTTCCTCTTCTTTTGTATCGTTTTTTAAGAAACCCTTGATCCAACGCTGCGGAAGATCAAGCTTAAAATAATGACAAAAATGGCTGCTCCTAAGATCGCTGGAATGATCGCAAATCCTGCCAGACTAGGACCCCACGTTCCAAGTAATCCATGACCAATCCAAGCACCTGCAAGCCCGGCAATCATTGAACCGATCCAGCCTCCTGGTACACTGCCTCCAGCGAGTGCACTCCCAATGAGACCAATGACAATCGCCACAACTAATGAAATCAGAAATCCTAACATGTTGATCACTCCTCTTTTGTTTGTTTACTAAGCAATAACCGTTTTAAAAGAGATTAAAACCTTTCGGAACCACTTCAATGTTCGATACGTATGATGGACAAGGATTGTGTATAATAACAGACATATACTTGAACGGCATCTAAGGAGGCAAATGGCATGGAGGAAAGAGAGTGGCTAAAAGCACAATTAAAAGAGATTGAAAAGTGGGAGAAAGACCAGCAAAAGGTATGGTTTTGGGAGAAACTCAGCCGGCTTCCATTTCAAATGCTGGACAAGCTGACCCCTGCCTTTATTCAAAAGAAAATCGGTGTGTTATTAGATGAGATGGGGCACTACATTCAATCAGGCGGTGTCTATTTGACGTCAGAGAAAGGCATTATTCATCAATTTCAAAAGAAATGTGCCGATGAATCGATTTCGCGTATTGAAGATATTGAGGCGGCTCCGATCGAGGTCATGGATGCCATTAGTGATCAGATGGGGAAAAACCGAACAAACCTCGCCACTGTGCAAGGTGCGACGACAGGTGTCGGAGGTATGTTTACATTAGCGGCAGATATTCCGGCTGTCCTCGGTCTCTCTTTAAAAACATTACAGGATATCGCCGTCACCTATGGCTATGATCCGAAAAATAAAGAAGAACGAGTCTTTATCATTAAATGTTTACAGTTGAATTCTGCTGACGTTGTTGGGAAAAAATCAATATTAAAAGAGCTGAAGAGCTATCATGCATCAGAAGGGAAGCACGAAAACATGATCTCTCAAATTCAAGGATGGCGTGAGGTCGTATATAACTACCGTGATTCGTTTGGTTGGAAGAAGCTGTTTCAACTTGTTCCAATTGCGGGGATTTTGTTTGGTGCAGCGTCCAACCGCTCACAGTTAAAAGGAATAGCTGAAACAGGCATCATGCAATATCGAAAGCGCAGAATATTATCAAGATTAGAGGAGCTTGCTCAGCAAGAACAGCGTGACTCCGGCGCATAAAAAAATCCCTTTCTCGAAGGGATTTTTTATTTGGTCTCAGCATCTTCTTCAAACGCTTGAATCGGAGAATATTCATAGCGTGCCCGGAGCTCGCGGATTTGTTTGATCAAGGTGGAACCGATGATCCTTTCTGCTTCATCATAGAGCGGATCAAGAGCCTTCATCCATTTTTGCCGCTCTGCTGGTGTTAATTCGTGTATGGCAATTGGAGATTCGCGTTTAATTTCCTCCAGCTGATCCTTGTTCATTTGTTCGGCATGTTTTTCGTTCCATGCCGTTGTTTCTTCCATCGCTTCGAGTAAAATTCGCTTCGTCTCAGGTGTTTGACGATCAAAAAAGGATTGATCTGTTAAGACGACATACCCTAAATACCCGTGATTACTGATCGTCATATAGTCTTGTATATGATAGAATTTTTTTGAATAAATATTTGAAATTGTATTTTCTTCACCGTCTACTTTTTTTGTTTCTAGCAGCTGAAACGTTGAATTAAACGATTCCTGATAGGGTTTTGCGCCAAGAAGCTTGAATTGTTTTTCAATCATGTCACTTTGCATAATACGGAGAGATTGCTTTTTTAAATCACTAGGCTGCTTGATTGGGCCTTTATTCGAAGTGATTTGCTTAAAGCCATTTGTCCAGTAGGCCATTCCCTTTAGTCCGTCTTTTTGCAGTGTGCCGAACAGTCTCTGTCCAATCGCACCATGTAACCCATCTTGGACAGCATCGTAGTTAGAAAAGGCAAAGGGCAGATCAAGTGCCAGCCATTCAGGGGACAGCATGCCGAGCTTTGACGTAGACGGAGCAATAAATTGAACTTGATTCTCTTTTAGTGCATTAATTTCTTCGATATCAGAATAAAGACTCCCGTTTGAAAAGATTTGAATGCTGATCCTGCCATCGGATTTTTCGTGAACAAGCTCAGCAAATTTCTTTGCAGCCAGCCCTTTTGGGGTATTATCTGCGACAACATGGCTGAATTTGAACACAAGCTGATCCTTCAGCCCTGTCTGTTCATCGTCGAAGGTCGTCGCTGATTTAGGCATCATATGATAAAAGCCAAAGTATAAAGCGGTTACAAAACCGATGATGAGCAATAGCGTATAGGCGAGTAAATTCTTCATGCGTCAGATCCCCCTTATGTCAAGGATACTTGACAGAGGAAGAATTCGTAAAGATACAGGTGAAAAAATGATGAGAAATCGACTGAAATTACAACAATTATCTATTAGATGGAAGCTCACCATCCTCACATATTTCGTTGTCATTTTTGCCCTTTTAATCGGAGGAATTGTTCTGGTCGGGGGAATTCAGCAAACAGAGGAACGAGAACTGCGAAAAAGGCTCATGAACACGGCAAGAACAGTAGCTGAGATGAATGAGGTAAAGCAGGCATTGGATGATCAGACAAAGGAGCGTGCGCGTTTGCAGCATGCCATCGAAGAGATTCGGATTATCCAAGATGCTGACTACATTGTTGTCATGGATATGGATCACGTGCGATTGACACATCCAGTGAAAACAAGGATTGGCCAGCGCTCTGAGGGGACAGATGAAGAACCTGCCTTTGCAGAGCATATCTATTTCTCAGAAGCACAGGGAGAGCTTGGCACAGCCATTAGAGCTTTTTATCCAGTAAAAGATGAAAAATTTAACCAAACAGGGGTTGTACTAGTCGGAAGAACATTGCCGAGTATGGCAGATATATTAGGAGAAATGAAGCAGGATATCCTCATGATCCTTCTGCTCACACTCAGCTTCGGGCTTGTCGGTTCATTTTTGCTCGCCCGTCATATTAAACAGCAAATGTTTAAGCTGGAGCCGCATGAGATTGTCAGAATGCTAGAGGAACGCACCGCTACCTTTCATTCCATTAATGAAGGGGTCATTGCCATTGATAACCAGCACATGATCACCATTTTTAATGAAAAAGCAAAGCAAATTTTCAGTGTGACAGGTGATGTAGTGGGCCGAAATATTTGGGATGTGCTGTCAGATACAAGGCTTCCAGAAATCATTGCCCGCGCAGAACCCGTCTACAATGAAGAAATTCATATGAGCGGAAAGCGGATCATGAGCAGCCGAATTCCAATTGTGATGAAAAAGAAAATCATCGGAGCGGTTGCGATTTTTCAGGACCGGACAGAGGCAGCCAAATTGGCGGAGGAATTAACCGGGGTGAAGAATTTCGTTGATGGCCTGCGGGTGCAAAATCATGAACATATGAATAAGCTTCATACAATTGCGGGTTTAATTCAGCTGGGGAAAGCCGATCAAGCACTCGATTTAGCGTTCCAAACGACCGAAGAACAGGAGCATGTGACGGACTTTCTCCACCGTGTGATACAGCATGATGCAGTTGCTGGTTTATTGATGAGCAAGATAAGAAGGGGCAAGGAGCTTGGAATCAAGGTTGAAGTAGATGAAAATAGCAGTCTGCGCGATTTCCCAGAGCGGCTGGATCAGCATGATATGACGAAGCTACTTGGCAACCTGATCGAGAACGCCTTTGCCGCGTATGATACTGTAGAAAGAGACACAAAACTCATTTCTATTAGTATTGATCAAACAGAGGATGTCCTCGCGATCTTAATTGAAGATTATGGATCTGGAATAGAAGAGGACATGATTCCTCATATTTTCGACAAAGGCTTTACTCACGGTAAAGAAGGCGGAACAGGCTACGGGCTGTATATTGTAAAAACGATTATCGACAAAGGAATGGGAAATGTAGAAGTCACATCAAGCATCGGCATTGGTACCACCTTCTCAATCGAATTCCCAATGACAATAGAGGAGAGAGACAGATGACTCAGATTAAGGTGCTATTAATTGAAGATGACCCGATGGTGCAAGAAGTCAATAAAGAGTTCATTAAGAGTGTCCCTGGCTTTCAAGTTGCGGCTGTAGCAGGAAATGGCGAGCAGGGCATCCAGCTGATCAAAGACATTCGCCCAGATCTTGTGGTGCTCGATGTGTATATGCCTAAAAAAGATGGCGTCAAAACACTGCAAGACATCAGAAAGCAAAAGATGCAGGTGGATGTGATTGTGATTTCGGCAGCAAAGGACAAAGAGACGATCGGCACCATGCTTCAAAATGGTGCCCGAGATTATATCATTAAGCCATTTAAGTTTGAACGGATGAAAGAATCTCTTGAAAGCTATAAAGCGTTCAAATCAAAAATTCGTACCGCAGCAGAATTTTCTCAAGAGATGCTCGATGATATCATACGAAAGCCTGCAGTTAAGCAGGAAGAGACATGGCTTCCTAAGGGGCTGAATGTGCATACGATGAATGAAATTAAAGCCTACATGGGTCTGCAAGAAGGAGCGCAGTCTGCAGAGGAAGTTGCCAATGCACTTGGGATTGCACGTGTCACAGCACGCCGTTATTTAGACTTCCTTGTAAAAGAAGGCGAGCTGAAATTAGATATGCAATATGGCGGGGTCGGACGCCCTGTGAACAAATATATCGTACATTCTGACTAAGAGACCAAAAAGACCAAAATGTACGATATGTCCATAAGCTTCACAGCCTATGATGAAATCGCTATCATTTACCTACAGATAACAGTTAAGCGTTTACATCAAAGGGTGAGGGAGTTGATTTTTTATGAAGAGGCTATTGAAGAACCTGACATTTCAGGTCATTGCAGCTGTCATTATCGGGATTATTGTTGGGATGGTTTGGCCAAACGTCGGGAAAGAAATGAAGCCGCTTGGTGACACATTTATTAATGCAGTGAAAATGGTCATTGCACCCATTATTTTCTTAACCATTGTTCTTGGAATTGCCAAGATGGGGGACATGAAAAAGGTTGGAAAAGTTGGGGGAAAAGCTTTTATCTATTTTGAAGTTGTGACGACGCTTGCGCTTGTCATCGGACTGTTTGTGGTCAATATCATGAAGCCGGGAGCGGGTCTTGACTATAGTAAGCTTGAAAAAGGGGATGTCTCGCAATATACCCAAAATGGGGGACAGGGTATCGACTGGATGGAGTTTGTCACACACATTGTGCCATCTAACATGGTAGATGCCTTTGCAAAGGGAGATATTTTACAGGTCTTATTCTTCTCTATTTTATTCGGTGTTGCGCTCGCTGCACTTGGCGAGAAGGGGAAAGGCATCATCGAATGGCTTGATAAACTGTCGCTTGTCTTCTTTAAAATCATTGGTTACATTATGCGTGCCGCGCCATTAGGGGCATTTGGAGCAATGGCTTATACAATCGGACACTTCGGTTTAGCTTCAATTAAACCACTGGCTAGTCTGATGCTTTCCGTTTATATGACGATGTTCCTGTTTATTTTCGTCGTGCTGAACATCATTTGTAAAATGTATGGCTTCAGCCTGTTCGGTTATCTCCGTTTTATCAAAGATGAAATTTTAATTGTTCTTGGCACAAGTTCTTCAGAATCTGTCCTGCCAAGAATGATGGATAAAATGGAACGCTACGGGTGCTCTAAGTCAGTCGTTGGACTTGTCATTCCGACAGGCTATTCCTTTAATTTAGATGGAACTTCAATCTACTTGTCCATGGCCGTGGTCTTCTTAGCGCAAGTGTTTGGGGTGGACCTATCCATCGGACAGCAAATCACGATTATCCTTGTTCTGATGCTCACATCAAAAGGAGCAGCTGGAGTCACAGGAAGCGGATTTATCGTGCTAGCTTCTACACTTGCTGCACTTCAGGTTATCCCGCTAGAAGGTCTTGCACTGCTATTAGGGGTCGACCGTTTCATGAGTGAAGGAAGAGCGATTACGAACCTGATTGGAAATGGAATTGCTACTATTGTTGTAGCGAAAAGTGAAGGGGAATTTGACGAAGCGAAGAGTAAAACAGCGCTACAGGAAATGCGAAATATCAAGCAGGCTGTTTAGTATAAAAACATCCAAAAACCGAAACCTTATGTTCTACATGGGGTTCGGTTTTTTCTTGTGTAAAAAAGAAAAAACATAAAAGCTTGATAAATTTAGGACGAATCGTAAGACCTCATTGACCTTTTGTTATATAATTTACAGAAAGATCCGATATAATGAATATGAGATCCAATGAAAAATAGACTTTAGTCCTGGCAGGTGTGTAACGTATGGCGGCATTTTTTAAATTGTTCGAAAAACCTGGTGTCAAGAGGTTTTCAGTATTTGTAGTATTAGCCACAGCATTATATCTATTAAGAGGAATGATGAATTTAATTCTCCTGACCTTCATTTTCACCTTTTTAATGAACCGGTTAGAAGAGGTCATAAGAGGCTTTTTAAATCGCTTCCTGAAAATAGGACAGAAATCAGTCATCACCATTTTGTACATCCTTCTAGCTGGTGGATTGACGTTTGGCGGCTTTGTGTTTGTGCCCATCATCGCTAAACAGGTGGAACAGTTATTTCATTTAGGGAAAAAGATTGCAGATCATCCACAAGATTTACCCTTCTTTGACGTCGTCACCAATGTGTTCGGAGATTTCAAAATATCTTCTTTCTTCGAGAAAGGGTTTAATTTCCTCTATACATACTTAACAGATTTCAGCACGTTCAGTATCCAGGTCATTATGTCCTTAATATTAAGCATGTTCTTCCTGTTCGAAAAGGAACGCCTCATTCAATTCATGAATAAGTTCAAAACGAGTAAAATCTCCGTGTTCTATCATGAAATTGCCTTCTTTGGACGTAAGTTTTCCAGAACATTTGGTAAGGTACTTGAAGCACAGTTCATCATTGCAACAGTTAACTGTGTCTTAACGACAATTGCGCTTGGCATTATGGGCTTCCCACAATTATTTGGATTAGCGGTCATGGTCTTCTTGTTAGGTTTAATTCCGGTAGCGGGTGTGGTCATCTCCCTCGTTCCACTCAGCATCATTGCGTATACACTTGGAGGCGGAATGTACGTCCTATATATTGTGCTGGTGATCGTGATCATCCATGCCATTGAAGCCTACTTCTTAAATCCGAAGCTCATGTCAGCTAAAACAGAGCTCCCTATTTTCTTCACGTTTATTGTCCTGATCTTCTCTGAACACTATATTGGCATTTGGGGACTGATTATCGGCATCCCAATCTTTGTGTTTATCTTAGATATCTTGGAGGTCACGAATAAGGAAGAAAGTAATTAAAAAGTTCATATGAACCTGTTTACAATTTTCTAAAAATAAGGTATAAATAGTATGAAAATATCATATTACCACACGCTTAATCCTTCTAAAGGAATGGGGGACCCAAGTTTTTGGGGTGAATTTTTCTTATTTTAAGAAAAAAGGACATCTCTTCGTCCTAACCCGTCAGCTAACCTCATCAGCGTGAAGAGAGTAGACAGTGGTACACGTATGGACACGCAGGCCCACGAGAAGACTCTCTCGTGGGCCTTTTTGACGAGGAAGGGGAGATTTTATTGAAGCTTGCGACGAAAATTATTATTGCTTTAATTGTAGGTGCAATCACAGGACTACTGCTCAACATTTTTGCTCCAAATGTATTCAAAGTGTTAGACCCTTATCTATTTACACCTCTAGGTCAAATCTTCTTAAACCTGATTAAAATGTTAGTTGTACCGATTGTCTTCTTTTCGATCACACTTGGTGTAGCAGGCCTTGGCGATCCGAAAAAACTTGGCAGAATCGGCGTAAAAACCATTACTTACTTTCTACTCACTACAACTTTTGCCATCATTATTGGCATCTCATTGGCCTTACTTATTAAGCCAGGCGCATTTGGCAATTTTGATACGAAAGCGGCAGAATATTCCGCTGAGGAAGCCCCATCAATGGCAGATACACTACTCAATATTATTCCAACCAATCCAGTCCAATCTCTAGTTGAAGGAAATATGCTTCAAATTATCGTCTTCTGTGTATTTTTAGGTCTTGGCATTGCCTTGCTCGGTAAAAAAACAGAAGGTTTGCTGAAGCTGTTTGAACAAGGAAATGAATTAATGATGTATCTTGTCGGTGTTGTGATGAAATTCGCACCGTACGGGACATTCGGTTTGATCGCAACGGCAATTGGCAGTCAGGGGCTCGATGCCATGAAAGCGATGGGACTTTACTTCTCAGTCGTCTTAATTGCGCTGATCTTGCATTTCTTCCTGACCTATGGGTCAACCGTTGCCCTATTAGCTAAACGAAATCCAATGGCATTCTTCAAAGGATTTTCTCCAGCGATGGTTGTGGCATTTAGTACATCAAGCAGTAACGCAGTACTGCCAGTATCAATGGAAACAGCTCAAAAGCGTTTGAAGGTGCCAGAACCTATTTCAAGCTTTGTGCAGCCGCTAGGTGCGACCATTAATATGGATGGTACAGCGATCATGCAAGGGGTTGCGACTATTTTTATCGCACAAGTGTATGGAGTTGAATTAACCCTTGTTCAAATGCTGACAGTTGTCTTAACGGCAGTACTAGCAAGTATTGGCACAGCAGGTGTCCCAGGGGTAGGGCTCATCATGCTAGCCATGGTTTTAAATTCCGTGAATCTTCCTGTTGAGGGCATTGCGCTGATCCTTGGCATAGACCGCTTATTAGACATGGCAAGAACCGTGGTCAATATTACAGGTGACGCAGCATGTGCGGTGATTGTTTCTGAAACCGAAAAGAAACATGAGAAGGAAGCACCAACACCTAATTTATCACTTTAACAACAAGAAGGGCTGACTGGATCAGCCCTTTTTTTCGTGGAACGGCTTGTCTAGCGTGATATACTTTTTACAGGATGAGCGGCCGTAACTGCCGCCATAGGTTTTACATTAGAAGGAGGAACCACTTTGCAGTCTGCTGTTTTACACATAGAGAACGTCGATAAACAAATTGGCCGGCATCAAATTTTGCAACATATTTCGATGGACATTAGGCAAGGGGAAATTGTCGGTTTACTTGGACCAAATGGGTCTGGAAAAACGACCTTGATTCGATTGATCGTTGGCTTGATGAAAAAAAACAACGGCCGGATCATCATAAATGGATATTCTCAAGATGATGATCATCAAAAGGCGATGTCATCTGTTGGGGCGATCATAGAAAATCCGGAATTTTATTCATATTTAACAGGTTTTGAAAACCTTGAGCTGTATGCGTCTATGCATGATGGAGTTTCAGAAGAGCGCATTCTTGAAGTGGTAAAAAGAGTTCGTCTGGAGCACGCCATTCACCAGAAGGTCAAAACGTATTCACTAGGGATGAAACAAAGGCTCGGGATTGCACAAGCCATTTTGCATAAGCCCAATCTGCTCATTTTAGATGAACCAACAAATGGGCTTGATCCCGCAGGAATGAAGGAGTTTCGAGAGCACTTGCAAATGCTTGTACAAGAAGAAGGTGTCTCTGTGTTATTTGCTACACATCTTTTGCATGAAGTAGAAGAGCTTTGTGACCGCATGATCATCATCCAAAAAGGACAAATCAAAGCCAATACAAACCTTCGAGACATGGAAGGAAAAGAGCAGGTGTTGATGAATATTCAGCCAGTAGAAAAGGCAGTTTCATGGCTAGATACGCAAGGATATACATATGAACAAAGGGATCAGCATGTGCTGGTTCAACTGAATAAAGACCGTGTGCCGGAGCTGAATAAACAGCTTGTCTTAGCAGAATTTGATGTACTTGAAATGACGCCTCAAAAACAATCAATTGAAGAGGCCTTTATGAAATGGACGGAAGGCGGGACGGCAGATGCTTCAACTCATCAAGAATGAACATAAAAAAATCACGAGACAAAAGATCACATTCATTGCACTTGGACTGATTGTTGTCTTTCAATTGACGATGGCTCTAGCATTGAAACGAGTCATTTCCGGGCTTGGCGGGCAAGATACAGTCGCAAACTATTTTGCTTATTCCACGAATGTTGTGTTTATTTTACAAGTGTTCGCTGTCGTGATTGGCGCCACATTGATCTCAACAGAGTTTCAAAAAAGAACCATCAAGTTCTTGTTGATTCGGCCAAAGACAAGGCTTCATATTTTCTTGGCAAAATACATCACTCTTGTGCTGATGGTCCTTTACCTGTTTGTTTTTTATTATGTGTTCGCTTTTCTTTTTGGCCTTATTTTCTTTGGTACTGATTTTGATGAAAGCACTGGGCGATTATTTCTGCACACATTTGCTGTGATTGGATCACAGTGGGTGGAAGTAGTCATGATGGCAAGCTTTGCTTTTCTGTGCTCAAGTTTGTTTAGAAACAGTCTGATTGCACTTGTGACTTCATTTTTCGTCTTATACGCAGCGAAATCATTAGTGTCGATCATGTCTCTGTTAGAAAATCAGTGGGGGAAGATTCTACTTTTCGCTAATACGGACTTCACACAATACAGTTTTCAAGGTCCGCCGCTCTTTCAGGGCATGAGCCCTCTGTTTTCGCTATTCATTGTAGGGGTGCATTTTGTTTTCTTTGTTGGTGCTGCTTGGCTCCTTTTTTGGAAGCGTGATGTAAATGTGTAAAAATTGTGTCAAATAACAAGAAAAATTCGTGACATCTTTGTGAAAACGAGTCTGTATTTCACGATAACCGGCTGATTTTGTCTTATAATAAGACAGAGTCATGGAGGTGGCACTATCGTGAAAAATTTTATTACGGCTTTACCTATTTTGTTGCTGTTGTCGTTTTCGTTTGTGTCTTTTGCCTTCCAGTTTGATCATCTTGTTTATTTCAGACTAGCGCTAGGGATCTTTTCATTAGCGGGTCTTTTCTTTCTGTATACACTTAAAAGAAACATGAAATGGTTCATGGTCTATTTATATGCGAGCTGGATCGTTCTTGCTGCCGTTACGACATTTGAAGAACCCGTGTTTTCACAATTCTTCTTCGGTGGTTTAACGATGACAATGGGTTATCTAACATATATGCTCATCTATTTAGGAATGAAACAAGACCGTGTAGCGAAATCACATTAAAACAAAAGCCGATAAAATCGAAGAATAGATTTTATCGGCTTTTTCTTTTCTTCAGGCAAATAAAAAAGCAGCCATCTATTTGACTGCTCTTCTTGTGTTTATGATTCACGTCCAGCAGCGGCAAGCTGCTTTTGGTGCTTTTTGTCGATGGTTGCGTATATACTTTCCATCATCTTAGGGTCTCGCATGATCGCTTCCTTGTTTTCTTCAATCAATTGCTGATACGTTTTGATTTTCTTCTTAGACATGTAACTCAACGCTCCTTTGGTAGAATGGACTCTATAAGATTTCACACAGATGAAATTGATAATCATTTTCAATTAGCAACTCCATTATACAAAGCAGAATGTCATAAGTAAAGATTCAATTCAGAAAATTCACGTAACCGACATATTCCCATCCATATCGACGATGAATTCTTTCCCAGGAAATAATCCGCTGTCAAACCTTGTCATGAAATCAGATCAAACATTCCTGCCGATGTTGAAACATTTTAGCCGCACATCTCGTCTTATGAAGAGATTTGATTTAAAAGGATATAAAAAAAGACACCAGCATGAGTTGGCTGATGTCTCCATTCAAATGAGTTATGAAACGTGTTCTTGAAGAAACTCCGTTACTTCTTCAGGTGATTTAGCGTTGGCACTGTGTAAATGACCTGTTTTTTCGCCATTTTTGAAAATTAACAGGCTAGGAATTCCCATGACCTGATACGTTTCCGCTAACTCAGGAAAGTCGTCTTTGTTTATTTCAAACCATTCATTCTGAGCATAAGCCTCTAAAATGTCTGGAATGAACATGTCCATTCTAGTGCAATCAGGGCACCATGTCGCAAAGAATTTAACGATGACCTCTTTGTCTGATTGAATGATTTCGTTGAATTGTTCAGTGCTTGTAATTTTTTTCAATTTGTCACAACTCCTTTTCAATGTCATTTTAATATAAAATAAAGGCGAATGACATACAAATGCTCGGGGGGCGCTTACAACCTTTACAAATCATTTCAATTCCGTAACAACAAAAATTAATTAGAGCATTTTTGCTTGAAAGTGATAAGATAGTAAAGATGAATTTTAGTGGGGGGAGTATCCATTGAAAATAAGTTTAGGATTGGTTTACGGCGGAAAGTCAGCCGAACATAATGTATCACTGCAAACAGCCCTTGCAGTTACAAAAGCACTTAACACTGAGAAGTTCGATATACATCCAATTTATATTACAGAAGAGGGCGAATGGCTAAGAGGAGAAAAACTCACTGAACCAGTATCAAACGTCAAAATGCTTCAATTTGAACAAAATGCAAAGACGTTTTTACCAACTTCTTTAAATGAAAGCATGTTTCCACAGCCTGCAGCAGCTGATGAAAAGATTGATGTTGTCTTTCCATTGCTACATGGGCCAAATGGTGAAGATGGGACCATGCAAGGGTTACTTGAACTATTGAATATCCCGTATGTTGGTAACGGCGTTCTCGCGTCTGCTGCGGGTATGGATAAAGTCATGATGAAAGATGTGTTTGCTCAAGCTGGACTTGCGCAGGCAAAGCACCTTTCCTTCAATAAAAAGGATTATGAGAAAGCCATATCAGACAGTCTAGAACAGGTAGAAGCAGTTCTCGGGTATCCTTGTTTTGTGAAACCTGCCAACATGGGATCAAGTGTCGGAATTAGTAAATGCCGCAGCAAAGAAGAGCTGCAAACAGCATTTGATTTGGCTTTCCAATATGATCGTCGTGTTGTTGTGGAAGAAGGCGTTGTAGGACGAGAAATTGAAATTGGTGTATTAGGAAATGACGAGCCGAAATGCTCAGTTGTTGGTGAAATTGCACCTAAAACAGATTTTTATGACTACAAAGCAAAATATGAAGATGGCGATACAGATTTGATCATTCCTGCGAGTGTGTCAGAGGAAGAGTACAAGACGATTCATGATATGGCGATTAAGGCATTTAAAGCCATTGATGGATCTGGCCTCGTACGTGCAGATTTCTTCCTAACAGAAGAAGGCGAAGTGCTGATCAATGAAGTGAATACAATGCCAGGGTTCACACCTTTTAGTATGTTCCCGCTGCTTTGGAAACATACTGGTGTAGAGTATCCTGAGCTGATTGAGAAGCTGGTGTCACTTGCAATTGAGCGCCATCAAGAAAAACAAACCATTAAAACCACTTTTTAATGTAAGAAGCAAGCAGACACTATCCTACAGGTAGTGTCTCTTTTCCTTCAAACGTGAAATGAGAAAGAGAGGCGAAAAAACATGATCAAACGTACAGTGAAACAAGTCGCCCAAATGGCTGGTGGCACATTATCGAATGAAGCTTTTGGCGAAGAACAGATACACGGAGTGACAACAGATACACGAAAAGTATCAAAAGGCGCACTATTTATCCCGCTTATCGGGGAACATTTTAACGGTCACACTTTTGCTTCAAAAGCAGTGGAGCTTGGAGCGGCAGCGGTTCTTTGGAATGAAACAGAAGCGAACCCACCATCCGGTGTACCTGTCATTCTTGTAGAGGATACTCTGACAGCACTCCAACAGCTTGCGAAATCATACTTAAAAGAGGAAAACCCTCGAGTTGTCGGTATTACTGGAAGTAATGGCAAAACAACGACGAAAGACATGATCCATTCTGTCCTACAAACGACATACAGAGTCCATAAAACAGATGGCAACTTTAATAATCATATTGGACTTCCACTGACCATCCTTGCAATGCCAGAAGGAACAGAGATTGCTGTATTAGAGATGGGCATGAGTGCAAAAGGAGAAATCGAATTTTTATCTAATCTCGCTGAACCTGATGCAGCTGTCATCACCAATATTGGAGAATCTCATATGCAGGATCTAGGATCAAGAGAAGCCATTGCAGATGCAAAATGTGAGATCACAAAAGGGTTAAAAGAGGATGGGACTTTTTATTATTTAGGAGACGAGCCTTTACTCCGCCAAAGAGCAAATGCCCTTGCACGTAGCGTAAAAACATTTGGGGAATCAGAGGACTGTGATATCAAGGTGATTCACATCCACCAACTCGCTGAAGGCACTGAATTTCAAGTGGAGGGATATGCTCAAGGGTTTCTCATTCCTGTATTAGGGAAACACAATGTAAAGAATGCTCTTGCAGCTATTGCAATCGGCCAGCATTTCGGTCTGAATGAAAGGCAAATTGCCCAAGGGCTAATGCAAACGAAATTGACAGGCATGCGTTTAGAACTGTTTAAAACAGATAAGGGCATCACGGTTATCAACGATGCGTATAATGCGAGTCCTACGTCGATGAAGGCAGCGATTGATCTTGTAGGAGATATGGATGGCTTTGCTAACCGCATTCTCGTTCTCGGAGATATGCTGGAGATGGGCAGTGAAGAAGAAACCTATCATTTTGAAGTAGGGGAGTACATCAAGCCTGAGTTTATTGATCATGTTTTAACGTTTGGCCGTCTTGGCGCATTCATTGCTGAAGGAGCAAAGAAAGCATTTGGAGACGACCGTGTATCTTCTTATATGGACAAAGAAGAACTGAAGAAAAAACTAGCGGATGTGGCAGGACCTGACGATGTCGTTCTTGTCAAAGCTTCCCGTGGCATGAGATTGGAAGACGTGATTACTGCACTATAAATCAGATCGGCAAAGAAGGTGACAGGGTGATTGGCTGTCTATGTATACACGGTTTTACTGGTGCCCCGTATGAAGTAGAGCCGCTTGCGGAATATTTAAAGCAGACAACAGATTGGACGGTACAATCTGTCACGCTTCCGGGGCATGGGGAGGAACTTCAGCTCAAAGGCATTCTCTATCAGGAGTGGATTGCCACCGCTGAATTAGAACTCTTATCCCTTTACCGAACATGTGACACCATTTATTTGGTCGGCTTTTCTATGGGCGGGATGATTGCCTCATATTTAGCAGCGAAGTATCCAGTGGCCCGTCTTGTTCTGTTAAGTGCTGCTGCTAAATATGTTAACCCAAAACAAATGATTCAAGACACAAGGCAGATGGTGAAGGAATCCTTGTCTGGTTTGATTGATACGAACCCATTGTATGATCGATATCGTCATAAGCTGAAGAGTACACCGCTATCAGCTGCTGTAGAATTTATGAAATTGGTGAAGCAAACGAAAGGTTCTCTTGAAAAGCTTCATCTACCTGTCTTGATCGTTCAAGGTGAAAGCGATGGGATCGTCCCCGCTTCTAGTGCAGAATTCATTTATCATAAAATCCCGTCCCGTCAGAAAGAAATGTTCTATTTACCGGATTGTAAACATCACGTTTGTCATGAGCCTTGTGCACAGCAATTGTTTGAGAAAGTCGAACAATTTCTAAAAAAACAATTTAATCTATAGAAAAGCTGAAATGTGGCTAAACTAATATAAATTGAATCCCACTTGTTAAAATTTGCATCATTTTTGTCGAATGAGTGACAGGCCTATGTTACAATAGGTAAGAAAAGGTGGTCGATTCGGTTGTTTCAATATGACGGAAAAACCTTTGTCCCGCAGTCTAATTCGAGCAATGGGGAAGTATCGGAAGGAACCATATTTCAATATCGTCAGGACGGGAATATTTTAACGGGCACATATCAAGGCGGCAGTATTCAATCTGGCGTACTTGTAGGAACTGTGAATAAAGACGGAGCACTTCATTTTAGATATCATCATGTAAGTAAGGATGGCAGCATGAGAAGCGGTTCATGTCATTCCACCCCTAAGCAGCTGGATAACGGGAAAATCCAACTGTTTGAAAAGTGGAAATGGATGGACGGAGATCAAAGTGAAGGTGAATCAGTCATTGTCGAGCAGTAGATATATCCATTTCTGTCTTGTTGAAAAACAAATAGTGTAATGGTAAGATATAATGTAGGGTAATTCGGGCTTTGTATATAATGGACCTGTCCTTTCATACAAAGGGCAGTTTTTAATGATCATTCACGAGATTACTGAAACAGCAATTAGAAGGAGTTTGAATAAATTGACTATAACGTTTCAAGATTTTCAATTAAGCGAAAGTCTCATGAAAGCTATTAACCGCATGGGATTTGAAGAAGCAACACCGATTCAAGCAGAAACGATTCCTCTCGGTCTTCAGAATAAAGATGTCATCGGACAAGCACAAACAGGAACAGGAAAAACTGCAGCATTTGGTATTCCTCTTGTAGAAAAAATCGATCCAGCGTCTCCTAACATCCAAGCGATCATCATTGCGCCAACAAGAGAATTAGCGATTCAAGTATCTGAAGAGCTATACAAAATCGGCCAAGACAAGCGTGCACGTGTACTTCCAATTTACGGTGGACAAGATATCGGCCGTCAAATCCGTTCGCTCAAGAAAAATCCTCATATCATTGTAGGAACTCCAGGACGTTTACTTGATCACATTAATCGTCGCACAATGCGTCTTCAAAATGTTGAAACAGTCGTGCTTGATGAAGCAGACGAAATGCTCAACATGGGTTTCATCGAAGACATTGAAGCGATCCTTTCAAATGTACCAAGTGAACACCAAACACTTTTATTCTCTGCGACAATGCCTGCACCAATTAAGCGTATTGCAGAGCGTTTCATGACAAACCCAGAACATGTAAAAGTAAAAGCGAAAGAAATGACTGTATCTAACATCCAGCAGTTCTACTTGGATATTCACGAGCGTAAGAAGTTCGATACATTGACTCGTCTTCTTGACATTCAATCACCAGAGCTTTCAATTGTTTTCGGCCGTACAAAGCGCCGCGTTGACGAATTGACTGAAGCATTAAACCTTAGAGGTTATACAGCTGAAGGAATTCATGGTGACTTGACTCAGGCGAAACGTATGGTTGCGCTTCGTAAATTTAAAGAAGGTTCAATCGATGTGCTTGTCGCAACAGACGTTGCAGCACGTGGACTTGATATCTCAGGTGTTACACATGTGTATAACTTCGACGTACCACAAGATCCAGAAAGCTATGTACACCGTATTGGACGTACAGGCCGTGCTGGACGTACAGGTATGGCGATGACATTCATCACACCACGTGAAAAAGATATGCTTCGTGCGATTGAGCAAACGACTAAGCGTAAAATGGATCGTATGAAAGAACCAACTCTAGACGAGGCAATTGAAGGACAACAACAAGTCACAGTTGACCGTCTACGCACAATCATTAGTGAAAACAACTTGAACTTCTACATGACAGCAGCTGCTGAATTGTTAGAAGATCATGATTCTGTTACAGTGGTTGCGGCTGCCATCAAAATGATGACAAAAGAGCCGGATGCAACGCCTGTTCGTTTGACAGATGAAGCACCAATGATTTCAAAACGCAATCGTAACAACCGCAGCTCTTCTAAACGCAGAGACGGCGGCGGTGGTGGCGGCTATCGCGGAAAAAGCCGTTCATCTTACGGTGATAAAAAGCGTTCTTCAAATGACCGCAATCGTTCTTCTAACGATCGTCGTCAAAAGAAATCTTATAACAACTAATTCAAAAGCGAATCCTTTGCAGGGTTCGCTTTTTTTAACAGTCCTAATGAAACTTTTTAGGCTTTCTTTCGTAATATATTGATAGAAAAGTAAGAGAATGGGGGAAGAATGTGAGAAAACAGCCGCAACGTCAAATCAGCTTAAATGGATTAAAAGTATGGCGTCTTCAAAATGGAATTATCTCATTGATTTTCTTATTCATCATCATTGGGGTATTTGTAGCTAGTTATTATTTTCAATGGCCATATTGGATTGGAGCCATCCTCATCGGTTTGTGGATTTTACAGGTCATCTTCGGAATCTGGCTCATACCGAAAATCCGCCATCACATCTGGCGCTATGAAGTATTTGAGAACGAAATTGAAATACAGCACGGATTGATTCGTGTCACACGTGTCATTGTGCCAATGGTACGTGTTCAGCATGTGGATACATCTCAAGGGCCGCTTTTAAGGCGCTACCGGTTGGCATCTGTTCAAATTTCTACGGCTGCGACAGTGCATGATATTCCGGCACTGGAATTAGAAGAGGCAGATGAGCTTCGCGATTACATATCTCGATTAGCAAGGGTGACGGAAGATGATGTCTGAACCAAAACGTGTACATCCAATCTCGATGTTCATTGATTTTATATCAGATGCCGTATCCATGATCAAAAACTTCATTATCCCTTTTTTCGTGCTTATTTTTGTGAACTCGAATTCAAGTATTCGTTTTTATGCGTTCATTATTCTTGGGGTGCTTCTTTTATGGAAAGCTGTTTCAACCGTTTTAGCATGGAGACGATTCACCTACCGAATGGAAGACGATGAATTTCGAGTAGAATCAGGTGTCATCACCAAAAAGAAAAAGTATATCTCGTTAGAACGAATTCAAACGGTGAATACAAGTGAAGGCATCTTCCAGCGTATTTTCGGTTTGGTTCGGGTGCAAATCGAAACGGCAGGCGGGACGGATGGACCTGAAGTGAGCCTGACGGCCATTACAAAAGCAGAAGCTGAACAATTAAAGCAATCGATTTTCAACCGGAAGAAAAGCTTGCAACAAGAAGAAATGAATGACGAAAATTTAGATCTCCCTGATCCTCTGACAGCGCAACAGCCTGTAGAAAAAGAAATCAGTGTTTCCTACCGAATGGGTATACCTGAGTTGCTTTTGGCTGCGACCACTTCAAGCGGAATCGGCGTCATTATTTCTGGGTGTCTCGCCATTTACACACAAATAGATGAAATTCTGCCTTTGGACGGATTCCTCAAACGGTTTTCTTTTTTAAGTCATGCGAGTGTTGAGATTTATGCGATTCTCATATTTATTGCCGTATTGATTGCTTGGATTCTTAGTGTTGGGGTAACAGCCCTTCAATATGCGAATTTTACCGCAAAACGAAAAGGGAAAGACATCATCATCACAAGAGGACTCATCGAAAGGCATCAAATGACCATTCCGCTTGCGAGAATTCAAGCAGTGAAAATCAAAGAAAATATTCTGCGTGAACCATTTGGTTTTGCGACGGTCATGCTTGTCAGCGCAGGAGGTTCCATTACAGAAAAAGAGACCTCTTCTGTCTTATTTCCACTCATACGGAAGAAAAAAATCAATGAATTGTTAACGCAATTTACAGATCAATATCAGCTGGCACCAGAAAGTGATTTGAAAAAAGTGCCGAAGCGTTCACTGAAACGTTATCTGATATCTTACGGATTTGTTCCATTACTTGTAGGTATAATCCTTTCTGTACGTTTTCCACCATGGGGGTATTTGGCGCTGATTCCATTACCATTTGCCTTGTTCTTTGGGTATTTAGCCTATAAACAATCAGGATATGTGATCAAAGATCAACTAATTCAATTAACGACAAGAGGTATCGGCAAGACCACCGGAATTGTTTTAAGAAAACGAATGCAAAACTATACGATGACCCAATCCTATTTTCAAAAGAAAGGGCGGGTGGCAAGTATTCACACCTTTGTGAAGTCCTCTGCCTTGCTTGATTCCTTTGGTGTGCATCACCTTGAAGAGGAAGATGCTGAACGTGTATGCGATTGGTATTCCTATGAAACGAATCAATCAACTTAAACAAAAAATGTCGATCAGCTCCCGTTAAACGGAGTGATCGACATTTTTTATGAGCTTAATAGCGTCGTTTTTTTGAATGGAAGAATAGAGTGATCGGTGCTAGGATCATGCCGCCTATCAATCCAAATAAGTGGGCCATGATGTTGATGTTCGAGTTGACGAACGTCATAATAACAGAGACGCCGAGAATCGTTAAGATCACCTGAGAATTACCACGGTCCATCATATGCGGTTTAAATAGGACAAGATAAAGATAGACGCCAAATAAACCAAATATCGCACCAGAAGCCCCGACATGTACGTACTCTAAAGGCTCCACCCAATAGGTTCCGAGATTGCCAATGAATCCAGCACCCAGATAAATCATAAGAAATCGAACCTTTCCAAGCAAATACTCAAGTGCTGGAGCGAATAGGAAGAGCGACATGGAATTGAACAGAATATGTGTCAGACTTCCGTGAAGAAAAATAGGCGTTAAAAGCCGCCACCATTCTCCTGCTGCAACACCATAATTAAAACCAACGAGATGGTCCTGCCCAAGCTGGATCATTGGAATAGGGATCGCAAATAAAAGCCATAGGCCGATTTGCAAAGCAAGGATCGCTGTTACGATTGGATACGATCTAATAAATTGTTGAAAGCTCTCCGTTCGAATAAACATAACAAACCCCTTTTGACTAGATAATGGTAAGTTTATAGTAACACGTTTATGAAGCGAACATCCAAATTAGTACGAGTATCATAGGAGGTACCTCATGATTAAAGGAATCGGTATGGATATTGTAGAGATCGGCCGGCTGTCACGAGTTCTTAGCAGGCAGCCCCGTTTACCAGAACGAATTTTGACTTTACATGAACAGGAAGTCTTTCACACACTAAGTGAAAAGAGACAGCTGGAGTTTCTGGCAGGGCGTTTTGCGGCGAAAGAAGCATTCGCAAAAGCATACGGTACGGGAATTGGTCAGTATATAAGCTTTCACGACATCGAGATACAAAAAGATGCGAACGGAAAACCCCTCATCAAAAGTGAGAAAACAAAAGAAGACTACGTTCATGTATCCATTACACACACAAAAGAATATGCTGCAGCACAAGTTTTAATTGAAAGGTTGTCAAGCTAGTCTGCATATTGTTTGTCCCCCCTTCATATATTGGGTAGTGCGATAAGGAAGGGCGAGTTGCTAACAGGCTTTGATGGTTCGCGGTACGCAGTTAACTCTTGAGGCGTACTGTTAAAGTCAAACAAGCGGTTTCTTCCTTTTAACACAATTAACGAAGGGGTTGAAAAGGGTGAGAAAAAGCTTTGTTTTGCTTGTAACGGGGATCCTTTTTGTATTGATTCTCTCCGCATGCGGTCAAAAATCTCAACAAGATATCGTTGGAGATTTAAACAAAAAGGCAGAGGAAATGACATCATACAAAGCCAAAGCAAAAATGACCATTGAGACAGGAAATGATCCGCAGGAATACCATGTGGAAATTTGGTACAAGAAGCCGGAGCTTTACCGTGTCTATTTAGAAAATCCGAAGAAGGATCAGAGTCAAGTCATTTTAAGAAATGGCAATGGTGTATTTGTGCTGACACCTTCATTAAACAAAAGCTTCCGCTTCCATAGTGATTGGCCGAACAACAGCAGTCAGGTGTATTTATTTGAATCACTTGTGAAAGACATTAAAAATGACAGTGCAGCTCAGTTCAAAGCAAAAGAGTCGAAGTACGTTTTTGAAACAAAAACCAACTATCAGCACAACCAAATGCTGCCGACCCAAGAGATTACCTTTCATAAAAAAACAATGGCGCCTGCCAGTGTGAAAGTACTGGACAGCGATAAAAAGCCAATGGTGAAAGTAGAATTCTCTCACTTTGAATTCAACAAATCCTTTGACAAAGACGCCTTTGATGAGAAGAAAAATATGACACTTTCTCAAATGGATGTTGCCACAAGTGCAGATCCATCTGACAGCTTTGCTGTGAAAACGCCTGTGGATATGCCAGAGGGCGTGAAGAAAATGGAAGAGAAAGAAATGACAACAGATGCTGGAAAGCGGTATGTGATGACGTATGGCGGAAAGAAATCCTTCACGCTCATTCAGGAAAAAGCGCGGGTAGCAGAAGCGTCTACGCCTGTGACGATGAACGGCGAGCCAGTCGATCTTGGCATGACAGTGGGTGTTCTGACAGACAAATCTCTTTCTTGGACATCTGATGGAGTTGACTACTTGATTTCTTCAAGTGATTTATCGAAAGAAGAACTCTTAATGGTCGCCAAAAGTGTAGAAGGACAGTCAGCGAAATAGGCGAGATTCTTAACATAACAACAAATCAGCCCTGTGCAGGGGCTGATTTTCTTTGAGTTGTTTCACATTATTCTGGATTTTTAGTATCATAATGAAGTATTGAATCATTCAATAGGGAAGTGTGATGAATGGACACAAATGCCTTTTATAGAGACACATGGGCAGAAATTGATTTAACAGCAATCAAGCATAATGTTTCACATATGAAAGACCATATTGGTCAAAGCGTCCAACTAATGGCTGTTGTGAAAGCCAATGCATATGGACATGGAGATATAGAAGTGGCAAGAGCTGCCCTCGAAGCAGGAGCAGACCTATTAGCCGTCGCTTTTTTAGATGAAGCCATTTCTTTAAGAAATAAAGGCATCAAAGCCCCGATTCTTGTGCTCGGTGCAGTACCACCAGAGTATGTCAAAGTCGCCGTTAGATACAACGCCATCATGACTGCTTACTCTATCCAGTGGCTGAGAGAAGTCGTCAAATTGATGAAAGGGCAGATGGGACAACCCATTCGTTTCCATTTGAAAATCGACAGCGGCATGAATCGGTTAGGTGTGAAAACAATCGAGCAGGTGAGCGAAGTAAAAGAGCTTGTCCACGATCATTCTTTTTTACAGTTGGAAGGAGTATTTACTCACTTTGCCACAGCGGATGAAAAAGATGAAGACTACTTCGGTATGCAGGTTGATACGTTTAAAACATTGCTTCAACCGCTTCATACGGACAAACTGCTCATTCATTGCGCCAACAGCGCAGCAGGTCTAAGGTTTAAAGACACTTTATTCAATATGGTTCGTTTTGGCATCAGTATGTACGGGCTGTCGCCGTCGGAAGAAATCAAAGATGAATTGCCATTTCAACTGGAAGAAGCATTATCTCTTCATACAAAACTTGCACATGTAAAGCCCATTCAAAAGGGTGAGAGCGTGAGCTATGGTGCCACTTATACAGCGAATCAAGATACATGGATTGGTACGATTCCAATCGGGTATGCAGACGGCTGGATCAGGAAGCTTGCCGGAACAGAAGTGCTCGTTGGCGGAAAACGCCGAAAGATTGCTGGAAGGGTATGTATGGATCAATTCATGATTGATTTGAAAAAGGATATTCCGGCAGGTGAGCCAGTCGTGCTCATCGGGACACAAGGCGAAGACAAGATATCTGTCGATGAAATAGCCAAGCGGCTTGAAACCATTAACTACGAAGTCACTTGTTCTGTTGGCTACCGCGTTCCAAGAGTCTATATAGAGGACGGCAAAAGGGTTCATGTACGTAATCCGCTGCTTCAAGGCGGGCCAAGCTTTTTATAAACAGCATCCACGGGAACGATGTTCAAACTGACATCGTTCTCTTTTATTCAACAAAGGCAGAATAAACATTCTCCCTTTTTTAGAGATTTTGGAAATACCGTATGATTTTCGGAAAAAAGCGTATAATGGGAAAGAGGAACTCCATTATCATCTTGATTTACGGGTGGCGAGCCGCTTCATGTTCTAATAAGAAATCATGAAAAAACAGCTTTGCTTGTGCATTGAATAATGGTATGATTAGTCTTGGAATGGATCGAAACGGTATCCGTAAGTTTTGTGGAGGTGTATGTTTTTTGTCTGAATCCAGCGCAACAAACGAAATGAAGATTCGACTGCCGGAGGCTTTAATGTCTGAAATCGAACGAGTAGCAGAGCAGGATAAGGTAACAAGAAATGAATTGATCTACCGAGCGACAAAAACGTATATTCGTGAACGTAATATTCGACAAAATCGTGAATCGATGAGACGCGGCTACATGGAGATGGCGAAAATTAATCTGAATATCTCTTCAGAGGCACAATACGCAGAATTTGAGGCTGAGAATACAGTTGAGCGATTAGTCAGCGGGGGTTAAACATTTGATTGTTAAACGCGGTGATGTTTACTTTGCTGATTTATCTCCTGTTGTTGGCTCCGAGCAGGGCGGGGTTCGCCCGGTATTGGTGATTCAAAATGACATTGGAAATCGCTTCAGCCCGACTGCTATCGTTGCAGCCATAACAGCCCAAATACAAAAAGCGAAATTACCGACTCACGTCGAAATTAATGCAAAGCGCTACGGCTTTGAACGAGATTCTGTCATTCTTTTGGAACAGATTCGTACGATCGATAAACAAAGATTGACAGATAAAATCACACATCTTGATGATGAGATGATGGAGAAGGTTGATGAAGCCTTACAAGTTAGTTTGGCTCTTATTGATTTTTAATATGGTGGTACTTGGTTGCTCTATTGGGAGCAACTTTTTTTGTGTTCAATTTTTTTTAACGTTATAATGAAGAAAGACTAAAGAAGAGCTTTAAATGTAAGTAGGGGGTAAAACATGTCGAATCATATCGTGTTAGCTTTTGCAAGAAAGCACCAAAAGGAATTAGAAACAGAGTGGACGGACATTTTAAAACGACTCGGAGAAAAAGAAACGGACATGATGCTGAACGACAAAATGTATGAAACCATCTGTTCGGAATATGTTCAACTCATCATTACATCCCTTTCAGAGGGGGATCATGAGGATTTTGAAGAAAAAGTGCAAAATTTTGCTTTGAAAATCGTTCAAATGGGTATATCACTTAAGTTACTGGCAAACGGTCTAACGGAAATCCGTACACATTTATATGAAAAAATGAACGATGACAAAGATACAACACAAGAAAGTCATGACCTCATCTGGCAAATCGATCGATTCATCACACCCATCCATAATGAGATCTTAAACCAGTATTCCATCTCATGGGAAAAAACCGTCAGCCTTCAAAAAATTGCGCTGCAGGAACTTTCTGCCCCGCTAATCCCTGTGTTTGAGCACATCACCGTCATGCCACTTGTTGGCACAATTGATACAGATCGTGCGAAAAAAATTATGGAGAACCTGCTTAATGGTGTCGTCAAACATCGCTCACAGGTCGTCCTGATTGATATCACGGGTGTACCTGTCGTAGACACAATGGTGGCACACCATATTATTCAAGCGTCAGAGGCTGTGAGATTAGTAGGAGCGAAGTGTTTACTTGTCGGTATTCGCCCAGAAATAGCCCAAACAATCGTTAACCTTGGAATTGATTTATCTCAGGTTACAACAAAGAATACCCTTCAAAAAGGAATTCAAACTGCTTTGGAAATGACAAATCGAAAAATTGTTTCATTGGAGGGATAACCAATTGAGAAATCACCCGAAGATTCCAATCTTAAAATTATATAATTGTCTTCTGATTTCAATACAGTGGGAGCTTGATGATCAAACAGCTCTTCACTTTCAAGAAGACTTACTGAATAAAATTCATGAAACAGGAGCAAACGGTGTGGTCATTGACTTAACATCCGTCGATATGATTGATTCATTTATCGCAAAGGTATTAGGCGATGTGATCACCATGTCCAAGCTCATGGGGGCAAAAGTTGTATTAACAGGAATACAGCCGGCAGTCGCTGTGACACTTATTGAACTTGGCATTTCACTGGAAGAAATTCAGACAGCACTAGATCTTGAACAAGGGCTTGAGACACTGAAGCGGGAATTGGGGGAATAGATATGAAAGACCAATCCTGTGTAAAAATATTGACGGAATGGGACATAGTCGCAGCAAGACAATTGGGGCGGAATGTTGCAAAAGAACTTGGTTTTGGAACAGTTGACCAAGCAAGAATTACGACGGCCATTTCAGAATTAGCTCGTAACATCTATTTATACGCTGGTAAAGGTCAGATTTGTATAGAAGAAGTGATGGAGCGCGGAAAGCGTGGACTCAAAGTCATCGCAGCCGATGAGGGGCCTGGCATCATGGATATACGTAAAGTAATGGAAGACGGATTTTCTACATCAGGCGGACTCGGAGCAGGCTTGCCGGGCGTCAGAAGACTGATGGATGAATTTAAATTAGATTCCGCACCAGAACAAGGAACGGAGATACAAGCTGTCAAGTGGCTTCGCTAGGAGGGAAACCATGGATTTTAAGGAGGTAATGGAGCAGCGGTACCATCAGCTGCTCAGTCGTTATATCAGTGATTTAACTGAAACATCGCTTTATCAAGCTCAAAAATTTAGCCGTAAAACCATTGAGCATCAAATACCTCCTGAAGAAATAGTGAGTGTTCACCGAAAAGTGATTCAGGAGCTTTACCCTGATTTGCCGGAAGATGTCTTTCATTCACTAGACTTCTTAATTGAAGTCATGATTGGATACGGACTTGCCTACCAGGAGCATTTAACACTAAGGGGCATCCAGCAAGAAATTAAGTCGGAAATTGAAATTGCTGCAAATGTTCAGCAAACCCTTCTGGAAACGAAAATTCCAGAAGGAGATACATTTGATATCGGAGCCATCAGTGTGCCGGCAAAACAGATGAGTGGGGATTATTACCATTTTGTAACAGATCACGATACAATCAATATCGCGATTGCAGACGTCATTGGGAAAGGCATTCCAGCTGCGCTCTGTATGTCGATGATTAAGTATGCGATGGATTCCTTGCCAGAGTCAGGCAGCGGCCCAACGAAAGTGCTCAAAACCCTTAATCGTGTGGTCGAGCAAAACGTAGACCCAAGCATGTTTATCACCAT
This sequence comes from Bacillus sp. S2(2019), assembly GCF_005144805.1. Classification (NCBI taxonomy): domain Bacteria; kingdom Bacillati; phylum Bacillota; class Bacilli; order Caryophanales; family Bacillaceae; genus Bacillus; species Bacillus sp. S2(2019). The sequence continues at coordinate 373,717 of NZ_SWFL01000004.1, forward strand.
GTTTTATGGCAGCTATAATAAAGAAACACATGAATTTAAGTACGCATCGGCTGGACATGAGCCGGGCTTTTTCTATTGCAAAAAAGAGAATCAATTTTACGATTTAGATGCAAAAGGTCTGGTCCTTGGAATCGCACCAGACTTTGATTATAAGCAGTATGAGAAGCATTTGGACGTAGGGGATATGGTGATCTTATTCTCTGATGGTGTCACAGAATCCAAATCGGAGGATGGCTTCCTAGAGCGTGAGGATATCAAAGCCCTGATATCTGAGAACCTATCCTATTCAGCTCAGGAAATGGTGGATTCCATCTATGACAGCTTACTCAAGCTGCAAGAATTTCAGCTGCATGATGATTTTACGTTACTTGTCCTTAAAAGGAAGGTTTAGAAAGTGCGTAGACGGGTATATAAAATTCAAGGAAACAAGAATTTCGAGGTGAATGCATAATGAATATGTCTGTAAAAGAGCATCAAATAGATCAAAAAACAAAAATTAGTGTTAGTGGAGAAATCGATGTGTACTCTGCTCCTCAGCTAAGAGAAACACTCATGCCTAAAGCCGAGGCGGGCGAGCATCTAGAGATCTGTTTGAAGGATGTTACGTATATGGATAGTACAGGATTAGGTGTATTTGTTGGGTTGTTTAAAGCAGCTCAAAAAGCAGGTGGAACACTAAAGCTTGAGAACTTATCAGAGCGGCTTGTAAGGTTGTTTGAAATTACTGGATTAAAGGACATCATTGATATTTCTGCAAAGTCAGAGGGTGGGGTACAATGAACGAAACAGTAGATCTAATCGAGATGAAAATACCGGCAAAACCAGAATACGTAGGCATCATTCGTCTGACTCTTTCAGGCGTTGCAAGCCGGATGGGCTATGCCTACGAAGAGATTGAGGACTTGAAAATTGCCGTCAGTGAGGCATGTACAAATGCAGTTCAGCATGCCTATAAGGGAAAAGACGGTGAAGATGGAGAGGTAGCTGTTCGCTTTCTTGTCTATGAAGATCGTCTAGAAATCATTGTCGCTGATAAAGGCGGTAGCTTTGACTTTAAGCAAAAGCAGGAAGACCTAGGGCCGTACACATCTGCTCATACGGTGGATCAATTGGCAGAAGGAGGTCTTGGTTTATACTTAATGCAAACATTGATGGATGAAGTCGAGGTGCAAGCAAACTCCGGAGTTACCGTGGCGATGACAAAGTTTTTAAACAGGGAGCGAGTTGACCATGACACAACCATCCAAAACTATGAAACTAACTAAAGATGAAGTGGATCGCCTCATTCAAAGCTATCAATCCAACCAAGACGAGCAGGCGCAGCTGACACTAGTTGAGTGTTATACAAATCTTGTGGATATGCTCGCGAAGAAATACTCCAAAGGAAAAAGCTTTCATGAGGATTTAAGACAAGTTGGAATGATTGGTCTACTCGGCGCAATTAAGCGTTATGATCCACTTGTCGGTAAGTCATTTGAGGCATTTGCCATTCCAACCATTATCGGGGAAATCAAACGCTTTTTACGTGATAAAACATGGAGTGTCCATGTACCAAGACGAATTAAAGAGCTTGGACCAAGAATCAAGATGGCAGTTGATCATCTGACAACGGAAACGCAAAAGTCACCTAAAGTACAAGAAATTGCAGAATATCTAGATGTAACAGAAGAAGAAGTTCTTGAAACAATGGAGATGGGCAAAAGCTATCAAGCGCTGTCTGTTGACCAAGGCGTAGAGGCAGATTCTGAAGGAAGCACTGTGACGATTTTAGACGTCGTCGGCTCACAAGAAGAAGGGTACGAACGTGTAAACCAAAAAATGATGCTTGAAAGTGTGCTTCACGTTCTGACAGATAGAGAAAAAGAAATTATCAATCTCACGTATTTGCAAAATAAAAGCCAGAAAGAAACAGGCGATTTACTCGGCATATCTCAAATGCATGTATCAAGGCTGCAGCGGAAGGCAGTTAAAAAGCTACGAGATGCATTGTCAGAAGATGCGTCTATGGAGCTAGGGTAATGAAGCAGATCGAACAGCATGAGCATGTAAACGCCATTATCTATCAATCGAACAAAGAAGGAAAATCATGCTGCGGGGACAGTTTTTTTATTAAAGCAGATGATGAAGAACTAATTTGTGCTGTAGCAGACGGATTAGGCAGCGGCCAGTTCGCCAATGAATCATCTTCTTTAGTCAGCGAAATTGTCGAAGAATATGGACATGAGGATGTAACAACCCTCATTGATAGATGCAATCAGGCCATGAAAAATAAACGTGGGGCCACTGTGGCCATATTAAAGGTGAATTTTTCTCAGCAGCAGTTTACCTATTGTTCGGTTGGTAACATTCGTTTTATCTTGAATGCACCTTCTGGCGACTATATTTATCCACTTCCGACATCAGGATATCTATCAGGTAAACCTAGAAAATACAAAACATACACCTATTCCTACGAAAAAGGTTCGACATTCATTATGTATTCAGACGGGCTGAATGTGCCAAACATGCGAATGTGTTTAAAGCATAGCCATTCAGTTGCAGACATCGCAAAAGAACTTGAAACATACACACAAGACAAGAAAGACGATCTCACCTATGTACTTGGTCAGCTTACATGAAATAGCTGACCTTTTTTCTGTTTTGCCGGTTTTTTTGATACACTAAAAGAGAAGACACAGTGAGAGGATGCAAAGTATGAAGACATCTGACTTTTTATTGAAACAAATTGCGACAGAATTAAAGCTTTCAACAAAACAAATTGGAAGTGTGATCCAGCTATTAGAGGATGGCAACACCGTCCCGTTTATTGCACGCTACCGGAAAGAGCAGACAGGCTCACTAGACGAGGTGCAAATTCAAACCATTTCTGAACGCTATACATATATCCAAAATGTGACGAATCGAAAAGAAGAAGTGATTCGCTTAATCGCTGAACAAGACAAATTAACAGATGAATTAAAACAGAAGATCGAACAGGCGCATAAGTTGCAAGAGGTCGAAGATTTATATCGTCCATTTAAACAAAAGCGTAAAACAAAGGCAAATGTAGCCAAAGCAAAAGGACTTGAGCCGCTGGCGGAGTATTTACTGCAGCTGCCAAACGATGAGATCGAAAAGAAAGCATCGGCTTTTATTAATGAAGAAAAAGAAGTCACAACCGCAGAAGAAGCACTAGAGGGCGCCCAGCACATCATTGCTGAACAGCTTGCGGATGATCCTGATATGCGGAAATGGATTCGCAGTGAGACGTACCAAAAGGGAAGTCTTGTCACATCAGGAAAAGACGTTGAAAACGACGAGAAAAACGTCTATGAAATGTATTACGACTATCAAGAGCCGATTAAAAAAATTGTGCCTCATCGTGTACTCGCGGTCAACCGGGGCGAGAAAGAAGGGATTTTGAAAGCAGCCATCGAACCACCTGCTGAAAATATTCGTTTCTACCTTGATAAACAAGTCTTAAAAGGCAAGCAAACGACGGCGAGGCCTTACATTGAAGCGGCCATTGATGATGCATACAAGCGCTTGATTCAGCCTTCAATTGAACGGGAAATACGAAAAGAGCTGACAGAAAAAGCAGAGGAACAAGCCATTCATATTTTCGCTGAAAACTTAAGGAAGCTCCTTCTTCAACCGCCGATGAAAGGGAAACGTGTACTTGGGGTGGACCCTGCGTTTCGTACAGGCTGTAAATTAGCCGTCGTGGATGATACAGGAAAAGTCCATCATATTGGCGTCATTTATCCGCACCTGCCTGTGCAGAAAAAAACAGAAGCCAAACAAAAAGTGAAAGAAATCATTCGATCATCCAACATTGAAGTCATTGCGATCGGAAACGGAACAGCCTCAAGAGAGACCGAACAATTCATCGCAGACTTGATCCAAGAGCTGGACCAGCCAGTTTCATATTTGATCGTGAATGAAGCAGGGGCAAGTGTATACTCTGCATCTGCACTGGCAAGAGAAGAGTTTCCAGACTTGCAAGTGGAAGAAAGAAGTGCCATTTCCATCGCCAGAAGGTTGCAGGACCCATTAGCAGAGCTCGTGAAAATAGATCCGAAGTCTGTCGGAGTAGGCCAATACCAACATGACGTGAGCCAAAAGCAATTAAACAGCTCGTTAACCTTCGTGGTGGAGACGGTCGTCAACCAAGTCGGTGTGAACGTTAATACAGCTTCACAGGCACTGCTACAATATGTGTCAGGTCTTTCAAAAGCCGTCGCAGGGAACATCGTCAAGCGCCGCGAAGAGATTGGCAGATTCACAAGCAGAAAAGAGCTGAAGGATATCCCAAGGCTTGGTGCAAAGACTTATGAGCAGTGTATCGGCTTCCTGCGCATCACAGATGGACAAGATCCACTTGATCGCACGGGTATTCACCCTGAAAGCTATAAAGAAACAAAACAGTTCTTACGCATGATTAAGATGACGCCAGACGATCTTGGAACAGAACAGTTAAAAGAGAAAATTGCAGGGGTGAAGCTGGACGAAGCAGCAGAACAGCTTGAAATTGGCTCAATCACTCTTCAAGATATCATTGATCAGCTCACAAGACCTGAGCGTGATCCGCGCGATGAAGTACCAAAGCCGCTTTTAAAAACAGATGTATTGAAATTAGAAGACTTGAAGCAAGGGATGGAGCTACAAGGAACGGTGAGGAACGTCGTAGACTTCGGCGCATTCGTTGATATTGGCGTCAAGCAGGATGGACTTGTCCACATTTCCAAGCTAAGCAATCGCTTTGTGAAACATCCGCTTGACGTGGTATCAGTTGGTGACATTGTGACCGTATGGGTAGACTCCGTTGACCAGGCAAAAGGCCGAGTGGCTCTTTCGATGCTAAAACCAGAGTAAACAAAAAACGAGGCGCACCTTAGGATGGGGTGTGCCTTGATGTGACTGAATGTTTTTTTCTGTAGAAGTACCAGCATTGATTGAGCAATTTGATTTGATAATGATTTTTCTCATAAAATGCTTTCTGCATCTGATTTTTCAGCCAGTTGGGCATCGCCCATTCCTCCTTTGATCAAAACAGTGGGTGTACCTTCAATGTATGCAAAGGGGAAATTGTCCTGTTCGAGGTTTTTATAGAAAGGAACGATTTTGATTGAAGGAGAGCGAGTTACAACAGTTAACAGAACATATTTCTGAGCAGTACTTTGGTAAGGCATTCCGCCATCAAGCTGTTTTTAATGACCGTCTCAAAACGACAGGCGGGCGGTATATACTTGGAACACACAATATCGAATTGAACCGCCGATACCTAGAAGAACATGGACGAGAAGAATTAATTGGGATCATCAAGCATGAGCTGTGTCATTATCATCTGCATCTTGAGGGAAAAGGCTATCAGCATCGTGACCGTTCCTTTAAAGAGTTATTAAAACAAGTAGGAGCCCCGCGTTTTTGTACAGCGCTAAAGACCGTACAAAATAAACGACGTGGACAGAAGCGACAAGAATATGTTTGCACAGGATGCGGTCAGTATTTTATGAGGAAAAGGCGAGTTGATACCTCTCGTTATGTGTGCGGCGTCTGCAAAGGAAAATTAAAATGGCAGCGTACAATCGGTTCAGAGTGATATGCATTCCTTTATGGGATGCTTTTTTTGTGAGATGAAGTAGACATATTGAGACAAATAGAGACGCGAGTCTCATTTTGTCTCTTTTTTGATCGATGGGAATCGCTCAAATCCTAAGCTTTCAAGCGCCATGATGTTGGCACGCTTTTTGCTTGTATAGAAGTGTAAGCAAAAAAGATAGGAGGTTTTATCATGGAAATGTCACTCACAAAAGAAAAAGCCGTTTGGATGTATCAAAAAATGCAGGAAATTCGCCAATTTGAAGATCAAGTACACATGCTTTTTACAAAAGGGATCTTGCCAGGTTTTGTCCATCTTTATGCTGGTGAAGAAGCTGTAGCTGTAGGAGTCTGTGCTCATCTGAATGAACAAGACAGTATTACAAGTACACACCGCGGCCACGGTCATTGTATCGCCAAGGGCTGTGATCTAAAAGGAATGATGGCAGAAATCTATGGAAAAGCCACAGGTCTTTGTAAAGGTAAAGGTGGATCTATGCACATTGCAGATTTTGATAAAGGAATGCTTGGTGCCAACGGAATTGTTGGAGGCGGCTTTCCACTTGCGTGCGGGGCAGCACTCACGGCTAAATATAAAAAGAAAGATAATGTAAGCGTTTGCTTTTTTGGGGATGGTGCTAACAATCAAGGGACTTTTCACGAAGGAATCAATCTCGCCGCCATCTGGAAACTGCCAGTCATTTTCATCGCAGAAAACAATGGGTACGGGGAAGCGACGCCATTTTCGTATGCTTCAAGCTGCAAATCAATTGTGGATCGAGCGGCCGGTTATGACATTCCTGGGATTCAAGTAGACGGAAAAGATGTGACAGCCGTTTATCAAGCAGCAGAACAAGCGATAGAACGAGCAAAAAATGGAGAAGGTCCGACATTGATTGAATGCATGACATATCGAAATTATGGTCATTTTGAAGGAGACGCTCAGCGCTACAAAACCAATCAAGAAAAAACTGAACATCAAGAAGAAAAAGATGCCATCACTCTTTTTAAAATTGAATTATTAAAGCAGCAGCTGCTAACAGATCAAGAAATATCAAGTATTGAAGCGTCTGTAGCAGAAGCGATAGATGAAGCCGTGAGATTCAGTGAAGAAAGTGAATATCCAGATCATACTGAATTGCTAACTGATGTGTATGTTTCGTATCAATAAATCTGAAAGGAGAGAGGGAAATGACAAGAGAAATCAGCATGTCTAGTGCTTTGAATGAAGCGATTAAACTGGCAATGAGAAGAGATGGAGATGTCATTTTGATGGGGGAAGATGTTGCGGGAGGTGCTCATGTAGATCACTTACAGGATGATGAAGCATGGGGCGGTGTTCTTGGTGTAACAAAAGGGATTGTTCAGGAATTTGGGCGTGAACGTGTCCTTGATACACCGATTAGTGAAGCTGGCTATATAGGTGCGGCCATGGCAGCTGCTTCAACAGGATTAAGACCAATTGCTGAACTCATGTTTAATGATTTTATCGGTACTTGTCTCGACCAAGTGCTGAATCAAGGCGCAAAATTTCGATACATGTTTGGCGGAAAAGCAGAGGTGCCTATCACGATTAGAACGACACATGGGGCGGGTTTTAGAGCAGCTGCCCAGCATTCGCAAAGTTTGTATGCACTATTTACAAGCATCCCTGGATTGAAAGTAGTCGTACCTTCTTCACCTTATGATGCCAAAGGGCTGCTGCTGGCAGCTATTGAGGATCAGGACCCTGTCATCTTTTTTGAAGACAAGACGCTTTACAATATCACAGGAGATGTGCCGGAAAGGTATTACACACTTCCGCTTGGTAAAGCAGATGTGAAGAGAGAGGGATCTGATGTAACCATCTTTGCAGTAGGCAAACAAGTGCATACAGCACTCGAAGCAGCAGAGCAACTATCTGCTCAAGGTATTGAAGCGGAAGTGATTGATCCAAGAAGTTTGTCACCACTCGATGAAGAGGCGATTCTAACTTCAGTAGAGAAAACAAATCGGCTTGTCATTGTGGATGAAGCAAATCCGAGGTGCGGAATTGCCTCAGATATTTCTTCTCTGGTTGCGGATAAAGGATTTGATTTACTGGACGCACCAATCAAAAAAGTGACGGCTCCTCATACACCGGTGCCATTTTCACCACCTCTTGAAGATATATATTTGCCAACACCCGATAAAGTTGTGAACACCGTATTAGAGATGATTGGCAAGAGTCATGACAAGATCTTGAACTAGAGAAAGGAGAGAGGGAGATGGCTGTCGAAGTTGTGATGCCTAAATTGGGCATGTCGATGAAAGAAGGAACGGTATCTGTCTGGAATAAAGAGGTCGGTGAGACCGTAAATAAAGGAGAAAGCATTGCAAGCATCAACTCCGAAAAAATTGAAATAGAGATTGAATCACCTGCTGAAGGAACCATATTGGATATAAAAGTACCTGAGGGAGAAGGTGTACCGCCTGGCACGGTCATCTGCTATATCGGTGAAGGAAATGAACAGGTGGAGAGAAAGAAAGAAAAAGAAATCCAGTCAAAACCAAAGAAAGAGAGAAAAAAAATCTCCCCTGTTGCCCGTAAAATGGCGAATAGCGCAAACCTAGACATTGATACGCTAGTGGGGACAGGACCAGGTGGAAGAATTACGAAAGAGGATGTGCTTCGTGCACTTCCTGAACGGAAAGAGAAGAAACAAAACGAGACAGTGCAACAGCCTATTAACATGATGCGGAAAACAATTGCCTCAAGAATGATGGAAAGCCTGCAAACAAGTGCACAATTAACCATTACGATGAAAGCGGACGTGACAAAACTGACAAACCTACAACAACAGCTGAATGAAACAGCCATCGCACGTTACGAGACAAAGTTGACCATCACCGATTTTGTAGCCAAAGCAGTGATCCTATCGTTGTTAGAACATCCTGCGATGAACAGTCAATATCATAACGGAGTTGTCGAAACCTTTGAGAATGTTCATCTTGGGATTGCTGCTGCGTTAGATAACGGATTGGCTGTACCGGTTATTCGGCATGCGGAGCGGTTAACGCTCATAGAGCTGGCGAAGGGCATAAAATTGTATGGTAAAAAAGCACGTGAAGGAAAGCTTCTACATGACGAAATCAAAGGTTCTACCTTTACCATCACCAATCTTGGAGCGTATGGTGTAGAGCATTTCACACCAATTTTGAATCCGCCGGAAGCGGGGATCCTTGGTGTCGGAACAATGTATGACACCCCTGTTTATCGAGAGGATGAATTGTGCAAAGGGACCATCCTACCACTCAGTCTTACGTTTGATCACCGCGTGCTGGACGGGGCGCCTGCCTCTGCATTTTTATCAACGGTCAAAGCACACTTAGAAGAACCAATATCCATTCTTTTATAGAAAGAAGGTGAATGTACCATGACACTGGTCATTATAGGAGGCGGACCAGCAGGTTATGTGGCGGCCATAACAGCCGCCCGTTTTGGCAGGGAGGTTGTGTTAATTGATCAAGGTCAGCTGGGGGGTACCTGCCTCAATGAAGGCTGTATCCCGACCAAAGCACTTTTGCAAAGCGCCGATATGTATGAGCATGTGAAATCAGCTGGACATTTTGGAATTGAGCTTCCAGAACATGAGCCCATCATCCAATGGAAGGCCGTTCAAAAACGAAAACAGTCTGTCGTCAAGCAGCTCACTGATGGTGTTCGTTACTTGATGAATAAAAACAAAATTACCGTGGTAAATGGGAAGGCTTCATTTCTATCAGCACATGAGCTATTCATAGAAAGTGAAGGAAAGTCTGAAATCATTCAAGCAAAACAAATCATTATTGCAACAGGGGCTGTGCCTGCGGCTTTACCGTTTGCACCTTTTGATGGCGAATGGATCATTCACAGCAAGGACGCCATGTCACTTTCTTCGATCCCAGATTCACTTTGTATCATTGGGGGCGGGGTGATTGGCTGTGAGTTTGCGAGCATCTTTAGCAGAATGGGATCAAAGGTTGTCATGGTTGAACGGGCAGTGCACATTTTACCAGAAGAAGATCGTGATACAGCACAATGTCTTCACGAGCAGCTCGAAGAAACGGGTGTAAACATTTTGACGTCCGCCACAGTCAAACAGCTTGATTCCACTTCAAGAAAAGTAGTGGTGGAGAATAATCAAGGAGAACGTTGTGACATCCAGTCGGATCTTTGCTTAATGGCGATTGGCAGAACTCCGCAACTTGGAGAGTTGAATCTTGATCAGATTGGAATTGAATTTGATAGAAACGGAATCTACGTCAATGAACATATGCAAACCAATCTCCCGCATATTTATGCGTGCGGTGATGTGACAGGTGGTGTCCAGCTTGCTCATACTGCCTTTCATGAAGGGACGGTTGCGGCTTCCCATGCATCAGGTGAACATCTAAAGGTCAATGAACAAGTGATTCCGAGGTGCATCTACACCTCTCCAGAAATCGCGAGTGTTGGTTTAAATGAAGAGAGTGCTAGAAAACAATATGAGGAGATTAGGATAGGGACATGTGCATTTTCTGCAAATGGAAAAGCATTAATCTTAAATCAACCAGCCGGTCACGTAAAAGTCATTGTAGAGCCGCAATATCAAGAAATATTAGGCGTTTCAATCATTGGACCGAATGCAACAGAAATGATTGGACAAGCGGCGGTGATGATGCATGCAGAGTTGACCGCTGATACATTAGAGCAGTTTATTGCGGCACATCCGACACTTTCAGAGGCAATACACGAAGCCGTTCTGCAAACCATTGGAAGAGCGGTGCACTGCTGAAAGAGACTCCTTTTCTATCCAATTGACTTCTTGGGTTAGCCAATTGTAATTGAAAGCGCTTTTATGTTTATCTATAATGAATAAAAAGCCCCCAGAGGAGAGGATGGAATGAATCCGACGCCTTGTTATTTAAATACGTGGAAACGTTTTGTTCGTGAAGGTTTGCTTGATCAGTCTCGTCTGAATAAGAGAGTGGCAGAATCATGGCACAGGTGTAAACAGGCAAATGTGAATCCGTATTTAGATAAAGGACAGTCGTTGTTAGAAAAGGAACGATTCAGTGCCCAAAAAAAGAAATATTCATTATTCCTAAATGCGGCTCTTCCTTACTTAAATAAAATCAATCAGCAATTAAAAGATTCTGATATGCTGGCCTTACTCATCGATGCAGATGGTTATGTGCTAAGTCTGACAGGAAGCGAAAGAACGATGGTGGAAGCCAGAAGAATTAATTTTATGGAGGGTTCACGCTGGACTGAAACAGATGTAGGGACAAATGCGATCGGAACGGCACTCGTCATCGGAGAAGCGGTGACGATCAACGGAACGGAGCATTTTTCTATCGCCTCTCATCATTGGAGTTGTTCAGCTGCTCCAATTCGCGATGCGGACGGTACGATCATAGGGGTGATTGATATCTCCTGTATGACGGATAACAAGCACCCTTTTATGCTTGGAATGGCTTCAACGGTTGCATATGCCATAGAGAGAGAAATTCAAGTCCAGCAAAAAAGGAGAGAGATGGAACTGATCACTCATTGTCTTCAGCAGGTGGAATCAGATGAACCGTATGTGGTCTGTAATGAAAAAAAGCAAATTGTGTCTGCCAGCAGGTCGATTAGAGATCGATTTTCAGACTGGCATGGAATGGATGTTGAGCGGCTTAAGGATCATCCATTTGTTATCCGGGGAAAGCAGATCATTCAATCAGAGCAAGACGGGAAGGTGCTAGGCATATCCCTTTCTCTTGAAGAAGTAGCGAAAAGCAGCATGACCGTTTCTTTTGCTCAATTTCCCGGGGAATCAGGAACAAGTAAGGTATTTCAACAGACGCTTAGTGAGATGAAGAGAGCGGCACAAACAGATGCTCATGTGTATATTTGGGGAGAAACAGGGACAGGGAAGGAACTCGCCGCTAGAGCCATTCACTCCGCCAGTGAAAGGCATAAAGGGCCGTTCATTGCTGTTAATTGCGGAGCCATTCCTGAAAGCTTGTTAGAAAGTGAGCTGTTTGGCTATGCTGAAGGTGCTTTTACAGGAGCAAAACGTCACGGAGCTAAAGGGAAATTTGAACAAGCCCATAAAGGAACACTCTTTCTAGATGAAATAGGCGAAATCCCATATGCGATGCAAGTAGCGCTTCTTAGGGTGATAGAAGAAAGGGCAGTCGTACCGCTCGGCGGGACACACGAAATCCCTTTGGATATTCGAATCATTACAGCGACTCACCGTAATATGAACGAACTGCTGAAGGAAGGAAAAATACGAGAAGACTTGTATTACCGTCTTCATGTCTATCCGATCAATATCCCGCCGCTTAGAGAAAGAAAAGAAGACATTCATGATTTGTATCGTTATTACCAAAAGAAGCATCACTGGAATGCAGCGTTTCCTGAATCATTTTTTCAGAAATTACAGGCGTATCATTGGCCAGGGAATATACGAGAGCTTTTTAACCTGTTTGAACATCTAAGGGTCCTCTTTCCGAAAGGTGGATGGATTGGTGAATCGCAATATGCTTCAGTATTAGAGACGATTGATCAGAAAAAACAGAAGCTGCATCCAGCGGAGCAACCCGAGACTTCAAAAGAACTCACATTCAGGGAACGCATTCAAAAGCAAACAGTGATAGACGCACTGCATAAAACAAAAGGTCATGTGTCAGAAGCAGCGAGGTTAGCAGGAGTGCCAAGAAGTACTTTTTATAAGTGGATGCGAAAGTTTCATCTGTCTTAATCTTATGAGGAAGGCTGCATCAAGGCCCTTGGTCTACGTGGAGGTCGGGGGCTTTCTGCCAAGTTAAACAAATGGCATGGAAAAAGGCTTGACTGTTATATTAGTATATGTTAAATTATAAAAGCCGTCGCAAATGAAGCAGGAATGAAACGTTTAAAAATTCTTGACACATTTTTCTGGCATAGATATAATGAAACATGTCTTATTATTCCGCAGTAGCTCAGTGGTAGAGCTATCGGCTGTTAACCGATCGGTCGTAGGTTCGAGTCCTACCTGCGGAGCCATAATGGAGAAGTACTCAAGTGGCTGAAGAGGCGCCCCTGCTAAGGGTGTAGGTCGCGCGAGCGGCGCGAGGGTTCAAATCCCTCCTTCTCCGCCATTATGATATGGCCCGTTGGTCAAGCGGTTAAGACACCGCCCTTTCACGGCGGTAACACGGGTTCGAATCCCGTACGGGTCATGTTTTGTTATTTTGATTCGTTGGGCTATAGCCAAGCGGTAAGGCAACGGACTTTGACTCCGTCATGCGTTGGTTCGAATCCAGCTAGCCCAGCCATTTTTTTATATGTTTTTCTGCATAGCAGATGAGCCATTAGCTCAGTTGGTAGAGCATCTGACTTTTAATCAGAGGGTCGAAGGTTCGAGTCCTTCATGGCTCACCATTGTCACGCGGGTGTGGCGGAATTGGCAGACGCGCTAGACTTAGGATCTAGTGTCTTTATGACGTGGGGGTTCAAGTCCCTTCACCCGCATTGTTTTTTCAAACAGTGCACTTATGAATATATGAGCACATCAAACACGCGGTCGTGGCGGAATGGCAGACGCGCTAGGTTGAGGGCCTAGTGGGTGAATAACCCGTGGAGGTTCAAGTCCTCTCGGCCGCATCTCAGAAACCAAAGGTTGTAGACCTTTGGTTTTTTATGTTTTCGAAGTGATAGAACCATTATCTATGGCAGTTTACGATAATATCAAGTTCTGTGAAACGAAGAATATTGCTCAAATTGTGATAAAATTTTGAAGGTTAGGAAAGGAGGAAAATACATGTCAATTTACCATAAAGTCATTGGAGAGGGATTTCCGATCGTGATATTGCATGGTTGGACACTTGACCATCAAGTGATGTTACATGCATTGGAACCGGTATTTGAAAAACAAAGCGGTTGGAAAAGAATATACATAGACTTACCGGGGATGGGACGTTCCAAGCCGCATCCATCTATTCAGAACTCAGATGATATGTTAGAAGCGGTATTGCGTCTTTTGGACGAGATGATCCCTGATGAACAGTTCATTGTTTGTGGTTATTCGTATGGAGGGTACATAGCTAGAGGTATTGTTCATTCACGCCGGGAAACCGTTCGTGGATTACTGCTTGTGGCCCCAATGACTATACCTGTATTCGATAAAAGAGTCGTGCCAGAGAAGACCGTTCTAAAAAGTGACAGTCACTTAATTTCACAACTGTCTTCAGAAGAGGCGGATGAATTTTGCTCCATGGCTGTTGTGCAAGAAAAGATGGAATGGGAAAGATTCCGCGATGAAATTTACCTTCCTTCTAAACAAACAAATCATGAATTCATCAACAATATTCTTCAAAATGGATATGGCTTTACTTTCGATATTCCTTCTGAATTTCAGTATCCTACGCTCATGATCACAGGACGTCAAGATCATGTCGTCGGATATCACGATGCGTGGCGGCTGATCGAAGACTATCCAAGGGCCACTTTTGCAGTGCTTGATATGGCTGGTCACAACCTGCAGATTGAACAACCCGATGTGTTTCATTCATTAGTCCATAACTGGTTAAATAGACTTGAGTCGGAAAATGTGTAGTATTTATCAATAAGAGTTTACTGGAGTGAGACGGAACTAGATTATTCTTTTTACCATCAATTCACCTCTCTTATTTGAGTCACTATGTCATGTGTGATAAGCTTTTAAATCAACAAATTGCAATTATTTCCGATTCATGCTATAATAAAAAGTAATTATTTTTGTTCGGCGTAAAGGATAGTATGAAGATTGACTTTTCGTCTTGAGGGTACTTTGGGCAAGGATAGTATAATACATTGTGTGGTAAACGCACGAGGAGGCAACAATCATGGAACAAGGTACAGTAAAATGGTTTAACGCAGAAAAAGGTTTTGGATTTATCGAACGTGAAGAAGGCGACGATGTATTCGTACATTTCTCAGCTATCCAAGGTGACGGATTCAAATCTTTAGACGAAGGTCAAAAAGTAACATTTGACGTAGAGCAAGGTTCTCGTGGAGCTCAAGCTGCTAACGTTCAAAAAACTGCTTAATCTTCCTTTTTCAAAACAGGTTCTCTACAGAGGGCCTGTTTTTTTTTTGCATGAAAAAACCCTACTTAGCGTACAAGTAGGGAGATGGTGCAAGGTATTCGTAAAAAATTTCATGCTTCAAAGGTTAGTGTATAGTATACCATACTAGATTGACAAAATGCGGAATTTCCATAAATTTATTAAATTTTCATTATAGGTGAACTGTTTATTCGTTTATTTATTATAAAATTAAAAACAAATCTTACTTATCAACCAAATAAAAGAATATTTTCCCTTTGTAAAATATGTTAAAATTTATTCAGTGAAAAAATTGGAAATGTGGTGGCAATAATGAAACGTATTTTGGTGTCTTTTGTTTTTATATTTATCTTTAGTTTTTCATATGTTTTATTAGCAAGTGCAGAAGATGTGAAAATGTCTTCTGGAGTCTCCGTAAACGGAGAATTGAAATCAAAGGATTCAATGAATCGTTACCAATTTACAACAAATAATGATGGGGAAATATATATAAGGCTTGAAAATGCATCTGCCTCTTTTAAAATCTCTCTCTCTGATGCAAAAGGAAATAGGATAGATGTTAATGAATCTTCATTTCATGGAGAATCCTTAGTACTAAATAATCAACTCAAAAAAGGAACATATTTTATTGAAGTGATGCCTAGCGAATGGAAAGGAATAACTAGAGGTACTTATCAACTGAAAGTAACCTATCCAGGTGCAATTAAGCGTAATTTAACCACTTTCGAACCAAATGATACTTTTGAAACAAGCATGAAGGCATCTAACGGTATTTATTATAAATCAACGATTGACAGTGATATTGATAAGGATGTTTATCAGTTTTCTTCAAATAAAGATGGTGAGTTGTATCTCACATTAGACCAAGAAACATCGAAATTAAAAGTCACTGTTTATAATGAAAATAGAAATGAAATCGTATCTGACTATACATGGAATGCTGGGGAGAATATTGTTATCCATGAAAATATAAAAAAAGGAAAATATTATGTCGAAATTAAACCACAAACATACAATTGGAGCGGGGTTTCAAATGCGAAGTACCGTCTTAAAGTAACGTATCCAGGGCCTTTTAAAAGAGATTTAAAAACTTACGAACCAAATGACACATTTGAAACAGCATATCCACTTATCTCTAATCAATATTATAAATTAAAGCACGAATCGGATTTAGATAGAGATGTATATCAATTTTCCACAGTGAAAGATGGAAAAGTAAAGATTAATCTAGATAAAGTAACGGAAGGTGCAACCGTCGCCTTATACGACAAGAATGGTAATGAAATAACGAAGGAGTATTCCCCTTATATTTTTGGAGTAGAGCCAATTATCGATTTAAATTTAAAAAAAGACAAATACTATATTGTTGTTGAGCCTAGAAGTTGGGATGGTGTATCTAGTCAAACATATCGTTTGAAAGTCTCTTATTCAGACAAAACACCAAGTATAAAGACAATCACTGATCAATCAACAAATATTTCAGGCCAAGCAGAAACTAATGCAAAAGTTTATGCTTATGTCGATAAGAAAAAATTGGGTTCAACAAAAGCTAGCAAAGGTAAATATTTAATTAAAATTCCTAAACAAAAAGCAGGAACTTTAATCACGGTGTATTTAGTGGATGCCAATGGAGTAAGAAGCGGTAGCAAATCTGTAAAAGTCTTAGATAGAACTCCACCAGCAGTGCCAGCTGTTAATAAAGTCACAAAAAAATCAACATTTATAACAGGTAAAGGCGAAAAATATGCGACAGTTCATGTTTATCAAAAAAGCAAAAAATTAGGAACAGCGAAAGTTAATAAAAGTGGACAATTTAAAGTGAGAATAAAAAAACAAAAGAAGAACACAGTCTTATCAATTTATTTAAAGGATGCTGCAGGAAATAGAAGTAAATCTAAGGTAATTAAAGTTTACTAGTAAGAGGATTTAATAGGAGAAGATCTTTTAAACAAAGGAGTATCACCATGTTAAGGAGATTTTTATTTATCTTTTCAACGTTGCTTATGGCAATTTTAGTGTTATTTACGGCATCAAAGAATTCACCAGGAAAGAATACAGTTTCATTAGATGAACCTATTCCGTTTATTTTGTCAGCAGCAATGATCATCTTTTTCTTTATTCCTCCTTTAGTGATGTCGTTTTTTGACCAAATTGTGGTCAGGGTGATCTCTGGAATTTACCAATGCTTCATTTTAATGGTTTTTATTGGATTGATGCCTATAAGTTTTCTTATTCCTAATGGAGGCTTGACATTCCTTGAATCAATATTAGGCTGTGTTATGAGCTTACTCAGCATAATTTTTACACTTTTAAGTAGAAAAAATAATTAATCAACATGAAATAACTTTAAGTATCGTGAAGGTGAAATGCTTATTGGGAATAGGGATGATCTAAAATGATTCCCTATTCCATCTTATTATCTAATATAAATCTAGTAGTCATAAAATTTATATTGTATTTCTTCAAAAAATACTCTATATTAAATGTGTAAGCAGTTTCATAATAGGATTGTGACCGTTAAGGGCGATACCTAAATTGATACGTGTACAATAATGTTTGTTATTGTATTGGTTTCAGTTTAGGTTTTTTTATACCTTTTTTCAGCAAATCTTCATGACAATGACATATATGAAAAGGGATTGTGACTGTTCGGCAGGCGAAACCTGAATTGATGTGAGTTAATTGCGTTGCGATGCAATTAACCGGCCTCAATTCAGGTTTTTTTATTTCAACATAGAAAGATAACATGTTTATTGTTTTGAAGGGGGGAACTCGTAAAAAAGTTTGGTTTAAACTATTTTTCTGGAGGCGATGAAAGTGGATAAAGTGACGTTAGCAAAAGATATTTTAAAATTGGTGGGTGGCAGTGAGAATGTTCAAGGTGTCACTCATTGTGCAACAAGGCTGCGCTTTAGGGTGAGCCAAAGTGATAAAGTGAAAAAAGGTGAACTGGAGCAACATCCAGACATTTTAAAGGTAGTTGAAAGTAGCGGGCAATTGCAAGTGGTCATTGGAAGTCATGTATCTGATGTCTATCAAGAAATTGAACGTCAAGGGCAATTTAATGATGACCATTCCGTCGGGAAATCAGAGCAAAAACAAACCATTTTATCAAAAGTGTTTGCTTTAATCTCAGGCAGTTTAACGCCATTAATTCCTGCTTTTGCAGGGGCTGGTTTGATGAAAGCACTGTTAATCGTTTTAGAAAATCTCCATATATTAACGCCAGAAAGTGGTACGTACGCCGTTCTTGCGGCAGCTGGTAATGCAGTATTTTATTTCTTACCCATTTTATTAGGAGTCACGATTGCTAGAGTATTAGGTGCAAACCCATATGTAGCAGGTGCTATTGGTGCAGCACTGCTAGAGCCTAACTTCACTGCTCTGCGTGAGGCAGGGAACGTTGTCTCCTTCATAGGAATCCCAGTTCCTTTACTGGATTATGCATCATCAATATTTCCTATATTTATTGCCGTCAGTCTATTTGCATTCATTGAAAGAAATTTAAAGAAAGTCATTCACAAAAATATTCAAATATTTGCTGTTCCGTTTTTATCTATCTTGATCACTGTACCTTTAACAACCATGCTCGTTGGACCATTTGGTGTTTATTTAGGGACATGGTTAGGCGACTTGGTCAATTATTTGATCAATAGCAGTCATATTGTATCGGGTATTATCATTGGAGGGTCTTGGTCTTTCTTAGTTTTGTTTGGACTGCACTGGGCAATGGTGCCTATCATTTTAGAAAATCTTAAAAGTGGATCTGATTTAATTGTGCCATTGGCAGCAGCATCTGTTGCAGCACAAATGGGGATTGCTTTAGGGGTCTTCTTGAAAACAAAAGACAAAGATATGAAAGCCTTAAGTGGTTCGACATTTCTATCAGCTATTTTATCTGGAATTACGGAACCTATTTTATATGGGATTATCCTTCGACATAGAAAAACAATGATCTATATGGTTGTAGCAGGAGCCATTGGAGGAGCGCTGATTGCGATCTTTAACGTGAAATTAGTTGTCTTTAATTTCTTCCTTAACGTATTTACGTTCCCGGCTCAAAGTCCGATGATTCTCTATATCCTAGGTATTGTGATAACGATTGTTATTGCAGCAGTTCTTCCCATCATATTTGGATATGAATTGAAGCATCAACAGAAAAAAGAAGACAACGCTACGAATAAAGAGCTTGAAACAAAAGAGTCAATCATGAGCCCTCTCTCTGGACAAGTGAGAGCACTTCAACAAGTGGATGATGTTGTTTTTTCTTCAGAAGCGATGGGGAAAGGAATTGCGATAGAACCGAGCCAAGGGGAAGTCGTTGCCCCTGTAGATGGCGTCATATCAGTTACAATGGAAAGTGGACATGCAGTTGGCATGATTTCTAAAAAGGGAGCCGAAATATTAATCCATGTAGGAATAGATACGGTGAAACTGGATGGAAAGTATTTCACTTGTTTGGTGAATCAAGGGGATGATGTGAAACAAGGCCAGCCTCTCATCAAATTTGAATTAGATAAAATCATTGAAGCTGGTTTTCAGACGACAACACCAATTGTCATCACAAATTCCGACCAATATGAGCACATAGATGCGGTTGTTCCAGTTGAAGAGCAAATTCAAAAGAACGAAGATTTACTGAATCTAAAGAAAAAATCTTAATATGAACACCAGGTATTCTTTACCTGGTGTTTGTCTCTAAATATCAGGAAAAGGAGTGTGCTTCCGTGAGGTTAATTATCAATGCAGATGACTTTGGTTTAACAGAGTCAGTGAGTAAAGGCATTTTGAAAGGGATGCAAGAAGGGATCATTACAGATACCACGATGTTGACGAATACAAGACATTTTGATCGATCTATAGAATTAGCAAAAGAAGCAGGAATTGAAGCAATGGGAGTCCACTTAAACCTTACATTATTGAAACCTATACTTGAAAGTGGGAAGGTTCAGTCGATTGTAGATGGCAAAGGGAATTTCTATCGAAAGCCATCATTGATTCCAAGTACGTTTCATAAAGGAGAAGTCCGTGCAGAGCTCAGAGCCCAAATCGAAAAGTTCCTTTCTTCGGGATTAACACTGACACATATTGACACACATCATGGTTTTAGTGTTATGCATGCAGAGATGTTTCAGATCATCCTTGAATTGGCCAAAGAATATCGTGTTCCTATGAGAAAAGATGATGTTTTAACGGATGATCCTTTCATTAAATCTCAATTAGCCGAATCGGGTGTGAAAACGACAGATGTATTATGCGCAGATTTCTCAGTTCCCATTATGCAGGAATCTGTCCTCATCAATACGATAGCAAAATATAAACAGACAAACGCAACGATTGAAATACCGTGCCATCCTGGATTTGTTGATGATGAGTTGCGAACAATTTCTTCATTAAATGATGAGCGAGAAGAGGATCTACAGTTATTGTTAAAGCAGGAGTGGTTAGGTTACATGAAAGAACAAGGCATCGAACTGATCTCATTTAGTCAGCTTTAACATTTTAAAATGATAAAAGTATTTTTTTAATAAAGTATGATAGATTAAAATGAGAACGTTAAATTTTCTCTGGATTTTCTTCTTTAGGATTGTAGGAAAGTGGGTGATCTAAATGAAAATCAAAAAAATCTTTAATAACAATGTCATCTTATTAAGTGATGAGATGGATCATGAAATGATTGTGATGGGGAAAGGGATCGGTTTTAATAAGCATAACAGTGAAGAGGTAGACTTTTCGAAAGTGGATAAAAAGTTTGTCATTGACAAAGGTCAAACCAACAAGCTGACTGAACTCATTGAACATATTAACATCGAATATTTAGAACTAACAAAAGACATGATTGAATATGCTGAAAATAAATTAGCCGTAAGTTTCAACCAAAATATTTACCTAACCTTGACGGACCATATTAGTTTTGCCATAACACGATATCAAGAAGGCATCGATATCAGAAACCCGCTTTTATGGGAAATTCAAAAATTTCATAAAGAGGAATATCATGTGGCTTTAGAGGCACTAAAAATCGTTGAAGAGCGGCTTCAAATTGCACTGCCAACTGAAGAAGCTGCGTCCATTGCGCTTCATTTTGTAAATGCTCAACAGAGCGGGAGTGATATGAAGCAAACCATTGAAGTGACCAAGATTGTGAATGATCTAATCAATATTGTGAAATACCACTATGGCATTAAACTAGACGAAAATTCAATAAATTATAGTAGGTTTATGACACATTTAAGATATTTTGCCTATCGAATTCTCTCTAAAGAGGGAATACCGGATGAAAATGATTCTCTTTTTGAACAAATAAAAAATCGTTATCCAAAAGCATATAGCTGTGCACAAAAAATGGTCACATACCTAGAGAAAAATGATAGGATCACTCCTACCGATGAAGAGCTTGTCTATTTAATCATTCATATACATCGAGTAACCAATAGGAGTACAAATCGTTCATAATATGCTTTTTCGCAAAATATAAACCGATCTTTTGAGCTACTATTCATATAGTAGCCTTTTTTATTTTGATTGAAACAACAAAAGACCAGCCAAACTGGCTAGTCTTTGAACATGATTTTTTGATCATAATGTCGAAATATCAATCACAAACCGATAACGCACATCACTATTGAGCACACGTTCATACGCTTCATCGACTTGTTTTGCGTTGATCACTTCAATCTGTGGTGCGATATTGTGAGCAGCTGCGAAATCGAGCATTTCTTGTGTTTCTTGGATGCCGCCAACGAGTGAGCCGGCGATGCTGCGACGCCCCGTAATTAATGAAAACACATGGAAGTTGTCTGGCTTTGGTGGTGCACCGACGTTCACTAATGTTCCGTCAACACGAAGTAAGGACAAATAGGCATCCACGTTGATATTGGCAGAGACGGTATTGAGAATGAGATCATATTGACCGGCTAGTGTCTTAAACGTATCAGGGTCACTTGTAGCAAAATAGTCTTTTGCACCAAATGACAGGGCCTCTTCTTTTTTATTCAAAGAGCGGCTTAATACAGTCACTTCAGCGCCAAGTGCGCGTGCAAATTGAATGGCGACATGACCTAGACCGCCCATTCCGACAATCGCCACTTTTTTGCCAGGCCCAGCCTTCCAGTGTTTTAACGGAGAATACGTTGTGATGCCGGCACAGAGAAGAGGGCTGGCGACATCGAGGGAGAGCTGGTCAGGAATATTGACAACAAATCGTTCTGTCACAACAATTTTCTGACTGTAGCCGCCGTAAGTTGGTTCTCCATCATAATCGAGGTTATTATAAGTTTGAACGACTCCTTTCTTGCAATATTGCTCATCTCCATTTTGGCAATATTCACATGTACCGCAAGAATCGACAAAACAACCGACGCCTACACGATCACCAATGTTGAATTTCGTGACAGCATCCCCTACAGCTGAAACAACTCCAGTAATCTCATGACCCGGAACCATTGGGAAAATACCGCCGCCCCATTCATCAAAGGCACTGTGGATATCTGAATGACAGATCCCGCTAAACTGAATATCAATTAAAATATCATGTGGACGAAGTGCTCTTCGTTCAATGGTTGTCCGTTCAAAGTTTGCTTTTGCATGGGAAACACTTAAAACGTTTGATTGGTGCGTCTGACACATTCTGGATCATCCTTTCAAAAGTAAGATTCGGTCCTTCCTCTATACTGTACGTCTTAAAGTGAACTTTAAGTCAACATAGAACCTTCTGATCGCCTGAATTCAGGCTTTAGTATCAGCCTTGAATCAAGATTTGAGCCAAAAGTATCTTGTCTTCTCGATTAAAAAGGAGATGATGGGAAAAGGGAGATCGTCAAGTAAGAGAAAGAAGAGAAGGGTGAAAACAATGAAAATAGCACAAGCTGCCAAGCAGCTCGATTTATCTACTGCTACGCTCAGGTATTATGAGAATATAGGTTTAATTAGACCGATCAGGCGTGATGAAAATGGTGTTCGTGATTATACTGAAGAAGATATTCAGTGGATAGAATTTATTAAATGTATGAGAAATGCGGGTCTGTCAATTGATGCTCTTAGAGAATATACGGCTTTATTTATCGAGGGAGAGGATCGTACATTGTCCTCAAGGAAGCGTATTTTGGTCAATGAGAGAGAAAGACTCGTAGACAAACAAAAGGAAATCGAAGAAACGATTAAACGGTTAGATTACAAGATTGAAAGTTATGAAGATATTATCCACAGTTATGAACAAAAACTAGTTCATCAATTAAAAACGAGCTCTATTTAAATGAAGAAAAACCTGTGACTTGTCACAGGTTTTGTGATGTGGTTATCTTTTTGTGTAACGTACCCAATTGTAATGAGCGTAAAGTGGAGTAACACCGTTGTAGGAGCCGAGCCATTCATCGACACCTGCACCATTCCATAAGTTCATCATAATCTTTCCTGGAGTTTGAGGGATTTGAGTAGTAGCCGTATGTTTTAATTGACCGTCCACATACCATTTAATCGAGTTAGGCTGCCAGTCGAACGCATATGTGTGATAAGAGTTTGCTGCATCAAAACCAAGGTTGACGATTTTTTCATGATTTCCGACACCATTGGTATAATAGTTAAACTGAACTTTTGTCGTATCTTTTCCTAGAAATTCGATGTCAATCTCATCCCAAGGCGTACCATCAGTCGGTCCCGTATAAGTAAAGAACGAAGATACGATCCCAACATTTTTGGCTGGTTTCATGCTGACTTCATAAAGTCCATAGCCATATGTTTGAACGGAGCGGTTTTCCCCACAGTCAAACTTATTATACGAAGGACTAGTGAGCGATAATCGCATTTCCCCTAACGACGTCATGGAGACATTGTTTGCGCGCCACGTACAGTTAAACATATTTCCGTTCGAGTACCCATCGGCTTTTTGCCATAACCCGGTATTATAGTTGTTGAACGGCTCATAAAACGACCCGCCCGTTTGTGCCGAGGCACTTGCAGCAAATGTGGACAAACTTAAGAATAATCCAGTGACAAGCAGCATCAACATTCGTTTTACACGGTAAGACATGTAGGCATTCCCCTCTCTTTTTTTGAAAGCGTTTTCTTTTTGATCATACATGATTCTCTCAAAATGGAAAATCGGTCTAAATAATGATAAACAGTTTGTTTTTTTAATAGAATGAAAAGAAAATTGATAGGTAAAAAATAATGATTGACAAAGCGGACAGTTGTCCGTAAGATAATACCGGTACAATTGTCCTAATGAAAATGAAAGAAATTTGATTTACACATAGAGATATATGCAAGGTGGATGAAGGTGAAGCATCATGGAAAAGGATATTGGAAAGGAAATTGAAGAGGTCGCTTTCTCTTTGTTTCAAGAGTTTGGTGTAGAGAATGTCAGTATGCATAAAATTGCTAAAACAGCTGGTGTTGGTCAAGGAACCCTTTACCGCCGCTATGCAAATAAAAGTGATTTGTGTCTCTCTATTCTTGGTGAGAGATTTGAACAGCTGATCCCTGCTTTGCATCTTTACTTAAATAAAATCAGTGATCAGCCGGTTCAAGATCGTTTGCAATATGTTCTCGAGGAGATCCATCTCATCGTTGGTCATCACTTAGACTGGATCCGGATGCTGACGATCTCTGGAAATTTAGAGCAGACAAGTAAAGTATATGATTGTCATTACAGTCAATCACTCAAACAAATCATTCGTGATTTGCTCGAGGAAGCGAAAGTAAAAGGAGAAGCGAACATACAAGACATTGAGTTGACGACATTATGTATGTCCTCTCCAATGACGCCTGAACTCATGTTTTATATTCATGAATCCGGCTACTCAATTGAAAAAATTGCACAATTCGCTGCGGAAAGACAGGTTTTGTCTGTCTTTTCCTAGACATTGAAGTGGCTCATTTCTGTCCAGCCTAACTACTTATGGTTTATCAAAATTGAAAAAGAAAAGGAGCCAACTTAATATGAACAAACAGCAAACAGCAGCTTCCGACATTCGAACGCTGCCCATTATTATTTCATTTATCACAGCTGGATTTATTGGACTGTTTAGTGAAACGGCACTCAACATGGCGCTGAGAAGTTTAACATTAGATTTTGGTATTGAAGCAACGACTGCTCAGTGGCTTACAACCGGCTATTTATTAACACTAGGGATTCTTGTTCCAATTTCAGGCCTCATTCTTCAATGGTTTACAACAAGACAGCTTTTCATCACCTCACTGGTCTTTTCGATCATCGGTACATTTATTGCGGCGGTTGCGCCGGTCTTTAGTATTTTAATGGTAGCACGTGTCGTGCAGGCAGTCGGCACAGCATTGCTTCTGCCATTGATGTTTAATACGATTTTGGTCATCATTCCACCTCATAAACGAGGCAGATCAATGGGGATTATTGGTCTTGTGATCATGTTTGCACCAGCTGTCGGCCCGACCGTCTCTGGTCTTATTCTGAAATCGTTGACGTGGCATTGGATTTTCTGGATTTCACTTCCTTTATTAATTGCTGCACTCGTATTTGGTTATATCTTTATGCAAAATATTACAGAACCAACAAAACCGAAAATCGACATCTTATCGATTGTTCTTTCAACCATTGGTTTCGGTGGAATTGTGTATGGCTTTAGCAGTGCTGGTGAAGGCGGCGGCTGGAGCAGTATGCATGTGATTGTGGCGATTGTTGTAGGTGTCATTGGCATTCTTGTGTTCTCCCTAAGACAGTTAAACATGAAAGAACCGATGTTGAATTTAAGCCCATTTAAATATCCAATGTTTGTGATCGGGTTACTTCTGATCTTAGTGTGTATGATGGTGATGCTGTCTGCTATGATGATTTTGCCATTATATCTGCAAACGTCCTTGGCACTCTCTACATTTACAGCAGGTTTAATGCTATTACCAGGTGGAATTATCAATGGACTGCTATCGCCAATCATGGGTGGGCTTTTTGATAAATTTGGGCCGAAGTGGCTTGTCATCCCAGGTCTTGTCATCGTTGCAGCGACCATGTTTGGCTTCACGAACTTAAGTGTGAATACGTCCATCGGTTATATCGTGACGCTTCATATTACGTTAATGATAGGAATTGCGATGATCATGATGCCTGCCCAAACAAATGGATTGAATCAGCTGCCGCCAGAGCTATATCCGCACGGTACAGCGATTATGAATACATTGCAGCAAGTATCAGGAGCGATTGGGACTGCAGTTGGTATCTCGATCCTTTCATCAGGAGCTCGCAGCTTTATGGAAAATGTGGCTGATCCCGCAAATCCAGTCAATCAGCTGCTCGCCTTTACAAATGGCGTCCAGCATGCCTTTATCTTTGCTGTCATTATGACAGTGATTGGCTTGGTGATTGCTTTCTTTATTAAACGAGTGAAAGTCGAACAACAAGTATCATAATATATGAAAAGCACTGAGGACTTAGCGCCGCAGTGCTTTTTTTATTTATTCATAGGGGTGAATGCTTGTTTCAAAGGAGCTAAAAATGGGGAGATAGATAAAAAGCAACGACTCTCTGACGACATTGAAGGAAAAGGCGAAATTCGTAACGAATGGATAGAGATAAAAGAATAAGATAGGAGCTGAGATCATGAACTTAGACGAACAAATCAAAATGGCTGAGTCATTACGCCAACCACCTGAAGATTCATTAGCTGGTCAATCAGAACTAAAGCCAGTCCACCCTCCTGAAGTGAACAAAATGGAATATGATATCCCAACGGGTGCTGGTGAAACAAAGGTGTGGGTATTTAAACCTGTGAAAACATTGAAACAACCCCTACCTGTTTTCGTGAATTTGCATGGGGGCGGTTTTATCCTTGGAAGTGCTGAAATGGATAATCATTGGTGTCCGGTCATAGCAGATCGTGCGGAGTGTATCGTCGTCAATGTGGAGTATCAGCTGGCACCGGAGCACCCTTTCCCGGCCGCTCTTCATGAATGCTACGATGTGCTGAAATGGTTATATGAACATCCTGAAGAACTACAAATAGACCCAAATCGATTAGCCATTGGTGGACATAGTGCAGGTGGGAATTTGGCAACAGCGGTTTGTTTGCTTGATATCCAAAAAGGGAACAAACTTCCGATTGTCTATCAAGTGCTTGACTATCCCCCACTTGATTTAGCTACTGATCCAGCACAAAAGCCAGCGTTTGAAGAAGCAATTCCAGTTGAAATGGCGAGACTGTTTAATGCCTTCTACCTGCAAGGTCAAGATCCGCACAATCCGCTTGTTTCTCCGGTCTTTGCAGAGAGAGAAGTGTTAGCACAAATGCCCCCAGCTCTTGTTATCACAGCTGAGAAGGATTCACTAGCTGAAGAAGCTGAGCATTATGCGGACAAGTTAAAAGAAGCAGGGGTAGATGTCACATACAAACAATTTAAAGGAGTCCCTCATGCGTTCACTCATGCCGGAGACTTAGAGATAGCTGAAGAGGCTTGGCATCTGATGAGCGATCAGCTTAAGAAGGCGTTTGAATAAGAAATATTCGGATATCAGTAAAAAGCACAGACTTTTTTTCTGTGCTTTTTTTGTGTTCTTGCTGACGTCTTGAAAAGAAGTGTAGATACAACAATCGCAGTAGTCGATATAATAGTAAGATAGAAGACATCTAAAAAGGAGCTAATAGAATGAAAAAAGAGACACTACAGGCATTTTGTCTTTCTTTACAAGGAGCAACCCACGACTATCAACCTGAGTGGCAGGCAGATCGTTATCATATAGGTGGAAAGATGTTTGCCATGATGGGGGGAGACGTCGATCGCAAGCCAGTCATCACTTTAAAATGTGATCCGCAACGTGCTGAAGAATTAAGAGAAATGCATGAAGGAATTATTCCCGGCTATTACATGAATAAGACGCATTGGAATTCTATTTATCTTGATGCAGATATTCCATCTTCATTTGTCGAAGAGCTAATTGAACATTCCTATCAACTGGTTTTTCACAAATTAACAAAAAAAGCTCAGCAGGCTATCCTCCAACATGATTCAAAAGAAACTAAAAGCTGAACGTTCAGTTGTTCATGTCTCTTTGAATCTCTTCAAAATTGACTAGAGTCACATGCTCTCGCTATACTTTAAACAACTGGAAGATACGAATAGGGGGATATACAATGGGCTATACAGTCATTACAGGAGCAAGTTCAGGTATTGGATATGAAACGGCTTTGGCCTTTGCAGCAAGAGGAAAAAATCTGATCTTAGCTGCACGCCGGCTTGATAAACTCCAAGAACTGAAAGAAAAGATTCTAGAAACATATCCCGATATTCAAGTGAAAGTCCAGTCTGTTGATTTAACAGACAGAGAGCAAGTGTATTCTTTCTATGAGTCATTAGCTGGTGATGAGCTGGATACGTTCATTAATAATGCTGGGTTTGGCCATTTTGGTTCAATAGGAGAGCAGGATGTGAAAAAAATTGGGGACATGCTTCATCTCAATATTGAAGCGTTAACAATTTTATCCACTCTGTTTGTCCGTGATTATGAGCAAAAAGAGGGGACGCAGCTAATCAATATCTCTTCAAGAGCGGGTTATACCGTCGTCGGAAATGCTGTCACTTATTCAGCCACGAAATTTTATGTGAGCGCCTTTACTGAAGGACTGGCCCTAGAATTGAAAGAAAAAGGAGCCAAATTACAGGCAAAAGTATTAGCGCCTGCTGCGACAGAATCGGAATTTGCAAAGCGTTCATTAGATGTCGATCAATTCGAATATGAAGGCACTATCAAGAAATATCACACATCAAATGAAATGGCAGCGTGCTTGCTTGAGCTTTACGACAGTTCAAAAACAGTTGGTATCGTTGATGGGAAGACATTTGATTTTGAATTGAAGGACCCCATCTTTTCACACGCTGGCACAAGCATGAAATAAAAAGTTCCAATCAATGAGGATAGATTCTCTTAGTGATCAGCAGGTCACCGAGCCGAAAGATGTCTTGGATAATGTGGAGCACTGTCAACACATACTAGAATAGATAAAAACACCTACACATTAGGTGTTTTTTTTATGCTTCTTTGATGAATGAAAGAATCGCAGGTCCAGTAAATGAGACTGCTGACAATCATGATCGGAAGGGATGTGGAGCTCTCAATTCCATCCATAACAAAAAGCATGACAATCATTGCTATCAGTAAGTAAGCCGCTAAATAAAGAGGATGAAAAGCCTTGGGCTGTAAAGAAAACAACAACTGTAAAGGTACCGCAAAGATGAAATAATAAACAAAAAAGATGGGAGTGTAAAGCATCATAAACGCAGGCTCGCCCTGAATCGGTGGATACAAACATACGAACAAGCTGAGTAAAATGGAACTGAAGAATAGTGTGAGTAGAATTTTGTAAAATGGTTGAACGTAACGCACTGTATGTACTCCTTTTTTGTAAGATTTCCTATATTTTATCATAAATGGGTTGAGAACGATTTCTGAAGTCAATTTAGGTATTATGGTATAAATAAATTTTGATAATAGTGTCCTTTTTCCTTTATTTGGTTCTGTGACTTTCACCTCATGCTGATGAATGAAGGAATGGTATAAAGTAAACCCTATAGACAGATAATTATTCATCACATTTAAGAAAAGAGATGATCTTATGAACGTAACAAAATGGTTTGGTGCTGCCCTTCTTTCTGTTTCACTATTGGTGACCGCAGCTTGTGCGAACGATAGCACTCAAGAGAATAATCAAAGTAATCAAGAAAGCACTACCAGTGAAACAAAAGAAAAAAACACGGCTGTTGAGACAGGGAATAAATCTTTATCCAATATTAAGGTGCTGGCAACAGGCGGAACGATTGCCGGTAGTTCAGACAGCAATACAGATACGACTGGATATAAATCTGGTGCACTTGGAATCGATAAAGTCATTGCTTCCGTACCACAGCTGAAGGATATTGCAAATGTCACGGGTGAGCAAGTAGCGAACGTCGGCAGTGAAAATGTGGATAACGCTCTGCTTTTAAAATTAGCGAAACGAGTCAATCAGCTTTTAAATGATGATCAAGTGGATGGCATTGTGGTGACACATGGTACAGATACATTAGAAGAAACGGCCTATTTTTTACATTTGGTTGTAAAAAGTGATAAGCCTGTGGTGGTCGTGGGTTCCATGAGGCCAGCATCTGCCATTAGTGCGGATGGCCCGCTTAACCTGTATCATGCAGTGAAAATTGCTTCGACAAAAGAAGCCAAAGGCAAAGGTGTAATGGTGACATTAAATGACCGAATTGCCTCTGCTCGCTTTATTACGAAGACAAATACCACCACAACCGATTCGTTCAAGTCTCTTGAGCAAGGGTATATTGGAGAAGTGGCGGGTGAAGTTGTCTCTTTTTATAACGAACCGACAAGAAAACATACAGCTGACAGTGAATTCGATATTTCAAAGCTAAAAGAGCTGCCGCAAGTGGATATCTTATACGGCTATCAAAATGATCAAAAGTATGTGTATGATGCTGCCGTTAAAGCAGGAGCGAAGGGCATTGTCGTTGCCGCCGCAGGAAATGGAACGATGTCAACAGAAGCGATCAATGGGGCAACAGATGCTGTGAAAAAAGACGTGGTGATTGTGAGGTCAAGCCGTGCAGGAAATGGCATTGTCACACATGAAAAAATGGATGATGAACATCATTTTGTCTCATCGGATTCATTAAATCCACAAAAAGCACGCATTCTACTCATGCTGGCTCTGACGAAAACAAAAGATCCAGATAAAATTCAATCCTATTACGAGCAGTATTAAAAAGAAGAAGACCCGACGTATCATTGGGTCTTTTTTATATGTGGTACCTGATGTTCAGCCCGTTTTTTTAAAGAGAGTAAAATGTCTCTCCAAACATCATCTATATCAGTCAGAAAATGTCCTGCTTGCTCGATATAGTGCATTTTGGCGTTTGGAATGTTGGGAGCGATGCTTTCTATCTCTGCAAAAGGTGCCATCTGATCCTCTTTTCCATGCCAGACATCCACAGGGATTTGTATATCTTTCATATCGAATGCCCATGACCGTGAGAGTAAATCTGGTTCATGAATACATTCATCAACCGATTGACGAGTAGCTTCGTATAAATGCCGCATCATCAGCTCCAGTTGCTCATCGGTTTGAAGAAATTGCCGATCCGATGGATGTAAATGTTTGTTCCCTTTTTTCGTTAGTTTCTTGAATTTCTCTGGTTTCTTTTCAATGAGTTTTTTCTGAGCGCGATAACTTGCCTTTAAGAGCCAAGGCATTCTTTTACTGAGGAAAAAGGCAATCTTGTTCTCCTTTAGCATACTTTTAGGCGGTTTACCATCCTGAAATGGGGTGGTACTTGAGACGAGAGCAGCTGAAAGAATGCGGTCTGGCAATTGATAGGCACAACCAGCAGCGAATGCCCCGCCTCCAGAGACACCAATCACTGAAAAATGGGAGATATCAAGATGATCGGCCACTTCCTGTACGTCTTTTGCCCAGTCTAAAATGGTGCGGTCAGGTTGCGGATCAGATAAACCAAAACCAGGTCTGTCTAAAGAAATAAGACGAATGCCAAGCTCTTTTGAGATTGGATCATCATCTAAAAACATCACTCTCGATCCAGGTGTCCCATGAAAAAAGAATACTGGGAATCCTTCAAGATCACCGTATTGAGACAAACCAATATGACGTCCATCTTGCAAATGAATCCTGTCCATTTGATCATCCCTTTCATCGTTTATCTAACTTACATATTCATGCACGAAACGCCGGGTTAAGGCGTTTCTTTCGCAATTTGATAAATTTTTTC
Source organism: Bacillus sp. S2(2019) (assembly GCF_005144805.1). Classification (NCBI taxonomy): domain Bacteria; kingdom Bacillati; phylum Bacillota; class Bacilli; order Caryophanales; family Bacillaceae; genus Bacillus; species Bacillus sp. S2(2019). Next base: position 405,100 of record NZ_SWFL01000004.1, read on the forward strand.
GTAAAGCGATAATAATGTTTTTAGATCTTCTTTTGAAAGCTGGGCATAGTATTTTTGAATAAGATGCAGCTGAATTTTTTCAATATCTTTATGATAGTCATGGCCCTTTTGAGCAAAATCAACAATGATTTCTCTACGGTTATGTGGATTAATCTCTCTTTTCACATATCCAAGCTGTTCAAGCTTTGATATGAGCTGGCTAGCGGCACTAGATGAAATGGAGAAATAATCAGCCAGTTCATTGATTGTTCTCGTCTTCGACCGCAGCAATTCAAGGGTCAGTTCTTGTTTGCTTGTTAAATCTGCATACTCATTTTTTAAGAATCGTTGATACTCTTCTACATAGATAGAACCTAGTGCATTTGAGTACTCAATGATTTTTTTGCTGTAATGAATGATATCCTCATCCAATGACATCACCTCTTTTCTCCTATATTATATGCGATCTTAATATTTAAGTGAAGTTAAATGTTAAGAAAAATTAAATAAAAGAGGGATAGATGTGATGAGAAAATGACCTCTACCTCCACTTTCTCATCAACAACGGACAAAGAATACTTCCTGTTATCCCTAAGCATTCATAAAACATAGTTGGTTTGATTTTGAACATGTAGTAGGCTAAGGTGGCAATGAATAGATCATAAAAGAAAAACAAGTATACGTCCTTTTTGGTGATGGCATAAATGATCGTTTTGTTTGTTTTCACTGAGATTCACTCCTTAGGAAGTCAATGACTTTTTCATTGTATTATGGGCGATCTCCATTTATAATAAAAAAATAAACCAACTGGTCGGTTTTATTTGTCCGTGTGAAGAAAAGCAAGGTAGAAGGGATTGTTCATAGATGACAAGTACACAAAGCGGGGCTGGAAAAAGTGAAAAGACGAAGCAGAAGATTGTCACCGCTTCACGTGATTTATTTGCGAAAAAAGGATATTCCGAAACATCCGTGCGAGATATTCTAGAGGCGGCTGAGATTAGTAAAGGCAACCTCTATCATCATTTTAAAGGAAAAGAGTTTTTGTTCCTTCATATTATGGAAGAGGATCATCGATTCATGATGGAGACATGGCATGAAGAGAAACAAACGCTGCACCGGGCCATTGATAAGCTCGCAGGGTTTGCAGAGCTGCTTAGTCAAATGGGGATTAACTATCCTTTAATGAGAGCAAGTGAAGAATTCTGTGCCAGTGCATTTACATCAGATGAAGTCATGGAGCGGCTGAACAAGATTGATGTAGACTTTGATGATGTGATGAGAGACATCCTGCTTGAAGGAAACGAAGATGGCAGCTGGTCGATTCAGCATGTTGAATCAAAAGTGAAAATATTACTTTCTGTATTCTATGGATTAGACGTGTTATATAAAAATGACACGATGCAGCAGAAAAAGGAATTACAAAAAGAGGCGATCTCATTGTTTATTCACGGAATCAACCATCATGAGTAACAAGTGAGTCAGTAAAGGGGAAACAAACATCATGCAAAAACCGATTCGTGAGCAAAAAGCCGTACTTGTTATTTTATTAAGTAATATATTTATTGCGTTTTTAGGTATTGGTCTGATTATACCTGTCATGCCGCTCTTTATGAATGTCATGCATTTAACGGGCAGTACGATGGGATATCTTGTGGCGGCGTTTGCCGTTGCACAGCTTATCGCATCACCTATTGCAGGAAGATGGGTAGACCGATACGGAAGAAAGATCATGATTGTGTCTGGGCTGTTTCTATTCGCGTTATCAGAACTCGTTTTTGGCCTTGGGACACATGTGTATGTTCTGTATTTTGCAAGGCTTCTAGGCGGTATTAGTGCGGCATTTATCATGCCGGCTGTCACTGCCTATGTCGCTGATATCACAACCGTTCAAGAAAGATCAAAGGCAATGGGGTATGTATCCGCTGCTATTAGTACCGGCTTTATCATCGGCCCGGGAATTGGTGGATTTATTGCAGAATATGGCGTTCGCCTGCCGTTTTTCTTTGCAGCAGGGATTGCATTTATTGCTGTGATTTCGTCTATGTTTATGCTGAAGGAACCATTAACAAAAGAAGAGCGAGAGAAACAAATGGATCAAGTGAAGGAATCGACCTTCTTTAAAGACTTGAAAAAATCGATTCATCCAAGCTATCTCATCGCCTTCATCATTGTGTTTGTGCTGGCGTTTGGACTATCTGCATATGAAACGGTCTTTAGCTTGTTTACAAATCACAAGTTTGGATTTGGTCCGAAGGATATTGCGATTATCATTACCGTCAGTTCAATTGTAGCCGTCATCATCCAAGTCCTTGTGTTTGGTAAAATGGTGAATGCGCTTGGGGAGAAACGAGTTATTCAACTATGCTTGATTGTTGGAGCAGTTCTCGCTTTTGTTTCCACAGTCGTGTCAGGTTTTATGGTTGTGCTGATCGTGACGTGTGTGATTTTCCTTGCGTTCGATTTATTGCGCCCTGCACTCACGACCTTCTTATCAAAAATCGCTGGCAATCAGCAAGGATTTGTCGCAGGGATGAACTCTACCTACACAAGCCTTGGTACGATTTTTGGCCCGGCACTTGGCGGCATATTATTCGATCAAAATATTCATTTCCCATTCCTGTTTGCAGGTGTTGTCTTATTTCTTGGATTGGGCTTAACCCTTATTTGGAAGGGGAAGGCGACAGAAGAGGCATCAGGAGAATAATAGAAAAGAGACCTTTCAAAAAGAGACCTTTCAAATAAGGTCTCTTTTTTTTAAGGCTGCGGCTTCAGGTGATTCAGTGCCTGCGCCAGTTTTTGATTTTGTTGCTTTTTGTAAAACAGAAAGGCGATGATATGGCCTACTAATGTGAGAAAGGCTATACCGATAAAATAAGGCATGATCCATTCGAGCAGTGCAGTCGAATATAAAGCGACGGCTCCTACTTGAAACCCTAAATTGATGACAGTGGAGATGAGAATGTTGGTGGGTGCTGTAAAGGTAAAGTAGTTCCATAGTAAAGGATACATGACCCCAAAGACGATGCCTGCCAGAGTACCGATGCCAATGATGTGCCACACATAATGAAAAGGGATAGAGGATGACCATTGAGTGATGGACAGTATGAGTGTCAGCCATACGATAGAGACAAAAGCTGTTTGCATAAATTGATATTTTAGTTCCTTGATCATTTGAATCGCTCCTTTATATATTTGGCGTAATGACGACTGACGGTGTAGCTGTTTTTCGAGATGGTTTCGACCTCTAAGCGAGCGTACGTACCAGCGACAAAGCTGTCGACTTGCGCTAAATTGAGAATGACTGCATTGTTGATACGATAGAAATGTTCACGCTCTAACGACTTCAGATCCTTCAGCCGTTTACTGAGAAAATACGTCGTACCTTGAGTCGTGATCACCTTTGACAGATGTCCAAGCGCAGAGATCGCTTCAATTTGTTCTAATGGTAAGAGAGACTGCCGATCATTTTTTGGATCTTTGACCGTTAGAGATGTACTAGTCTCCAGCATTGATGTTATCTTTTGTAAACGCTCTTGATTATGTGGATGGCTGATGACGTCTACTTCCGTCACATCCTTTTCTTGATTCCAGAAAAAACGAAATTTCATTCATAAACCTCCTCTCACAATGAGCATAGCAATAGATGAAAGCGAATGCGATTGAATGTTGCTTTGATGCAGAAGAATTCTTTTTGTTGCAAAGATTCACCGTGTGTCTGCGGCTTTCCTTTATAATGAAAAGATACTCGTTCGTGAATGGAGGAATGATGTTGTATCTTGTAGATCAACAAAGGACAGAAGCGGTAAAAGAGGAAATTCGGCGGATTGATCCTGCCTATCCAGTGTTCGTAGATGCGATACTCGATGGGGTGATACAAGGAGATTTATATGTGGATCACCGAGATCACCCGTGTGTCTATTTTGTAGGGACAACAACCGGCATTTATTATGTCGCAGGCAGGACAGAAGCAGCACTTTCATTATGTTCAACGTTCATTGTGGATGTTTATAAAAAGCAGAAAAGAGAGAACAGACGGTTCACTTTGTTTTCAGCAAATCCTGCATCAGATGAGATGATGAAAAAATGCTTCGGTTCCCAACTGAATGAAATGCAAAGACATGCGTATTCTTATGACTTGACCTCTCCTGATCTGATTGTGCCTGATCAAGATGAAATGATCAAACGCACGAATGAACAAGTCATTGCCGCAAGCAAAGTATTCCCATCCAGCTATTATGAAGCATATTGGGGAGGAGTAGATCACTTTTTATCTAATGGCGTCGGAGTTGCCATCTTAAACGGTGAAGACGTGGTCAGTGAATGTATCTCTATTTTTTCAAGTGAAAAACGAGTGGAAATCGATATTTGGACAGATGAAGCCTGCCGTGGAAAAGGGTTGGCTTTGTTAGCAGCTCAGCAACTGATCAGCATCTGTGTTGAAAAAGGGAAGACACCGCATTGGGATTGCGATGTCCATCATGCAACCTCGGCCAAATTGGCAGAGAAGCTAGGTTTTCAGTGGACAAAGACGTATCGCTTATTTTATGCCTCACGCTGAAAAGGTTTTGAGATACCAAGCATCCATGGCAGAATGCTCTGAGCCTTCAATTGGTGCAGGAAGAAGAGAGAAGTCATACTGTTGATAAAGACCAGTAGCAGCTGTTAATTCACTGCGGGTTTCTAAATAACAAGCATCGTAGTATGTAGCAGCATATTGCAGGGCCGTATCCATCAGTTTCTTGCCCGCACCTTTGCCTTGTGCTTTTGGGCTTAAATAAAGCTTTTGTAGCTCACAAATGCCATCTGTGAAAGGGGCAATGCCAACGCCACCAACAATTTCACCATGTTCTTCGGCAATCCAATAGGCTGCATGAGTCAATGATTGATAGTATTCGAAAAGCTGATCAAGGTGCGGGTCTGTGTAGGCTGTACCTTCAATCGCAAGATTCGCTGATTCTAATGACTGGCGGATAATGGCCGCGATAAAAGGATTGTCCTGCTTTTGAATCGGTCTAATATTCATTGGAAAAACCTCCGTTGTCATAGGATAAAAAAGAAAAGGAGTTGATGCGATATGTTCTGGCTGCAAACCGCTATTTTTACTGTCATTGTGCTCTGTCTCTCGTGGTGGGCGGGAAAAAGACGTAGGCATCGCCATGCCAGGCTGATTGTCCCGATATGTATCACTATGTTTGGATTGCTCTTATTGATCGGCAGTTTCTTCATTGGCAGATGGGAAGGGATGGCGCTCAGCATATCAAGCGTCTCTATCGTTCTCTCTTCTATCATTTGTTTGATCATCGTTACAGGGCTTCATTTGTTAAAAAAAGATGACCCTTCGTAGGCTGGGACATCTTTATGATTTGATTCTATCGTATTCCTCACGAAGGATGCCCATCATGATGACATCCGAATAAGCACCGTTGAAATAGAGCGCTTGACGTCTTTTTCCTTCATATTGAAATCCGGCTTTCTCATAGCTTCGAAAGGCTCGTGGGTTATGGGAAAAAACTTCAAGCTCAAGCCGATTGAGTTCTAACGTCTCAAAGGCAAATGTTTGAACCATCCGAACAGCCTCAGTGCCATACCCTTTGTGAAAATGCTCTGGACCATGCAGCGCAATGCGGAAACTTGCCGTATGGTTCATCGGATCAATATCCACAATCGCCGCATCCCCGATCATTTCTTTCGTGTCTAGCAGACAAATAGCAAAGTCTCGTCTACTGTCATCCAGCAGAAAACGGGTATAGGCTGAACGAATTTCTTCTAGTGTGAACGTTTTGCGTGTGCCAGTCATATAAAGTGTTTCTGCATGCTGGCACCCTCTATGAATACCAGGATAATCTTTTTCTTCAATCGGTCTCAAAAATAATCGAGTCATGATGGATCAGCCTCCTCTATATATCGGGAGATTTCAATTAAGTTCATATCAGGATCACGGATATAAATGGATTCAATCGGACCTAATGCACCAGAACGTCTGACCGGACCTTCTTCAATTGGAACAACCTGCTTTCTAAGATGAAGCAATAAACTGTCTATATCTAAATCGGTGATAAAACACAAGTCAGCAGATCCAGGCTGGGGATGAGCAGCTTTTGGTTCAAATTCATGACCCGCTTCATGAAGGTTAATCTTTTGTAAGCCAAAACGAAGGGCTTTACGGCCTTCTCCAAAAGTTTCTTCCTTCATTCCTAATACGTTTGTATAAAAGCGAATGGTTTCCTCCATATGTTGTACAGTCAACACGATATGATCAAGTCGTCGTATCATCAGTCTCTCCTCCAAGTATGATCATTGTTTGAACTGTTTCTATTATATCATCCCTTGAAGAAGATACCTTATTTGATCACGGTTTTATAACTCCAGCTTTCTAGGGACATGTTTTCTCCGTGCAGCACTCTCTCATCAAACTCCGTCCACCCATTTTTTCGATAGAAATGACGATTGGCCTCGTTGTGTGTAATCAGTGTGAACAGTCCGCCGCCTTGCCGGGCGATAAAAGGGAAAAGACATTGCTTTAACATACGGCTTCCAAGTTTTTTTCCTTGTTGGTCTTTTGCAACGACAAGAGCTTCTAAATACCAGTAAGGTTTCTTTAAGGAGGAACACGCTTTTTTTGCCTCCTTTAACATACGGAACACATGCTGAATCGCCGATATGCCGCCAGTAAAGAGTAGCTTTAACCCACCAGATAACACATAATCCATGAGTCCTGGTTCAGGAAGACGGGGATGTTTTAACAGGGCGGCAGACACAATTTTCTCGTTCTCAACCCCGACCAAACAGATTTGATGCTGAAAATATACCCTTGTATTGATCAAATGCAGCTGACGGGCGAAAGCAGAACGCTTGGTCACCTTTTCGCATAATAAATCAAAAAATGAATAGTTCTGAAATGAATCATCTAACAACGCTGCCACTTGAGGCAGTTCATCCTCTCTAGCAAGTCTGAATTGAAACATATGATGGCCCTCCTTTTTTTGAACAGATATAGATTATTGAACATGTGTCCATTATAATAAGAGGAAAATAAACCGAACATCGGCAATGAATGATCTCTTGTTCATAAATAGACAGGTATAGCCAGATTGTTCAAAAATGGAGGGTGTTTGATGAAGGACAGACGAACAATCAAAACCAAAAAGGCGATACGGGAAAGCTTTCTTGAGCTTTTAAAGGAAAAAGATGTTCAGCAAATTACAGTATCAGAGCTATCTAGAAGAGCGGATTTAGGAAGAGGGACCTTTTATTTGCACTACCAAGATGTATTTGATTTGCATGAACAGCTTGAGAAGGAACTATTCGATCAGCTTGGCGGACTATACGATGAATCGTTTCCAAGCCAGGACCCGCTTGATATGCTGTCCTTTTTAAACAAAACAACTGAGTATTTAAAAGAAAAACAATTCATGATGACGTTGTTTGTCAAACCGAATAGCCCAACGACGAATCAATTCAAATCGTTTTTTAAAGAAAAAATCATGAAAGAGTGGCAGCTTGATCAGCGGCAAATTACGGAGCATGAACAGATTGTGGCCTCATTTGTTGTGTCTGGTGTTGTTGGTGTACTGGAGGAATGGATTCATGAAGGGATGACAGTCGAAGCGGGGCAGCTTGCACACATCTTGTACAAACTTCTCATGAAGGTAGAACAGGAATCGTAAGAAACGAATGGATCATATATCATTTATCTATTCTTTCTGTTAAAATGAGAATATACGTTCTTATTTCAGGCGGGGAGTGGTGAGATTGAAAAGGAAATTACTATTTTATGGGGCAATGAGCATTGATGGATATTTAGCAAGGGATGATCACCGTTTAGATTGGCTCATAGGAACAGAGGGCGAAGAGGATACGAGTTATGAGGAATTTTATGCTTCAGTCGATACGCTGATCATGGGACGGAACACATATGAACAGGTTCTAAAGCTCTCACCTGATGGGTTTCCTTATGAAGACAAGACATGTTATATCGTTTCTCGCACTTTACAAGACAGTCATACAGGAACCCGTATCATTCGTGAAGATGTTCTCTCATTTATCCACAACTTAAAAAATGAAAAAGGGCAGCATATATGGATAGTAGGAGGCGGGGAACTGCTTCAAGCATTATTAAAAGAAAAATTAGTCGATGAGCTGTATCTCCAAATCGCACCTGTCATGATTGGAAAAGGAATCCCTCTTTTCCCTCCAACTGATCAGGAATCTAGATTTTCATTACAACAAGTGAATCAATACAAACAAATTGCTGAAATGCATTTTGTGTCAAATGAAGACCACTGAATCACAGGGGTCTTTTTTTTAATCAAACAAACACGTTGACAAGAAAATATCCTAGTGTTAGGATAAATTTATCCTAGTTTTAGGATTTATTGAAAAAGGAGTAGTTGCCATGGTGCAGCAAGATCAGGAATTAGACTTAAGGCTTTTCCGAGTGTGGATGAAAGCCTACCATGCCCTTTTTGCAAATATCCAAAAAGACATTGAACGTTATGATATCGGATTTGAAAATTTTCAAATTCTTGAATTACTGTATAGTAAGGGACCACATCCCGTTCAAAAAATTAGTGAGATTCTATCCATTCCAAGTGGGAGCATCACCTATGTGGTCAACAAATTAGAAAAACAAGAATTAGTCAAAAGACAATGTGCACCTTCTGATAAACGTGTATTCCATGTATTACTGACAGATAAAGGGAAGCAGCTATTTGACGATATTTTTCCAAAACATACAGATGTCATTTCACAAAATCTGTCCTTTATCGAAACAGAGGAAAAAGAGCAGCTCATTGAATGGTTGAAAAAAATCGGTTTAGGTGCAAAACAACTTCACGAAAAGGGGAAACAAGATGACACACAGCTTTGATACATTGGTACGTGAAAGACGATCAGCATCAAATTTTTTGCCAAATATCTCGATTTCGAGAGAAGAGCTTAATAGTATCTTTGAAGAAGTGAAGCTGGCACCTTCAGCCTTTAATTTACAGCATACGCAATATGTCGTCGTCCAATCAGAAGCGCTTAAAGAGCAAGTAAGAGATGCTGCATTTGGACAATATAAGGTGCATTCCGCTTCAGCAGCGATCATTGTACTCGGCGATCCGAAAGCTTATGAGCAAGCAGGAAACATTTATGAAGGCCTAAAAATGCTCGGCATCTTAAATGCGCAACAATATGAGGAAATGGTCAGAGAGACGATGAGTTTTTATGTGCAGAGAGGATCAGACTTTCAGAAAGAAGAGGCGATTCGCAATGCTTCATTATCTGCCATGCTATTTATGCTTGCCGCCAAAAACAAGGGATGGGATACTTGCCCAATGATCGGCTTTGACCCCGAAGCAATGAAAAAGGTGTTAAACATCGAATCAGATTTGGTTCCTGTATTAATGATCACGCTCGGAAAAGAAAAAGTAGAAAGCAGACAAGCGAGAGGCTACCGCAAGCCGGTCTCTGAATTTGTGACATATTTATAAGATAGGGGGTTCCATTCATGGAACTAGGAATTAGTACATTTGTAGAAACAACACCTGATTTTCAAACAGGAAAAACAGTCAGCCACGCACAGCGTATTCGTGAAGTAGTAGAAGAAATTATTTTAGCAGATCAAGTGGGTCTGGACGTTTTTGGTGTAGGAGAGCATCATCGTGAAGATTTTGCCGCATCAAATCCAGCAGTCGTATTAGCAGCTGCGGCAACGCAAACAAAGAATATTCGTCTGACAAGTGCCGTAACTGTTCTTTCATCGGCAGATCCTGTTCGTGTGTTTCAAGATTTTGCGACATTAGATGGCCTTTCTAACGGTCGTGCAGAGATCATGGCTGGCCGTGGATCATTTATTGAATCGTTCCCGCTTTTTGGCTATGACTTAGATGATTATGAAGAATTATTTGAAGAAAAACTAGATTTACTGTTGAAATTACAGCAGTCAGAGCGTGTGACGTGGAGCGGTAAGCACCGTCCTTCCATTCAGGATGTCGGCGTATATCCAAGACCTGTTCAAGATCCGCTTCCCATCTGGATTGGCAGTGGAGGAAACAGAGAATCTGTCGTACGTGCTGGATTATTAGGATTGCCACTTGTCCTTGCCATTATTGGCGGCAGCCCTAGACAGTTCGCACCGCTAGTGCAGCTCTACAAGCAAGCTGCGATTCACGCTGGACATGATCCTGAGAAATTAACGGTGGCATCCCATTCACATGGATTTGTTGCGGAGGAAACAGAATTAGCAGCAGATCAATTCTTCCCTTCTACACAGCATGTCATGAATACATTAGCAAGAGAACGAGGCTGGGGACCTTATACCCGTTCTACATTCGATGCAGCAAGAACATTAGAAGGTGCATTGTATGTAGGAGATCCAGATGCCGTGGCAGAGAAAGTGATTCATTTGCGAAAAAATGTAGGCATTACGCGCTTCATGCTGCACGTACCGGTCGGTTCAATGCCGCATGATCAAGTGCTGAAAGCTATTGAGTTATTTGGGAAAGAAGTGGCTCCTAAAGTAAGAGAAGAGGTTGCCCGCTGGGAAGCCGAACAAGCATAACAAAAAAGTCGATCAAGTGAATAGGCTTGATCGACTTTTTCTTATGCTTAAGGATCAATAACACATGGTTTCACTGTAGGGCATGAAGCAGCAGAAGCAAATGGTGTGGCCGTCAAGGTGAAGAGGAAAACAAGTTGAAAACAGATAAGCCATTTTTTCATGAAATCACCTCCGTTATCAATTGCTTCACTAGAACGAGGTGAGGATAAAAGCATAGAAGTATGTAACACCCTCTATCCAGCATAAGACAATCATATCATAATTTTCAAAAAAATGAAAAAATAACTTACGAAAGTTCTAAATTATGGTATGGTTAATATGTTCAACAAAAAAAGGGAGGGATTTTTGTATGAAAAAGGTCATAACTTCTGTTTTGGTTGGAGCAATTGTTTTAACGGGTGCGGGTGTCACCGCTGTCCCGGTAGAAGCGAAGGGGAAAGTAAGCAGTGAAGTAACGGTACAAGCAAGTCGAACCGTCTCGGAAACGAGAACATATACGACGTCAAACATCCCATCAAGTATTACATATGCAAAGGATGGATGGGTCGGTATTCTCTATCAATCGTCAATTGAAGAGTTAGGTTTAGGAAAATATAGAGTTACCTTTACTGGAACGGTTGTACGCGATCCAGGATTTAATTAAATAAAATGTAAAGCTGACAGGTGGACAAGCCTGTCAGCTTTTTTTAATGGGGATAATAAAGAATCATTTGCATCCGTACCATCTGTTCTCCTGATTGTTTATACTCATGGGCACGGTCAGCTTTAAACCGAATCGAGTCGCCAGCTTGTAATGTGTATTGCTCATCACCGATTGATAAATCAAGTGCTCCCTCAAATACGGTAATCAATTCCTCTGTACCGCCGATATGTTCTTCCGCACTTAACGACCCATGAGGATCAATTTCTACCTGATAGACTTCAAATTTTCTCAGGTCATCAAATGGGAACGTCGTATATACCCGATACTTTCCCTCGTCCTCGGTTAAAACTTGTCCTTCTTCTTTTCGCACGATCTTAATTTCAGGTTGCGGTGCGTATATGAGTTCACTAAAAGACACCTTCAACCCATTGGCGATTTTCCACAGAGTGGTGATGGTCGGTGTGGATTCTCCTCTTTCGATTTGCCCAATCATCGTTTTACTCACACTTGTTACCTCAGCCATCTTTTCTAGGCTTAATTTCTTTTGCTCTCTTAGCAGTTTGACATTTCTAGCAATAATTGATTGTACATCCTCCATCAAAAAACTCCTTTCTTTTATTTACTTTATAACGACCGAATAGTACAATGAAACGTAATATACGCAATAAAGACTTTTGAGTCTAAATAACGTATGAAAAGGAGGTAACGATTTGATTGTTTCCATGTTGATTTATGCTTTTGTTACCAGTTTCACCCCTGGGCCGAATAATATCATGGCGATGGTCTTTACGAATAAATATGGGGTCAAGCAAACATTTCGATTTTGTTTAGGGGTTGGGATCGGATTTTTGGTCATTTTGTGTTTGAGTGGTTTCTTTAATCTCATTCTTTATCAAGTCATGCCGAAAATAGACTGGGTCATGGCTTTCATCGGAGCCGGTTACATGATCTATTTGGCTGTTAAAATCATGAAAAGTAATGGCGGAGATGACGAAACATTAGACCGCTATAATCATTTTATCCCGGGGATGCTGCTGCAATTTATTAATCCGAAAGCCATTTTGTATGGGTTAACCGTCATTTCCACTTTTGTTCTGCCGTATGGACAGTCCAATATGCAATACATGTTGTTGACGCTGATTCTCGCCATCATTGGTTTTTTAGGCACATTTAGCTGGAGTTTATTTGGCTCTGTATTCAAGCGTTTTTTAACTCTTTATCAGCGGCCGTTCCAGTTCGTCATGGGGCTGCTGCTTATGTATAGTGCGATTTCGATGATCTGGAGTTATGTCATGTAAGCGGTCAGGAGACTGGCCGCTGCCTGCCCATCACAACCGTATCATAATACATGCCGTCCGCCAGCCGTTTATCTTTTTTTAACAAGCCTTCAATCTCAAAGCCATAGTGTTCATATAAACGAATGGCTTTTTGATTGGTTTCCATTACTTGAAGTGACATCTTTTGAATGCCTTGCTGATCTGCCCAGTCGATCGATGTAGCTAAAAGTTCTTTCCCGATGTGATAGCCCCAAGCGGCCTTCTGTACGGCAACGCCAAACGTTACTTTGTGAGCAGAGCGCTTAAGTGGGTGTCCTTCGCATCTTGAAAAACCGACAATGTCTCCTTCAATATCTGCAACTAAAAAGAGATGACGGCATTCATTGGAATCCTCTTGAATCAACGCCTCGAACCCTTTCTCATCAATAAAAGCTTCACCCGGTTCACGATCTAAATATTCGGTTTCACCATCGATTTTCAGTCTGAGAGCTGATAACTGTTTGGCATCTGCTGATGCAGCAGAGCGAATACGATAGGTCACACCACGTACAGTGAACACTTTCAGAAATGATCATTGAACAGACCACCAACCTTTCATTCCATTATGTCTATCATACCTGAAACGCGCACACAGCACACTCAGATGTTTTGTCATGTGCAAAAAGGCTAAATAAACAGTATCAAACGTGGAGGTGGAACAAATGAGTGAACAAAATGGACATATGGATAAAGCGAAAGGAAAAACAAATCAAGTCAAAGGTCAAGTGAAAGAAAAACTTGGCGAAGCTACAGATCATGAAAACCTGAAAGCAGAAGGAAAGAAAGATCAAGTAAAAGGAAAGCTTCAAGATAAAAAAGGTGACGTGAAAAATAAGCTGAATCAGTAGTTTGCACATACTTACAGGTACTTGCCCCATGTATCCATCATCCCATTCCTTTCATCAATAAAATGAATAGGTGTGTGAAAAGAATTGATTATAAATTCTCGCTTCCGTCATGTAGACTTTAAATAGAAGACATGAACAAGGGAGATGGATGACTTGGAGCAAGTATGGGGGAAAGTTGACGAGTATATCAAAGACAAATTGATGGCTAAAGATGACGTATTGGAGCAAACTCTTATCAAGAATAAGCAAGCCGGATTACCAGAAATAGATGTGTCGCCGGCCCAAGGAAAACTGCTTTATTTGTTAGCAAAAACCAAGGGTGCAAAGCGCATTTTAGAAATCGGTACACTTGGCGGTTATAGTACCATTTGGCTTGCCCGTGCACTTGAAGCGGATGGAGAACTCATGACATTAGAGGCTGTCAGTCATCATGCAGAAACAGCACAGCAAAACATAGACAGAGCAGGCCTAGCAGAACGTGTCACCATTTTACAAGGAAAAGCGTTAGATACTTTATCTCAGTTAAAAGAGCAGGATACGCTCCCGTTCGATTTGATTTTCATTGATGCAGACAAACCAAACAACCCGCAATATCTGAAGTGGGCGTTACACTTCTCAAAAAAGGGAACAGTCATTATTGCAGACAATGTGGTCAGAAATGGAGCAGTTCTTCATGCCTCTGATCAAGATGAGCGAGTGAAGGGAACTCGTGAATTCTTCGATTTACTCAAACAAGAGTCGAGAATTGAGGCAACCGCTATTCAAACTGTTGGCGAAAAAGGCTATGACGGCTTTGTATACGGTATCGTAAAATGAAAAAAGCTTAACCGCATCCGGTTAAGCTTTTTCTATTAGAAAAACCATCTAGCTGTGCCCATCAGCATGACGCCTACTAGAACGGTGAGGGACAAGCTTTTTGTCCAAACAGCGATTAACACAGTTGGAACCAAGACAGCAAGGTACATCCAGTGAATGGTGACGCCTGCTGTAGTATGTATGAATAGATGCTCTGCAATCAAAGCGGTAAATATACAAATGGGGATAAATGATAACCATTTGAGCACCACTTCTGGCATCTGTATACTCCTTACAAATAAAAATGGAACGACTCTTGGGATGATGGTCACAATCATACAGCCAAGAATGAGCCATAACATAAAACTGCTAATCATTTATCTGTCACCACCCCAATAGTGGCAACAAGCACAGTTGCCAACAAAACAGCCACGTGTGAAGGAACAAAATGAAGCAGCACAAACATCGCAACAAACATATATAAAACAAGTGATAAGCGATGGGTGAGCTTATTTTTTGGCACCGTCTGTAAAGAAAGAATGAGCAGCGCAGCAAACATCGCGGATAGGGCAAAATCAAGACCAAGCGCCTCTGGATTTGAAATCCAGTGTCCGAATATTCCGCCAAGTGTACACGCAGCAATCCAGCATAAATAAGCTGTAATGTTCAGTCCATGCATCCATCTGTTATTCAATTTTCCTTGCTGTGCTAATTTATTCATCGCTACGCCAAAGGATTCATCAGTAAGCAGAAGACCAAATCCGATGTTCTGCTTTACAGAGTAGCGTGTAAAATGGGGGGCAAGCGTAAGGCTGAGTAACAAATGCCGTAAATTGACAATGAACGTGGTGAAAATAATAGCGGAAAGAGGGCTTCCTGTCACAAGTAATGCACAGATGATAAACTGTGAAGCGCCAGCATAAATAAAGATAGATAACAGCGCGATTTTCCATATACTTAACTGCGAACTAATGCCAACAATTCCAAAGGCAAACCCAATGCTCATATAACCAAGCAAGGTTGGCACACAATCTTTTATTCCCTCAAGAAACGGTTCGTTTCCGGCAGTGGGAATGTGTTTCCTAGCTTCAACATCCAAATACCTCTACTCCTTTTCTGTGTAAACATCAATTGTTTTACTTACTATAAGAAAACGAATACATCATGTCAATCCTATTGAACTTCTATTATATGAAGAAACGTGGCGATAAAAAAGGATTGAAGTGAACCAGATTTTGTTATAAAGTAATCAGAAAATAAAAACAATTGGGGTGACTGATATGCAATGGAAGCCTTTATTTGAACATGATGTACCAAATCACCTCCGTCCATAACGGAGAGTGATCTCCGTTTGTGGATATCGCAGTGAATATATCCAGTAACGGAGGGGAAAAAATGAATGAAAAATATATAGGAGCCCTTTACTTAACGTTAGCTGCTAGTATTTGGGGCGGTATGTATGTAGTGGTCAAAGTAACAGTTGCGTTGGTCCCGCCACTTGAGCTCGTCTGGATGAGATATGCAATAGCTGGAGTCGTTCTTGTGTTCACGATTTGGCGTTTGGGCTACTCTTTTCGGTTAGACAAAAAGGATATCCCGCTGATTGTGGCGATTGGATTGATTGGCAACTTTCTTTCGATCGTGACCCAAGAAATTGGCACAATGTATACGTCTGCACAAATGGGTGCCGTCATCACATCGGCCACACCTGCTTTTATGGTGCTTTTCGCTTTCTTTCTATTAAAAGAATCTTTCACAATGAGAAAGTGTGTCTCCATTCTGCTTGCTACAGTAGGTGTACTGATGATGATTGGGCCTGTCGCTGTTCAAACGGATGAGTTTGTTGGCGGGCTTTCACTGGTTATTGCTGCATTAACATGGGCGCTCATGTCTGTTCTTTTGAAACGAGTTCCAGGAAAGTATCCTCAAGTAGTGACGACAACATATGCGATCATTGTGGCCTTTATCGTATTAACACCACCCGTCTTGTTTCGTTTGCCTCATCTTGATGTGCAGCAAATGGCAAGACCGGAAATATGGGGTGGCATTCTGTATCTAGGTATCATCTCAACGGCCCTTGCTTTCTTTTTGTGGAATAGAGGGCTTCAACTGATGGACGCTTCAAGCGGTGGTCTGTTTTTCTTCTTTCAACCAATCGTTGGCACGATCCTTGGATGGATGCTTCTAGGTGAAGAGATGGGCTTACGTTCGTTTGTTGGGATTTTGTGTATTTTCGCAGGTGTATATACTGTCCTGCGTCAGAGAGAGTAAGACGAGATTCCCCTTGGAGAAGGGGAATTTTCTTTACAATGAATAGATGAGAGATTCATAGAAGGTGGAGGTGAGCAGGATGATCCAGTATCCATTTTTGCAAAAAGGACAAACGATTGGGGTGACAGCACCTTCCTCAGGTGTGCAGCCCTCTTTGCATGAGATGTTTCAACTGTCTTGCGATCGGATGAAAAAAAGAGGCTATGAAGTTATATGTGGAGAGACAGTATGGCAACAGGAAAAAGCGAAATCAGCTCCTGCAATCAAGCGAGCAAATGAGTTACAGCGGATGATGACTTGTCATGAGATTGACCACATCATCCCGCCATGGGGTGGACAGCTGCTTATTGAAGTGTTAGAGCATCTTGATTTCTCAGTGATGCAAAAAAAGTGGATTCTTGGTTACTCGGATACAAGTCTCCTTCTATTAGCTTTGACATTAAACACAGGCATTGCAACAGCGCATGGACCGAACCTTGTGGATCTTCAGGGGGAAGAGCTTGATCAGGTGACGGCTATGTGGGAACAAATACTTTCCACTCCAGAGAAAAAGGACGTTACTCAATTTTCTTCTGATATGTATCAAAAGGAATGGCAGTATGACCATCCAAGCATTCATGTCTTTCATTTAACCGAACCAACCGCATGGCGTACTGTTGATCACTTAGAGACGACGATGAAGGGAAGACTGATGGGTGGCTGTATTGATGTGATTCGGCACTTAGCTGGCACGCCTTTTGGAGATGTCAAAGCTTTTCAAGAAACATACCTGAAAGGTGAACCCATTCTATGGTATTTTGAAAACTGTGAATTAAATGCTGCGAGTATGAAGAGGTCTCTTGTCCAATTAAAACTAGCAGGCTGGTTTGATCATTGCTCTGGCATCATGTTTGGCAGGAGTGCAGTGGACACTCCTGTGGAAGGATATGAATATACGGATCTATATGAAGAATTGCATAAGGAATTACAAATACCGATTGTTTACGATATTGATTGTGGACACGTACCGCCGCAAATGACCCTCATTAACGGAGCATATGCGGAGGTGCAGTTGCAACAAGAAGGTAAAGCCGTGCTGAAGCAGACATTTTTGCCATGAAAAAAGGAAAGGGTGACCCCTTTCCTTCATAAAAAACATTACATTCCTTTTGTTTCTTCACCTGCTTTCGGAACTTCCCATGCAGACTCTCGGAATACTTTTTCCCATTTAGAGACGACAATACAGGCAACCGCATGTCCAGGAACATTCACGCCTGTTCGAGCCATATCCATAATCCGATCAACACCGGCGATAATAGCGACACCTTCTGCTGGCAGACCTACTGCATGAGCTGTTGCCAAAAGAACGACAAGTGAGCCAGACGGGACAGCTGCAATGCCTTTACTTGTTAAAACAAGGACAAGCATCATGAGGAGCTGCTGTGATAAACTCATATCGACGCCAAACGCTTGTGCAAGAAACACACAGGAAACCGATAAATATAAACTTGAACCATCACAATTAAGAGAAAGACCTGACGGGATGACGAAGGAAACAATTCTTTTCGGACAGCCGTATTTCTCCATCCGTGACATGAGCTGTGGAAGAACAGTTTCTGTACTTGTAGTAGAAAAGGCCACTAAAAACAAATCCCAAATCATTTTCAACACTTCGAAGTAGTTAAAACGGAAGATCAGTGCGACAAGAGGGAACAAAACAAATAGAATAATAAACAATCCTAAGAAGACAGTGCCAACAAGTTTCATCATAGGAATGAGTAAAACAATGCCGTATTGTCCGACAGAAGCTGCCATTAATGCTAAAACTCCAATAGGAGCTGTCACCATGACCATTTGTGTGAGCTTAAACATAATTTGTGCTACTGATTCAAAGAAGGTAAGGACAGGAGCGGAAGCTTTCCCAATGCCGCTTGCGGCTACACCGAATAAAATAGCGAAGAAAATCACTGCTAGTAAATCATTCTGAGCCATGACATCGATGATATTGGTTGGAATGATGTCTAAAACCATCTGTTTAAAATCGACGACCTTTTGAGTATAACCATCGAGTTCCCCAATATCTTTCTTAGCTAATTGAGAGAAATCGAGTCCAACGCCTGGCTTTAACACGTTGGCCAATAAAAGCCCGATTCCAAGAACGATGGTCGTAATGACTTCAAACCAAATGATTGTCTTTAATCCGAGACTACCCATTTTCTTCATTCCACCACTGCCAGCTGCGCCGATGACAATCGTAGAGAAAACAATAGGGACTACAATCATTTTAATCAATCGGATAAAGCCATCCCCAATGGGCCGCAGTGCCATTCCGAAATCAGGGAAGAAGTGGCCGATAAGAGCTCCTATCACCAAAGCGATCATGATTTGAAAAGCGACAAACTTTTTCATCATCTCCTACCTCCTTTAAATGCATGGAAAATATTAAGAATTTTCCAATAAATAAAAATTCTAGGTGACCATGTTTTGTCCTCCTTTGGATTTAGAAAGATTTTATTTAAGAATCATTAGAATTATGAAGAAAGAAATGAAAATAGGGCGATTGAAACTCTATTTATCTAACAAAAGAGCACTTCTTAAAAAACATGAAACTTTTTTAGAAAAATGTATTGACCCTTTTGCGTGATTCATGGTATATTTTTATTCGTCGCTGATGACGCATCTGAAACACTGATGCTCAGACAGATACGATAAACAAACTTCAAAAAGATGTTGACTTAATAAAAACGATATGTTAAGATAATTAAGTCGCCTGATTAAGCGCCCGTAGCTCAATTGGATAGAGCGTTTGACTACGGATCAAAAGGTTAGGGGTTCGACTCCTCTCGGGCGCGCCAATAACATTTAACCACGCGGGTGTAGTTTAGTGGTAAAACCTCAGCCTTCCAAGCTGATGTCGTGAGTTCGATTCTCATCACCCGCTCCATTTTAAAAGATGATCTTTGAAAACTAAACAAGACAAAACGTACCTGTTAATTCGAGTTTTTATAAAAAAATCCTATGATACTTCATAGGTAGTCAGTCAAACGCTGACGAAAAACAAAACTTCGGTTTTGTACTTTTTCGGAGAGTTTGATCCTGGCTCAGGACGAACGCTGGCGGCGTGCCTAATACATGCAAGTCGAGCGGACAGAAGGGAGCTTGCTCCCGGATGTTAGCGGCGGACGGGTGAGTAACACGTGGG
>NZ_SWFL01000005.1:0-188433 GCF_005144805.1 Bacillus sp. S2(2019)
TGGCTCCGGTCGCTCCAGTAGCACCTGTATCTCCAGTAGCGCCGGTCGCTCCTGTTCCTGTTGCCCCTGTGGCACCCGTATCTCCTGTGGCTCCGGTCGCTCCGGTTGCGCCTGTATCTCCAGTAGCACCGGTCGCTCCTGTTCCTGTTGCTCCCGTGGCACCCGTATCTCCTGTGGCTCCGGTCGCTCCAGTAGCACCTGTATCTCCAGTAGCGCCGGTCGCTCCTGTTCCTGTTGCCCCTGTGGCACCCGTATCTCCTGTGGCTCCGGTCGCTCCGGTTGCGCCTGTATCTCCAGTAGCGCCAGTCGCTCCTGTTCCTGTTGCTCCTGTGGCACCCGTATCTCCTGTGGCTCCGGTCGCTCCAGTTGCGCCTGTATCTCCTGTTGCTCCTGTTCCTGTTGCTCCGGTTGCACCCGTATCTCCTGTCGCACCCGCAGCGGCTAGAAGCGTATAATCTGGTGATGTATCCGGTGTACCCGTTGGTGATGCTGTGTTTGCAAGATACGTTCCACCTTCATATGTCACTACTTGACCCAATGGATATCCTGGTGCCGCTGCCGCATCAAAAGGAACGACTCCAGTTAGACCTACACCAGTGGCTCCTGTTGCACCCGTCGGACCTGGATCTCCGGTGACACCTGTTGGTCCTGTACCTGTTGCGCCCGCAGCTGCTAAAAGCGTATAATCCGGCGATGTATCAGGCGTACCTGTTGGTGGTGCTGAATTTACCACATACGTACTGCCATCATATGTCACCACTTGACCTACTGGATACGCCGGGGCTACCGCTGGATCAAATGCTACAACCCCTGTTAACCCAACGCCTGTTGGGCCTTGTGGACCTGCCGGGCCGGCTGGACCCGCTGGGCCTACTGGACCCACTGGACCCGCCGGACCTGCTGGGCCTCTCCTTCCTCTTCCCCCTGGCGGTCCTTGAATGACACACACACAAGGATCTTTTCCGCAGCATGGATTTTTTACTGGTTTCCTTTGTTTGTCTGATTTACCTTTCTTACAACTATCACATTCCCAGCCATCATCCTTATACGCATCATACCAGCTTCCTTTTTGGTAGTGGTCTGTCGAATGAGTTGGGTATATCTTTCCGCATTGTCTACATTTTCTCATAGAATCACCCCAATCCATCGTATTCATCATGATCGATAAAGGTGTATGTACAATTTTATTTTTATCAAAAAATTTGAAAGGCCTTGCACTCTACGTGCAAGGACCTCTCTCCATCGTTAAAATGTCATCGTCATTTTTAAATCTTTTCCTACCATACTATATTCAATATCCGCTGGACGGATCGCCTTTTTTAGTTTTTTCACACCTTCTCCTTCAAAAAAAGTAGGTGCATCTTTCCCTCCGATTAATAAAGGTGCCATATAGATAACAGCTTCGTTCACAAGGGATGCTTCTAAAAATGACGCACTCACACTGCCCCCTGCCTCTACAAGCACTGACATCACAGAGCGCTTCTTCAACATGTGTAACACATCCTGAAGATCTGTCCGGTGTTCTCCGCTTGTGACAAATACTTGATGACCTTTTTGTATCAACTGTTGATACTTTTGATGATCATAATCTTGTGATGTACAAATTATGGTTTCTGCCCTATGATCTGTTAAGCATTTGGCATGAAGCGGTATCCTTAATGTTGAATCTAAAATGACACGAATGGGCTGATGGTTGAATGAATCCTTTACAATTAAGCCGGCATCATCTTGAATAATCGTTTCCACTCCTGTCAGCACCGCATCTGCTTCTTGACGTAAGCGCTGCACTTCTGTTCTCGCTTCTATTCCAGTGATCCATTTGCTTTCTTGCTCAGCCGTGGCAATTTTCCCATCTATCGAAATAGCTGATTTTAAGACAACATATGGAAGGTTTGTTTGCATCAAATGAAAAAAAGGAGCATTTAAACGATCTGCTTCCTGTTTACATATCCCTTGCTCCACTTCAATTCCAGCCTTTTTCAAAAAGGCAATTCCTTTACCTGCAACAACCGGATTCGGATCTTGGGTGGCAATCAACACTTTCTTCACACCACTTTTGATGATTGCTTCGGTGCAAGGGCCTGTTTTTCCGTGATGTGTACAAGGTTCGAGTGTCACATACATGTCAGCTCCCTTCGCCTTTTCTCCTGCCATTAGCAGTGCATGAATTTCAGCATGAGGCTCGCCAGCCTTCATGTGCGCACCAATCCCAACGATCTTACCGCTCTGAACAATCACTGCACCAACAAGCGGATTGGGTGAGGTTTGTCCTTTCATCGCCTTCGCGTTGGCAATCGCCAGCTTCATATAAAAAACATCGTCTTTCATCTCGGGCTCCTTTCTTCTCTCAAGGGAAAGAACTCCTTCAGAAAATGAAGGAGTTCTATTCTCATGTGCTATACTTTCTCAAGCCGTTTCTTTTCAGATCGATCATAGTAAGGCAAGGAATAAAACAGTTTATATGATGCTCGTTGTTTACAAAAACAGCATTTGCGACATTCATATTTATTAATGAGGAGCACATGCGGACAATTGAGTACAGTCAGACCTTTTTTCATATGTTCCTTGCAAACACTTATCATGAGAATCCCCCGCTTACATTCTTTTTCTTAATGAGAGATTACTTCTTTCGGAAATTGTTCAAATAAGCGCAGTACTTCCGTATGTGTGCCATCTTCTCGAATATGATAAATACCACCGTCATATGAGCTTGCATACACATCATTTCCTAGTTGTCTAATGGCACTAATGCCATTCTTAGCAATTCGAATCGGACCTGTATTGACATCTAGCTCTGGATTCCAGACCACAATATATCCCCAATAGTCTCCGCTCACAATATAGCCAGAGTCTGTCACAGTGATGGATTTAATGGAATATTGATGCTCGTTGTGCTGATTTAAAATTCTGCCTGTATGCAAATCAAACAATCGGACGTTTTTATCACGGCTGACAATGGCAATACGATCTCTTTTGCTATCAATAAATACATCATTTAACAGCTCTGTCGCCCCGATATATTCTGCTGTTAAGGACAAACTCTTTTTATCGAGAAGACAGATGGTTCCTTCAACTGCCGCTGTGATGATATGATCTCCTTCTACCTTTAATGCTTTGACCGCGCAATCATGTGCTTTAGAACGGCCGATTTCCTTTAAGTGTTCAGTCGAAATGACATGCACATAACCGCCATAAGTGCCGATATAAAATTGACGATCCTCCTCATGGAAATACACACTATTGACAGGACCTGTGTTGAGATCAAAAGAGACCATTTGCTGCAATGACTCGTGTACAATATGCACCTGACTCGCATGATCGCCCCATGCATAATAGCTTCCATCCCGTGCAACAGCCACTCCATTTGTGAGAACACCTGTTGACTTTGCGATTTCGATTCCATTCTTTCTGAATTTTCCGTCATCTGATGCAGTGATAATATCACCCGCTTCAGTCAACGCAATATCATTAATAGAAGGTGTCGCCAATTCCTGCTCATCAGAGATCACTTTTCCTTCTTGAATTGACCATTCACAATACGTTTTCCCAAAGCTGGCTCCTAAAATGGCTTGCTCGTCTTCTGTCCAAACAAGCGAGCGCTCCCATTGATATTTATGAGGCAGCAACGTATCAATTAATTCACCGGTTTCATAATTCCACAGCTTAATTAAATGGTCATAACCCGCTGTGAGCAAGTAGTTACCGCTCGGCGAAAAGTTTACACGTTTCACACCTTGTAAATGAGCTTTAATGATTTTTTTCTCCTGTAATGTAGCGGCATCATAAATGATGACCGTGCCATCGTCTCTACCAAAGGCGAATACTTCTTTTTGATTGCTGCCGCTGATGGTATCCAGCTCATAATCAAACGGGCCAATTTCACCTACAATTTCTCCTGTTTCATAGAGCCATACAAGGACATAGCCATCGTCACCAGTTGTATAAGCTTTATCCTCATGAATCCATACAGCTAATACATCCTTGCTATGTCCATGAAATTCTCTTAAAATGGCTCCCGTTTCAATATCCCAAACTAAGCATCTTCTGTCTCTGGACACTGATACAAGAAGCGTATCCTGCTTTGCAAATGCGACAGCTTCCACATCATCCGCATGACCATATAGCGTACGAATTCTTGTATGTGTGCCAGTATCATATAATTGAATGGTATAGTCTGACGATGCACTCGCTAAATACGTTCCATTTTCCGAAAGGGATAAAGAGTTGATGATATGCTCGTGACTGCCAATGAATGTTCCTTCTCCCGTGGCACGGTCCCATTTATAAATACAGCGATCATAGCCACCTGTGTAGACAATTTGGTCATGCTGAGTTGATAAAACGGATGTAATCGGTCCTCTATGCATGGTTTTACACTCCCACCTTTATATGTTGTTTTTGACGAGTAACTACACGAAAACCAGTAAATCGAAAAACAGGGTCTGGGTGTTTACCGTGTCTTCTTGCGACTCTGCATAAATCTCCGCCTCTTGCGAAGGAGCCACCTTTTAAAATGTAGTAATCACTGCCGAGTGTCTCGGTTAAATCATCTACAACCTCAATTCCGCCTTCATATATGTGATACTTGGTGTTGACCCATTCTTCGACATTGCCACCCATATCATATAGTCCAAATAGAGATCTTCCTTTTTCGTAATGACGGACAGGTGTCGTTTTTTCAATATTTGATTCGTGTGTATTACAGTAAGAGGGGTTAAACTCATCTCCCCAAGGATATTGATGTCTCGTATTGCCCCGGGCAGCATATTCCCATTCTTCCTCAGTAGGAATCGATACCTCATATCCAAGCTTCCCGCTCAGCCACTGACAAAATGAGAAAGCTTCCTCGATGTCCATGCCCCAAGCTGGATGGTCTTTTCCCCCGCCAAGTTCTAGGTTCGTCAAGCTCTCTGGATAAGGCTTTCCTGTCTCGTCGCAATAGCTTTGATACCATTCATTGGTGACGACCGTATCTGAGATGAAAAATTCACTCATATACGGCTGATAAGATGGAAATTCTTTGTACAGCCATTTTTGAAATTTTTTCTCACGGCCATAGGCTGGATTCAGAAGTTTGTCCTTCCAAAATTCTGATGCCTTTTTCATATCTTCTTCATTACTTCCAATCGTCGCATAGCCGCTTGGGATTTGAATCCAATTGATATCAGGTTTCACGCTTTTCTCCCGCCTTCTTTAAATAAACTCATCTACTGATTAATTAATTTCTTCTCATCGACCATATGCCCTGATGCTGCTTTTGCCTTTAAATACGCCTCATTATAGAGAGAGGCTTCTACCGTATGATCAAACCGTAAAACCGGAAGACCGTAAGCAGCAATGGAATCGACTTTATCTGGATTATTGGTTAAGAGATGCAATGGTTTCCCTTTGTTTAAATAGTGCAAGACAGCCGCTGCTTCCTCGTAATGCCGATCATCATCTCCGCAGCCGATCAACCTGTTCGCCTCAAATGTATCCAGTTTCATTTCCTGTAATTTATACGTGAAGGCTTTGGCCATTAGCCCAATAGAGCGCCCTTCTTGATTGGCCATATACACAAGCATGCCTTTTCCGTAATCGGTGATTTTTTTTAGCGATGATGCAAGCTGTGGACCGCAATCACATTTCAGTGACCCAAACACATCCCCTGTTTGGCAGACACTATGAATTCGCACAAGCGGCGGCACTTCATTTTCAAAGTCGCCAAAAAGGAGACAAGAGGAAAATGTTTGCTGCTCGGTACTCATTTGTACAATAGACTCAACCGTTGGCGTTGTATCAGCTTCTACAGACGCAAAGGCATACCATGTAAACTGCACTTCTTCATGTTCAATAGAGATCGGCAGGTTCACTGGCCCCACGAGCAAATAGTGTTTTTCTTGAAATGTAAAATGATGAATCATTGATTGTAGTTCAGCTACAAACTTGTTCATTTGTCTCCCCCTATTCATCACTGCACCCCATTGAACTCTCTCAGCGCAGTGATGGCGTGATGAATATGTGTATGCACTCCCTTTGCACCCTGAGCACCGGTTCCAGCTAGAATCATGGCTCAGGAGAAATTTCCTGACATACTGGCTGAATAGATGTGCGATGCCAATCATCCATCAGTACCTTTCATAAAGACTCTTTTTAGACTGTCACTTGTCCAGTACAAAGGAGCAGAAATCGAGCTTCATACGCTGTATTCTCTGTAAGAGAGCAACACCATTTGATGATTCTTGAATGGAAACTGACATGCTCTTTCTCTAAAAGAATATCTCTGCTAGCTTCGAGCTGCTTTCTCCTTTACTAGAAGCTCTGGTCCTTCAAATGCACGTCATCCGGTTGTACCCTTTGATTGGATGAATAGTCCGTACTTCAATTCAGCTACATTGATTGAAGCACTCGCCTAGGTATGCACCAAGAACCATCACATCAAACATCGCGTTTATCCTCCTTTGCACTAGATTTTGACAGCAATGACATGATGCTGGCTGATCCCAGCCTTCGCTTGTAATGGTGTAATCGAAACGAGCTCAAGCCCTGATGTACAAATCTTTTCTCCAAGCTGAGTATCTGAGAATGAAAAATGGAAGCGTCCATCTTCTCCGATTAAGCCTGTTTTCCACTCTTCTCCCCATACAACAAGGGAAAACACACCACCTTCATGAAGCAGCGAGGAAATCTGCTTTAAGTATCGTTCGTGGTCATCAGGGTGCTGATGGTGAAAGCAGCCATGATCTAAAATCAAATCAAACGTCAGCTCGCGCCCTTGATCCATTGACCAAGACATAAAATCTTGATGATAAAAATGGACAGGAACCTCTTTTCTCTTCTTCAATCCTTGCCATTCCTCATGCTCATAAAGGTCAATGCCGGTATATGCCGACAGTCCTTGTAAATGTTCAAGAGCCCGTCCATTCCCGCAGCCGATATCCAGCACAGAAGCAAGTGCATCCTTTTCCCTGGAACGCCATGCCTTGAGAGACATCACAGCAGCGTCTGTTAATGATGGATCAGTAGACCACATATCTGTTCTTTGCTCATAGTGTTCTTGAAAAGCCATGCGCATTTTCTCTAAATACAACCCGCTGTCTTCATGATACAAAGCCTTTTTCATCACTTGACCTCCTTCAATTCACAATCACCTTTCCTAACAAAGGTGGTTTTCAAGCAAAAAGCCTTATGATAAAATGAAAGATGGATTTTTTAGGAAATCTGTTTTCTGAAAAAGGAGAGAAGCATCCCACATGTCACTCTTCTTTTTCAGCACTCATCTTCACATACAACCACAGCCATTCAACTATTACAGCGCCTCAGTTTGTTATACATTTTCTTCATATGGGTTCACCTCCTTAACAGCGCTAGGAAAGCGCTTTCTTTATGATGATCCTCTGAATATTACCATTGAGAAGTAGGCATAGTAGAAAAACGAATCTACCGTTCTAAGCTATCTATCATTCATTTCTTTTTGTCTAATAGATATTTCTTCAGTATCGCTTTGCCCCAGAAGTGCTCTTCCTTAGGTCTTAATGCATCATCATTTACAGAATTGATCCTGAAATCCACCTATCAAAAATTTAACAACTAATTCCATAATGACTTGATTAAGCCAAATATATTGTTTTTAGATTATTTTGTCAACAAATTATTTCCTAAACATTAGAATGATTTTCTAATTGAAAATACAGGTATATTTCGTGGTTTTTTGACCTTAAAACACTTATTTCTACACAAAAATACAACTTAAACCAATAGAACTAAGAAATTTATCTACTAAATTACACAAGATTTTTATTTCATTTTGAGATAAAAATAAAGATATCATAATTATTTCCCGAATGGTTTTTTGTGATATTTTCACTACTTTTTTCTTTTTTTTGATGGTATCCTTTGATATTTCTATATTTTCAATTAGACATTTTACTGTTTACCCCAATTTTTTAACCTGTCTTATTATAGTGAAAAAGACAGATGGTAGATTTTAATTATCGCAGCATGAAAAAAAGCCCCTTACAAAAGTAAGAGGCTTTCAGCGTGTAGACAAACCCTCGCATTCTTTGTCAGTCCTGCGTGCTGGTGCTCACGAATGTGAAATTCGCTCCGCGTCAGTACTCGTCCTTCCTAGACTGCAAAGATTTTCTATCACGCTGAAAAGAAGACAAAGGACTAAAATCAAGTTCATTTTAGCCCTTTGTCAAAAATCTGAAAAAAGCCCCTTACAAAAGTAAGAGGCTTTTTACGATGGCGTTTATGCCCAATTTTTCACTTTTTCATGGTCAGTCACAAAGAGAAGAACTTTTCCTTCGTCTAAATGTTCTTCAAATGTCTCAGCTTCTTCTTTTGAGAAACCAATTTCGTGAATCTTATTGCGGAGTTCATCTCCCTTTTTGCTAAAGATGTTTCCAACCGCATGCTTGAGTCCAACTTCTTTTGGACCTATCGTATTGGCATCTGCGTTGCTTGCAATACGCTCAGTTCGATCATCGTCATGGGACAGAACATAAATGTCCTCTCTTGCAACACCGAGTTGTTTTAATTGCTCCACATCTCTTTGAAGTGTTTCATCATTTGAATACTCTCTTACAACAGGTTTCATTTATTATTCCTCCTTTAACGTCTTACGAATCTTTTACCCGTCACTTTTGTCATTAAACCCTCCTCCGGCACATCCATTTTTACTCTGTGAACTTAATGCGTCTATGGACTTATTTTTGACAAAAAGACTGTAAAAATGACTAAATTTTCTGAAAAATTATATGCTTTCCTTGTCATTTGTTGTACAATTCTTATACTGGAGGCTAGAAATGGGGGGGAGCTGATGTATTATTTTTCAGCTGAGCAGCAGTTTAATGCATGGGTTGTCAGTGATTTGGTGAAACAGCTTTTTCAAAAATGGAATCCTGAAGAATCAAAAGCAAAGCCGCTTACTTTGTTTGCTGAACAGCACTTTCACATCTGCATCGATTATCTCTTTTCTATTATTATTAACATTGGAGATATCGAGTCAATCGAACAAGATCCACAAGACCTGTTGTCCTCATATTTAAATATCCTTTTTCCTTTTGTGACGCACGATATGATGAAAGCCTCCATGCAAAATGCAAATGAATATTTATTAAAAGAACGTGATGCGGATGAGTATCAACTGTTTGGTTGTCTCCCGCCGCTCCTTTCTGTCTCTCTTCAAAAAAAGTAGTCCCCTTCTTTTAGATGGTGGCTGCTTTTTTGTATGTGCTTGGAAAAGACCGTATGTTTTGAACGAAAAGAAGCATCATGTTAATGTAAATCTAGGTTGCAAGTGAAAGGGAGGATTTGACATGAGTCAACAAAAACAAATTCAATTAGCAAAACGTCCAAAAGGGTTACCTACTAAAGATGTTTTTCATTTTGAAACAGTTGATATACCAACGCCGCAAGATGGCGAAGTCTTGATTAAAACGAAATATGTGTCTGTAGATCCTTACATGAGAGGACGAATGCAAGATACAAAATCCTATACACCTCCGTTCAAGCTGAATGAAGTCATTCAAGGTGGAGTGGTCGGAGAAGTCGTCGAGTCCAAATCTCCTCAATTTGAGAAAGGTGATTTTGTACTTGGATTCCTTGGCTGGCAGGAATATTCTACTGCCAAAGCAGAGTCTCTGACAAAAATTGATCCATCCATTGCGCCGTTATCTTATTACTTAGGGATTTTGGGCATGCCAGGACAAACCGCCTATTTTGGACTTCTTGCGATTGGTCAGCCAAAAGAAGGCGAAACGGTTGTCATTTCTGGAGCCGCAGGTGCCGTTGGTTCTGTTGTCGGACAGATTGCTAAAATCAAAGGTGCCCACGTCGTTGGAATTGCCGGATCCGATGATAAGCTGGCTTATTTAAAAGAACTGGGCTTTGATGAAACCATTAATTATAAAACAACCAATGATTTAGATGACGCCATTGCAAAAGCCTGTCCAAACGGTGTCGATGTGTATTTTGACAATGTGGGCGGCGAAATCTCTGATGCTGTGATGAATCATTTGAACCGTTTTGCACGTATTCCAGTCTGCGGCGCCATTTCTTCTTATAACATTAGTGCAAGCGAAGACATTGGCCCTCGTGTGCAAACAAAACTCATTAAAACAAGTGCATTGATGCAGGGCTTCATTGTTGCCAACTACTCTGATCGCTTTGAAGAGGCAGCAAAAGATCTCGCACAATGGGTAAAAGAAGACAAACTGACTTACAAAGAAACCATTATCGAAGGCTTTGACAACATTCCTGATGCATTCCTTGGACTATTCAAAGGGGAAAATGTCGGAAAACAACTTGTCAAAATTTCATAACAAAAAAGGACCCTGCCAATTATGGAGGGTCCTTTTATTATGCCTGCTTGGGCGCAAGGTGCAGCTGGCCTTGCTTATACACAATTTCTTCAAGCGAAAGATTCAGCTTTTTCGCCATTTTTTTCAGCATTGATTGCTCTTGAGGTGTGACAAGACTGATGACTGCGCCTTCTTTTCCTGCGCGTCCGGTTCTACCTGAACGGTGGATGTAACCCTCTTCATTTGGCATATCTGCATGAATCACATATGGCAGATCATCAATATCGATTCCTCTTGCTGCAATATCTGTTGCAAGGAGGAGCGGGAATTCACGCTGTTCAAATGCCTTTAAGATGACAGCACGCTCTGCTTTTTTCGCTTCACTGTGAAGCACACCAAGGTCGACATGGTGATACGCTAATTTTTCTGCATAAATGCTCAAATTCGTAATATCTCGCACAAAGACAAGTGCCTGCATGTCCTCAAGCCGTGATAGCTTTTGCAGTAATTTCACCTTGTCGCGCTGATCACATAACAGGTAATAATGCCCTACCTTCTGCGCTTCTTCTTGGCTTCTGCTAATTCTCAATACCTCTGGTTCAGATGCAATGTCTTTGATCAGCTGAACGGTTTCTTCTTTCAATGTTGCAGAAAAACAAAGGATTTGTCTTTCTTTTAATGTGGATTTAATGATCGCTTGGATCGTTTTCATATGCTCTGGGACAAGAAGTTGATCTGCTTCGTCTAATACAATCGTTTTGACTTCGTGCATTTTCAGTTTCTTGATTTTGATTAACTCTTGTACGCGACCCGGTGTCGCCACCACGATATTCGGGTGTTTTTTTAGCTTTTCCTGCTGCTTCTTGATATTTGCCCCGCCTATTAAGGAAATAGCTTTGATGTCTGAACCTTGTTTGAACTCTTGCACGACATCAAAAATTTGCATCACAAGCTCTCTTGAAGGTGCCAAGATTAAGACTTGCGGATGTTTGATAGTCACATCAATTTTATTTAAAAGCGGCAGAACATACGCAAGTGTCTTCCCTGTTCCAGTCGGTGATTCTGCGATCACATCGCGTTTTTCCGTAATCCACTCTGCTGTTTGTTCTTGTATCGCTGTTGGCTTCTCAAAGCCAGCCGCTTCAAAGTTCTTTTGAATAAATGGCTTTGCTTCTTTAAAAAATGCCCAATTTTCCGTCATGTTGATCTCCTTTATCCTCATTCAATCTATCCTTAAGTATCTCAAAATCAGCTTTGAAACGCAATTTTTCTTTTGATGCTTTTATCGAGCCGGACAGTTCGATATAATCATGAGAGGCACTAGCCGTTTTGAATCTATTTGAGGTGTAAAAAATGATATTATCTGTTAAAGATTTAAGTCATGGCTTTGGCGACAGAGCCATTTTCCACGAAGTCTCCTTCCGGTTATTAAAAGGCGAGCATGTCGGCTTGATCGGCGCCAACGGTGAAGGAAAGTCAACGTTTATGAATATTATTACTGGCAAGCTTGAGCCAGATGCAGGAAAAGTCGAATGGGCAAAAAATGTCCGTGTCGGCTACCTCGATCAGCATACCGTGCTTGAAAAAGGAAGAACCATTCGTGAAGTCCTTCAAGATGCATTCCATTATTTATTCTCAATGGAAGCCGCAATGAATGACATTTACGAAAAAATGGGTGAAGCAGATCCTGATGAGCTAGAAAAGCTTTTAGAAGAAGTAGGCGTCATTCAGGATGCCCTGACGAACAATGATTTTTATATCATTGATTCCAAGGTAGAGGAAATTGCAAGAGGTCTTGGGTTAACAGATCTCGGGCTCGATCGTGATGTGACAGAGCTGAGCGGCGGACAGCGTACAAAAGTACTGCTTGCGAAATTGCTGTTAGAGAAGCCTGAAATTCTTCTTCTTGACGAGCCGACCAACTATTTAGATGAACAGCATATTGAGTGGCTGAAGCGCTATTTGCAGGAATATGAAAATGCATTTATCCTCATTTCACATGATATCCCGTTCCTAAACAGTGTCATTAACTTGATTTATCATGTCGAAAATCAAGAACTCACGCGATACGTTGGTGATTATGATCAATTTAAACAAGTATACGAAGTGAAAAAGCAGCAGCTAGAAGCAGCGTATAAAAGGCAGCAGCAAGAAGTGGCTGAACTAAAGGATTTTGTCGCAAGAAACAAAGCACGTGTCAGCACTCGAAATATGGCGATGTCTCGTCAAAAGAAACTGGATAAGATGGATATGATTGAACTGGCGGCCGAAAAGCCAAAACCAGAATTCCACTTTAAACCGGCACGTACGTCTGGGAAACTGATTTTTGAAACGAAAGATTTAGTCATCGGTTATGATGAACCGCTCTCCCGCCCATTGAATTTGAAAATGGAACGTGGTCAAAAAATTGCGTTATACGGTGCCAACGGTATCGGAAAAACGACACTGCTCCGAAGCTTGCTTGGAGAAATCTCCCCCATTTCTGGTGAGGTGGAACGCGGAGAATTCCTGCATATTGGTTACTTTGAACAAGAAGTAAAAGAGCAAAACAGCAACACTTGTATCGAAGAGGTGTGGAGCACCTTCCCATCGTACACACAATATGAAGTCAGAGCCGCCCTTGCCAAATGCGGTTTAACGACAAAACATATTGAAAGCCGTGTGTCTGTTTTAAGTGGTGGTGAAAAAGCGAAGGTCCGCCTTTGTAAGCTGATCAATGAAGAAACCAACCTACTTGTTCTCGATGAGCCGACAAACCACTTGGATGTCGATGCAAAAGAAGAATTAAAGCGCGCATTAAAAGAATATAAAGGTAGCGTCCTATTGATTTCCCACGAACCTGAATTTTATCAAGATGTGGCCACTGAAACTTGGAATTGCGAATCCTGGACAACCAAAGTATTATAAAGACAAAAAAGCCTTATATCGTTTGCAGATATAAGGCTTTTTTCTATTAATGACCTGCCTGGATATTCACCAAATGCTTACGGCCAAGAAGCAGGATGACCAATCCTAAGAGAACAACAGCCGCCCCTACATAATAAGGGGTGCTTGCTGTGTAAGTTTCAGCGAGTACTCCTGCAATCCAAGGCGCAATCGCACCACCAATAAATCGTACAGCACTGTATGAGGATGATGCAATTGAACGCTCAACAGGAGCTGATCCCATCACAGCCGTCGTCAGCACCGTATTGATC
Source organism: Bacillus sp. S2(2019) (assembly GCF_005144805.1). NCBI lineage: Bacteria > Bacillati > Bacillota > Bacilli > Caryophanales > Bacillaceae > Bacillus > Bacillus sp. S2(2019). The sequence goes on from NZ_SWFL01000005.1 coordinate 13,484, forward strand.
ATGCCGAGAATTCCCCCAGCAATGACAATACCGCAAATGACCACGACCACATGTGATGTCCATATTCCAATGCCGAATAAAATCACAGCAAACGAAGCGAAGAGAACAACAAGAGCTGTTAATGTACCCAATTTGCGATGAATGACCGGCGCTGAGAAGACAGATGTCACAGCCAAAAATAATCCCCATCCAAAAAAGACATAGCCAAGACCATGCTCATCAAGATGAAGCACAAATGGCGAATAAGCTAGAAGAACAAAGAATCCAAAGTTATATAAGAAAGCAGCAGATGCCATCGTTAAAAGCCCCTTATATTTCAAGGCTCCAACAGCTTCAAATAACTTCACCTTTTTCTGCGGCTTTTGCATCGGTGGAAGCATAAACGTAATGGCTAAAAGAGCAACGAGCATTAACACTGCCACACCAAAGAATGGCCCGCGCCAAGAGATCGTCCCAAGCTCTCCGCCAAGCAGCGGTCCAACCGAAATCCCAAGACCTAGTGCAGCCTCGTATAAAATAATGGCCTTCGCACTTCCTCCAACAGACACGCCGACAATGACAGAGAGAGCCGTTGAAATGAATAAGGCATTCCCAATGCCCCATCCGCCTCTAAAGCCGATTAATTCATTAATCGTTGAAGAGGTACCCCCTAAAGCAGAAAAGACAATAATAAAAATAAGTCCGATTAATAACGTCCATTTCGCACCAATCCGACTAGAAATAAAACCGGTAAAAAACATCACAAAGCCAGTCACAAGTAAGTAGCTCGTAAACAAAAGAGAGACCTGACTTGGAGATGCATCTAATTGTGATGCAATGGCTGGCAAAATCGGGTCTACAAGCCCTATGCCCATAAATGAAATCACACAAGCAAAGGCCACCGCCCAGACGGCCTTTGGCTGTCTAAGCAGACTTGTACGCTGTTTCAATACTTCTTCTTCCTTCATTCCATCAGAACCTTTCCTACAGTTGTTTAACAAAATAAAATAAACACGCTGAGGTGTTTATTTTTGTAATTGCTCAATCGCATGAGCCGCTCTATCTTTCATCGTTTCAAGATCCTTTTTAAAGGCTTGAATCGTTTCAAGCTTTTTTGTAATCAATTGATGCTGCACAGTTAGCTGCGCCTCAATATCTAACAGTTTTTCTAATCGTTCCTTAGGATCAAGTGACAGCAAGTAGCCTTCTTTATTCAGCTCAAGCTGTTTTCCGATTTCCATAAACGATTGAAGCTCTTGTAAAGAAAAGCCAAGTACTTCTTTGGCCTGCATTACTTTCTCCAGTTCTTCCATGTCATCCTCTGAGTAAAGTCTGACTCCGCCCTCTGTCCGCTTTGGTGCTGATAATAAACCAATCTCTTCATAGAAACGAATGGTCCGTTTCGTCAGACCGCTTCTTTTCGCCACTTGATCAATTTTCATCCATTCCATCACCAGTGCCTCCTGCTCATCAATTCATGTTTTATTATACACCTTTGTGACCTTAACGTAAACGTTAATGTTTGATCACTTGATTTCTATTGTGGTTTGATGCAGAATAAATAGGAATCATTACGTTTTAAAGGAGGTACCATATGTGTTCATTTCCATCCAAAAAAGAACGACACGCACAATTCGGTTCTGTCCCGCCAAGCGCTAGAACAAAACCTAGTCAAAAAGAGGACATGATAGACATCCAACAAACCGAACAGGACTTTTATTTTGATCTGGAACAGGTCGGAATTTGCCGTGTGTCGTACCCTGTACATATTTTGTCTAAAACGACTCCACAGCACCAAACCGCTTCCGCTGATTTTACGCTGAGTACATATTTGCCAGCTCATCAAAAAGGCATTCATATGAGCCGTCTCACCGAGCAGCTTCACTCATTTTATGAGAGCGGAAAGCCAGTTGATGTGGATTCCTTAAAAGAATTGACGGCACAGCTTGCCAAGCAAATGAATCAGCCATCTGCCTCGATTCAAGTTTCCTTTCCGTGGTACATGGAAAAAAAGAGTCCCATCAGCAGAAAGTCCGGTTTGATGCATGCAGACGTGCAATACGACATCCACTTTCATGAAGAAAACGGATGGATTTGTCATATTGGCTGCACTGCTCAGGTGACAACGTTATGTCCTTGTTCAAAAGAAATCAGTGAATACGGCGCACATAATCAGCGTGGCACTGTATCGATTCAGGTAGAGCTGTTTGAACAAGGTCAACTCCCTGACGACATGAAAGCAGATCTACTGCGGATCATCGAGTCTAATGCGAGTGCGCCCCTTTACCCTGTACTCAAAAGACCAGATGAAAAACAAGTGACAGAAGAGGCCTATGAAAATCCACGTTTTGTAGAGGATGTTGCGAGGTTAATTGCAGCAGAGCTATATGAACAAAACTGGATTAAAGGCTTTCAAATTGAGTGCCGAAATGAAGAATCCATTCACCAGCACGATGCTTATGCCAAATGTTCTTATCAAAAAAAACTGTAGAATGTCTCTACAGTTTTTTTAACAGCCTTTATTTTTCATTACTTTCTAATTCCTCAATCATCATCGACAGTTCTGTCCAGCGATCCATCGCATGTTCTAATTCTTCAGCGACGGCTTTTTGCTTGTCCATCAGCTCTTGAATTTTCCCAAAATCACTGCCAGCCTCAGCAATGCTGGCTTCGAGCTGCTGGTGTTTGTCCTCTAGTGCTTGTATCCGATCTTCAATCCCATCCCATTCAAGCTGGTCCTTATAGGATAGTTTTTTCCTCTTTTTCGGTGCAGCTTCTACTGGTTTTTCAGCAGGTTTTGTCTCTGTTCGCTTCTGTTCTTTTTCTTGCTCCATGTAATCGCTGTAAGCACCTTGGAAGTGTGAAATACGTCCATTCCCTTCAAACACAAGCAGACGATGGACGACTCGGTCTAAGAAATAACGATCATGCGACACGGTGATGACTACGCCTGGGAACTGCTCCAAATAATCCTCTAAAATGCTGAGCGTCTCTGTATCAAGATCATTCGTCGGCTCATCTAAAAAGAGAACATTCGGCTCTTCCATCAATACCTTCAATAAATACAATCTGCGGCGCTCTCCCCCTGACAGCTTGCGGATAAACGTGCGCTGCATGGATCTAGGGAATAAAAATCTCTCCAGCATCTGCTCTGCTGTCACAATGACGCCATCTGCCGTTTTGACAATTTCAGCTGTTTCTTTGATGTAATCAATGATATTCAGCTCTTCATTCATTTCGTTATGGTCCTGCGTGTAATAGCCAATGCGGACTGTTTGTCCAATGGTCAATTGTCCATTCGTCGGTTCGATTTTACCCGCCAGGCAATTGAGTAAAGTCGTTTTGCCCACTCCATTCGGTCCGATAAATCCGATGCGATCCCCTGGCACGACTAAATCGCTGAACTGGTCCACAAGGGTTTGACCAGCAAATGTGATGCTGATCTCTTCTGCCTCAATCACTTGTTTTCCAAGCCGGTGAGAACCGATCGCAAAATCAAGCTCTCCTTTTGCATCAGGTCCCTTTTGATCCTTCAGCTCTTCCACTCTGCCGATACGCGCTTTTTGCTTTGTCGTTCGAGCCTTTGCCCCTCTTCTCAACCATGCTAGCTCACGTCTAAGCAGGTTTTGACGTTTCGTTTCTTTTACTTGAGCTTCTGCTTCTCGTTCCGCTCTTTTTTCTAAAAAGACTTCATAATTTCCTTTATATGTGTAAAGCTGCCCCTGATTTAATTCATAAATCCGATTGGCGACACGGTTTAAGAAATAACGATCATGGGTGACAAGAATGACAGCCCCGCTGTATTGACTCAAATATCCTTCAAGCCATTCAATGGTTGCGTTGTCTAGATGGTTTGTCGGCTCATCTAAAATCAGCAAACCCGCAGGCTGAATTAAGTTTTTGGCGATCGCCACACGCTTTTTCTGTCCGCCTGATAACGCATGAACAGATCGGCTCACATCTTTGACGCCAAGCTTTGTCAAAATCGTTTTCGCCGAAAGGTTCGCATCCCATGCGTCGTCCTGATCCATTTTATTTTGCATACGCATAAGCGCTTCTTGTTTTGCCTCGTTTTGTGGATCATGCTCTAAATCAGCCAGCGCCTTTTCATAGGCTTTCATCGTTTGAATCATTGGTGCTGTTCCTGAAAAAATATAGTCGAGAATCGTTTCATCCCCGCTCATTTCAGGATCTTGCTCGAGAAATTCGATATCAAGTGTCCCTGCCTTTGTGATGTCGCCTTCCTCAAATGATTCAAGTCCTGCAATGACTTTTAAAAGCGTTGACTTCCCTGTTCCATTCGGTCCAATTAACCCGATGCGTTCCTTTGGTTCTATATGAAAAGAGATATGATCAAACAGCGTTTTTTCGCCATAGGTTTTATATAATCCTTCTACATTCAATAAACTCATTTTATCAGCCCTTACATAGATTCTTCCTTTATTTTAAATCAGCCAGTAGCAGAAAACTAGTTTTAAAAAAACCCGCTGCTGAAAAGAATGTTTCCTTTTGATGCTCGATACACTATGAAGAGGTGATCTAAAGATGATAACCATTAGTTTATGTATGATTGTGAAAAATGAAGAGGAGGTTTTGGCTGACTGCCTGTCTTCTGTTCAAGACATTGTAGATGAGATGATCATTGTTGATACAGGATCAACGGATCAAACAAAGGACATTGCTCACTCCTTTTCAGCAAAGGTACTCGACTTTGAATGGGTCCAGCATTTTGCAAAAGCACGCAATTTCGCTTTTTCCCATGCGACAAAAGAGTATATCTTATGGCTGGATGCCGACGATGTCCTACTTGAAGAGGACCGGCAAAAACTGCTTCAGCTCAAACAGACGCTAGATCCCGCAGTAGATGCCGTCTCGATGTTTTACCACGTTGGATTTAGCGAGGACGGTCAGGTGAATTTTAAATATAGAAGAAATCGGCTCGTCAAGCGTGCCTTGAACTTTCAGTGGTATGGGGCCGTTCATGAATTCCTTCAAGTGTATGGCAACATTTTTCCCGCTGATATCGCCGTCACCCATCAAAAGCGTAAGAAAACAACCGCCGGAGAGCCTGGACGCAATCTGCGCATTTATGAAAACATGCTTGCAAAAGGCGAAGAGATGACACCTCGTGATCTCTTTTACTTCGCCAATGAATTACGAGATAACAAGCAGCATGTGAAGGCGATTCGCTTTTATCACAAATTTTTAGCCACAAAACAATGCTGGATTGAGGATGAAATTCGCACATGCCAAAATTTAGCTGACTGCTATTATGCAGTCGGTTTTGAGGAAGCCGCCTTATCCTCCTTACTGCGATCCTTCTTATATGATCAGCCCCGTCCAGAATTTTGCTGCCGGATTGGGGATCATTTCAAAGCACAAAATAAATACAAAGCGGCCATCTATTGGTATGAGCAGGCACTGAAGGCACCTGAAATCGAAACAGCCTTTACACTGACACAATATAAAACATGGTATCCTCACCTTCAGCTTTGCTATTGTTATTATCAGCTCGGTGATTTGGCTCAAGCCAAAACCCATCATCTTGCATCCTCAGCCCATTACCCAACCCATCCTAGTGTACTGTACAATGAAAAAATATTTGCTGAAGAAACGTAAATCTCCTGTTATCACATCCGCCTGTCAATGACGGCGGATGTCTTTTGATGCACATTAGACTATTGTGACATTTAATACTTTAGTGATTTAAAGCGTTTTTCAACCAATTGACTAAATTGTCATTTACGCATATACTAACATTCGTCTTACGAAAAGATTTATCCATTAGGAGGTCAACATGAGTTCTTTATTTAGAAAAAAGTCTCTCGATCAGCTCATGCTTGAAAGTCAAACGAAGCGGCTGAGCCGTTCTTTGAATACATTTGATTTAATCTTGCTTGGCATTGGCTGTGTGGTCGGGACTGGAATTTTTGTGATAACGGGGGTTGCGGCTGCGAAAGATGCGGGACCTGCGATTATTATATCTTTTATTTTGGCTGCGATCGCATGCGCCCTTGCTGCTTTTTGCTACGCTGAATTTTCCTCGTCCATTCCAGTGTCAGGAAGTGTCTATACGTATTCTTACGCAACACTTGGAGAATTCCTCGCCTTTTTAATGGGCTGGGATTTAATGCTTGAATATGTTGTTGCGCTCTCTGCTGTGGCAAGCGGATGGTCATCCTATTTTCAATCACTACTCAGTGGATTTGGTCTGCACATACCGAAGGCTTTATCGGCTGCACCCGGAGCCGCTGATGGGGCCATCTTTAACCTGCCAGGCGCACTCATTATTTTACTCATTACCTTTATTGTCTCAAGAGGCGTAAAAGAGAGCACAAAGCTGAATAACATCATTGTGCTCATCAAAATTGCCATTGTCCTCCTCTTTATCATTTCAGGCTTTGCTTACGTTAAACCTGAAAATTGGACACCTTTTATGCCAATGGGCTTCCATGGCGTGATTGCTGGAGCGGCCACTGTCTTTTTTGCTTACCTTGGATTTGATGCAATCGCTAATGCATCTGAAGAAGTCAAAAACCCGCAAAAAGCGATGCCGATCGGAATCATTGGTGCGCTCGGCGTTTGTACGATTTTATACATCGGGGTTTCATTTGTCTTAACAGGCATGGTTCACTATACGAAGCTGAATGTCAGTGACCCTGTCGCTTTTGCGCTTCAAGTGGTTGGCCTGAATAGTGTGGCAGGTATTATATCAGCAGGTGCCATTATCGGGATTACAACAGTGTTAATTGCCTTGGTCTATGCACAAGTTCGCTTAACCTTTGCGATGAGCCGAGATGGGCTCATGCCGAAAATCTTTTCAAACGTTCATCCAAAATCGAAGACACCGGTTGCCAACACTTGGCTGACAGGCGCTGTTGCGGCATGTATCGTTGGATTCGTCAACTTATCAACACTTGCTAATTTAGTCAGCATCGGTACACTTGCGGCCTTTACGGTGATCTCGATCGCTGTGATTATACTCCGGAAAAAACATCCGAATATGAAAACAGCGTTTAAAGTACCCTTTGTTCCTGTTCTTCCCATCATTAGTGCGGTCATTTGTATGATCTTGGCTGCTACACTGAAATGGGAGACATGGCGAGCCTTCCTCATCTGGGTAGCCATTGGTGTCGTTGTGTATTTTACCTATGCAAGACGCAAAAGCCACCTGAATCAAACACAATAGAAAAGAGACACGGGGAATCCCGGTCTCTTTTTTTGTTTAAATCACACTGTTTTTCACTGAATTCGAATCCACCATATCTGGATCGAGTACGCTTGAAATTGGAATGACAAGCGGTGAACAATCTCCATTGTCCTCACCAAAACCCTGGTTCAATTTCATCGAGAGAAAATAATCGATCTGCTGATAAGGTCCTAGCGTCAGTGATGCCCCCCGATCCATTGCATTGATTTTAAAAGCACCGACATTGACGACTGAGGGTGAGAATAACATCACACATCACTTCCTTGGAATAGGTTTAGCTGCTGGCGAAAAAGAGGCAGGTGAGTCCACTTGATCTCGATCATCTACATGGCTCTTTGTTCCGACAAAACCGCTGGCATCTCCAAAATTCTGTCCGTACCCCTGATTTTTTTTATCTGAGTTTTGCCACTCTGCTAACAAATTTTGTCCGACATTCACCGCCGACGCATTTTCAAAGGAATTAATTTTTAACATGAAAATATTAATATTGATATACGGAGTTGGTTGAACCACAGATAAACCTCCTTTTTATAGGTATATGCGAGCACCCATCAAGTATGTTAACAGGAGGTCTTCACATGGACTTCGAAAAAATGAAGCAGTGGATGGACATTGCCCAGCAAATGCATGGAGATGATTTTTGGAAAATGATATTCGATGATGAGCAAAGATCTCCCTTTATGGCAAATGGTCCGTCTCCCTTTACATTCTCGCAGCAAGATCAGCGAGGAACAGATGCATCGTTTCCACCAGTCGACATTGTGGAAACCCCTACTGAATTTCAGTACTTAATTTATCTGCCTGGCTACCGGAAGGAAGATGTTCAGGTGCTGTCATATGGTGAATATTTAGTTGTAAAAGGACAGCGTTTTTCCTTTTTTAACGAACAGGATTTTCGCCAAAGACAAGGAAAGTATGGTCCGTTTGAAAGAAAAATTCGGCTCCCAGATATGATTCTTGGTCAAATGAATGCGGCTTTTAAAGACGGCGTGCTATATATTCGGTTGCAAAAAGATGAAGGAAAAGCAACTGCGATTATCATAGATGACGAATATTGATACTGACTGCGTCTATTAGATCACGATCATCAATCGTTTCAATCGGCAAGATCGTGATCACGCCATCGGCATTTTGTTCACCAAAACCATTGTTTCTTTTGATCGTCGAGCAGTGATTTCGTACGATCGTCGAACCGAATGTCATCGAGGACCCTGTACCAATCGTATTCGTCTTCATATGGGTAATCTGAATGCGTGTAGGCAGCATGCACTTCTCCCCTTTCATGTATCTCTATAAGTATATACCGGGCAGCTTTTCCATAGACTAGAGCAAGGCGAAAGAAAAGGTTGTGGTCCACTTGAAACATTTCATTCAATCACTCTTTAAAAAAACCGAAGCCAGTCCATCCCTCTCTGTCGTCGAGCTGGAAAAAAGACTCACCGCTCTTGAGCAGAAAATGTCTGCACCTGCTCCGCCTGTCTCGGAGGATACGCACATTCACATTGAATCACTGCATGTGGACAAAATTGACTACCATTTAGAGTTTGGTGAGCTTTCCATTGATCAGCTTAAAGGCAGACTCAACATTGGAGCTACCTATTACACGCCAAAGGACCCGCACCTCAAAAAGGCAGCTTCAGTACCGAAGCCAAAAGAAACAAAAACACCAAAAGTCTCCATTCGATCAAAGTCTTCATCTCAGCACGACCGGAAGCCAGAAATAAACCGCAAGCACAATCGCTACAATACTGATCACATTTAGCCAAAAGCCAGCCTTGACCATATCAGATATTTTCAGCACATCTGCACTAAAGACAGCCGCATTTGGCGGTGTGGAAATTGGCAACATAAACGCACATGAGGAAGCTAACGCAGCCGCAGCCATTAAGCCGTACGGCTCCATGCCAATTGCAAGTCCAAGCCCGACTGTAATCGGAATGATCATGTTCGCAACTGCTGTATTAGACATAATTTCGGTCATAAATAAAATTGAAGCCGTTAAAATAATCAGCAGCATGAGGTAAGACAGCCCATTTAAATGCTGTAAATTTTCCCCGATCCATCCTGTTAGATTCGTTTCCGCAAATCCTGTAGCGAGCGAAAGCCCGCCTCCAAACAAAAGCAAAAGCCCCCATGGCAGCTGTTTCATATCCTGCCATTCTAGTATTCTCTCTCCATTTGTCGCAGGAATGAGAAATAACAGCATCGCCCCAAAGATTGCGATCGACGTATCCGAGACAGGAAGCCCGCCAAACAAAAAGATTTTAAAGATCCATAAAAAAGCCGTCATAAGAAAAATAGCAAAAACCCATTTTTCTTCTTGTTTCATTTTGCCTAAATCCTCTAAACCCTTCCGTATAAACGCTGCTCCCATTTCCCCTGTGTGCTCTACCTTGAACTGTATCTTGGTCAAATACAGAAATAAGAGAATAAGCAAAACAGCCGCCACCGGAAAACCAAACAAAAACCATTCAAAAAACATAATTTCTCGATCTAACAGCTTTTTTGACATCGCCGCAAAAACAGCATTTGGCACAGACCCAACGAGTGTCGCCAGTCCGCCAATAGAGGCTGAATAAGCGACCGATAATAGGATGCTTTTACTGAATCGGTCAAGAGATGCACCAGACAAAATATCGTTCGCTTTCACCTCTTTAATCACAGCCAGTGCCACCGGCAGCATCATAAGTGCTGTGGCTGCATTTGAAATCCACATAGATAAAAAGGCCGTTGCTATCATAACCCCTAATACAATGCGGTCACTTCTTGTCCCAATGATGTTTAAAATATGTAAGGCCATTCTTCTATGTAAATTCCATTTTTCAATGGCAATGGCAATCATAAATCCGCCCATGTACATAAAAACAATCGGGTCTCCATAAGCTCTTGATGTTTGCTCCATCGATAGCCCGCCAAGTGTTGGCAAAAGGATGATGGGCAATAAAGAGGTCGCCGGTATAGGCAAAGCTTCTGTGACCCACCATGTCGCAGTCCATGCTGTAATGCCAAGTACCACTCTCGCTGCATAGGTCAATTCACTTTCTGGAATGAGCAAAAAAATAAGCAAAAAGAAGATCGGTCCAAGAACAAGTCCAGTTAGATTCACTTTTTTATAAACGATCACAATTCCTCCTTCATGAAAACGCTTTTAATTTTTTCTAATTTTTCACATTCGATGATCACATAAAAAATCCTTTAAATCATAAGAAAAAATGAAGATATCCTTAAGCAGCAACTGTGTCTTGATTTCATATTTCCACTTCATATCTTGGTCTATTTTCATAGGAGAAACTATACAAATCCTACACAGTAACTGTAAACTATAGAGGATCTAATCAAAAATTGAGGTGTTTTCATTGTATACAGATCAACGAAAATCATTTTGGAAACAGAAAAAAGTCATCATTCCCCTTCTTAGCATCATCGCGATTGCTGCTGCTCTCTTTTTCTTAAAAGATACGCTTTTCTCAAAAGAAAAAGAGGCGCTGAAAGCCGCTGAATCCTTTACGAAACATCTGGAGAAAAAAGAATTCACGAAACTAGCAGATGAGGTCACCAGCGGCTCTCTGAAAGCCAGTGACTTTTCTAAAAAACAACTTGCCGAAAAATACGATAAGATCTTTAGCGGCATTGGTGCAAGTGATCTAAACGTCTCAAACGTCAACGTAGAAAAACAGGACAAAGGAAATGGGTATCAATTCACCTATGATGTCACGATGAAAACGTCACTTGGAAAACTGAATAAACTCTCTTACAAGGGCGTTCTCTCCGAAGAGGATAACAAGTGGAAAGTAGACTGGAAACCAAATCTCATCTTCCCGCAAATGGAAACGGGTGACACCATCAAAGTGACAACGGATCCTGCGGTACGCGGAAATATTGTAGATCGAAAAGGGCGCACGTTAGCCGAAACAACTGGTGGACACGCACTTGGCATCATCCCTGGAAAGCTCGGGACAGGTACGGAAAAAGAAAGCAACATCAAAAAAATCAGCAGCGCTTTTGATATAGATGAAGAGCTGATTCAAAATCAGCTGAAACAAGCATGGGTCACAGATGACACATTTGTCCCGCTAAAGTCTATGTTAGAGCAAAAGCCGATTCCAAAAGACATAAATGGCGTCACCTATCAAACGAAGGAAATGCGCTACTATCCATATAACGAAGCCGCTGCTCATCTGACAGGCTATGTGGGAAAAGCAAATGCGGATGATATCAAAAGAAATCCAGCTTTAAAGGCGGATCAAATCATCGGCAAAACCGGCCTTGAATTCACATTTGACAAGAACTTAAGAGGACAAGATGGCGGAAGCATCCTCATTATCCATGATGAAACAGGTATTGAAGAAACATTACAAAAAACAGACCGAAAAGACGGAAAAACAGTCAAGCTGACCATTGATGCATCTTTACAGAAAAAAGCCTATCAACAGCTGAAAGGTGAAAAAGGGGCTGTCACCATTATGAACCCATCATCAGGTGATTTATTAGCGCTTGTTAGCACCCCTTCTTACGATGTCAATTTAATGACCAACGGGATCACGCCTAAACAATATCAAGCATACAGTGAAAATCCTGATCTCCCATTCCAAGCTCGATATGCGAGCAGATATGCACCAGGATCTACATTCAAAACCATTACAGCAGCGATTGGACTGGAAACAGGTGTCACAAAACCTAATAAAGTGCGCACCATTCATGGACTGAAATGGCAGAAGGATCAATCATGGGGAAATTATCGCATTACACGGGTTCATGACAAAGAACAAGTCAATATGGTCGATGCCCTCGTGTACTCAGATAATATTTATTTTGGACAGGAAGCCCTTGAAATCGGCAAAGATACTTACGAGAAAAAAGTGAAAACATTTGGGTTTGGTGATGATTTAAACATGCCGTTTACAATGAAACCCGCACAAGTGTCTAACGACGGAATTAAATCAGACATCTTACTTGCCGACTCAGCATACGGCCAAGGAGAATTACTCATGTCCCCGATCGAGCAAGTACATGCCTATTCTCCATTTGCAACAGGAGGAAAGCTTGTGTACCCTCGAGTCATTCAGGATGAAAAAACAGCATCACCAAAGCAGATCATCAAAGAAGATACAGCAAATACGGTGAAGGACGCACTCACTCAAGTCGTCACCAATTCAAACGGAACCGCTCACTCGTTGCAAATAAAAGGGGCTGATATAGCCGCTAAAACGGGAACAGCGGAACTAAAGAGCAAACAAGGTGCGACAGACGGTACTGAAAATGGATTTTTACTTGCGTTTAATCCTAAAAAAGAAGATTACGTCCTCGTCGGCATGATTGAAGGTGTGAAAAACCGTGGAGGCAGTGGACTTGTCATTCAAAAAATGAAGCCTGTCATCGCTTCTTTCTATAAATAACCCTTTAGAGACACACGCTCCATCAAGCGCATGTGTCTCTTTTTTTCTAAATCATGACAATTTGCTATTGTTTTATAGTTCACCTTATGAATAAAATGAGGAGAATGAAAAAAAGAAACAAGTTGAATGAAAGGAGGAAGTCTCATTGGCTATTGCTGCTCAAACAAAGGATAAACCTCAAAAAGCGGTCACCGGTTCAACGGTTTATCCTATTTTATTGATTATTGGTATTTGCCATATGCTCAACGACACATTGCAAGCCGTGATTCCTGCCATGTTCCCTATTTTAGAACGCTCAATGGGGCTGACCTTTACTCAATTAGGGCTAATCGCCTTTACATTAAATATGGTCTCCTCTGTCATGCAGCCTGCGATCGGGTGGTACACAGATAAACGGCCGATGCCCTATGCACTGCCTATCGCATTATTTTCAAGTGCTGTCGGCATTTTCGGCCTTGCGTTTGCGCCATCATTTGCGACCATCCTACTGTGCGTCGTCTTTATTGGACTCGGCTCTGCGATTTTCCATCCAGAGGGCTCACGGGTTGCCAACATGGCAGCTGGTCCTAGACGGGGTCTTGCTCAATCCATCTATCAAGTCGGCGGAAATACAGGTCAAGCCTTTGCTCCGCTAATCGCTGCATTCATGCTCGTCCCTCTCGGTCAGCCAGGTGTGGCTTGGTTTACGATTGTTGGAATGATTGCTGTCGGTTTCCTTCTTTATATTTCGAGATGGTACGCAAGAAAGCTTCAAACCATTCGAGCACAAGCGAAAAAAGCGCCTGCAAAAGCAGCAAGATCTGAACTTCACCGCAAGTCAGCGCTCACAGCACTTGGCATTATCGTCTTTCTTATTTTCGCGCGTTCTTGGTATGGAAATGCGATCTCGAATTTCTATGCGTTTTATGCGATTGAGCAATATGGTTTGACGATTAAAGAATCACAAACTTATATTTTCTTATTTCTTATATTGGGTGCGATTGGGACATTTTTAGGCGGGCCGCTTGCAGACCGCTTCGGCAAGAAAACCGTCATTTTAATTTCTTTATTGGCATCCTTTCCGCTTGCCCTACTTCTCCCATTTGCCGGACCAGTTGTTGCTTATGTTTTACTTGGACTTATTGGGATCATTCTGACTTCAAGCTTCTCTGTCACCGTGGTCTATGCCCAAGAACTATTTCCCGGGAAAATTGGCACAATGTCTGGTTTAACTGTTGGACTTGCGTTTGGTATGGGAGCGATTGGATCCGTTGCCCTCGGCTCATTAATTGATGCAGTCGGTTTAACGCCTACCATGATTGGTGTCGCCTTTTTACCGATATTAGGCATCCTAGCCTTCTTACTACCTAGCGATCAAACCATAGCGAAATGGAATGAATCGTAAAATCAAGAACCGCTCATTTACTGAGCGGTTTTTTTCATATCTCATAAAAATGTGTGTCGGGAACATGTTTCTTCGCAATAAATCCTTGCTGAAAATCAGGAAAGATTTCCTGCACCTGTTTGATTTTTTTGTGAACCAAATCCGCATACGGAATATACAAGTGATTCACCAGCTTTTGTTCTGTCATATAGTAATACCAATTCAGATTAAAGTTCTTTTCATCAATGATCGTAAAGGCAGAAAAATGATAGAACAGCAGTGGACATTCGTCGAGATACATATCTCCTTTCACAACGGAGAGCTTATAGTTTTCAATATTCCAAATCGCTGCATTGGCACCTTTAGATGCCACCACATGGACACCCTCAAAATCATCGACCCATCTTTCAACATACCGCTGATCACCATATGTCTTTTTTTCCGTATCCATTTCTACTGTACAGTGCGCAATGCAGTTCTCTTTCCACTGCGTCACAGCCCGTTTGGCCACATCTGTGTTTCGACAGCCTACAAACCCAGTATTAAAACGGCCGGATAATTCATAAAAGTGATAGAATCGCTTGGAATTCATATGATCTGTCAAAAATACATGAGCGAGTGGATTTTCTGCAAATATCGCCTCTGGATCATGATAAAAATACAAATCCGTATCCAAATGAGCGAGATAATCTGCATCAGAGGACTCAAGAATTTTGAGTAGAAACGCAGGCTTAAGCGTCCAGCAATACTCGTGGAACGTACGATCCGCCTTTGCTTTTCGCAGCGAATCATCTTCCACATCTTCAAGCTGTTCATATTGGACATGTGGATGAGGAAATTGACTTAACACCTTGTAAGCCAAAGGATCAGCACATAAGACAGAAAGTTTGTATGATTGAGCCGTCTGTTCAAGTGAATGAATCAGCGCCAGCAGCTTAAATACATGGGTATTCGACACAATGGTTGTGAAATGATAGGATGCCATCTACAACACATCCACTTGGAACAAATCAACATGCAGCAGCTCTTTTGTGAGCCCTTGAATGGCTTCTGCCAGCACCGTGCATCCATGTTCCTGCTTGGCAAGCTGGGCCGTCTCTGACAGCTTTTTCAAAGGGAAATGCTTTGCCGTCAGCACGTCCTTTTGATCACGTTTAATGCCCACATTCCGCTCTGTGATCATATGAAGCAGCTCCAAAAAATAAGCGAGCAGATCATCATATGCTGCATTCTTACGCAGCTGGCGAATGTCTTTCACGATATCATTTGTCACGGTATGAGAAAATGGTCCAGAGAAAGCCAAATGAACATCAATCGAATCAATATTGTTGTACTTCTCGCACATATACAAAATGTTATATTTGATGTCATCGAATGACGTTAAATTACTTGGATGTTCCTGATGCACACTTAAAATATCCTCACGCAGCTCAAATGAGAGGCCAAGCTGATGCAGACGAATGCCTAAATCATAATCCTCAAACCCGTATCGAACGATTTTTTCATCAAACATCCCTAGTTCCATGACATGCTTTCGCTTGACGGAAGAGTTATTTGTGATAAAAAATCGCCACGGCAATTGATAAGAACTTAAATCATAGTCGTACGTGTTTAAAATGTCTTTCAGAATATCAATAAATTCGGACTGCAAGTCGAAGCTTCTCTCTAGAAATGCTCCGTTTTTTATTTCCTCCATCGACACAAGAGACGTTTTGTCTTTCATTTTCCGCTGATACAGTCCTTGTTTTTTTAATCGCTTCACATGATCTTTATCAAAACCGGTGTAAAAATAACGGTAGATTCGCTTCCAGCATACACCGCAAATGACACGGTCCTCATGATCAGCATGTGCCTCTGCGTGCTTTTGAATAAATTGGGGCTCTGCCAACATATCGCTGTCATGGAATATTAAGAGGTCTCCCTCTGCCTCACGAATGGCATGATTGCGCCCCTTGGCAATTCCTTGATTGACAGGAATACGCACCTTTTTGAATGGAAAGTTCACCTCAATGTTTTCGAGCATTTCCATCGTGCCGTCCGTTGACCCATTATCAGCAACAATGACCTCAAATGGAATATCGGTTTCCTGAAGCGTTAAGGAAAAGAGGCTCCCTTCTAAACGCTCTTTCGCATTATAACTCGGAATAATGACGCTGACCTTCGGCTTTTCATTCATGCGCCATCCTCCTCCAGTTTGGCATAGCCGTTAAACATCGGATTGACTTGTTCTACCGATTCAATCACATGACGCAGCACTTCCCGATAGGCTTCTTGGAAAAATGGCAAGTCATCTCTTCCTTTTTCATGGATTTGCTGCATATCATCTTTGCTTAAGATCCGAAATCCGCTGAAATGATAACAAATGAGCGGGCTCCCATCCTCAAGCAAAATACGTCCATTCTCTTCCTGATAAGAATGCTGGCCATAATTCCAGTGACCAATATTCACACCCTTTGTTTGAATATCTTCTACTTTTTCAAACAGCATCGGCATATGATCCAAATACCCTTGATCGCCAAATTTTCCTTCTCCAGGCGCATTTTTGCATTCCTTTAGACATTCTTCTTTCCACCAGCTAAGGCACTTTCGGCCGGCTTCATCTCCTTTAAAATGCAGGAAGCCTGAGTTATAACGCCCTAAAAGCTTCTGAAGCATCTTCACTTCCTCTGGATCAAAGCTTGGAATGACAATATCCCCTCTTGATAGCAGCACAGACGCATCAGGCTGATTTTGAAAAATCACTTGTGGACGCTCATAAAAGAACAAATCCGCATCAAGATACGTCACTTCCTCCGCCTGGCCCTGCTTAAATAGCCACTCAATCCAAATCGGTTTTAATGTCCAGCAATATTCCGAATCATTTCGTTCCTTTTTGATCTCTAGAAGCTCCGGCGTTTCAAGCTCACGCACATGAACAAGATCGACATGCGGGAAATTCATTTGATGAAGCAAATCAAATGCAGCATCATCCATACATAACGTCTTGATGACAGCATCATCTTCTACTTGCTTCAACGATAAGAAAAACGCAATGGCTTGATAAAGTCTTCCACTTGATAGAACCGTACAATATATGCTGTTCATCTGTATACACCTCTATTTTTGAAAGAATTCGCGATACCATTCAATTGTCTTTTCTAACCCTTCATCAATGGAGTAATCAGGCTTCCAATCAAGCAGCTTTCTCGCCTTTTCTGCTGATAAATATTGATGCTTAATCTCATGCGTTCCTTGATTCAAAATACACGGCTTCAGTTCACTGCCCATCGCCTTTAAGATTTTATCAACGAGCTCAAGCACGGTCAGCTGAATTTCATTACTAAAGTTAAATGCTTCTCCTGCAAGCCCTTTTTCCTCCATTTTTTCAGCTAGCAGTAAATAAGCCTTGACCGCATCTTCAATATAGAAATAATCACGGATAAAGGTTCCGTCACTTCTAATTTCTGGCGCCTTTCCCTCTAACACAAGCTGGATGGTTTGCGGAATGATTCGGTTAAAATTCAAATCCCCGCCTCCATATAAATTACCGCAGCGCGTAATACAAACCGGAAGGCCATATGTGTTGTAGTACGTGTGAGAAATTAAATCTGCACAGCTTTTTGACACATCATATGGATGCTTGCCGTTAAGCGGCATGTCTTCATCATAAGGAAGCTGCTCTTGATCCCCGTATGCTTTATCACTCGATGCCACAATCACTCGTTTGATAAGCGGCTGTCTTCTGCATGCCTCCAGCACATTCCATGTTCCTAAAATATTGGCTTCAAATGTAGAGACCGGGTGACGATTTGCGACTCCAACAATCGCTTGTGCGGCCAAATGAAAGACTGTATCAATCTCATATTCTCCTAACGCACGTTCTATCGTTTGCATGTCCTCAAGTGCGCCTTGGACGACATTCATCTTTTCAAATTGACTGCCTTGATATAAGTTCGATCTTGGCACCTGATCACGTACAAGCCCTGTTACGTTTGCTCCTTGATCTATCAATTCCTTGACGAGGTAACTCCCTAACAATCCCGTACACCCAGTCACAAATACGTTTTTCCCATTCCAAAATCCGCTCATGCTGTCACCAAACCTTCCATGGTTGTTTTCCATCTGCCCACATGCCGTTGATTTCTTTCAAGTTTTTATACGTATCAATTGCTGTCCAAAATCCGTGGTGCTCATAGACTGCTAGCTCTCCATCATTCGCCAAGTTCTGAAGAGGCTCTGCTTCGAACACACATTGATCATCATCTGTTAAATAATCAAAAACCTTTGGAGACAACACAAAAAATCCTCCATTGATCATCCCGATACTGTCTGTCTTCTCAGAGAAGGATTGTGCCATCCCGTTATACACCTTCAGCGTGCCGTACTGTGATTTCTTTTCAATTCCTGTGACAGTGGCAGCTGCTCCAAGCTCTTGATGGCGCTTGAGCAAATGAAACATATTGATATTGGCAAGTCCGTCACCGTACGTCATCATAAATGTCTCATCACCAATATAATCCTGTACCTGCTTTAACCGCCCGCCTGTCATCGTATTCTCACCCGTATCTAAAAAAGTGATTTTCCAATTCTCCGAATTCCCTAAAAGCTTCATTTCTCCTGTCGACATATCCAGCTGCATGCTGTGATGCCGCCAGTCGTAGTTGAGAAAGTACTCTTTGATTTTCTCTCCTTTATATCCAAGCAATAAGATAAACTCGTCTACACCGTAATACTGATAGATTTTCATAATATGCCATAGAATAGGCCGGTCTCCGATCATAGCAAGTGGTTTAGGAAGCGCTTGTGTGACCTCACTCATTCTCGTTCCCTTTCCTCCGCAGAGAATGACTGCTTTCATCTTCTCCCCTCATCTCTCTATGAAAATTTTTGATTGAAAACCCTATCTTCATGCGGAAAATCAGTACATGTACCCTTATACTTTGTCCGACATCAGGTTTTGAATCTACTCTATTCATATGTCGGAATAAGAGAGGGTGCCACCTAGCATTTAACTATTTTTCACAAATATTTTAATATTTGATTTTTAAGGTTATTTTAAGGTTATTTTAAGGTTATTTACCTATTTTTATATTGATTTAATTTAACATGAGTGGTTTAATTTAACTATAGGAGGGATTTTTTTGAAAAAAATTATTTTATCAAGTATTGTAATACTAGTTTTCACATTAGGATTAGGAACAAAGACTTATGCTGCAAGTGATATGACTGGTACAGAGTATGTGCATGTGACCACTACTAAAAGCAAAAAGACTTCTTTTACACATACTGCCACAAATCCAAGTAATAAAACTGATAGAGTTAGTTATTCGGTAAGTACTACAAAATCTACGAATGCTGACTTCAGTGCTTCTTATACTTTAAAGCTTATGGTTCACGAGGTCGGAATAAAAACCCAAATCGGCTTAGGACTATCAAAAACAGAAAAAATCACAATGACTTGGTCCATACCACCTAAAAGCACATATAAACTGACTGCTGGCACTAAGTTTGTAAAAGAATCAGGCGTCATAAGAAAATGGAATGCAGGAAAAATTTTAAGCTCTAAATCGGTATCAGCGAAGTGGTCTTATGGAACATGGAGTAAGAAAGTTAAAAAATGAATTTAGAAAAAAAATGGATCACTTTTTTTCTTTTGATGTTGATAGTTAGTCTATCAGGTTGTCATAATATGAAAACTCAAAAAGAAGATAGTGATGCAATTGCACTTCCTTTAGAAGAAAACTTTACACCTCCCAATTTTGAAATAAATAAATTCAAAATTAAAACAAGTCCATTAGGAGTAGAATATTCAATTGACTATACTTTACGAAGCAAATTGCATTTTGTTCTAAATGTGCACAATAGCGAATATTACTTTTTAATAAACATACCTGAAAAAATATCTGCTATTATTAAAGAGCAAGAAACAGATTTGATTCCAGGACAGAGGACTTTTAGTTTTAATCAATTAAATTATAACATCACCTTTAATTTGCAAACATCTCGTATGTTATCAATTAAAGAACAACAAGAGATTAAGACAAATAAAGAAGGTTACAGCTTTTACATTCTAAATCATGAAAAAAGACCAATTCATTTTTTTGATGATATTGAACTTTTATATGAATCATCTAAGTGATAGAATACAAAAAATCCATCTTAAAAATAGATGGATTTTTTGTATTCTTACTCAAAGTTTAAATTGTATATTTTCAGGGTAGATGGTATGATAAACATGTGCATATACAGCACAAACAGCCTCTTTCGATAAAGAGACTACTAGATTGAATGAACTCAAGTGGCAGCTTGCTTCATTCTTAATATGAATCACGGAGGTGAATTCCCATGGCACAAAATGTACTTTGTGAAGTGAACTCTTGCCGTTATTGGGCTGCCAACAGCTGTACAGCCTCTACAATTAAAATTGGTAAAAGCACAATGACTGACGTGACTCGCAATGCTGAAACGGATTGCGAAACATTTGAAACAAAATAATACATGATTTTCTGAGATGAAGGAACTGGCAGGTTCCTTCTTTTCTTTTATCATTCTATCAAGAATGATAATTATTATCAAGCGTTTTTCACGAAACATTTCTCGGGAAATAATGACACGAAATTTCTCCATTCGTTGACGATTTTCACTCCTTTTTCTATACTCAACATATCCAAAGAAGAAAAAGTGGTGACCAATCAGTGGATTTTACGATACGTTTCCTATCATTCTATGTGGTTGAAATAGAAGGTAAAGAGGAACAAGCAAATAAACGGTTTAAACATTACCAAACATTAAACCAAGAGGAATTTGAACAAAGTGAGCTGAAGGACTTTCTAGACGGTGAGCTTAAAAAAATCGTCAAACGAAAAGTGGACAGACACCCTAAGTCTGAGCAAGTACCGACTAAAATTGGCCGATTTATTGTAGAACCAGGGCATGAACTCGATTCAAATCCAAACTACAATTTATTTCATCAGACGAGATTTGCAGATACAAAAGAAGTATTTAACGAATGCAGTGAACAATTTGTTCGCACCTATTTAGATACAAGTGCTGTCAGAGGCGGCGTCTTTTTGGTTGCATCTGCGGTTCCTAAAAAATATTTCGATGACTCTTTTGTCTTTATCATGAAATGTGATTTTGAACAGAAAGTCGCTTCTATTGCTGATACATCTACCTTGATCAAAAAAGTAGAAATGGCGATTACAACAAAAAACATGAAATCGATTCAATACCCGTTTATGCCAGAAGAGGGCATGACTGAGGAAGCCGAAGTGAAAATTCACCAATCCTCACACGCTCGTTATTTTGAAGACTTTCTGAAATTCGTCGAATACGGAGAATCAATGCCTGAAATCATGAAATCACAGGTCATGAATATGGTGCAGGAACACGTATTTGAAACATTACAGGATGAAAGTGAAGAATTAAAACAATTTGAAGAGGACCTTGAAATATGGGAAGCAAGTGAAAAGCGGGAGATTAGGGAGCGCCTCGATACAGAACAGGTCACACTAGCGGCTTCACATATTGTGGAACAAACCCCTGATATCACGATGAAGATGCGTCTAGGCGAAACAGAAATTAAAGGGCTTTTAGCCGACTTCGGCCACTCGATTCATATTGCAAAGGTCAACAATCGATATGTCGTGCTCGTTGAAGCAGATCAAATTGTATTTGAAAAAGGAAGCACACCCGTTGAATTCCATAAACCCAATGGCTTGAAAGAGGTCGTCAGCCAGCTGACACAAAAAGCCTATGATTCAGACTTAGAATAAGAGAATATGACTGCCTCCTGCGATCAGCTGCATGAGGCAGTTTTTTATATAACGTTTTATTTTTTACACTGCACTAGAAGAAACATGCTGCCCGCTTCTTATCCACATGCTGACGAGCATTAAGCTTATGATAAGCATCAGCCAAAAGACGCTGTTTGTTCCGAAAAACTGGATCAACGTATACCCACACAAAGGTCCTAAAGCAGCCCCCATATCTTGAACAAAAGAATAGCTGGCGAGAAAGCGGTTCTTATCTGTTTGAGCAGAAGCTTTTTGAAAGGCAAGTGTATCGGTGAACGTTGTGACAATTGTTGCCATTAGTTGAATCAAAAGCAGCATCAATAGGAACCAGCCGCTTACCTTCAGCATGATCCCAAGAAAACTGAGCCCTCCAAAAGAAAGAAACATCCAGCATAACATTCGTTCCTTCATCACAAGACGATCAAACCATTTACCCGTTCTCGGTGCGAGAAATGGTTCCCATCCCCACCTGAGCGCTTGAATAACACCGCTTAAAGCCGAAGCTCCGATGACAAAGCCAAACAAAGTCAATTCATCTTGGTCAATCTTTGCTTCAATGACATGACTCAGCGTGGATGCGAATAAACCTTGGATGATCAGTGCGATCAGCATGCCTGTTATTAGTACTTTTACCACATCTCGTGTCAACCACTTCTGTTTGATGCCATGATACACCTGCGTGCCTTCTCTCTTTTCAATTTCTTCTAACGATACATAAAAAATGCAGCCCATTAATGTGAGTAAGCCAAAGACAAGCGTCATGGACTGAAAACCGATCAAGCTGGCAAGGATTCCACCAAATAACATGCCAAATAAACTGCCAAGCCGGTAAAGCCCATTATAAAGACCCGTCAAATGTCCTTGTGAGCCTTCGTCCATTTCAGCCAAGACCCTCATCCCACTCATACGGAGTAACGTCCAAGCGAGACCCCATGCACAGCGGCAAATCAATAGCAGCCAAAATCCACTCATACCATATAATATCGTGGTCACTGACGCGATCAAAATTGCGATCAGTACACCGGTCTTCATTGGAATATATCGATAAAGCCACCATACGACAGGTGCTAGCGGGATACGAATGAATCGGTTGATAGACAGCAGTAACCCCACCTCCCAAATGGATGATAAACCAATCTCTTTCCAATAGACCGGGAGAACAATATAGAGCATTGAATCCCCAATAAGGGCAAATGCTGTGATGAGCGCAATTGACACCACTTGCTTTTGACGACGATCCATTTTTTCTTCCCCCTTCGCTACCTTTACGATAAGGGATACCTTATAATAAATCTAATGAATGTTTTTGATTGAATCATCAAAATAATTGATAGGCGGTGCAAAGATGAATTTACATGCCCTCCGTATTTTTGCAAAGGTAGCCGAAACAAAAAGTGTCACACAAACGGCAGACGTGCTGTCTTTGACGCAGCCGGCTGTGACAGCACAATTACGAAGCATTGAACGAGAGATCGGCTTTCGTCTTTTCAAACGAAACGGCCGGGGGATTACCCTGACGGAGATGGGAAAGATCCTGTATCCATATGCCCGGCAAGTATTCGAGGCGGAAAAAGAAGTAGAATATCAGATCACCCTTCTGCAAAACGGAAAAAAAGGAAGACTTAGAATTGCTTCTACCTACGTACCACTTAACTTTTTACTGCCTGATTGGCTTGCCTCTTTTAAAACGGCATCGCCACAGACAGACATTGAATTAAAAAGCGGAAACTCCGCTCAAGTGATCGAAAGCCTGCTTCAATATCAATCAGATGTGGCAATCGCCGTAATAGAGGACCTGCACCACGAAGATCTTCACACCTCTCACTTAACTGATTTAAGTTATGACTTTATCGTGCCTGTGGATCACCCGTTAAATGGACAAACCGTCCCCCTAGAACGCCTAAGCCATGAACCCTTTTTAATGCGAGAAGAAGGCAGTTCGACGAGAGACAAACTTTTTTCCCTTTTTACCGCTAAAGGAATTAAAAAACCGACCGTTGATTTACAATTCAGTGGTGTCCACGAAGCCATTCAAATGATCAAAGCTGGCTATGGCATTACCCTTGTTCCTCGTGACGCTGTTCAGCGAAGCTTAGAACGTGGAGAAATTGGGCGTGTGTATATCGAAGGAATTGACATTATCAGACCTGTTGTGGTCTGCAAACGGGCGAATGACCTTGAGGAAAATAGGACGGTGAATGCTTTTCTGCAAATGAAAGACATCGGACCCTTTACACCACCTGCCTCCAATTAAAAAAGTGCCTGCTTCAGCAACAGGCACTTTTTCTATTCGGATGGCTGAACAAGATCAAATGGGACCGCTTTTGAGGCTATCACTAATTGTTCTGGTGTGATGAGGATTTCATTTCCCCATTCTCCTGCTCCAACGCCTAATATCTCTTCTTCTAATAGCGATGCTTCGATAATCGTGCGGAACCCTTCAGGCTGCCAGCAAAATGGCGGGATGGAGCCAATGCGATAGCCTGTCACTTCAAGCACCGTGTCTGGTGAAGCCATTTTGATATTGCGAGAGCCTGCGGCTTTCTTTAGTTTCCCTGATTTGATGTGCTGGTCAGCACCCACCATTACAAGCAGCTGCTCCCCTTCCCCTGTTTCAAAGATCAATGTTTTGATCATTTGTCTTTCTCTAAAACCAAGAGCTGCCGCTACATTCGCTGCGCCCTTCTCTGTGTCGGCAGAAAATGTTTTGATGTCATACGGGATGCCATGCTTGTCCAAAAAGTCATGTGCTGGTAATTTTTTCAATGGATTGAACCCCTTTCCTTACGATGTTCTTTCATTTAGCTTATCACAATCCTCTCATCCTTAAGATGTATTTTTCAATGGAAAACCTCTGCACACTTCGCCAACATGCTATACTGAACTTGTTTTTGAAAAGGAGTCGGTTGGATATGGGAAATAAGTTTTGGTGTTATACAGGCAGTAAAAGCCTTCTCATGCTAAGTGATATTCTATTTTTGATGACAGTCACATTGGTTATTTATCAAGATACACAATCTGTCGCCTATGCGGCTGTATTTCCGCTCATAAGAACACTATGTCAGCTATTGGCTGAGCTCCTCTCTCCTGTTTTGACAGAACTCTTTCAAGCCAAGCGTCTATTGAAATGGGTCCCTCTTTTACGTATTGGGATGCTCGTCGTATTCACGACCCAATTTGATTTCTTTCAGCAGCACCTGATCTGGCTGTTTAGTGCGTTCGTTTTGATTTCCATCACAGGCGGGTTCATTAGTCCTTTATTGCAAGCCATCATGCCGATGATTGTGCCAGAAAATCAGCTTGTGAAAGCGAACAGTACAGCCTCCGTTTTTTATCAATCTGTTCAAATCGCCGGCTATTCGTTTACTGGAATGCTCGTCCTGTTGATTGGTCCATCTTATTTAATGTGGGCCTCTTGTTTCATGATTGTGTTGTCCTATCTATTGATCCTCCCTGTTTTTTCTCTACTCAAGCAAGAAGACACGGTTCAAAAAGAAAATAAGATGAACGGGTTCAAAGATGGCTGGAAGATCATTTGGACAAACAAAACGGTTCGCATCCTGACTTTCATGGATGTTAGTGAAAATATTGCAGGTGCTTTGTGGGTCGGACCAGTTACGCTTGCCTTTGTCACACTTGTTTTAAAGGAAGGTGCGGAATGGTGGGGATATATCAATGCCGCATATTATATAGGTGCCATTATAGGCGGACTCATGGCTGCATGGCTAAGTCAGTTGATTCAAAAACAACTTCTCCTCTTTATGGCAGCGGGCTCTTTTATTTATGCAGTGCTGACGATCCTATTTTCACTAAACAGCCTGCCATGGCTTGCATTGCTGCTCTGTATTTTAATGGGGCCTGCCTATCAAATTCGGGATGTTTCGCAGCAAACCATCCTCCAAACGGAAACGCCAGTCCATGAGTTATCAAAGGTGTATTCGGCTCAATACGTGCTCTCTTCTATGTCTGTCAGTTTATCTATTTTCTTTGTTGGATTAATTGCGGATACATTCGGAGCGAGATTTGTGTATTTGTTAGGCGGACTGTTTGTACTCATCTGTTCCGGGATTGCCATCACCACTTTCATGATGCAGAAAAAAAGAGCCACTGTTTAAGGTAGCGGCTCTTTTACTTTTCTTTTAACATTGCAAACATGTCACGTGCCATTGCTTCTAGGATATACACAACGGGTGTCTGTGTGGTGATATTGGCTCTATGGACTCGTTCGTCTGTGACGTAATAGGCAATATTTAAGTCAGAAATACGAGAAATCGTACAGTGCTGATTGTTAGTAATACTAATGATCTTGCTGCCTTCTCTTTTTAACTTCGAAATATGATCAATCGTAATACTGTTCTCTCCTGATACCGACAGCACAATGGTGACACTATTGTCTAAATACTGCATATTCATCGGGAAAAACGGATCATTGATGTAAAATGAAAATTTCTCAAGACTTGAAAAGTACCTTGCCCCATACTGCGCCAAAATACCAGAACTGCCCGTCCCAATAAACAGCACATTCTTTGCATCCGCAATGAGCTTCGCTGCCTCTTTAATCTTCTCTTCAAAATCTCCTTTAAGTGTCCGTTCGATAAATTCATACAGGAAATGCTGCGTGCTTTTCAAAGAAGGTGTTTGTTCTGCTTCTAAATACATTTTGAGCTTCACCTTAAATTCTGAAAAGCCTTCACAATTCACTTTTCGACAAAAGCGAAGGACAGATGAGGTCGATATATGTGCGGCATCTGCCAAATCACGAATTCTCATATAGACGACTTTTTCACTGTTTTCCATAATGTATCGGTATAAAGCGCTTTCTAGTTCATTAAAGCTGGAAATGACCTCACTTGAAAACATCTGACTTCCCCTTTCTCCAACAACATGACACAAGACGTTTCTTTTATGTAACAAATCTCTAAATAGGGCACCCTTGCCTAAAGACGCTGAAACCGTTTACGCACAAGGTACTCTCACGATAAGCTATAAATGTACAAACAAATGATAAAAGATTGATTCACTCTATTATAACATTGTGCGTTACATTATTCGGAGGTGCAGAACATGACAAAAGGATTAAAGGTTGTCACAATCGGCGGAGGATCAAGCTATACACCAGAACTTGTCGAAGGATTCATTAAACGGTACGATGAATTTCCAATTAGCGAACTTTGGCTCGTCGATATCGAAGCAGGTAAAGAAAAGCTTGAGATCGTCGGAAATCTTGCAAAACGCATGGTAAAAAAAGCGGGACTTCCAATCGAGGTTCATTTAACTTTAGATCGCCGGAAAGCACTGGTAGACGCTGATTTCGTCACAACACAATTCCGCGTCGGATTACTGGAAGCACGTATGAAGGATGAACGCATTCCTTTAAAATATGATGTCATTGGTCAAGAAACAAACGGTCCAGGCGGTCTATTCAAGGGTCTGCGCACCATCCCTGTCATTCTTGAGATTGTGAAAGACATTGAAGAATTATGCCCGGATGCTTGGCTTGTGAATTTCACCAATCCAGCTGGTATGGTCACAGAAGCCGTACTTCGCTATTCAAACCACCGCAAAGTCGTTGGCTTATGTAACGTACCAATCGGCATTCGCATGGGCATCGCCAAAGGACTTGATGTCGACGCAAGCAGAGTCGAAGTCAGCTTTGCTGGATTAAACCATATGGTATTTGGACTGAACGTGTTCTTAGATGGCAAAAGCATCATGGATCAAGTGATCGAAGACATGGCAGATCCAAACTCCACCATGTCCATGAACAACATTCAAGCGATTCCGTGGGATGCAGATTTCTTAAAAGGGCTTGGTGTGATTCCTTGTCCGTACCACCGCTATTATTACAAGACAAGTGATATGTTGGCTGAAGAGAAGAAAGCAGCAGCGAATGAGGGAACTCGTGCAGAAGTCGTTCGTGCACTAGAAAATGACCTGTTCGAGCTTTACAAAGATCCTGATCTTGATATTAAGCCGCCACAGCTTGAAAAACGAGGCGGTGCTTATTACAGTGATGCAGCATGTAACTTGATCGCATCCATTTATAACGACAAGCATGACATTCAGCCTGTAAACACAATCAACAATGGCGCCATCAGTGACATTCCAAATGATTCTGCCGTTGAACTGAACTGTGTCATCACAAAAGACGGCCCAAAACCAATCGCTGTTGGTGAAATGCCGGTCGCTGTCAAAGGACTTATTTCTCAAATTAAATCCTTTGAACGTGTAGCCGCTGAAGCAGCCGTGACAGGCGACTACAACACAGCACTTGTCGCCATGACCATCAATCCGCTCGTCCCATCAGATGCCATTGCAAAAAGCATCCTAGATGAAATGCTAGAAGCACATAAAGAATATCTACCACAGTTTTTCAATAAAGTAGAAGCATAAAAAGAAGCCGCACTTGTCAAAGTGCGGTTTTTCTTATTTCCCGACAAACAACTGATCCATCTGAGCACGGTCATAGTCTAAGAGCCAGTGCTGTAAACCTTCATAAACTGGACGCAGATGTTCTGGATCTGCCGCAATAAGATCACAGCCTCGATCATCATATAAGTGGAAAATCATCTGTTTTGAGAGATTGATGAGATAAATGTCATAACCAAGCTTTCCTTTCAAGATTTGATTCGGTTTGTTAGAAATCCTCTTGGCATATGGCTTGTAATAGCGTGCGCAATCGAATATCTTGCAGCTGACACTTGAGTGTAAATCTCTCTATTTTCATTGTTTCTTCTTGTTTTGGTTGTACATAGGTCAAACGCTCGTGACGCAATCGGTGACGCACTTGTCGGTCGGCATATTTCTGATAAACAAGGAGCTTTTGATTCGTTAATTCATGTTCATGCTGCGTGTAGACATCCGTGACAAGTAGAATATCGTCTTCTGGATCAAAAGCATATCTGATAATTTTTAAAGCCCGATCGCCTGCTTTTTCTAATACAACCGATTCTTCTCCCAATGACCAATCTGCCACTTCAAAGCGAAGACCAAAAGGCCACATATAAAAAAGAGGCGGCGCGAGGACAAGTTCAGGAAAATGACTTTTTAAAAAACGATTGGTTTGATCGCTCATCTCATGTCCTTCCATTGGTTTTATTTCTTATTTTACCGTTGAAACTGATGGAAATTCAATTGGAAATAAACTGTTATTTCTTATATGATAGAAAGAGATGGAGGTGTGACCAATTGAAAAAATGGTTTTTACAGGTGTTCCTCACCGCATTGATCACGATGTGGATACAGGCTGGACTTGATCAGGCGAACATCATTCATATCAACAATGTATGGGTCGATGTCAGCAGCTGGATCCTAATCTTCTTTGTCATCTACGCACTTTTTGAATGGACTGCTCACGTCTTAGCAAAACGGAAAATCGCTCATCGCTGAACATCTCTTTTTACAGAGATGTTTTTTGTTGAAACTCTTCCTGCACAAGTTCATGAATCACGCCCATTCCTGCCTGACTTCCGGCTGCTGCTGCAAGAACAAGCTGAGCAGGTCCGCCTAAATTATCACCACATGCAAAAATACCGCTGACGGTTGTACGCCCAAGAATATCTGTTTCAATGCCCCCATTTTTCGTCATTTGACAGCCTAGTTTTTCAGCAAAAGGGGTTGACTGCTTGAAATCACTTGCGACAAATCCGCCTTCTCTTTTCACAGTTTCCCCATTCGCAAGGTGAAGAGAGTGAAGCTGCCCATTGTCATGATGGATCGCTACAATTGGTACATCAATGACTTGAATAGAATGCGCTGATAGCAGTGCTTTCTCCTCTTCAGCTAACACTTGCTGTCCATTTGTAAACACAATCAAATCCTTTGTCCAATTGGAAAGAAGTTTCGCCATATGCAAAGCGCGCTGGTTCTCAGCAATCAGAGCCAGCGGCTTGTCCTTTAGCTCCCAGCCATCGCAGAAAGGACAGCTAAACAACGTCTTTCCATACACATCATGAATCCCGTTGATCTTTGGCAATATATCCTGAAGTCCAGTTGCCAAAATGATTTTTTTCGCTTCGAATCTTTCTCCTTCTTGTGTCAGTAACGCGAAGTTGTCCTCATGATTTTGTATCTCCACAATTGTGCTTCGTTTGATTTGGATATTGGGGTAGTTTTGGAGATCCGCTTCTCCTGCTTGTCTGATCTCAAACGGTGTCATTCCATCGTTTGTAATAAATCCATGTGATTCCTGAGTCACTCGATTTCTTGGCATCTCGTCATCGAATATCATGACCTGTTTTCTGCCCCGCCCCACAACAAGAGCTGCATTTAATCCGGCTGGTCCGCCTCCGATAATGGCACAATCTAATAACATGTCAATCTCTCCTTTTTATAAAAGACTTTAAAGACTCTTAATATCTATAATTTACTCAAAAAAAATCACATCTTGAAAAATGGATTTTTTTCTGTCTGCTCTATTTGGCTTGCAATATCAACTAACCGCTTTTGACTTAACGTCTCCTGCATTTTCATTTCAACATCCTGCATGACTTGTTCAATCAAACAGCCATCGTGAGGCATGAAAGAATCATGTTCTAAAGAACAACGAAATAAATGGGTTTGTCCTTCTACCGCCTGAATGACGTCTAAAAACGAAATGTCTTCTTTCTTTTTCAGAATGGTGTAACCACCTTTTGCGCCAGGTGTTGATTCAATCAACCCCGCCTTCACAAGCTTTGTTAAAATTTTAGATAAATAGGTAGGTGAAAGATCTTGCATCTTGGCGAGAGGCTCAACGCCTATTGCTTTCCCCTTTGGTGCAAGGGTTAAAAATACCATCGTATGAAGCGCATAGTTGGTCGCTTTAGAATATTTCATCGAAACATTCCTTTCTATCTATTATAGACCTTTTATATCTGTAATTGATCATAAAAGATTCAAGAAGAAAAAGCAAGTATTGTGGATCTGCTTCTTTTTTCATTCCACATTTCGCATTTCCTTCCGATAATAGAAGTAAGCACGAATAAAAGCTTGATGAAGACTAGAAGGAGTGAAAAAAATGTCAGATCAACAGCACAATGCAGCACACGAAGAAGAAGAGGAATTTAACGTATACGACATGCTTCCACCCGCAGGAACAATCATTGGCGAAGCAACAGAAGAAGAAATGGAAGCTGCGGCAGCATTAGAAGTGAGACATTACGCCTTTATGCGTCTGCAAGACTCGTACATTCAATTTGATGGATCTTCTTATAAAGAATTGCTTAAAGACTTTCAAGAACTAGAATTTGATTCTGCAAAGTTTTGGAGAGCCATCGCACGACGCCTGCAAGTCCCATACGAATGGCCAATCCGAATCGACCATGCAAACGGTCCTATTTATATTGGTGAAACAGAAGATAGCCGTGATGTTGAGGAGAGTGCGGAGTAAAGGAATTGGTGACCCCCTTTTGGTGAGGGGGTCTTTTTAATAATTTAAAAGATTTCTATTTCTGATATTTTTCACATGAAATAGATATTCTTATTGCTCTTCTAAATCAAATTCCAACCATAATGATATATTAAAAGCGATTTCATGCATTTCTTCTATTTTTGATTGATTCAATTGCTCCGCAAAACGACGTGCCCTTTGAAAAATATCGTCATTCTGCTTAACCACCACATCATTCAGTGTAAGGATTGTGCTGAGCGCCCAGCCAGCAGTTACTAACATATTTTCGTCTTGAATGGAATTCATAAAAGTTTCTACTTCTGAAAAAAACCACTTGATATCATCAATTTGGTCTAAATGAAAAAACACAATTTTATGAAGTGCCTCAGGGTCTCGAGTCTTCAATATGTCTTTCACTTCTTCTTTTGATAATGGCGGATTCTGCTTTTCATATTCAGCCTGCCACTCTTCATCTGACATCCCATCTTCTTCGCTATCCTCTGCGGTATAATGCCCCGCAATCAATTCATCAAACGAATCCGCTAATTTAAAATCCGTTTCATATTCTAGATCAAAGTAATGAACCGGCGGATGTTCCTTTGTTTCTCTATAATCCAATGCGATCCACGTATGTCCATCTCCACAAATCAGCACAAGTCCCTCAGGCAATTCCCATTCTTCTATTAAATAATCACTGTCCATGATACCTTCGCCTTTGGCAATTCCTCTTAAATGATCAAATGACACATGATCCTCTGCCCATCCATTCGGCTGGTCTGTTGGAAAAGCATTATGTAGGGTATAACCGCCATTTTGTTCGAGAATCAGTTTCTTATATGTATCAGGCAAGATGACGCCTAGTTTCTTTTCCGCTTTTGCAATGCCTTTTTCATTGATTTTCTTAAATGTCTCTTCACTTTCTCTGTCTGTGTCCCAAAATGGTTTCAAATAAAATACCTCCAATTGTTATTTCTATCTCATTTTACCATTTAAGAAAACTAGTTTAATAGTCCTATTCATAAAAAAAGAGAAGGGTTCTCCCTCCTCTTGTTGATCATGATTGTTCTTGATTTCTCGCTTCAAATTCATCTAGCATTGCACGCACTTCATCTGTTGATGATGTGTTCATTAATTGGTTTCTTAGGAAGCTCGCTCCTCTGAATCCTTTTACATAAATCTTAAAGAAACGATGCAGTGCCTTAAATGGTCGCAAACCTAATGAAGAATATTGATCATGAAGATCAAGATGCAATCTTAAAAGACCTAGCAGTTCGTCACTCGTATGCTCTTTCGGCTCTTTTTCAAAGGCAAATGGGTTATGGAAAATTCCGCGCCCAATCATCACTCCGTCTATCCCATATTGCTCAGCGAGCTTTAAGCCCGTTTGACGATCAGGAATATCACCATTGATCGTCAAAAGCGTATCAGGGGCTACTTCATCACGCAATTTCTTAATCTCAGGAATGAGCTCCCAATGCGCATCTACCTGGCTCATTTCCTTTCTAGTACGAAGGTGAATCGATAAATTCACAATGTCTTGCTCCAAAATGTGTCTGAGCCAACCACGCCATTCATCGACCTCTGTAAACCCTAGTCTTGTCTTCACACTAACAGGTAATCCCCCTGCTTTTGCCGCTTGAATCAGCTCTGCCGCAACGTCTGGGCGAAGAATCAATCCACTACCCTTTCCGTTTTGCGTAACATTAGGGACAGGACAACCCATATTAATATCAAGCCCCTGAAATCCTAACTCCGCCATTCCAATACTCATTTGTCTAAAGTTCTCAGGCTTGTCTCCCCAAATATGAGCAACAATCGGCTGCTCATCCTCTGTAAATGTTAAACGGCCTTTCACACTTTGAATGCCATCAGGGTGGCAGTAGCTCTCACTGTTCGTAAACTCTGTAAAAAACACATCCGGTCTCGCCGCCTCACTCACAACATGACGAAACACAACATCTGTCACTTCTTCCATTGGTGCTAATATAAAGAATGGCCGTGGTAAATCACGCCAGAAATTTTTACTCATCTTTCATCCAATTCCTCTCATGACATAGCACCTAAAGGGCATGTCCTTCTGTAAAATATCATTATATACATTATTAATCATTATAAGCAAAAGGACCATAAAATGAACATTAATAAATGCTATCCCACTTTAATAAAATATCAAAAATTTGAGGAGACGTAAATGCCGTTCCTACTAGGAAACGTGTCACGCGATGGACAGCAAGTAATCATTTATCAGGATACCAACTTGAAAAGAAGTTTCTCCACACCAAAAACAAACCGCAATCTTCCCATAAAAATAAATTATAATGAAATAACCACACAAAATATAGAATAAAATTACTATTTAAACTTAATATGGTTATTGTTACAATTTTATGCATGTTGTGAAAAGGAGTGATTTCTTATATAAAAGACCTATACATGTTTAAGTCATATTTCACTGGATTTTCTTAAGAAGTATTTTATAATTGAGGCTTGAACAACAAGAATTTTCTAACTTATAAACAGCCTCTTCATTAAATTTTCGGAGGCGAAATTAACATGACTTTCAGAAAAAAATTTGTTCCAATACTACTAAGCGCAACTTTATTGACTTCTGGCCTTGGTGCGACTACTGCATTTGCAGCAGAGCCAGCTAAATTAACAGCTCCAGTACATACGAAGGTGTATAAAACTTCTTTACAACAAGCCGCAACAAATAACACTACTAGCAGCCCTATTCAGTCAAATACTTTAGCAACTCAAACAGCCGCAAACGGGGAAGTATCTACTCAAGGGGTTGTTTCGTGGTCATATAAAGCTTTCCGAGGTGCTCTACGTTCTGGAGGATGGTTACTGTCAAAAGCGTTGAAACCTTTTAATCCAAAGGCTGCTGCTTGGATCAGAAAGAATTCTGCCAAAATCGCAAAAATAATGGATAAAGGAGAAAAGTGGACGGAAAAACAATTCACAAAAGCTTTTACTAAAATAGGTGCTCCTAGAGATGTTGCTAAAACTTTGGCAAAGTTCATCATTAATCTTATCTAAATATAAAAATAAGTGCTATTAGTTTTCTAATAGCACTTTTTTATGGAGGGTCTTCATGTCTTTTTCTTACGTTATTTTAATGACTTTTTTAGTGCTCCTTTTAGTGTCTATCATGCTCTATACCTTTTTCAGAAAGAAAAACATTGTAGATGAAGCACCTGGCGCTTTTGCTGCCGTTCTTCTTATTTTACTAATATTTTTTTCCCTTAGTATCGTTATTGCCCTTCCAACTGCCATGCTTTATTTAGTCACATTGGGAGTGAATTTTCTTTTCGGTGAATACATTACTTATGATTCTTTCTCCTCTTTGATCACCTTTTCATTGTTAGTCAGCATCATCGTAGTTTTTTGGTCGTTTATAGTTTTATTTATAGGGAAAGGAATCACTTTTTTGTTGAAGGTCCCAAAATGGATAACCTATATTTTAGAATTTTTTGCTTCGTGGGCTCTTATTTACTTCACGATTAAATATGTACTCAATTTAAAGATAATTGAAGTTTCTATATGGGGGAACGGTGTATTAATTTTATCTTTCTTTGTTAGCTTTTTATACATCGGACTTGATATCATATCCTCTGCGCTTGATCAAAAAAATCAGAACATAGAAGAAGAACCCCCTATCCTATAATGGAGAAGGGGGTTTATTTAATTCATAGCTTTTCTAACGCTACTTTAGCCTTTGGACCATAAATACCATCAGCTTGATTCTGAAGCTACTCTCGTTCTTCGTTTGAAATTTCCCTTTTAATGTGTTCGTCATTTGCTTTCTTCTCACCAATACAAATCACCATCTATCAGCAAATCCAACCTATTAATTTTAGGCAAGTAGTGATACAAAAATATCCCGATATCGATGTTTTTCTCGAAATCGGGATGTCTCTCAATACATTACTAATTAATCACAAGACTTGCCACACACTCCACATGACTCGTATGCGGAAACATATCCACCGGCTGCACTTCCTCTGTCACATACCCGCCATCTTCAAGAATACGCAAATCACGAGCAAGCGTACCAGGATTACAGGAAACATAAACAACTCGTTTTGGTTTCATCTTTAAAATGGTGTCAAGCAGTGCTTCGTCACAGCCTTTTCTTGGCGGATCAACAACTAGCGTATCTGCTATGATGCCTTCTTTGTACCAGTTTGGGATAACAGTTTCTGCTTCGCCGACTGCGAATTCGACGTTGTTGATTCCGTTTAAGGCAGCGTTGCGTTTTGCGTCTTCAATTGCTTCTGGCACAATTTCTACGCCATAGACTCTGCCTGCTTTTTGTGCGAGAAATAAGGAAATCGTACCGATTCCGCAATACGCATCGATCACGGTTTCTTCTCCTTGCAGCTCCGCATATTCAAGGGCTTTATCGTAAAGCACCTTTGTTTGAGCTGGATTCACTTGATAAAACGAGCGGGCTGAAATAGCAAATTTGATGTCGCCAATCGTGTCATAAATGTATTCTTCTCCCCATAAAACGGTCGTTTCGTCTCCGAAAATGACATTTGTCTTCTTTGAATTCACGTTTTGCACAATTGACCGAACATGTGGGAAGCGTGCTATAATCTGCTCAATCACCTGTTGCTTTTGCGGAAAATCAGCCGTTCTTGTGACAAACACAACCATCATTTCACCTGTTGCCATGCCGTAGCGAACCATGACATGACGCAGCCAGCCTTTATGCCGCTCTTCGTTATATGCTTTTATGCCAAACGCATTGCAGATGTCTTTTACTGCCTGTACCACTTCGTCATTTTCTGATTGCTGGATCAAGCATTTTTCCATATCAATGATTTCATGGGTACGCTGCTGATAAAATCCTGCAACAAGTCCGCCTTCTCGTTCACCAACTGGTACTTGTGCTTTGTTTCTGTAATTCCAAGGGTCTTCCATGCCGAGTACAGGATGAACTTTTACACGGCTCATATCAAGCTTGCCGATCCGCTCCAATACGTCCTTTACTTGTTTCTGTTTAAAAAGCAGCTGGCCTTCATAGCTCATGTGCTGGATTTGACAGCCGCCGCACTGCTTATAGATAGGACATGGCGCATCTTGCCTGTGCTGACTTTCCTTTGTCAGCTCCATGAGTCGTCCAAAAGCAAATCCTTTTTTGACACGTGTGACTTTGATTTTCCCTTGTTCGTCAGGAAGGGCATTCGGTACAAACACAGGGAAACCCTCAACTTTCGCTACACCTGCACCTTCGTGCGTTAAATCTTCGAAGGTTACATTGTAGTATTCATTTTTTTGAACAGGCGGTTTCATTTTCACCAATTTTATCACCTCATTTGCAAAGAAAAACTTGGTCGCCATAAGGAACCAAGTTCAGTCTTCACCCTATTTTTTCAGCTGTTGCTTTTGGCACAATAAATTCAATATGGCGATACAGGTTTTCAAATTCACCTGGCAGCATGCCGCCGTACTCACCATCTAAATTCAATTGCATTTTATCTTTTACATCTACCTTCACGCGATTCGCTTTTGCGTAGATGACATTGTTATCATGAATATGCTCGCCTCTGAGTGCAAGGCTGACCACTCGAATGGCTTCTGCTAGATTGACCTTCTTTAGAATGATCAGGTCAAACATCCCATCATCTAGAATGGAATCTGGTGCGAGCTTTTCAAAGCCGCCTACTGAGTTTGTTAGTGAAACAAGAAACAGCATGATTTCTCCATGAAACAATTTGCCGTCATATTCAATTTCGACTTCTGTCGGGCGAATGGAAGGAAGCATCTCCATGCCTTTCAAATAATACGCAAGTTGTCCTAGCATGGTTTTCAGCTTACTAGGCACTTCATAGGTCAGCTCTGTTAATCGGCCGCCTCCCGCAATATTAATGAAATACTGTCCATTCACTTTACCAATATCAAGCGGCTTTGCTACACCATCAATGATGGCATCTGTCGCTTTTAAAATATCTTCTCTTGGAATGCCAAGTGCTCTTGCGAAGTCATTGGTCGTTCCAACTGGAATGATTCCTAATTTTGGTCTTTTTTCAAGCGGCGCTAATCCGTTGACGACTTCATTAATCGTGCCGTCTCCACCAGCTGCTACAATTAAATCAAAGTCTCTCTGTGCGGCTTTTTCGGCTGCTTGTGTTGCATCTCCTGCACATGTCGTCGCATGACAAGATGTTTCATAGCCAGCCTGTTCAAATTTTTGCAAAACCTGCGGTAAATTCTTCTTAAAGAGTTCACGTCCAGATGTCGGATTGTATATAATTCGAGCACGTTTCATTCATCATCATCCTATTATCATTATGCAATCTATTTTCACCACTAACAACCTTTAATTATACTATGAGATTTGAAAATGGCAACAGAACAACCCCCTAATATTTGAAATCTCATGGCACGTTTCCCTCAGCAGATCAGCATTCTGATAAGATAAAAGAAAACGATGAAAAGGATGGTATGCCATGAAAAAGCCTGTCTATTTCAATCATGACGGCGGTGTTGATGATCTCGTGTCCTTATTTCTGCTTCTTCAAATGGAACACCTGAAAGTGATCGGGACGTCTGTGATTCCTGCTGATTGTTATTTAGAGCCTGCGCTGAGCGCCTCTCAGAAAATTATTGATCGTTTTAGCCCTTATGAGATTGAAGTAGCCGCTTCCAATTCTAGAGGTGTGAATCCATTTCCAAAGGAATGGCGTATGCATGCTTTTTATGTAGATGCCCTGCCGATTTTAAATG
Source organism: Bacillus sp. S2(2019) (assembly GCF_005144805.1). Taxonomy (NCBI): domain Bacteria; kingdom Bacillati; phylum Bacillota; class Bacilli; order Caryophanales; family Bacillaceae; genus Bacillus; species Bacillus sp. S2(2019). Next base: position 51,312 of record NZ_SWFL01000005.1, read on the forward strand.
AAAAAGGTGCTATTGATACAAAAGTATCTAAGCTTCCTGCACATCTTCACCTGATTGAAACGGTGAAAAAGTCAACCGAACCTGTTACGCTGCTCTTTACAGGACCGCTCACAGACCTTGCACGCGCCTTAGAAGAAGATCCTTCCATCTCAAATAAAATTGAGAAACTGGTGTGGATGGGCGGCACATTCCTTGAAAAAGGCAATGTCGAAGAACCCGAACATGATGGAACAGCAGAATGGAATGCCTTTTGGGACCCTTATGCTGTGAGCACCGTATTTCAAGAGCGTTTTCCAATTGAAATGGTCGCACTGGAAAGCACGAATCAAGTCCCGCTCACACTCGATGTCCGTCAACGCTGGGCTTCCCTTCGCTCTCACATCGGGATTGACTTTATTGGACAATGTTATGCCTTTTGTCCGCCTCTCATTCATCACGAAACGAACTCGACTTACTACTTATGGGATGTGCTGACAACGATCACTCTTGCATCCACCTCATTTACCCGTTCAAAAGAAATGAATGCAATTGTTTATACCGAAACACCAAGACAAGGACGTACTGAAGAACATCCAGATGGAAAATCGATTCAAGTCATTGACCACGTCGATCGGGATGCCTTTTTCGAGGCATTTGAAGAGCTGATGAGAAAAGCGGTTTGTCAGATTTCATCATAAAAAAGCCCCGCTAATAAGCGGGGCTCAAATTGTTGACACAGGGCTAAAATGAACTTGATTTTAGCCCTGTGTCTTCTTTTCAGCGTGATAGAAAACCTTTGCATTCTAGGAAGGACGAGTACCGGCGCATAGCGAATTTGACATTCGTGAGCACCAGCACGCAGGACTGACAAAGAATGCGAGGGTTTGTCTACACGCTGAAGCCCCGCTCATGAGCGGGGCTTCCTCTTACTCTTCTTCAGCGTACTTTTTCTTACGTCTAAACTTGCTTAAGATTTCATACACGATTGGCACGATGACCAATGTGAGAAGTGTAGAACTTGTTAAACCGCCAATAACGGTGACGCCAAGTCCTTTTGATACGATCTGACTTCCGCCTTCAAAACCTAATGCGAGTGGCAGCAATGCACCAATTGTCGCAAGTGCCGTCATTAAGATTGGGCGTAATCTTGTTGTACCTGCTTCAAGTAAGGCTTCTCTTGTTGAAAGTCCTTCTTTTTCTTTATGAATCACTCGGTCAATTAAGACAATGGCATTTGTTACAACGATTCCGATCAGCATCAGCAATCCAATCATGGCATTTAAGCTGATGGTTTCTTTCGCTACAAACAATCCAACGAGTGCACCAATAATCGTAAATGGAAGTGAGAACAGAATCGCAAATGGTGCAAGACCTCCGCCAAATGTAATGACGAGAACGAGGTATACAATAGCAATCGCTGCAAGCATTGCGAGTCCTAGCTGTGTAAAGGATTCCTCAATATCCGCACTTACACCGCCTGTATCAATCGTAACGCCAGATTTTAAATCAAGCTTGTCAACTTTCTTCTGGACATCTTGTGTCACACTTGATACGTCGTCTGTTGTCATGTCACCAGATACTTCAGCGTAAATCTTCCCATCACGCTTTGTCACAGTGTTTGCTGTTGTGCCATCTTTCACTTTCACCACATCGCCAATTCGGACTTGTTGTCCTGTTGGTGTTGTGATCTTTTTATTCTCTAGATCTTTTTTACTCTTGTATTCATCTTTTTCCGTTTGAAGCTTCACATCTAGTTCTTTGCCGTCCTCTGTTACTTTCGTCAACGTTGTTTCATTACTTTGAGGAGCGATCGCCTGTGCGATTTGTGAAGCGGTCAAGCCTAGTTTCGCCAGTTTTTCTTGATCTGCATTAAACGTATATTCGTCATACTTCTCAGATAAACTTGTGCTGACGTTTTTCAAGTTCTTCTCATCTTTTAAAATGTTCTCGACATCTTTGACTGTGCCTTCAATATCACTTGCTTTGTCACCGTACACATAGTACGTCACTGTATTGCTTGCGCCAGCAGATGAGAAGTCTTGTGATTTCCATTCTCCTTTAGACGTTTTGTCCTGCAGGGCTTTAACCACACGATCTTTTTCTTTATCAAAGTTCGGTGTGTCATCGTCGTATTGTACGAAGAATAATGCACCGTTAGAGTTTCCACCAACACTTGCTGTCAGTGCATTTGAAGAGCCTAATGAATATTGAACCGTATTGACATGATCCCGTTTCATTAAGTAATCTTCTGCCTTTTTCGTTTCAGCAATGGCTTGTTCTCTTGTTTGTCCAGGCTCTGGCGTGTATGTCACCATTGCCGTTTTTTCTGCTTCCTGTGGTAAGAAGCTGACACCGACAAGTGGTGCGAGGAATAAGCTTCCGATCAGCATCAGAATCGCAATTCCTGACGTGATCCATTTATGGTTCAATGTCCAATTGAGTACACGTCTATAACCACCAGCAAGTTTGCTTGGTTTGTGTTCTTTTACCTTTTTCGCTTTGCCGTACAGGTTCTTTTTAAATAGGCTATGAGCCATCATTGGAACGATTGTAATGGCGACAAGTAGTGAAGCCATTAGAGCAAACACAATGGTTAATGCAAATGGGATGAATAGTTCACCAATCATTCCACCCACTAGCGCTAATGGCAAGAATACCGCAATTGTGACAATCGTCGAAGACATAATCGGAATAAACATTTCTTTTGTGGCTTCTCTAACGAGTGCTTTGCCTTTTAACGGTTCATCTTTTAACGCCATTCGTCGATAGATGTTTTCTATGACGACAATCGAGTCATCGACAACACGTCCAATGGCGACTGTCATGGCACCAAGTGTCATGATATTTAATGTGATATCTAGCTGATTTAATAATAAAACAGCAATCAACAGGGATAACGGAATAGAGATGACCGAAATTAATGTTGATTTGATATCTCGAAGGAACAACATGATGATAATGATCGCAAAGATTGCTCCGATGATCGCCTTGTTCAGCATTGTGCTGACAGATTCTTTAATCGGCTCTGCTTGATCATATGTCGTGCTGACTTTGATTCCTTTATTGTCTTTTTTGAATGTTTCAAGTTCTTTTGTGACTGCTTCTGCTACACTCACTGTGTTGGCATCAGAGCCTTTGACAATTTGCAGACCGATACTGTCTTTTCCGTTCGTTCTAGAAATCGATTCTGCATCTTTCACGACTTTAATATCTGCAATCTCAGAAAGTTTGATCGTCGGTAGCTCTACCGATTGACCGCTTGCTGCACCTGCACCAGTTTGCTGCTGAGCTGCTGCCTGCTGCTGACTTGCACTTCCAGCCTGTTGATCAGCACCTTGAGCTCCTGCATTTCCTGAGCCGCTAGAAGGCGCTCCAGCTCCTGCGCTTCCCGCACCGCCGCTTGCACTTGGTGTAACAGGAATTCGCATGTTTTTCAAATCTTTAACACTTAAAATATTGCCATCCACTACGACTGATTTTTGCTTGTTGCCAAATGTGTATAACCCTAAAGGTACATTGACATCAGAGCCTTTGATCATGTTTTGGACAGTTTCTTCATCTAAACCATATTCCTTTAATTTCTTTTGTTTAAAAGAAAATTCTACTTCTTTGATTTGTTGTCCAGAAGCTTCGACAGAAGAGACACCATCTAAGCCTTGAAGAGAAGGAATAAGATCATTTTCCACTTTTTGTGTCAGGTCTTGTAATGATTCTTTATCACCGGAGACACTAAGAGCTAAGATTGGAATCGCGTTGATGCTAAAGCGTGCGATTTTTGGTTTTTCTGCATTTTCTGGGAAATTGATATTGCTAATGGCATCTTCAATTTCCTTCTTTGCTTCATCCATATCTTTATTGTAATCGTACTCGATTTGAATCGATGAGGCATTTTCAAAAGAATTAGAAGTGACCACATTCACCCCATTGAGATTTTGTATCGACTTCTCAATTGGATCTGTCACCTTATCTGATACTTCGTCCGGCGTTGCGCCAGGATACGTTGTAGAAACCGTAATGACTGGAGTGTTGATATTCGGGATTGATTCTTGTTTCATATTCAATCCGGCATATAGACCAGCAACTGTTACGATAATCGTCATGAGCCATACAGCGAACTTGTTCTTTAATACAAAATTGATGATCGAATTCATTATGTCCTCCATTTTCCTTTATGTATTGACTGACTGGTCATTCTATATCATAATAAACGGTGATATACAATGCCGTCAACCATTTCACTTGCGTTTGACGTAACATTCTAAAGCTGAAGGGGCCTTATTTCATGAACGAAAAAAAAGAAAAAATCATTAAAGCAAGCATTCAGTTGTTTGCGAAAAAAGGTTTTTCTTCTACGACCATTCAGGAAATTGCAGATGAATGCGGAATTTCTAAAGGTGCATTTTATTTGCATTTCAAATCAAAAGAACAGCTTTTCAACAGAGCGTTTGAATATTATATCGACACGTCTATGCAAAGTATTGAAAAGATTCGAAAAGAAAATCAACATCTTGCGCCTAGAGATATCTTTCAGAAACAAATCGCTGAACAGTTCCAGCACTTTGCTGAGAACAAGGATTTTATCATTTTGATCCTCAGCGAGAACATTATTCCGGAAAACCAGCAAATTAAAAAGTATTCCAAAACGGTTAAAAAGCAGATGAATGATGAAATCCAAATTTCTATTTTGACCACGTATGGACAGGAGATCGAACCATATATAACTGACCTGTCAGTCATGATTCAAGGAATCATCCAATCTTATGTGCAAGTACTGCTTTTGCAAGATCAGATGCAATTATCATGTGATGAGCTCTCATCCTTTATTCTCGACCGATTTGATGATTTGGTGCATGGGCTTCTCCGTTCTCATGCGAAGCCGATTCTAAAGCAAAACATTTGGGATGATGAAGCGCCAAATGCCGCTACTCTTCAAGAAGAGCTTCGATTGTTAAAATCTGAGCATCTGCTTTCGGATGATACCCTTGTATCCATTGAAGTTATTGAAGAAGAATTGGCCAAAGATGAGCCGCGCAAGCCGGTCATTCAAGGGATGCTGACAAATTTAGAAACGTGTGAGGACTCCGCTGTCCAAAGAGCTGTGGAACAATTGAAGCTATTCCTCCAATGACAATACGTGGCGATGTTCACTTTAGTTCACCTTTATCCCCTTCGAATATGTGCTAAAGCTTATGCTTCATTATAAAAAAAGAACCAATGAATTGATATACGGCGGTGGTCTGAATCTGTGATAAGACCCTGTCATATCCATCAACAAAAAAACCGCCTCAATGAAGAGGCGGTTTTTGCGATTTATCGTTTTTTAATTTCTTCGAGAAGAATCTTGTTGACCATCGGTGGGTTTGCTTGTCCCTTCGATGCTTTCATGATTTGTCCGACTAAGAAACCAATTGCGCGGTCTTTTCCATTTTTGAAGTCTTCAATGGATTGCGGGTTGTTATCAAGAGCTTCTGTGACAAGTTTGAGCAGTGCACCTTCGTCAGAAATTTGGACAAGTCCTTTTTCTTTGACGATTGTTTCTGCGTCGCCCCCATTTTCGATAAGCTCTTTGAATACCTTTTTGGCAATCTTAGAAGAAATCGTTCCTTTTTCGATAAGCTTGATCATACCAGCCAGTCCTTGCGGCGTTAGCTTCGTATCTTCCAGCTCTTTTTGAGCCGAGTTTAAGTACGCAGATACTTCACCCATGAGCCAGTTTGATGCTTGCTTCGCTTCAGCACCTTCTGAAATGGTCGCTTCAAAGAAATCAGACATTTCTTTTGTCAGCGTCAGTACCATTGCGTCATATGCAGGAAGTCCAAGTTCATCAATGTAGCGTTTGCGGCGCTCGTCTGGAAGCTCTGGAATCGATGCTCTTACACGTTCTTTCCACTCGTCATCAATATACAGCTCCACCAAATCTGGTTCTGGGAAGTAACGGTAATCATCAGAACCTTCTTTGACACGCATCAGGATCGTCTTTTTAGACGCTTCGTCATAGCGGCGAGTTTCTTGTTCGATCAAGCCGCCAGAAAGCAATACTTGCTCTTGACGTTTTTCTTCGAATTCAAGACCTTTTTGGACGAATGCGAATGAGTTCAAGTTCTTGAGCTCTGTTTTTGTTCCAAACTCTTCACGGCCGATTGGACGAAGAGAAATGTTGGCATCACAACGAAGTGAGCCTTCTTCCATCTTACAGTCAGAGACGCCTGTATATTGAATAATGGATTTTAATTTTTCTAAGTAAGCATACGCTTCTTCTGGCGTACGAATGTCAGGCTCAGATACGATTTCAACAAGTGGTGTACCTTGACGGTTGAAATCGACGAGTGAATAACCGTCGCCTGTGTGCGTTAGTTTTCCTGCATCCTCTTCCAAATGAAGACGTGTAATACCAATTCGTTTTGTTTTGCCGTCTACTTCAATTTCAATCCAGCCGTTTTCACCGATCGGTTTATCAAATTGAGAAATTTGATACGCCTTTGGGTTATCAGGATAGAAATAGTTTTTACGGTCAAATTTTGTATCAGTTGCAATCTCACAGTTCAGTGCCATTGCTGCTTTCATCGCAAAGTTCACCGCTTCTTTGTTCAGCACAGGTAGTACGCCAGGATAACCAAGATCGATGACACTTGTTTGCGTATTGGCAGCCGCACCAAAAGGCGTCGGTGAGCTTGAGAAAATTTTTGATTGTGTTTTGAGCTCTACGTGGACTTCAAGTCCAATTACCGTTTCAAAGTTCATTCTGATTCACCCCTTACAGTTCAGGTTTTGCTTTATGATGATCTGTTGCTTGTTCGAAAGCGTGAGCCACGCGGTAAACGGTTCCTTCATCAAAGTGTTTACCGATGATTTGCAGTCCTAACGGAAGACCATTTGCAAATCCACAAGGCACACTGATTCCTGGGACGCCTGCAAGGTTAACAGGGATCGTTAAAATGTCGTTTGCATACATCGTCAGTGGATCGCTTGTCTTTTCACCAATGTTAAATGCCGGAGTTGGTGTTGTTGGTCCTACAATGACATCATACTTTTCAAAAACATCTTCAAAGTCTTTTTTGATCAGCGTACGGACTTTTTGCGCTTTTTTATAGTATGCATCGTAATATCCTGAGCTTAGAGCGAATGTGCCAAGCATGATGCGGCGTTTGACTTCGTCTCCAAAGCCTTCAGAACGGGTATTTTTATATAAATCAATCAGGTTGTCTGCATTGTCTGTACGGTAGCCATAGCGAATACCGTCAAAACGAGCAAGGTTTGCAGATGCTTCTGAAGATGAAAGCAAGTAGTAAGTCGCAAGCGCATATTTAGAATGCGGAAGAGACACTTCTTCCCATGTGGCACCAAGTCCTTCTAATACTTTCAACGCTTTAAGAACAGACTCTTTTGCTTCTTCGCCAACACCTTCGCCAAGATATTCTTTTGGCACAGCGATTTTCAAGCCTTTGATGTCGCCAGTTAATGAAGAAAGAAAATCTGGTACATCGACATTTGCACTCGTTGCGTCCATTTGATCAACACCAGAAATCGCTTGAAGAACATATGCATTGTCCTCAACATTACGCGTAATCGGCCCAATTTGATCTAATGATGAAGCAAATGCGATTAAACCGTATCTGGATACACGGCCATACGTTGGTTTAAGACCAACAACACCACAGAATGATGCCGGCTGGCGAATGGAGCCGCCTGTATCTGATCCAAGAGAGAATGGTACTTCTCCAGCTGCAACAGATGCTGCTGACCCACCACTTGACCCACCTGGAACGGTGTTTAAATTCCACGGGTTTTTCGTTGCTTTGAAGCCTGAGTTCTCCGTAGAAGATCCCATCGCAAATTCGTCCATGTTTAATTTGCCGATTGTGACAGCTTCCGCTTCTCTTAAGCGGTTCACAACGGTTGCATCGTAAATAGGATCAAAGTTTTGCAAGATTTTACTTGATGCCGTTGTACGTAAATCTTTCGTCACGATGTTATCTTTGACACCGATCGGCATACCGAACAATAGACCAAGCTCGTCCTTTTCACCAACTGCCTCGTCCAATTCCTTTGCATACGCACGTGCTTTCTCTTCGTCCAGCGCTAGGAATGCTTGTACTTTCCCGTCTACTTCATGGATTCGTTTATAAGACTCGTCCACTAAATCAGAAACAGACAGTTCCTTTTTATGTAAAAGCTCTTTTAATTCAGAAATTTTGTGGTCAAACAGTGACATGCCTCAGGCCTCCTTTAGTCCAAAATTGATGGCACACGAATATAGCCGTCTTTATGATCAGGCGCGTTTTTGATGACTGCCTCAATGGAAAGACCTTTATTCGGAACATCTTCTCTCATGACGTTTTTCATTTTTAATACGTGTGTTGTCGGTTCAACGTTTTCCGTATCTACCTCGTTTAACTGCTCTGCAAATGAAATGATGCTATCAAGCTGTTCTGTAAACATCTCAGCTTCTTCTTCTGTAATCGCAAGCCGTGCCAAATGCGCAACATGCTTTACTTCTTCTATTGAAATTCTTGACATGCAGGTTCACCTCCAAAAATGATACGTGTTCGTGGTCATGATCATAAGTCATATACACTTTATCATATCAAATTTTACTGTTCTAAAGCAACTTTACGAAGACGCCTAGAAAGGCTTTGTCCACTAATATGTCATTGTGGTGTAGCCAGTGTCTAAAATATTCATCAAGCTGACTTTTTATTTTTCAGAAAATTTTTACTTTGATTTAATTTAGTAAACGCTTACATATAGACGCTCATCACGCATACACGTATTTTTTTTGTATGATGAGGATGTTTAAGAAGGTTGATCACTTGGGAATACTCTGATAGGTTAAGTAACCATAGCAGTGAGCAGACAGTTCAATAGACTGTTCTTTGTATATTTTGATTGAGGTGATGTCAAATTAATACGAAAAAGGTGATATGGAAACATGAGTATTGAGATTGTAATTTCTCTATCTATTTATTTTATTGGAATGCTGGCTATTGGCTGGTATGCATTCAGAAAAACAAATGACTTGAATGATTATATGTTAGGCGGACGCGGGTTAGGTCCTTATGTAACGGCTCTATCTGCTGGTGCAGCTGATATGAGTGGGTGGATGCTGATGGGGCTTCCAGGCGCTATGTATACAACCGGTCTTTCATCTGGATGGCTTGCTGTTGGTTTAATTAGTGGGGCTTACTTAAACTATCTATTCCTAGCGCCACGATTGAGATCATATACAGAAGTTGCTGATGATGCGATTACCATTCCAGACTTTTTTGACAAACGGTTTAAAGACTCATCTACTTTATTGAAAGCTGTCTCAGCTGTCATCATTATGATTTTCTTTACGCTTTACACCTCATCAGGTATGGTATCAGGCGGACGCTTATTTGAATCAGCGTTTGGTGCTCATTATATGTTTGGTTTAATCTTAACTTCTAGTATCGTGATTTTGTACACACTATTCGGCGGCTTTTTGGCAGTTAGTTTAACTGATTTTGTTCAAGGAGCTATTATGTTTTTAGCATTAGTGCTCGTGCCGATCGTTGCCTTTACTCAATTAGGTGGACCTGTTGCCACATTCAATGATATTCAACAGATTGACCCTAAATTGCTTGATATTTTTAGAGGAACGAGCGTCATTGGCATTATTTCCTTCCTCGCTTGGGGACTCGGTTACTTTGGACAGCCGCACATTATTGTTCGCTTTATGGCGATTACGACTGTAAAAGATTTAAAGCCAGCACGTCGTATCGGTATGAGCTGGATGATTGTGTCTGTCATTGGTTCACTATCTGTCGGTTTAGTCGGCGTGGCGTATGTTCATGAAACAAGCACCACTTTGGCAGACCCAGAAACCATCTTTATTGTGTTTTCTAAAGTGTTATTCCATCCATATATTACTGGATTTTTACTTTCTGCCATTTTAGCTGCAATTATGAGTTCAATTTCTTCTCAGCTGCTTGTCACTGCAAGTGCGATGACAGAGGATTTATACCGTACATTCTTTAGAAGAAAAGCCTCTGACAAAGAACTTGTGATGATTGGACGTATCTCTGTACTAGTCGTAGCGATTGTTGCCATTTGTCTCTCTCTAAACCCAAGTGATACCATTCTTGACCTTGTCGGTTATGCTTGGGCTGGATTTGGATCTTCATTCGGTCCCGTCATCTTGTTATGTCTATACTGGAAACGAATGAATCATCATGGCGCTTTAGCCGGAATGATTGTTGGGGCTGTTGTCGTTCTCGTTTGGATTTCAACAGGCTTAAACAACACGACTGGATTGTATGAAATGGTTCCTGGATTTATTTTAAGTGGTTTGACTGCTATTATTGTCAGCCTCTTAACAAATAAACCGTCTAAAGCTTCTAAAAAGCTATTTAGCAAAATGGAAGACCATCTCGAAGAAGAAACAAAATAACCAGACATGAGGAGTCATCTGCATTATGCGGATGACTCTCTTTATTTTTAAATAAAATGCTTTTCTTTCTCCCGTTTCTGAATAAAATAGAAGTTGTGCAGCCATATGGGCTGTGAGAAGATCATATACATGATGTGAAACGTACATGAAGTGAAAGGAGCGATACGCATGTTTTGGACAATTGAATGGGATACGGTCTTAAAATTAGCCGTTGCCACCTTAATCGGTTTGATCATCGGTCTTGAACGCGAACTTAAGAAAAAGCCGCTTGGGCTGAAAACGTGTATTGTCATTGCTGTCAGCTCCTGCGTATTAACCATCATCAGCATTGATGCAGCCTACAATTTCCCTCGAGTCTCTAAGCTTCAAATGGACCCACTCAGGTTACCGGCGCAAATTATATCTGGTGTTGGTTTTATTGGAGCAGGTGTGATTCTTCGCAAAAGCAATGACGTCATCTCAGGTCTTACGACATCTGCGATGATTTGGGGAGCAGCAGGACTTGGGGTTGCAACAGGTGCAGGTTTTTATAAAGAAGCCTTCCTCAGTCTTTTCTTTATTCTTGTCAGTGTGGAATTTTTACCTTGGCTCTTCCAGCGGATTGGCCCCATTCGCTTACAGGAAAAAGAAATCCGCATCAGAATGTCACTTTCTGATCGAAACCGTATGACAGAGATTTTAAAAGAAATGAAAGCACTCAATATTCGGATTCATTCTGTACGTATTGATGATTTAAAGGAAAAGGACTATCCGATCATGGAAGTACGTGTTCGCGTACATAAAGACCGCTATACAACCGATGTGTACTTTGATATTAAAGATTTAGAAGGCGTTGTTGGTGTGAAGTGTGATACGGTGTAGGATAAAAAGCCCCTTGCTATGTGAAACAGCAAGGGGCTTTCGATTTATGTTGTTAGCTGATGAAAGTCAAAAGGCGTAATTGGGGTTTTGTCCTCAATCTCCTTTCGAAAACGCGCCAGCATGGCACTTTCGTCAGCGCTTAGTGTTCGGAGATCAAATGCTTGATGTAAAAGCCCATAAATAAGCATATGACGCAGCATAAGGAAATCTGGTATTGTCGCCAGCCATGCGTCATCAAGCTCATTCTCCTGTCGATAGCCTTTGAGAAAATGGCTCATAAATTCACCCGTAAATTCAGCTTTATCCTCATACGGAATCACCGGATACCAAAGAACGTTGTATAGCAAAATGCTCATATCGTTGATAAACCAGTGATACCCACAATCATCAAAATCAAATGCAATGATTTCTCCATGATGATAGTGGAAGTTCCCGTGATGTAAATCCGCATGCACCAGTCCATAGACATCCTTGGATATTCGGAGCTGGTGAAGCTTTTGCATCAGTTCATCTTTTCGCTGCAACACAACCGTTTGATCAGAAGGAATATACGTTTCAAGCTTTAATTGCTCCTCCTCATACCACTCTTGACGCTTATAGCGAGGATCTTTCACTTGATATTGTTTAGTCGTTTGATGCATACGCCCTGTATAGGCTCCTAACGCTTGAAACAACTGTCCATTCCAATCTGCTTCGGTCACTTTTCTGCCGGGCGCCTTTTCGTACACTCTCAGCAAAAAAGCGCCTCCTGCTTGATCGGGAATCGCTTCAACATCTTTTCCTCTTGTGGATAAAACCGGTTTAGCTACTGAGATTCCATGTTGAGATAAATACCGAATCCAGTCCATTTCTCCCAAAATATATGTGCGGGAGCGGCGAATGGTATGGGTGATTTTCAATATATAACTCGACCCTTTTTCATCCGTATATTCATACACATAATTTTCTGCATCGGCTAGAAATGTGACCTGTTCTGGCTGAAAATGATAGAGTAGAGCCGCTTTCTTTAAGACCATTTGTTCATCGTATCGTGCTTTTACTTCTTTATGCATGCTGATTCTCCTTTTATCGTCTTTTTACTTATATATGACGGTAATCAGCATTTATACGAGCATCAACATACCTGCCTTTCCTTTTGGTTTCTTCACATACTTTGACAAAAGTTGAAAGATTCCTCTAATTAGAAATAAAAAACCGCCAAAAGGCGGTTTTTATTTAGTCATATATATGGACCGTTGGTTCTTTATCTTCGGCATTTTTTGTGATGAGGGCTTCTTGCTGATCAGAAGAGGTGATGTTGATTTCTATATTGGTGCTCTTATAGTAATCCATGACTTCACCTGTTAAGTATTGCGTGAATGCCACGACTTCTGTTTTTCCGTAGAATTGCATTGGAATTTCTACTTTCATTTTTTGCAAGTTCCCGTTTTTATAGAAACCTTTGCCTACCACACCTGTGTAATTCGGGAAGTAGTCTTCTACCTTTGTCTTGAAGCGGTCAAATCGCTCTGAATCATCTTTGTAGCTGCTCTTGGCATTATCTGAAGGGAAGAAGACATTCTCTTCTTTAATCGTATCCCAACTGCCAATATCAGCTGATCCTGCTTTTACATCAGTTTTAGCGATGAAGTTTCCTGGAACAATAGATGATTTTGGTGCTTGTTTATAAAGAGCAATCATGACTGGGACTTTTTGCAGTCCGTCCATTTGACGAAGGCGTTTAATGACTTGTTCCGCAATTTTTTCGCCCTCTGCTAAAAGTTTCTTTGAATTCTTCGATGAATCGATGGTCACCTCTTGCTGAGGATCTCCGATATTTTCGCGATAATAATAGACAGAGTTAAGCGCAAGACCGATAACAACCCCGCCAAGCTGTAAGCTATTTTTATCTTTTCTGATTAAGTAATTATGCTCTAGCATGGAAGCTAAGTAGATTGGACTATTTTCGTTTTTTGACTTTGTTGAACCTGAGTTTGGAAGAGCAGGGTTTAAGCCTAAGTTCTTAAAGTCTTTGTCTTCTTTTTCAGCCTTTTTCAGATCACTGCCTGTTTTTTTGCGGGCAAGCCAGCTGAGAACAGTATCTTCATCTAAATGCTGTCCTTCTTGGAACAGATAATCGTTTGTATTGAATGATTCTGTTGCCAGGCGCATGAGTCCTGTTTCAAATTCATCAATGTCTAAGCGTGTATTGAGACGCTCTGCTGTTAGTCCTCTTGCCGCTCCTTGTTTAAACGGCAGCACCATTTTGTAATAGGAATCAGAGATGTTGTACATTGGGATGATCGCTGTTTCTTTCGTTTCATCCGTTTTTTGTGTAACCTCTTCCTCATCCTTTCCCCCAAAAGGTGCACACGCTGACAATACCAGTGTGAGCATTGTCAGCAGCAATAGCAACTTTTTCAATAGAAAACACTCCTCTTATTTCTTTAGCTCCTCGAGCATTTTGGCTTCGTCCCAAATTTCAATATTGAGTTCTTCTGCCTTTGTCAGCTTGCTTCCAGCTGCTTCGCCGGCAATGACTAAGTCTGTTTTTTTACTTACGCTACCTGCTAACTTGCCGCCTAATGCTTCGATCGCTGCCTTTGCATCATTTCGCGACATTTCTTCTAATTTTCCCGTCAGCACAATCGTTTTTCCTGCAAAGTAGGAATCACTTTCTTCTACTTTCACCGGTTTTGGCCCTGTGTAGGTCATATTGACCCCAAGTTCTTTTAGTTCATTTAGCAGATCTAGTATTTCTTCTTTCTCAAAGTACGTGACGACTGCATCGGCCATTTTTTCACCAATTTCATCTACTTCAAGTAATTGTTCTTTCGTTGCTTGTTTTAACTGATCGATATCCTCAAAGTGCATGGCCAACGTCTTCGCTGCTTTAGAACCAATAAATCGAATACCGAGTCCAAATAATAACCGTTCAAGAGAGTTTTCTTTCGATTGCTCGATCGAACGCAGTAAGTTATCGACTGACTTTTCGCCCATTCGTTCTAGCTGAATCAACTCTTCTTTTGTTAAACGGTAAAGGTCTGATACACGAGAGACAAGCTGTTCTTTGAAAAGTTGTGTAATGACTCGCTCGCCTAGCCCATCAATATTCATCGCATTACGAGACACAAAGTGAATGAGTCCTTCACGTATTTGAGCGGGGCATTGTGGATTGATGCACCGAAGCGCCACTTCTCCTTCAATTCTGACCAGCTCACTATGACACTCTGGACATTCAGTCGGCATGTGAAACGGCTCTTCTTCTCCTGTTCGCTGATCAACAAGAACCCCTGCAACCTCTGGGATAATATCGCCCGCTTTTTTGACAATCACTTGATCAAAAAGGCGGATATCCTTCTCTTTGATTAAATCTTCATTATGAAGAGATGCACGTTGCACTGTCGTCCCTGCCACTTTTACAGGCTCAAGAATCGCTGTTGGGGTGATGACGCCAGTACGCCCCACACTTAGTTCAATATCAATCAGCTTCGTCACGACTTCTTCGGCCGGAAATTTGTACGCAACAGCCCAGCGTGGACTTTTTGCTGTGAAGCCTAGTTCTTCTTGCTGAGCCAATGAATTGACTTTAATGACAATGCCATCGATTTCGTATGAGAAATCAGCACGCTTTGTTTTCAGTGTTTCAATGAGGTCGATCACTTCTTCAATGGTTTGGCACATCCGTCTTTCTTTGTTCGTTTTAAAGCCAAGCTCATCGAGAAGATCAAGTCCTGCGCTTTGCGTTTCAACACCAATTTCATCAAGCTCCGCTATACTGTAGACGAAGATATCAAGGTTTCGTTTCGCTGCAATTTTCGTATCGAGCTGACGAAGTGAGCCAGCAGCCGCATTACGCGGGTTCGCAAACGGCTCTTCTTCGTTTTGTAATCTTTTTTCGTTAAGGGCTTCAAAAGAAGGTTTTGGCATAAATGCCTCGCCTCTCACTTCAATCGACAGAGGCCGATTGATTTTGAGCGGGATGGAACGAATGGTTTTGAGGTTCTCGGTAATATCCTCACCTGTTGTGCCATCACCCCGCGTGGCACCCCGGACAAACACGCCATTTTCATAACGGAGAGAAACAGCGAGTCCGTCAATTTTCAGCTCGACATTGTAAGCGACGTCGTCACCGACTGCTTGACGAACCCGGCGGTCAAAATCAAGAAGGTCCTGTTCATGAAACGCATTGCCGAGACTGAGCATCGGTGTGCCGTGACGTACTTTTTGGAAGGCGTCTAAAACAGCTCCTCCTACTCTTTGCGAGGGTGAATCCGCTGCTTTTAAATCAGGGTATTCTTCCTCCAGAGAAATCAGCTCACGCATCCGCGCATCATATTCAGCGTCAGGAACACTTGGACGATCCAGTGTGTGATATTCGTAGTTGTATTGATTCAAAATCTGGTGTAGTTCCTCGATCCGGCGTTTCGCTGCTTCTTTATCCATCTGCTTCTTCCTTTCACTTCATCCGTTTTGTCAGTCCTATCAGTTTATTGCTTTTCGATTGGCGCAAATGCGGCAAGGAGACGCTTAATGCCTGTAGGGCTTGGGAAGGCAATATCAAGCTCTGTACTATCTCCACTACCTTTTACACTCACAACCGTGCCAACGCCCCATTTTTTATGAGCGGCTTTATCACCGACAGCCCAGCCAATGCTGCCGCCGCCTGTGTTTTGAATGGTTTGCGTTTGGGGACGTGAGACAGGCCCTCGTCTTTGCGGTCTTTCTCTCGTTTGGCCAAACGGTGTTTTCGTTTCTTTTTTCTCATTTAGGTTGTCCAATAAATCAGCTGGTATTTCTCTGATAAATCGTGATTCCAGATTCATGTTCGTCCGGCCGAATAACGTTCTCATCTTCGCACTTGATAAATAAAGCTCTTCTTCGGCCCGTGTGATCCCTACATAAGCAAGACGGCGCTCTTCTTCCATCTCGGCATCTTCCATTAGTGAACGGCTGTGCGGGAAGACGCCTTCTTCCATACCCATTAAGAACACAACAGGGAATTCAAGTCCTTTTGCTGCGTGGAGGGTCATTAAAATGACCGCATCCTGATCTTCTTCCTCAGCCTCATCCAGCTTATCAATGTCTGCGACGAGGGCGAGGTCTGTCAGGAAGGTGACAAGTGATTTATCTTCATTTTGTTCTTCAAAGTTTTTAGTGACCGATAGAAACTCGTCAATATTTTCTAAACGGCTTTGTGCTTCAATCGTTTTTTCGATCTTCAGCGCTTCACGGTAACCTGTTTTCTCTAGGATCTCTTCCGTTAATTCAGTGACAGATAAATAATCCTGCATGTTTGTCATTTGGTCAATGAGCTGTTTGAACTCATCAAGTGCATTGGCTGCTCTTGCACTGAGTCCAATGAAATCCACCTGACCAAGTGCTTCAAACATAGAGAGATCATTCATTTCTGCGTATGCGGCAATTTTATCAACAGAAGTCGCCCCAATTCCACGCTTTGGTACGTTGACAATGCGCGCAAAACTAATGTCGTCATCTGGATTTGCCACAAGGCGTAAGTATGCCAAAATGTCCTTGATCTCTTTTCTGTCATAGAACTTCGTGCCGCCGACGATGTTGTATTGAATGTTCGCCTTCATTAACGTTTCCTCTATGACACGTGACTGAGCGTTCGTTCGATAGAGGATCGCAAAATCAGATAACTTACGCTTGCCGCTCTGATGGAGCTGACGTATCTTGCCAGCGACAAATTGACCTTCACCGAATTCATTATCTGCACGGTAATAGGCAATCTTCGCTCCTTCGTCATTTTCTGTCCAAAGGTTTTTTGGCTTACGGTTTGAATTGTTTTGAATGACCGTGTTTGCAGCATTCAGAATACGTTTAGTCGATCTGTAATTTTGCTCAAGCAAAATCACTTCACTGGACGGATAATCTTTTTCAAAGGAAAGAATGTTTGTAATATCCGCTCCACGCCAGCGGTAGATGGACTGATCCGAGTCACCGACCACACATATATTTTGAAAACGCTGAGCGAGCAATTTCACAAGCATGTACTGCGCTCTGTTTGTATCCTGATACTCATCGACATGAATGTATTGGAATTTTCGCTGATAGTGTTCTAATACTTCAGGGATCCGCTCAAACAGACGAATCGTCATCATAATAAGATCATCAAAATCGAGTGATTGGTTTTTGAGTAATCGTTTTTGATAATCTGTGTAGACGTCGCTGACCACTTGATCGTAAAAGTCACCGGCTGTTTTTGCGTATTCCTCTGCGTCAATGAGTTCGTTTTTTGCACTACTGATTGAACCTAAAATGCTACGTGGATCAAACTTTTTAGGATCGATATTTCGTTCTTTTAAAATGTTTTTAATGACTGAAAGCTGATCAGATGTGTCTAATATAGAAAAGTTGCGATTCACACCAATACGGTCAATATCGCGTCGTAAAATGCGCACACACATGCTGTGGAACGTAGAGATCCAAATGTCATCCGCACCAGGCCCTAAAATGGCTTGTACACGCTCACGCATTTCTCTTGCTGCTTTATTTGTAAAGGTAATCGCTAAAATATTCCACGGTGCCACATGCTTTTCTGCCATTAAATACGCAATTCGATGCGTGAGCACTCGTGTTTTTCCACTACCTGCTCCTGCCATCAGTAGCAGCGGCCCGTCTGTTGCTTTGACCGCTTCTTTCTGCGCGTCATTCAGCCCTTCTAATAGATGATTCGATATTTCATTCATTTCATTCACCGCCAATTCGAACTTATGTTCTATTTTAACCCGTTTCGTCTTGTTTGACTATGATGACTTTTTCACTGCGTCGACTGTCTTTAACGCTTCTTGAAAATTGTCATAAATGACGTTTCCCACTACGACAACGTCTGCATGCTGTGCAAAGTCTTTCGCCTGCTCTTTGCTTTCAATACCGCCGCCATAAAATAGAACCGTTTCATGTAGCACTGCTTTGGTTTCTTTCACAAGCTCTATGTCTCCAAGCGTCCCGCTGTATTCTAAGTAAAAGATGGGCAGTTTCATCAAGTGCTCTGCCACTCTCGCATATGCCCTTACGTCATCTATATCCAGTGCCGTATTTGCCTCTGTCAGCTTAGCCGCTTTACACTCTTCGTTTAAGATGACATATCCTTCCGGCACAATCTCTTCCATTGACATCAAATCACCGTATTCCTTCATCGCATCCTTATGCAGACCAACAATCCAATCAGGATGAGCGCTGTTTAACACAGTGGGGATAAAATACAAGTCAAAGCCAGGCACAATCATCTCATGTGTCGAGATTTCAAGGACACATGGCACAAGAAAGCGGCGCACCTTTGACATCAGTTGCAGCACGTTGTCTTCTGTCACGTTGTCACTGCCGCCAATCAAAATGGCATCCGTACCGGATTCACAAATCGCTTCAAGTTGTTCATCGGAAATCTCTTTATTTGGATCGAGTTTAAAGACATGCTTCCACTCGGTAACATCATACATGAAAAACGTTCCTCCATTCGTTTCATTCCATTTAAATATTATAACAAAATCAGACACCGCAAAAAATGGGTAACCTCCTTCAGCTAAAAGTTTCATTCTTTTGAAAATAGTCGATTTTCACTTTAGGCGAGGTGAATGGAGACTATATGAAAACTCCACTTCAAGAGGAGCTGAGGGAGATCAATAGATGGATGCTGAACTGAAATGAGAGCTACTTCATCTCATCACATGATATTATACATGAAAGGAACATTTTACTATCGACCAAGCAGGTGAATGATTTGAAAAGAACCATCACATATGATCAAACGATCGACATCGGATACATCTATCTCATCCCGCCTCGAATCGGGACAATCAAAGAAACCATTGAATTAGACGTGAATGAATGTGTGAACGTAGACATCGACAAAGAGGGCCGAGTGGCTGGGCTGGAGTTATTTGCAGAAGAAGCCAAGGTGTTGAAGCACACACCCGTTTATGAGGACGAGCTTTCGTTACGTTTTACGGATCAGGAAGTTCTCTCAACCTATCATTTATCGGGCATTGAATTTCTTTTCTCGACGCCTGATCACAAAGGGTTGATCGGTTTTACGATTGTCGATCCTCTTCGATATCACATCAAAAAAAAGACAAGAAAAAACCGTTTTGAATGGTCAAAACGGTTTTTCTAAACTATTGTCTCACTTCATTAAAATAATGAACAGATGTCATGGCCCCTTCATCGACCATCTTGTTGTCTTGAATATCTAACGGATCAGGGTGACCAGCTTTTTCAGGAACCTTTTCATCTGATCGGAACATCCTTGCCCATTTTTTGAGATGCTGTTTATTTTTCACTGCTAATAACACTGCACCACCAACCCCTAATCCTGCAAGTACATACGCATTCGGACGCTTATTCATGTATGTTCCCTCCCCTTATGATCTTATTTGTAAGTTACCCCGCCTCTTCATTTCTAAACGTCACAATCTGTTGAAGTGGTTTCTCTTTCAATGAAAAGTGGAATAACAACAATAATGATAGAGAAAAGAGGGGATTTTCGTGACAACAACTTTCATCGTCATTGGCGCATTATTAGTGATTTTTTTCATCATACCAATCATTTTATTCATCTGGATTTGGATGCGAGATGAAAAACAGGAAGAGCATTCTGTCCTACGAAATTATCCGGTCATTGGAAAGCTACGGTTTATTTTTGAAAAAATAGGACCTGAGCTTCGTCAATATCTGTTTCTAAATGATCGAGAGGAGCTTCCTTTCTCAAGAAGAGAATACGAGCAAGCTGTCATGTCTGGGAAGTACAAAAGCCGGACAATGGGCTTTGGATCAAAACGTGATTTTGACAAGCCTGGTTACTATATTCGCAACGTCCTATTTCCAAAGCAGCGAGATGAGTTACGCATCGATCAATCTGAAAAAATCCAAACAAAAGTGTATCAGATCGATCAAGACAATTTGTTGAGAAGAAGTGAACATACCAAAGAGATCGAAGCAAAACCTTACTATCTCCATCAAGACGATGTACAAGTGATAGGCGAGCACACATGTCAAAAGCCTTTCCGTGTAAAAGGCCTGATTGGTCAGTCAGCCATGAGCTACGGATCTTTAGGCGACAGGGCCATTACAGCATTATCCTCAGGATTAAAGATGGCTGGCGGTACGTGGATGAACACAGGTGAAGGCGGGCTTTCTCCCTATCACCTCAAAGGCGGAGCTGATATTATATGCCAGATTGGGCCTGGTCTATTTGGCGTGAGAACAGAGGATGGCGCTTTTTCCTTTGAAGAGTTTAAGAAAAAAAGCGAGCACGAGGAAGTCAAAGCCTTTGAGCTGAAGCTGGCTCAAGGAGCTAAAACACGCGGCGGACATATTGACGGTGAAAAGGTCACCGAAGAAATTGCAAGCATCCGTAAATTGCCGCCCCACCAATCCATTGACAGTCCAAATCGATTTGAGATGTTCCACTCCATTCCTGATATGTTTGATTTCATTGAACAGTTGCGAAGTATAGGCGGAAAGCCTGTCGGCATCAAGCTTGTGGTCGGACATAAAGAAAACATTGAGGAACTTGCAGCGTACATGAAAAAAAGCGGAAAGCATCCTGATTTCATTACAGTAGATGGCGGAGAAGGCGGCACTGGTGCTTCCTTTCATGAATTGGCAGATTCCGCAGGGCTGCCGATTTTTACGGCACTCCCAATGGTTCATCAAATATTGAAAGAATACGGTGTCAGAGATCAGGTAAAACTCTTTGCTTCTGGCAAACTTCTCTCCCCTGATAAAATTGCGATTGCCCTTTCCATGGGAGCAGATTTTGTGAATATCGCACGGGGCTTGATGTTCTCGGTTGGCTGTATTCGGGCGCAAGTATGCCACACGAATAAATGCCCAGTTGGGGTTGCCACGACAGATCCAAAGCTGCAAAAAGGTTTATCCATTGAAGAAAAGAAATACCGCGTCTGCAATTATATCCTGTCCCTTAGAGAAGGTTTGTTTAATTTATGCGCAGCAGCTGGAATTGAATCACCTATTCATTTTAACGAAAAACATATTATTTTTAGACAAGAAAACGGTCAGACAAGTGAAGTCCCTATGTTCTCAGGCACAGAGCAGTCTGTCTAGCTTAAAAAGGTGCGTTTCCGCACCTTTTTTCGTTGACATTCTTGCTCAATCACGTATAAAGAACTTAATAGATCTTTGATAAGGAGAAAGAGTATGCGTGAAAAAAAGGTCCGCGGTATGAAACGAAAGACTCAACAGATCATAAAAGAAATGAACGCAAATACGCAGTCGTTTCCGGAGAATGTTTCTGACTACTGGCACCTGCCTCTACCAGCGGCTTATGATTTTATGACTTCCAACAGAACACCGAAAAAGATCAAACGTCTATGCATTCAAACTCTATTGAATAGAGCTGAGCATCTCATTGATTTGAAACCAAACGACGGGGACATATATCGTGTCGTGGTCGCAGTCGATCTGCCTGGATTATGGCATTCACAAATCATTGTGTTTAAAGGGGATTCTTATGTGAAAGATTTCTTCAACAGACAAGATGAGTATCAGACATGGCTTCCCCTTTCTGATCAGAGAAATATTCAAAAAGATTGGGATTTATCTGTTCCGCAAAATATGCGAACTATCGGTTTTAAGGAAGTAATCACTGATGACGATGAAGTGTCCTATGAAGGTGAACGATGGTTTATGGGGGAACTTGATGACATCAAATAGAGCCATTTCAAATGAAATGGCTCTTACTTGTTCAACTTCAAAACGACAAATCATAAAGAATGTTTGCAGTGAAAGCTGCTTTATTTTGTTTCGTCCGTTGCTTGTTGCTCTGCTACGCGGTCAAGTGCCATCGTATAGGCATCATTTCCGTAGTTCAAGCAGCGTTTGACACGTGAGATAGTGGCTGTACTTGCACCTGTTTCCGTCTCAATTTTATGATACGTATTTCCCTCGCGAAGCATACGCGCTACTTCAAGACGCTGTGATAAAGATTGGATTTCATTGATGGTGCACAAATCATCAAAAAATCGATAACATTCTTCCAGGTCTTTAAGGGATAAGATGGAGTTGAATAGCTGATCTAAGCTTTTGCCCCTTAATTTATCAATTTGCATCTTTATACATCTTCTCCTTTACTATTGGCACACCGCTCCGCACTGACTTTTCCGAGAAAGCGGTATCTTTCCTGACTCATTTTTTTCAACCTCAGCAATGAGCTTTGAACGAATCATGACAGGTTTGGTTCTACGCTGAAAATGCCATCAGGTTCTTTCGTAAGCCGAAGCTTCTTTATCGTAAACAAATTCGACAAGTTTTGTCATATTCCTTGTGCGACAATCTGACAAACTTGTTTGCCTCCGATATCTAGAACACTTCTGCTCTGTTAGGTCTTTCCCTAAAAAACAGTATGTGTAGAAAGCTTGGCGAGACGACAAACCTGCGCCCCGCCTTGCTTGATTATTCAAAATATGTTGGTCGGCCAGCGTAACCGACAGATTCATTTTACAATTGGGCACTTCATTCGTCATGTCAAAGCCCTATGCTTTGTCACCATATCTAGCAGCGAAGAGATCTTTTGCTCACTCCTGCCCTATAACAGCGGTCAGAAATCTAGCAAATATGATACAGCTCCACTCTGTTATATTTTAACGCATTATAGACGGAAAGAGTACAGTTTTTTTCATGACATCAAATATTCCTCTTGGTGTCACCCGAATATACGGCAAGTGTGTGCTTTGGAAAAAGACAAGTGTATCAATCGGGCAGTCAAATGGATACCCGCGCTCAATGAGTAGCTCGCGTAACGTTTGCTCCTGCTGAAGAACCGTTTCAAACGATTCAGCTGATGCACAGCCTGATAATTGCAACGGGATTTCATGCAAAATCTTTCCGTTTTCTGCGAGCACAATTCCCCCGCCAATTTCTTTCATTCGCTTATGAGCAAGCATCATATCATCTTTATTTTTCCCAATCACTAAAATGTCACCAGTGGTTGAAAATGAGCTGACAAACCCTTGCACCTTGTTTGCAAATCCTTTTAACATTGTGTTCACGCGCCACTCGCCTTTTCGATCAATCAGACTGAAGAAGCTTTGATCATGGTCACAGGACAGCTGATTGACAGAGTTATCAATCTCCACTGTATAAGGCTCCATAATGACAGCATTTCGCATTTTGACACCAAGCGGCATTGAGAATTGCAAGTCACTCATTGTCAGGTCATAGCTTAAATCTAATGGTTCAAGCCCGCCATTTTCCCATTTTGTCTCTTGGAATTGATGCTGGTTCTCCCCCTCTAATTTAAGGATCACCCCTTTAGAAATCACCGTTTCTGGATTTGGATTCATCGGATCATCTAAAATATTCAAAGAAGCCAATCGACCAGGACCGACCACGCCTAATAAGTCATCAATTTGATAGTATTTCGCAATGTTAAAGGTCGCCATATTGTACGCATCAATAGTAGGCACGCCTTCTTCAAGGGCAATGGAAATGAGACGATTGATCATGCCTTCTTCATAAAAGTGAGGCGCTGATCCATCTGTTGTATAGAAAAAGTGATCGTAGTGCCTAAAGTCACGCTCATGCAACTCTCTTAAAATGTTCACTAAATCTGGGCGGATGGAAGAATGACGCAACGACACATGATAGCCAAGAGACAAGCGTTTGAGCACATCGTCTGCATTCATTGCTTCATGATCACTGTCCGCTCCAAACAGCTTCATTTTTGTTAGCGTTTTCTCAGAAGCCCCAGGGAAATGCCCTTCAATTCGTTTTCTCTGCTTCTTCGTTTCTTGCATGCAATATAAAATGAGATCATCACCGTCCATTAATCTTGGCCAGCTCGTTAATTCGCCGCCTTGTAGGACGTCGGGATGATCAATCCATTCTTTCCGATAGTTAATAGGAAGCATCTCATCTTCATACCTGACCTCGGTTTGAAGATCGTATCTGGACCACCAGAAATACTGAAATGGCTGCTTTTTTAATTCGCATAGAGTGGAAAGCGCTTTCTTTTCATTGCTTTGCAAAAGAAGAAATAAGTTATCGCTGACCATCGTTGTTGTGCCAAATTGAGACACATATTCTGCAAGTGATTGGGGATTATAAATATGGAACGGATGCGCGTGAGGTTCAATATACCCCGGCACAATGTATTTACCTTCACAATCAATCACACGTTTAGCTGATTTATTTTGAGGAAGCTCTGCTCCGACATAAACAATTCGATCATCATGTATCCAAATATTTGCCTTCACCCATTGCTTCAAAAACGGGTTTAGCACGAGTCCATTCGTTAAAAGGAGTGTTGGAACTATTTTTGAGTCGACTACATCGATTTGTGTGCGGATGTCATTGTTTCTCCAATTAAAAGTACGTTCGGACATTCACATACTCTCCTTCATTTGTATTAGCCCTATCGTAACATAACGAACCACGTTACGCATTAATGAAACGTTACAATTTCTTGAAATCACACTTAAAATAATTTAAAAAAGGAGAATCACTTGCAATGAAACCTAATCTTGGCTTAATGGAAGCGCTCATGAGAATTGCCTGCGGAATGACGATATGTACTGTAGCTGGATCCTTATATGCTCGAAAACCATGGAGTAAAATGCTGCTTTTTGGCATCATGCTCGGCGGATTAAAATTGGGCTCTGGTATTCTTCGTTTTTGTCCAGTGACCTATATGTGTGAACAGCAGAATACACATAAAGAGAAGGCTGAGTAGACAGCCTTCTTCAGATTGTTGACAAAGAGCTAAAATGAATTTTATTTTAGCTCTTTGTCTTCCTTTCAGCGTGACATGAAAACCTTTGAAGTCTAGGAAGGGCGAGCAACGGCGCACAGACCAGCAGGCGAATGCGAGGGTTTATCTGCACGCTGGAGAAGGCTGAGTAGACAGCCTTCTTTTTTTGTGTGTGAATCACTCCGCTGCTTCGCACCATTTGACCAACGTACCAGCAATGATTTCTGCTGCTTCAATGACATGTTTGATCTCAATGGATTCATTCGGGAAATGGGCAAGCTCTGTCGTTCCAGGTCCAAACACAATGATTGGGATATCCGCTGCTTGTGACAGTAATCCGCCGTCTGTCCCCCAAGGGGCGGCTTCTACCTTTGGCGGGTGCTGCATGACCTCTTCATATTGTTCCTTCAATAGACCTAAAAGCGGGTGATCAGAGTCGATTGACCCTGGAAGCCACCTAGCACCAAACCACTCCACCTCCACTGGATGTTCTTGAAACCAATCATCTTTTTCAGCGAGTCCAGTCATCCAATTTTCTAATTCCTTCTCTGCCTGCTCAACTGTCTCACCTGGCATCACACCAAGCCTGCCTTCCATTGTGACAAGATCTGCGACAGAGGACGGCCAATCACCGCCTTGAATTTTCCCAATGTTGATTGGAATTGGAATCGGGATGTGCTGAAACAGAGGCTCCGTCACTCGCTGATTTCTTTCTTTTTCTAGTGCCGCTATATGAGAAAGGACCACCGTGCTCTTTTCAATAGCCGAAACACCGTGATACCTTGTTCCGCCATGAGCTGCCCTTCCTTTAATATGCAGCCTGAACCACTTTGATCCTTGCTGAATCGGAAAAATGTTCATATGACTTGGCTCTGGAATGATGGCAGCATCCGCTGTGTACCCTTTCAATATTGCTGCAAGTGTGCCTGCTCCGCCGCTTTCCTCTTCGACGACACTATGAAACACCACATCTCCTTTCAGGGGAATCTGAAGCGTATGCAGTGCCTCAAGCGCAAAGAGTAAAGAAACGTTTCCACCTTTCATATCTGTTGCCCCGCGTCCATAAAGTCTCCCGTTTATGATATGCCCGCTGTAAGGTGGATATGTCCATTGATTCTTATCTCCTGCCGGAACCACATCTACGTGCCCGTTTAATAAAATCGATTTGCCGCCACCTTTTCCTTTCAATCGCCCAGCAACGTTGGGACTCCCTTGAAAAGATCGGCGCGGGGAATAAAAATAAGGATGCTCTAGTAATTCATCGCCGCCAATTTCCCAAACGTCTACATCAAAGCCAATGGCGGACAGTTTATTGGCCACGATCTGCTGAACCTCTTCTTCATTTCCTTGGGTGCTGTCACATTGCACCATTTGCTGAAGAAGCGTAATGGCTTCATCCTGATGCTCTTTCATCCAGTTTCTGATACGTGTCATTGGCTGCAAGTCGTTCATCCTTTCTACACAACAGATTTGACATCAGGCGCTAAAATTAATGGCGCTTCAGTCGCCCTGATGACATCTTCCGGCTGAAATGGCGGCATGACTTCACGTAAAATGAGCAGCTGAGACTTGACCTCAATGACCGCCATATCCGTAATAATCAAATCGACACACGCTTTAGCGGTTAATGGCAATGTACAAGCCGTTTTCACTTTAGATCGACCGTGTTTATCCAGATGGCTCATCACCACTACCACTTTTTTCGCTTTTTGCGCCAGCTCAATCGCTCCGCCCATACCCGGTACTCTTTTCCCCGGTACAATCCAATTGGCAAGATCCCCTTGGCTGCTTACTTCAAGTGCACCCAAAATCGTCATATCCAGCATTCCTTTTCGGATGATGCCAAAAGCAGTCGTACTGTCCATGTACGAGCCGCCCTTTGTTAACGTAATGGGAAAACCACCGGCATTGCACAAATTCGGATCTTCTTCCCCTTGCAGAGGCGAGGCTCCTGCCCCCATAATGCCGTTTTCTGCATGCAGCCACACCTCGTAATGTGATGGAATGTAGTCTGCTGCTAGGGTCGGAATGCCGATCCCAAGATTCACAATCATGCCATCTTCAATTTCTTGTGCTGCTCTTTTAGCAATGCGGTGTCTTAAATCGATGTCTCCCATGCCCATGCCCATGTCCAGTTCACTCCTTTTGATTGCACGATTTGATTCACAAATACGCCTGGCGTAACGATTTCTTCTGGATCGAGCTGCCCCGCTCCCACAATTTCTTCTGCCTCCGCAATGGTCCAGTCTCCTGCCATCGCCACAATCGGGTTTGTATTCCGTGCGCTTTTATCAAAAATCAGGTTTCCCACTTCATCTGCTTTGTAGGCATTGACGATGGCAATATCCGCTGTGAGCGCAGGCTCTAACATATAATTCTTCCCATTCAATTGAACCAATTGTTTCTCATCGAGATTCAGGCTATCCATCCCAACATCTGTCACAATGCCCGCCAGCCCCATTCCGCCTGCTCTGATTTTTTCTGCAAGAATGCCCTGCGGATAAAAATGAACGTCTAATGTACCAGCCTGCATTTTCTGTCCGGCAATGGGATTTGAGCCGATATGGGAGGCGATGATTTTTTTCACTCTTCCTTCTGTGATGAGCCGGCCCACACCAATTTGCGGGAAACCTGCATCATTTCCGATCAATGTCAGATCTTGAATATTTGCTTCCAAAATGGCATCAATCAACGATGGTGGTGAACCCACGCCGCCAAATCCGCCAAACATGATGGTCATGCCATCTTTTAATCGCGTCATCACTTCATCCAAACCCACAGTTTTGTTCATGTTCGTTCCTCCTTACATAGCAGATGGGAAAAACCCTCGATTGATCACTTCTTGTTCGACTTGTGTGATGGTCTGCCCGAATAAATCAATGAGTTCATCCATTTCCTGCTGTGTGATGGAAAGCGGCGGTGCGATCATAACCGCTGCGCCTCCAACCCCATCCTCTCCAGCGCTTGCTGGATACACCAGCAGTCCATTTTGTTTTGCCGTTTCAACGACGAGATTGGTTATCTGAGCATGTGCAGGAAATGGCGTTTTGGATAAACGATCTGCGACAAACTCAATGCCAATAAGCAATCCCTTCCCTCTCACATCTCCTATGATGGAATGATTTACTTGCAGATCTTTTAAAGCATTCATCAGATATCGCCCAGAAAGGTCAGCCCGGTCGGGAAGCTGATGTTTTTTCATATATCGAATGACCGCTAATGAAACGGCTGCTGAAAGCGGATTGGCACTATATGTGTGCCCTGCCATGACAGAGCCGGAGCCGCTGATAATCGGTGCCATCACACGATCCGTTGAGACAACTGCTGCGATTGGAGAATAACCTGCGCTCATGCCCTTTCCGAGAACCATGATATCTGGTACCGTGCCCCAGTGTTCCATCGCAAACATTTTCCCAGTTCGTCCAAAGCCCGTCATGACTTCATCTGCGATCATTAAAATGTCGTTTTCTTCACAGACACGCTTCATCGCTTCGAAATATCCGTCTGGCGGCAGGAGCGCCGCTCCCGCTGCGCCAACAATCGGTTCAGCAATCAACGCGGCGATCCTCTCTTTTCCTATACGCTGGATGACGGTCTTAAATTCCTGAACATACCACTCGACCTGCTTGCTGTCTTCCTTTGGCAGCCATGACCGGTAGCTATAGGGCGGTGACAGCACTGGGTGTTTTTCAAGCAGTGGTTCAAAGCGCTCCCTCCTTGCAATATGACCTGACATTGACAGCGCCCCTAATGTAATGCCATGGTAACTCATCCATCTTGAGATGATATGATTTTTTTCCGTCTTCCCCTGCTCCTGCCAATGCTGAATCGCCATTTTCATAGCAGTTTCCGTTGCCTCTGAACCGCTCCCTACAAAAAAAGACCAGTTCAGATCACCTGGGCAAAGTGTACTCAATTCATACGCTAGTTCTTCCGCTGGTTCATTCGTAAATTGTGATCTGTACGTAAAGCTCACCTTTTTCGCTTGCTCCGTCATCGCATCAATAATGTCTTGTATGCCATGTCCAATACTTGCCGTGACTGCCCCTGATGAGCCATCTATATATTTTTTTCCGTCCCGATCATATAAATAAATCCCCTCTCCTCTCACAGCCACAGGATATTGCTGATTTAACATCGGTTTGATTAAGTAATCCCGGGTCTCCACTTTGTCATTCCTCCCTCTCTTGTCAGCAGCTGCACTTTTCTTTTTACATGAATCGCAAGAAAATTTTGTATACTTGGTATAAGATTAGCTTAATCAAGAGGGCAGTCATCCTCCATTCGCCATATGCCCGAATTTCACATGTGTTTTTTATACATGGTGTATAAGAGTGTTCAAAAGGAGGTCATGAGTCTATGGCGATTCTCGTCAAAGATGCACTCTCGCTCGATATGATGAAAGAAACCAAACTGCTTGCTGGAGAAAATGGACTGGATCGTCTTATCCAGTGGGTGACCATTGTGGAAATTATTGAAGACACATCTAGACTTTCCGAAGGAGAATTACTTGTTACAACTGGATTTGGGCTGACAGAAAATAAAGAAAGACGCATCCGGCTTGAAAAATTGATTCAATCTCATCGTCTTTCAGCCATTGCCATTTATAAAGGCGTGTACTTAACGGAAATTCCCGCATCACTCATTGAAGCCGCCGAAAATAGCGGTATTCCGCTCATCGAGATTCCGCCCCATGTCAATTTTTCAGACATCACAAAAGCCGTTCTAGAACAAATCGTCAGCAGTCAGCTCCATCAGCTCAAATATTCTTCCGCGATTCATCAAAGACTGACCCATTTAAATGTGAGCAATAAAAATGTCACGCAAATTACAGATGAACTGGCACATCTCACAGCGGCAAATATCGTCGTACTGGATGTGTTTTTGCACCAAACAGCAGCTCATCTCGAAACAGACGAAGTGACCTATTCTCCTGCTTTTGGCTTTCTAACAGATGACGAACCGATTGAAACCTCTTCTCTACTCAAGCAGGCAGAGGAAAAAGGCCGGCTCGTCTATGACACATATGGTGCGTTTGTTCTAGCTGCATGCCCTGTGATTGCAATGGGGGATATTTTTGGGTTCATTGTGGCGTTAAAGAAAAAAGAGACGTGGCACCATCTCGATGCCATCGCCATTGAGCATGCCGGTGCGGTGTATGCGATTGAATGGTTGAAACAAAAAGCCATTCAAGATACAGAAAACCAAATGCAGGGGCATTTATTGGATGATATGCTGCAACAGCAATACACAGAAGAAAGTTATGTCATCGAACAAGCAAGAAAGCTGCAATATGATATGAGCGAAGAACAAGTCGTCATCTACTTTCAATTTCAGCATCAGCACACACAGCTCGATCATCAAATGGTGCAGCGCCTATCCCAATTGCTCACATCCATTTTTGAACGCAGACAAATTCCTTTTTTATTAAAAGCAAGGCTTGATTCCATTTTCGTTCTGACACCCGCAGGAAAAAACACGTATCAAGAAACAAATTGGTATCGCGCATCAGAAGAATGCCGCAGTACTTGGTCTTATTTTTTCCCCGTCCATCCCATTGTGATTGGCATTGGAAGAGCCTACGACCAGATCAGTCTCTTTGCTAAAAGTGCAAAAGAAGCCCAGTATGCAGCAAGGCTTCTTCCTCTTTTGAAAACAGATGACAGCATCATTCATTATCAGAAGCTCGGCCTATATGGGATGCTGCTTGAAATGAACGAAGCCGGAATGAATTTGCATGACTTTTATGTGGAGCTGTTAAGCCCGTTGCTTTATACAAAAAAACAAGGAGCTGACCTGATTCATACACTCGAAGTGTATTTGGCACACAATGAAAATATTCAAAAGTCAGCGGGGGAATTGTTTATTCACCGGCATACGTTAAGCTACCGGTTGAAACAAATTGAAACGAGAACAGGCTGCAGCCTCAAATCCACTGATGATCGGATGAAGCTGCAGCTGAGTATCATGGCGTACCGCCTATCTGGTCTGCTTGATCAGATGAGAACCATTTCATGATTCATTTGGCGTTTTGACCCATAGATTCATATCTTCAATTTTGTCAAAAATATAGCAGTTGTTTTGAAAGCGTCCGGTGTATGTATACCCGAGCTGATAAAATACTTGATTCATTCCATAGGACAGTGCACGGGCAAGAGAATAAAAGACATAAATGTGCATGGATTGAAGCTCTTGTTCGAGGGCTAGAATCAAATGATGCATGAATCCTAGTTTTCTGTATGTGGGAAGGGTTGCACAATCTGTTAATTCTGCATGACCATACGGCACATTGATTTCAGCGGATGCGGCACTTACAAGTTGACCGTCATGTTCAACGGCATAAAAAACCGTCCCTTCCTCCATTACCTTTCGGATGTAATCTGGCTCGTTCATTGGCGTGGGGTACGTTTCAAAGACCGTATCATAGAGCGCTGCCAGCTTGTGCACATCCTCTGGACCGGCTTTCCTCATCACATACTCATCCTGCCACACGCCTTGGTCTGTTTTGATCGGCTTTTCTTGAATAGACGCAACGATTTCATCTTCCTTCAACCAAAATGGGCTGTTCATTCGATCTTCGGTCAGAAAGAGCGACATGCCGTACGCATCACTTCCGAGGAAATAATGAGAAAACACACCTTCAAGCCGAAAGCCTTTTGCTAAAAAAAGAGGCATATGCTCACGCCTTACTTTTACAATAACCTTAGACGCCTTGCAGTCCCCCGCTTCCTGAAGCACGGACTGAATCACATCCTGCACCCTGCCGCTATAGTCATCCAAACGAATTCGCTCATTGAATGGATCCATACAGATCAAAGCAGAAAAACGCTCGTTTGCAAGTTTCTTCAATTGCACCATACACTCATTCCCCTCTTAGCTAATGAAAAACTTCCAAATTAAAAATGAAGAAATAGCAACGCCAGAAAAAATGGATAGGATCATATAACTAATGGCAAAGCCTTTTTTCAATTTATTCTGCTTAATGGCAGTCACCATGATGTTATTTATAGTTATGAGATATAAAACAAGCATGACGTTTGCAAAGATGATAAATGCTTTGATTTCCATGTTGCCTCCCTAAATCTATTCGTGATCCCATACTACTTCTTCATCATCTGCCCGCATCCCTCCTATGAACAGAAGAAGAAAAAAACACCTTTCCATCTCGTCAGATAGAAAGGTGTTTTGATTAAACGTTTTTCCCCGCAGCCTTCAGCGCACGGGCGCCAATGTCACGGCGATAAAATAAACCTGGCTGAATGATTTCTTCAACCGCTTCATACACTCTTGATCTTGCCGCTTCAAATGTGTCGTCAAATGCGGTCACATTTGCTACTCGGCCGCCATTTGTGACAAATTGATCGTTTTCTTTTTTTGTTCCTGCGTGGAAGGTCACAACATCAGAGACCGTTGTTTGCAAAGCACCGATTGGTGTGCCTTTTGCGTAGTCTTCCGGGTATCCTTCTGAAGCAAGAACCACACTGACAGCGGCTGTGTCTTTCCACTGCAAGTCCACATCTTTTCCGTCCAGAACATCGAGGAATACTTGGACTAGATCTGATTCAAGACGAGGGAGCACTACTTGCGTTTCAGGGTCGCCAAAGCGTGCATTGAATTCAATGACCTTTGAGCCTTCTGGTGTTAGCATTAAGCCTGCATATAAAATGCCTGTAAACGGACGCTCTTCCTGCACCATCGCGCGGGCTGCCGGTTTGACAACGTCTTCCACCGCTTTTTGTACGACTTCATCTGAAATTTGTGGAACCGGTGAATAAGCGCCCATCCCGCCGGTGTTTGGTCCTTTGTCATCTTCAAATGCCCGTTTATGATCCTGTGCGATCACCATCGGATACACCTTTTCTCCATTGACAAAGGCCATCAGAGAAAACTCTTCACCTGTTAAAAATTCTTCAATGACAACCGATGCACTCGCATCGCCAAACTTTTCATCCTCTAAAAAGTCATGCAGGCAGTTGATCGCCTCTTCATGTGTCATTGCCACAGTCACACCTTTTCCTGCGGCAAGTCCATCTGCTTTAATGACAATTGGAGCACCCTTTTCTTCTACATATGCCTTCGCTTCTTCAAACGATGTAAAAGTGGCGTAAGCGGCTGTCGGGATATCATAATTTTTCATTAAGTCTTTTGCAAATTCTTTTGAGCCTTCAATGACTGCGGCTTTTGCATTCGGTCCAAATACCTTGAGACCTGCTTCTTCAAATGCATCGACGACACCTGCAATTAAAGGAACCTCTGGACCAACAATTGTTAAGCCGATGTTATTGTCTTTTGCAAAACGAATTAACGCCTCATGATCACCTTCGTCGATCGGTACAAGCTTTGCTGCGTCTGTCATTCCATCATTGCCGGGTGCGACAAATACTTGGCTGACAAGTTCACTTTGATTCACTTTCCATGCGATGGTATGCTCTCTTCCACCTCTGCCGATAATTAATACGTTCACACTGTCATCCCCTTAATGTTTGAAATGTCTAACGCCAGTGAAGACCATGGCGATGCCGTATTCATCTGCCTTTTGAATCGATTCTTCATCACGAATAGATCCACCTGGCTGGATGATCGCTGTAACGCCTGCCTTTGCAGCAGCTTCCACTGTATCGCCCATTGGGAAAAATGCATCAGAACCTAGTGCACTGCCTTTTGCCTTTTCACCTGCTTGCTCAATCGCAATATTAGCCGAGCCAACACGGTTCATTTGACCAGCGCCGATACCTGCTGTCATTTGATCCTTCGCTAGAACGATGGCATTTGATTTCACATGCTTGACGACTTTCCAAGCGAGCTTTAAGTCTTTCCATTCGTCTTCAGTCGGCTCTCTTTTCGTTGGGATAGAGATCGTTGCTTCCTCTAAGCCGTATGTGTCGATATCCTGAACGAGCAATCCACCATGAACACTTGTGAGCTGCTTTTCTTTTTTCCCAAGATCTGCTTCTACATCTAATGTTAGTAGACGAAGGTTCTTTTTCGCTGTTAACACGTCAAGTGCTTCTTGGCTAAACGATGGAGCAATGACGATTTCTAAGAAAATCGTATGGAGCACCTCAGCCGTTTGCTTGTCTACTTCACGATTAAGCGCCACAATGCCGCCGAAAATAGATGTTTCATCTGCTTTAAATGCACGGTCAAATGCTTCTGCAATCGTTTCACCTGTCCCAACACCACATGGGTTCATATGCTTTACAGCCACAGCCGCTGGCTCCGTAAATTCACGTACAATTTGAAGAGCTGCATCTGCATCTTTGATGTTGTTGTAGGAAAGTTCTTTTCCATGTAATTGCGTTGCCGTAGCTAAAGAGCCTTTGCTTGGAAGCGCATTTTCATAGAACGTCGCCGCTTGGTGCGGGTTTTCTCCATAACGAAGAGATTGTTTTTTCTCAAATGTAACTGTGAACTGTTCTGGCTCTGTTTCACCAACAAAGTTCGTTAAATAATCCGCAATCAGGGCATCGTAAGCAGCTGTATGACGGAATACTTTTGCTGCAAGCTCACGTTTTTTCTCTAGTGAGACGCCGCCTTCTTTGATTTGTTGAACGACAGAATCATAATCACGCGGGTCTACAATCACCGTGACATCCTGATGGTTTTTAGAAGCAGCACGAAGCATACCCGGTCCGCCAATATCAATGTTTTCAATCGCTTCTTCATACGTGACATCGTCTTTGGAAATGGTCTCTTTGAATGGATATAGATTCACAACGACAAGATCAATCGGCTGAATGCCGTGCTTTTCAATCTGTGCCATATGCTCATCGTTTTCTCTCACTGCTAACAGTCCACCATGAATGTTCGGATGAAGCGTTTTGAGTCGTCCGTCCATGATTTCTGGGAAGCCAGTCACTTCAGAAATACCAATGACATTAATGCCGTTCTCTTGAAGAAGTTTGTGTGTACCACCAGTTGAAATCACTTCAACGCCAAGTTCTGTTAGTTCTTTCACAAAAGGTACAAGATTTGTTTTATCGGAAACACTGATTAATGCGCGTTTGATCGTCATGCCTTTGTCACCTCATTAAGATAATTCTAAAAGTGATTTGATCACTTTTGGATATAGTGTATGTTCTAATTCATGCATTCTTTTTTCAATGGATTCAAGGTCTTCCCCTTGTTCAATATGAATGGCTGCTTGGTCAATAATCGGGCCGGTATCCATGCCTTCATCGACATAATGAACCGTGATGCCAGCCACTTTGACTCCTGCTTGATAGGCTTGTCCAATCGCATCGAGTCCAGGAAATGCTGGCAATAAAGAAGGGTGGATATTCACGATTTTCCCTCTAAATGCATCAAGCAATGTCGGACCGATCAGTCGCATATACCCAGCGAGGAAAATCCATTCCACTTCATGCAGCTTCAGCTGTTCAATGATGGTTTGCTCAAAAGCGGCTTTACTCGGGAAAGCCTTCGGTGTAAAAGAAAAGGACGGAATGCCCTCTTTCTCTGCCCGCTCCAGCACCTTCGCACCCGGTTTATCACAGATCACAATGGCGGCTTTTGCCGGCCACTGTTCTTCTTTTAACGTATCAATAATGGCTTGAAAATTTGTCCCGCTTCCAGAGGCGAAGATCGCAAACTTTTTCATGAGAGGCTTCCACCACCGAAAGTGACGCCTTCTCCTTTTTGAACTCGTCCGATAAGAAAGGCTTTCTCTCCGTCTTGTTCAAGTCCGCTGATCACATCCACAAGATCATTTTCTTTGACGGCTAGGACAAAGCCGATGCCCATATTAAATACATTGAACATCTCTTCTGCTTTTAATTGCCCTTTTTCTTGAATAAAGGAGAAAATAGGTGGAACTGGCCATGAGCCGTTATCAATCTCAACACCAAGTCCTTCAGGTAGCATACGTGGTAAATTCTCAATAAAGCCGCCGCCTGTCACATGTGCCATACCGTCAACCTTGCCAGCTTTCACTTGTTTAAGAACAGGCTTGACATAAATCTTCGTCGGTTCAAGCAGCTCTTCTCCAAGTGGTCTTGTAAAAGGTTCATACGTTTGGTGAAGATCTAGACCCGCATCTTCAAGCAATACTTTTCGTACAAGAGAATAGCCATTGCTATGAATTCCGCTAGAGCTGAGTCCAATCAGCAAATGCCCTTCCTTGATGTTCTCTCCTGTGACGATTTCATCTTTTTCAACGACACCTACAGAAAATCCAGCAATATCATATTCTTCTTCTGTGTAAAGACCCGGCATTTCTGCTGTCTCTCCGCCGACAAGCGCTGAACCAGACTGCTCGCATCCGTCAGCTACACCTTTGACGATGGATTCAATTTTCAAAGGATCTGCTTTTCCAACTGCTAAGTAATCTAAGAAAAAGAGCGGCTCTGCCCCTTGTGCAAGTACATCGTTCACACACATAGCAACAGCATCTACACCGATCGTATCGTGTTGATCCATTAAAAAAGCGAGCTTTAATTTCGTACCAACACCATCTGTTCCTGAGACAAGAACAGGCTTTTTGTATGGCAGTTCAGATAAATCAAACATCCCGCCAAATCCACCTAGAGCGCCCATGACACCTGCTCTTTTTGTACGTTCTACGTGTGTTTTCATTCGTTTGACGGCTTCGTATCCTGCTTCGATGTCGACACCGGCGTTTTTATATGCTTCTGACATCCCATTCACTCCTTTTATCTGCTTGTCTTTCATGTATTTTCGGCAGAATGAAAGAGCAGCATATCAAATCACGTTGACTGCTGCTCCATTATTCGATTATTTCGTCAGGACTGTTTCCTTCACATGAGGAAGGACAGTATCTTCATAAATTTCGGTCGGGTATTTTCCAGTAAAGCATGCTAAACACTGACCGCGCTGCGGATCATCATACTTTCTGCCAATCCCGTCCATTAAACCGTCTACAGATAAAAATGCAATGGAGTCTGCACCGATTTCCTGTCTAATTTCTTCCACTGAATGAGATGACGCAATCAGCTCTTCGTGTGTAGACGTATCAATTCCATAAAAACACGGATGAGCAATTGGCGGTGAACTGATGCGTACATGCACTTCCGTCGCACCTGCTTCTCTTAGCATCGTCACAATTCGGCGGCTTGTTGTTCCTCGTACGATGGAATCATCCACCATGACGACACGTTTGCCTTCGACCACCCCACGCACAGCAGACAGCTTCATGCGCACGCCCTGCTCACGCAATGCTTGAGACGGCTGAATAAATGTCCGGCCGACATAACGGTTTTTAATTAAACCTAGCTCATATGGAATACCTGTTGCTTCGGCATAACCAATCGCTGCAGAAATACTGGAGTCTGGCACACCTGTCACGACATCTGCTTCGACATGTGCTTCTTCTGCAAGCTTCTTGCCAAGATTCTTTCTCGCACTATGCACATTGATGCCATTGATATTGCTGTCCGGTCTTGAGAAATAAATGTATTCCATGCTGCACATGCTGCGGTTAATGTTCATCGAGAAGCGCTCAGATTTTAAGCCTTCATCATTAATGATCAGCATTTCGCCAGGCTCTACATCTCGTAAATAGGTAGCACCAACGACATCAAATGCACATGTTTCAGAAGCGACAACATAAGCATCTCCAAGCATACCAAGTGAAAGTGGGCGTAATCCGTTCGGATCAAGTGCTACGATCATTTCTGTTTCCGTCATGATTAAGAAAGCATAAGCTCCTTTTAACATAGACAGAGCATTTTTGATTTGATCCTTCAAATCCATATATCCGCTGCGCTTAATTAAGTGAGCAAGCACTTCTGTATCAGAAGACGTTTGAAAAATACTTCCTTGGTTCTCTAGCTGC
Source organism: Bacillus sp. S2(2019) (assembly GCF_005144805.1). Taxonomy (NCBI): domain Bacteria; kingdom Bacillati; phylum Bacillota; class Bacilli; order Caryophanales; family Bacillaceae; genus Bacillus; species Bacillus sp. S2(2019). The sequence continues at coordinate 89,067 of NZ_SWFL01000005.1, forward strand.
TGTTTTAATTGCGTTGCATTGACCAAGTTTCCATTATGAGCAAGGGCAAGACTGCCATTGTTTTGCGAGCGGAAGAAGAGGGGCTGCACATTCTCAAAGCCGCCTCCGCCTGCTGTCGCATACCGAACGTGTCCGATCGCACCTTTTCCCTTTAAATCCTTAAGCTCACCATTTTGGAACACTTCCGTAATCAGTCCAAGGCCTTTGTGTGACGTCAGGTTTTCACCGTCTGTTGCAATAATTCCCGCACCTTCTTGTCCTCGGTGCTGAAGGCTATGCAATCCGTAATAGGTGATTTGCGGGGCTTCTTCGTGTCCCCAAACCCCAAAGACGCCACATTCTTCGTTTAAGCCTCTGATTTCAGCAAGCATGGGATCGCTCCTTTCCATGCGCGTTCAAGCTCGTTGACTGCCGCATGAATCCATTGTTGTCCTTCTTGATTTTTGACAGTGAATACACCATCATTTGTGACCGTTCCGACTTCTTTTGCATCTTGCACAGCCGCAGCAAACGCTTCGCGATTTTCTGGTTTCACTGTGACGACAAAACGTGACTGTGATTCACTGAATAGTGATGCTGCGCTGTTTAGATCGAGCTGGATATCAGCGCCAAGACCGTCTGTTCCAAATGTACTTTCAGCTAGTGCTACACCAAGACCGCCTTCAGACACATCATGTGCTGACTGAACAAGTCCGTTTTGAATCGCTGCTAATAGGGCTTCTTGACGCGCCAGCTCTACATCCAAATCAATTTCTGGTGCTTTTCCGTAGATACGGCCTTCTGTCATTTTTTGAAGCTCACTGCCTGCGAATTCTTCCTTCGTTTCACCAATGACGAAAATCACATCACCTGCCTGCTGGAACGATTGAGTCGTAATATGAGCTGTATCTTCAATCAAACCAACCATGCCAATGACTGGCGTTGGGTAAATGGCTGTTCCATTTGATTCGTTATATAAAGAGACGTTACCGCCGATGACCGGTGTACTTAATGTACGGCAAGCTTCGCTAATGCCATCAGCAGATTTTTCAATCTGCCAGAAGATTTCTGGTTTCTCCGGGTTACCGAAGTTCAAGTTATCTGTTACTGCAAGCGGACGAGCGCCTGAGCAGACAATGTTACGTGCGGCTTCTGCAACGGCGATCTTACCGCCAACCTCTGGATCAAGGTAGAGATAACGTGCGTTACAATCTGTTGTCATCGCAAGGGCTTTTTTCGTCCCACGGATTCTGAGCACACCCGCATCAGAGCCAGGTGCAACGACTGTGTTTGTACGAACCATATAGTCGTATTGATCGTAAACCCATTCTTTACTCGCAATCGTTGGCTGCTTTAACAGCTGTTTCAATGTATCTGCTGCATCTGTGATCGCTGGAGCTTCCACTTTTGTTTCTAAAAACTCACGATAGTATGCAGGCTCACTTGACGGCTTGTGATAAACCGGTGCTTCTTCTGCAAGTGCATCAACTGGAAGCTCACACACTACTTCTCCTTGATGGAGTAAACGAAGCATTTTATCATCTGTCACATGACCGACTGAGACTGCTTCAAGGTCATATTTTTCAAAAATATCAATGATTTCTTGCTCACGGCCTTTTTCAATGACCAACAGCATTCTCTCTTGGGATTCAGACAGCATCATTTCATACGCTGACATGCCTGTTTCACGCTGAGGGATCAGGTCTAGGTTCATTTCGATACCTGAACCGGCTTTACTTGCCATCTCTGCACTTGAGCTAGTTAAGCCAGCCGCTCCCATATCTTGAATGCCCACAAGCGCATCATTTTTGATGACTTCAAGACATGCTTCAAGCAAAAGCTTTTCCATGAACGGATCGCCGACTTGAACCGCTGAACGTTTTTCTTCTGATTCATCAGAAAATTCTTCAGACGCAAATGTTGCACCGTGAATTCCGTCACGTCCTGTTTTGGCACCAACGTACATGACCGTATTGCCAACACCTTTTGCCTGCCCTTTCTTGATGTCTTCATGGTTGATTAACCCTACACACATCGCGTTAACGAGCGGATTGCCTTCATAGCTTTGATCAAAATGAACTTCTCCGCCGACTGTTGGAATACCGATACAGTTTCCATAGCCTGCAATCCCTGCCACTACTTCTTCAAACAAGTACTTCACGCGCGGTGAAGTCAGTTCACCAAAACGAAGAGAGTTTAATACCGCAATTGGACGAGCACCCATGGAGAATACATCACGGATGATTCCGCCAACACCTGTTGCTGCTCCTTGATACGGTTCAATTGCAGATGGATGGTTATGTGATTCGATTTTAAATACAACCGCTTGGTTGTCTCCAATATCAACGATTCCAGCGCCTTCCCCAGGACCTTGAAGAACATGCTCTCCTTTTGTCGGGAATTTGCTTAAAACAGGCTTTGAGTTTTTATAACTGCAATGCTCTGACCACATGACAGAAAAGATACCCGTTTCCGTGTAGTTTGGCAGCCTGCCAATAATGGATTCGATTAAAGCGAATTCTTCATCACTCAATCCCATTTGCTGATACAATTTCTCTTCTTTAATTTGCTTGTGACTTGGTTCAAGCAGTAGTGACATGAGTGTCCCTCCAATTTTTCACGATAGATTGAAACAATTTAAGTCCGTCTGCGCTGCCTAGTAATGAGTCAACCGCGCGCTCAGGGTGCGGCATCATGCCGAGTACATTGCCCTGTTCATTCGTTACACCTGCAATTCGATTGACACTGCCGTTAATATCGTCACCGTAAGTGAAAGCGATTTGGCCTCGTTCAATCAGCTTCGCTAACGTGTCTTCGTCACAGTAGAAGTTGCCTTCTCCGTGTGCTACAGGAATCGTAATCGATTCACCTTTTTGATAACCGCTTGTAAATTGCGTTTCGTTGTTCTCTACAATGAGTTCAACTGGACGACAGATAAATTTTAGATCTTTATTCCGTCTCATTGCACCTGGCAGAATGCCAAGCTCCTGAAGAATTTGGAACCCGTTACAAACACCAAGAACAGGTTTTCCTTCCGAAGCTGCTTTTTTCACAGCCGGCATGATGTTAGAAAAACGAGCAATCGCACCGCATCTTAAGTAATCCCCATAAGAAAAACCGCCTGGTACGAGTACACCGTCAAAACCATCAAGACTCGTTTCGTCGTGCCATACATATTCAACTTGTTCACCTAACTCATCTTGAATCGCATGGTACATATCGATATCACAGTTAGAGCCAGGCAAGACGATCACTGCAAACTTCACTGTGCGACAACCTCCTCCACCTCATAGCGGTAATCTTCAATCACCGTATTGGCAAGCAATTTTTCACACATTTCTTTGACCACTGTATCTAAGTCACGTTCTGATTTCTCAATGACTAACTCCATATATTTCCCGATACGGACATCCTTTACTTCCTGATAAGACATACTGTGCAAAGCGTGCTGCACGGCACTTCCTTGTGGATCAAGAACGCTCTCTTTTAAGCTGACAAAAATTTTCACTTTATACATGTTTATGGCCTCCAAGTCTTTTGAAAATTTCTTCGTATGCATTTGTTAAGCCGCCCAGGTTTCGTCTGAACACGTCTTTATCAAGCTTTTCGTTTGTGTCTTTGTCCCAAAGCCTGCACGTATCAGGTGAAATCTCATCAGCTAGCAAAATACGATTCTCGTGATCTATTCCGAATTCAAGCTTGAAATCAATTAAATTCACATGGCAATCTGAAAAGATTTGCTTCAATTCTTCATTCACTTGTCTTGTGATCTGTTTCATTTCCTCGACCTGCTCAGGTGTCGCTGCATGTAAAATGCGAATATGATCTTCTGTAATGAGCGGATCGCCAAGTGCATCATCTTTGTAGTAAAACTCGATCAAAGGTGTGTCCAGTTTCGTTCCCTCTGGAATCCCAAGACGTTTTGACATACTGCCTGCCACCACGTTTCGCACAACGACTTCAAGCGGTACAATGTCTACCTTTTGAATGAGCTGTTCTGTTTCAGATAGGCGTTTCACAAAGTGATTATTGATCCCTTTCTCATGTAGCATTTGAAAAATCAAGCTGGAAATTTCGTTATTCAGTCTGCCTTTGCCTTCAATTTCCGCTTTCTTCTCACCGTTAAATGCTGTAGCTGAGTCTTTATATTCAACATATAAAATATGCTCGTCATCGGTCTGATAGATTCTTTTCGCTTTGCCTTCGTAGAGAAGTTCTTGTTTCACAGTCATTCAGATTGGCCTCCTAATTTGAATGTTGGCAATTTTCAGGATTAGACGCCTGACTAGCAGGCGGCCCATTTCTTACGCAAGACCTAGACGTTCGAAAATCATATCGACATTTTTCAAGTGATAGTTGTAATCGAAGCAGTCAGCGATTTGTTCAGGTGTTAAGCGTGAAGTGATTTTCTCTTCTGCTTCTACTAATGTACGGAATGGTACTTGTTTTTCCCAAGCTTCCATCGCTTTTGGCTGAACCGTGTCATATGCTTCTTCACGTGCCATACCTGTATCAATAAGTGCAAGAAGAACACGCTGAGAGTAGATCAAGCCAAGTGTGCGGTCCATGTTGCGTTTCATATTCTCAGGGAACACCGTCAAGTTCTTCACAATATTAGAGAAACGGTTCAGCATATAGTTCAGTGCAATCGTTGCATCTGGTAAAATGATGCGTTCAGCAGATGAATGAGAAATATCACGCTCATGCCAAAGCGGTACATTTTCATAAGCAGTCAGCATATAACCACGGATGACACGGGCAATTCCCGTCATATTTTCAGAACCGATTGGGTTTCGTTTATGCGGCATCGCTGATGATCCCTTTTGTCCTTTTGCAAAGAATTCTTCTACTTCACGTGTTTCACTCTTTTGAAGACCACGAATTTCAACAGCAAATTTCTCAATGCTTGTTGCAACTAAAGCAAGGGTTGCCATGTAATCTGCATGACGATCACGCTGCAAGGTTTGGGTTGAAATTGGTGCAGCTTTGATGCCAAGTTTCTCACATACATATTGCTCAACAAACGGGTCGATGTTCGCATATGTGCCAACAGCACCAGAGATTTTGCCGTATTCGATGCCGGCTTTTGCTTGTTTAAAACGTTCTAAGTTACGCTTCATTTCCTCGTACCAAAGAGCAAGCTTCAAGCCAAATGTTGTCGGTTCAGCATGTACACCGTGCGTACGGCCCATCATGACTGTATATTTGTGCTCTTTTGCTTTTTCTTTTAGTATGTCAACAAATCTCTCAATGTCCTTGAGCAAAATATCGTTCGCCTGTTTTAATAGATATGAAAGCGCCGTATCCACTACGTCTGTAGATGTTAACCCGTAATGAACCCACTTTCTTTCTTCTCCTAGAGATTCAGATACAGCACGCGTAAAGGCAACCACGTCGTGGCGCGTGTCTTGTTCAATCTCTAGAATACGATCAATATCAAAGCTTGCATTCTTACGCATAGTCACAACGTCTTCTTTCGGAATGACACCAAGTTCTGCCCAAGCTTCACAAGCGAGAATTTCTACTTCAAGCCATGCATTAAATTTGTTTTCCTCTGTCCAGATTGCTGACATTTCTGGTCGTGCGTAACGTTCGATCATTTCCCGTTTCCTCCATCTCTTTCAGTCCATATCTTTGTGATGTTTGCCATCCATTCATCATCAAGCTGTTTCATAAATGTCATATGCCCCATTTTACGGCCGGCTTTTACTTCATGTTTGCCATATAGATAAAGCTTCGCTTCCTTTAAAAGCTCAGGATGTTCTTTTGGGATGTCCACTTCATCGCCCAGCAAATTCACCATCATTCCCTCTGATAAAAGAGCTGTTCCGCCAAGAGGCAAACCGCATATGGCGCGAATGTGCTGTTCAAACTGACTCGTCTCACATAAATCCAATGTGTAATGTCCAGAGTTATGTGGGCGCGGTGCCAGTTCATTGACGAGCAGCTTCCCTTCATTTGTCAGGAACAGTTCAACAGCAAGCGTACCGACCAGCCCTAGCTTTTCAGCAAGCGTTGTTGCCAGCTCTTTTGCTTTCTCCTGAATGCTGCCATCTACCCGTGCAGGCACGATGCTTTGGAATAAAATATTGTGCTTATGAATGTTCTCAGCGACTGGGAATGTCGCAATTTCCCCATGAACAGACCGCGTCACAATCACAGACAGTTCCATTTGGAAAGGAACCCAGCTTTCTAAAATGCACGTTCCATGCGTGAGAAGTGCAGCCGCTTCATGAAGCTGATCCTTCTCTTTGATCACGTACTGTCCTTTACCGTCGTAACCGCCTCTGCATGTTTTCAGCACAGCTGGCAAACCAAGCGCATTTACTGCGTCTTCCAGCTCCTTCTCATCATGAACAATGCGATAAGGGGCGACTTCACAGCCTGCATCTACAATCCCTTTTTTCTCCGTTTCACGGTTTTGGGTTAAAAGAAGGAGTTCGCTTCCTTGCGGTAAATACGCCTCTTCCTTCAGTTGATTGAGTGCATCATAATCAATGTTTTCAAATTCATATGTGACCACATCACTGATGTCCGCCAGCTGCCTTATTGCTTCAAGGTCACTGTATGCGGCTGTAATTTCTGTATCAGCAACCTGTCCACAAGGAGAAAGTGTGACTGGGTCAAGAACTGCTGCACGGTAGCCCATTTGCTTTGCACTGACGGCCATGTATCTGCCAAGCTGTCCGCCGCCGATGATACCAATGGTTGCGTTTGGAAAAATGGTCTGCTTAGCCAAGCTGATCACTGCTTTCTAATACAGTTTGTTTTGTTTGCTCTCTTCTTTCTTCAAGGCGTGCTGCAACGGCTTCATCGAATGCTGAAATCATTTGTGCGGCTAGAAGCCCTGCATTTGTTGCACCGGCTTTGCCGATTGCCACTGTAGCAACAGGTACACCGCCTGGCATTTGAACGATGGATAATAAGGAATCCAGCCCGTTTAATGCTTTTGATTGTACGGGCACACCAATGACCGGCAGTGTCGTTTTTGCTGCGACCATCCCCGGTAAATGTGCTGCGCCTCCAGCACCGGCAATAATGACCTTGAGTCCTTTACCTCTTGCTTCAGTCGCATATTCAAACATCAAATCAGGTGTCCGATGTGCGGATACAACCTGTTTTTCATACGGAATGTTTAATTCCTCTAAGATATCGCACGCATGTTTCATTGTTTCCCAATCAGATGTACTTCCCATGATGACACCTACAAGCGGCTTCATTTTGTCCCCACCTTTAAGCTATTATTCGATTTTGTATCGTTTGACACGCTTCCCAAACCTAAGTAGCTTGTCAAACGCCGAACAAAAAGGCCCGGTTTGTATTGCATTGTTAGGAAGCAACACAAACCGGGCCATGGTAAGCGCTGTTCGCTTTTAAAACGCCATGTCAGTTTTGTTCACTATCCTGCATAGTCCAGTCATTTACGGTAACTGGGTAGAAACTTATGGGCCATATTCCCAAGATTATATGAGGCTCGTGTTTTGATTTCATGTTTATCTTAACAACGGATGTTCATGATGTCAACGGATTTATCGAACAATCTATGAAGTCGTCGTTTTAATGTTCGGATTTAGAGTATTTTTCCCTCAAATACGATTTTTTTCCCAATCGGAATGATCTGAATCGACCCATTTTCCTTCTTTTCCTGAAAGATGGGCTCCTCCATTCGTCGGACAGGTGAGTAGCCTTCGTCCGCCATCTGGGATAACACTTGATCAATCGTCATGTTGTCTTCCACGTAGAATTTCTTTTTCTTTGGTTTTGCGGTCATTCTTTAATTCTCCTTTTCTTCACAGCCTTCACCCAGAAGCCGCCATGAATCGTTTTGGGCTCATACGAAATGATAAACGCCTTTGAATCAAGCGTTTTAATCGTTTCATATAATTGCAGTTCATATTTTCTCGGTGTTAAAATTTGCATCGCTGACCGGTCTCCTTCAAGACCTCCTACTACCCAGTTGGTGACGCCATATCCTTTTTCTCTCAATTGTTTTGGGAGATCTAGATCGATTTCTTTTGTAATCACGTTCACAGTAATGTAGCCAAGTGCCAGCTTCTCTTCAATTTTCATCCCGACAATGATTCCAATCCCATAACCTAGCGCATACGCAATGACATTTTGTACTTGATCTAAGTTATCTAATACGATACTTAAACCAATGACATAAATCAGCATCTCGACAGTACCAGCAAAAGCGGCTGCATACCTTCTGCCTTTCATTGTTAAAATTAAACGCATAGTGGAAAAAGAGACATAGACAATGTTAATCACTAAAATAATCAAAACCATGGTGAACGCATTGGATAAAAGTTGTTGAAGCACGATTCGAACCCCCTGCACTAAAAATCAAATAAAGCACCCCATATTCTACTAGAGAACAAACCTTGATACAATTAAATTTGCGCGAGAAAAACACATATATCTTTCGACAACAAGGGGTGGTCTTTGTTACCAAGAGTTTACCCGTTTTTTCCTCTTCTCAACATGAAAAACCTCCTTTTTCAAAAGGAGGCTTTAGATGGTTGATAAAGGGCTAAAATATACTTTATTTTAACCCTTTGTCTTCTTTTCAGCGTGATAGAAACTTTTGAATTCTAAGAATGACGAGTACCGGTGCGAAGCGAATTTCACTTTCGTGAGCACCGTCACGCAGAACTGCAGCCGATTGCAAAGATTTGTCTACACTCTGAAACGTGTTTTTATCCAAACCGAACTGGAACAAGTGATGGGATCAAATACTCTCCGACAATGCCCCATAAAAGGGCAATGATAACGAGCTCAATCAACAAAAAGACCCAGCCGGCATACATCAAGTCTCCCCGTACAGCATCTTGCTCTGATTGAATGGAGCGGAAGAGCACAATGGCAATCAGCTGAAGACCAAAAAACATCATCACGGATAAAATCACCGTTACATATGGAATATTCAGCATGGCAAATACAAGCCAAAGGATAGATAAAACCAAAACTGGCACAAGCACGGCACCGAACTTCATGATCACTTCTTTCAGCGATATGTTCCCTTTCAGCATGTACTTACCGAGCACCCAAACCGTCAGCATCATCAGTGTCAACAAAATGAGTGTAAAGACCGCTACCTTTAAAAAGGCGTCACCAAAAGAATAATGAATACCAAAACCTAATAAACGGGTCTTTGACGCCTTTAATTGAACGTAGTTGCCTAAAGCAAAAAACACACTGAATAACACAATCGAGATCCAAGCGTACTTCATACGCAATGTTTCTGCTTGATTGATGGCCTGGCTCGGTGATTTTAACATCGCCAGTCCATATGAACCATAACGCTTAAACGCGCCTCCTGCACCTTGCAGTATCCGCTGGATAGCTGAACGCTCATCATCCGCTGATTTTGGGGTTCTTCCACGTTTTGCAGCGCTGCGGCTGAGGCGGGATTGCCTTGTTTCTTGATCTATTGATGACTCTTCGTTTTTCTTTTCAGATGTCCCCTGATCTTGATCTTTCTCTAACATCTCATATCAACTCCTATCCAATCCTTACAGGCTCAAGTAAATGATCTGTTCGGATGACTCCTCTTAAAGTAGCGGAGTCTCTCTATTCAGTCAAGATTCCTTGACGTTCATACGAATAGACGGATAAAAGGCAGCAGAGGTTTTAAATAAGACAAAACAAAAAAGCTGACGGCCTCCATCAGCTTTTTATCATGTTAAAATCCGTCAAGAACGATAGTGACTCCGATTTCCTTGCTGGACCCGGATATTCTCCTGATGAGCGGGGAACCGAGTCTTTTTGGTCGTATCGACCTGTGTAATATGTCCATTATGAATGGTGATGACCACTGATCCATAGTCGATCCCTTTTAAGGCAGATAAAATATAATTCAGCTTTTGTTCATCCATCGCTCATCCCCCTATTTTTGTTTTCGCTCTTTTAAATAGAGAACCTCATTTTCCAGCTCATGAATTGTATAATGCATGAGCGCTTCCTGTTTTTCTTCATGCCCCCATAAAAGGAGCTTTTGAATCAGCACCTGCTTTTTTCGTTCAATCACCTGTCTAAGCCAGCGTGACAAAAGACATCTCCTCCCCTTTTGAATGTCTGCAAGAAAAAAAGGCACCCTGAAACCTTCTATTAAAAAAGGAAATCAAAGCGCCTTTGGTGATCCAATCAGCGAATTATGTCTTTTTATCATAAACACATAATTCCTATAAGTCAACTATGTTTTGATTTTTTTAACGAAAAAACAGCAGCCTTCATGAGCTGCTGTTTCAAATGTTCAATTAATGATTTAAGAAAGCAAAATATAGAATAAAGATGACAAACAACCCGTACATGATTGGATGCACTTCTTTGGCTTTCCCTTTAAAGATCATCGTAATCGGGTAGAAAATAAAGCCAACCGCAATCCCTGTTGCAATACTGTATGTCAGTGGCATCATAATCATCGTTAAGAACGCTGGTACCGCAATTTCAAAGCGATCCCATGCAATCTTTGCAAGCGGAGCGACCATCAGTGCACCAACAATAATTAAAGCAGGTGCTGTCACATTAGGTGTAACAATGGATAAAAGCGGTGAGAAGAACATCGCCAGCAAGAAGAAAATCCCTGTGACGACAGCTGCAAAACCAGAACGCGCACCAGCCGCTACACCTGAGCTAGATTCAACATAAGATGTCGTTGTAGATGTACCAAGAATAGAACCTACAACAATAGAAGAAGAATCCGCCAGAAGCGCTCTTCCTGCACGAGGCAGCTCATTATTTTTCATTAAACCAGCCTGTGTTGCCACAGCCACAAGTGTACCAGCTGTATCAAAGAATCCAACGAATAGGAACGTTAAAATAACCACAAGCATTTGAATGGAGAAGATGTCTGGCAAGTGAATCAAGGCTTGACCAAAGGTTGGAGACAAGCTTGGAATACTTCCCACAATTTGAGATGGTACTGGTATAAGACCAAAAATCATCCCGGCAATAGCAGTCACAAGCATCCCAATGAAGACACCTGAATTCACTCGAAGAACCATTAAAATGACCGTCACAACAATACCAAACACTGTTAACAGGACTGGACCGCTATGAATGTTCCCAATCGAAACGAGCGTATTATCATTATTGGCGATAATGCCAGAGCCTTGCAGACCGACAAACGTAATGAACAAACCAATACCTGCACCAACCGCCAGCTTCAGCTCAGCCGGAATGGCATTGATGATTTTTTCACGGAAACCTGTTAAAGAAAGAGCAACGAAAATCAATCCTGAAACAAACACACCTGAAAGTGCTGCTTCCCATTTGATGCCCATGCCAAGCACAACCGAAAAGGCGAAGAACGCATTCAGGCCCATTCCTGGGGCTATTGCTATCGGATACCTGGCGATCAATCCCATCAGGATACACCCTGCAGCAGAAGCTAACGCCGTTGCTGTAAAGACTGCCCCCTGATCAATTCGTAATTTATCTGGAAAATCCGGCACAGACACTAATGCAAGTGTGATCGGATTAACAAACAGAATGTAAGCCATCGACAAAAATGTGGTTAAACCACCGATGATCTCTCTGCGGTAATTCGTACCTAACTCATCAAACTGAAAAAACTGTTTCAAGCCAACTGACTCCCTTCATGTCCTTTTGCTTTAGCCTGCCCCATTCACTAGTCAAATAAAAAACGCCCCAACAATTTTGGGACGCTTGACTACATATGTGAATTCAGACTGTGACATAAAACAAGAACAATGCATGATTTATATCAAACGAGTGTGAATTGACGTAGTCAAGCCATTTACGGTAGCTTGGTAGAAACTTGCGGGCCATATCCCCGCGATTATACGACTTCTATCTATTTGATTTCTGTGTCTATTGTACCAACTTCATTTTTAAAACACAATACGAAAAGCGAACATTTTTCAAAGAAATGTCCGCTTCATTCGTCTTATTACACGAATTTGGAAATTCACATCTAGTTCTTTATACACCCTTTCCCAAATCCTTCTCTTTTGCAAAAACCGCTTCGGCTACATGGAAAAACTCTTTCACTGCCGGAGAAGCTTGAGAGAGAGACGGACAGGCGAGCGCAACCTCACGATGATGAGAGACATTCAGCTGACGAATATGCACAAGCTGCTGCGTTTTTAAAAATAACTCAGGGCCTATTGTGACGCCAAGTCCTTCCCCGACCATACGGGCAATGGTCGTACAATCATGAACTTCAAATAAAACAGCTGGCTTCATTTGCGCCTCCGAAAAAATATCCTCTACATGTGATTGATACATGCCAGTCGGCATAATAAATGGTTCATCCGCCAAATCTGTTATATCTACAATGGGCTGCTGTTCATATCGATGATTTGGGTGATAGGCGACCACCATCTCATCTTTCATAAGCGGCAGTAAATCAAAGGCTTCATCCGCATGGCCTTTCACAACAAATCCAACATCAATGATGCCTGAATCCAGCCACTCCAATATTTCTTCATACGTTCCCTCATAGAATTTAAATTCGATTTTTGGATGTTTTTTCTGATAGCTCACAAGCAGTTTAGGCAATAAACAAGCAGAAGCACTGGCAAATGTGCCGATACGAATCAAACCTGTTTCAATATTTTTCGTTAACGCAATTTCTTGCTGGATTTTCTCCACTCTATTTAACACTTCTCTAATATGCGGGAGAAGCGTTTGACCAATATCCGTCAGCATAACGCCCTTTTTTCGGTCACGAATGAATAAAGACACGCCCCACTCTGACTCTAAATTCGCCACTGCATGACTCACAGCGGACTGCGTCATATTTAATGCTTCAGCTGCTGCTGTAAAACTGCCAAGCTCCACAACTTTTGCGATAATATCAAAGCGAACAAAGCTCATGAGTATTTACTCATCTCCTTCATGAAAAACATCAATTTTACTTATGTTAGCACGGAATTTAAACTAAAGACAACGTATCAACATGAAGGTAGGGTTCAAAATGAAAAACACATCTCATCAGCTATTGATCATTCTTTTAGCTGTCGGTTCATTTGTCACAGGCACGTCAGAATTCGTCGTGTCAGGCATTCTAGATATCATTGCTGTTGATTTACACATCTCCATTCCTGCTGCCGGTCAGCTCATCACCGTCTATTCTCTTTTTTATGCAGTAGGCGCTCTCTTTTTAGTCATGGCAACATCGAAACTGAACCGAAAAAAGGTTTTGTTATCGGCTATTTTTGTGTTTATTTTAGGAAATTTGCTCGCCTTTTTCAGTCATCATTTTGTGCTGCTCCTGCTCTCTCGGGTCATCATGGCCATGAGCGGCGGCTTATATATTGTCGTCGCCACGAATTATGCAGCGCAGATCGCCCCGCCAGAAAAAAAGGGAAGCGCAATGGCAACTGTCATCACTGGATTCACTGTTTCACTCGTACTTGGTGTGCCGATTGGAACATTTCTATCAGGTCACGTGGATTGGCACTATATTTTTCTCATCATTGCACTAGGTACTGCTTGTCTCTTCTTGCTTCTTTATCAATTGCTGCCACGCATAGAGGGACATTCTCATCTGCCATTGAAGCAGCAATTACACATCCTTCAAGACCGCAGGGTGATTAGCGGCCTAGCAACAACCGTCTTTTGGATCTTAGGCTACACGATGGTTTTTGCTTATATCTCTCCTTTATTGCGACAGACCGCCGGCTTTTCACTTGAAATGACAAGCATTGCCTTGCTCGTCTTAGGAATTTCTGCTTTTATTGGCTCACGCTTTGGCGGCTTCGCCGTCGATCAATGGGGACCAAACCGAACGATCTCAATCAGCATCACGATTCAGATGTTCGCTCTCTTTGCCTTATTCTTTACGCAATTCTCTACAATTAGCGTCTTGATCACGCTTGCCATTTGGGGCATCGCTACATGGACAACAACACCAGCGAAGCAGTTTTATCTGATCTCCCTTAAACCCCATGCATCTGAAACCGTGCTGAGCTTTAATACAGCGATAATGAACATCGGCATGATGCTTGGATCGTCTATTGGCGGTGTGATTATACAGTATACAAATGTAACGAATTTAAGTTGGATTGGCGGGTTAGCTAGTTTTGCTGCGTTGATGTTGATCAGGTATTCGTTCAACCGTCATCGACTGGCGGAACAACAGACAAAAAGCGAACATGTGTAATCATGTTCGCTCTTTTATTTATTGACTAGCTTTTGAAGTTTCTTTTTTGACTGGAATGGTTACGGATATTTCTTTTTTCGGTGCCAACAGATTCAGATCTGACAAATTAAGATAAAGCCCATAATCCTTAAATGAAAAATGGTTTAATGATAATTTTTCTAACTCCTTCACATCAAAATCAAAGGTGGATTGCATAGAAGCTGTCTTCAAATTGGTCACCTTCGCATTGTTACCCTTCAAGTAATATCCGTTTTCGTAATTTACTTCAGGATTGGACCATGATTTCATTTTTTTAACATCGCCTAATCCAATTGATCCACCGACGTTCTTCATATCAGCCTCATCTAATTTTTCCTTATCTACTCCAGTAAATTGATAATCAACTGTTACAGAACGCCCTTTTTGCTTTATTTTATTGATCTTGATCCCAATTTCATGGTGCTTTGTTTTGAACTGCACAGGCAGCTGATTCTGGAGTGAAATGATTTTGCTTTCTTCATGTTCATATATCCCATTAATATAAAATGTCAGTTCAGTAGTGTTTGAAGCAATTGGCTTATCCAAAATGGTCAAAGCATTTTGTCTAGTTTTTTCAGTTGAAAGTTGTTTTTCCTTTAATGTTGCTCCATTCATAAGCCTGTACTTACTTCCCAAATTATCTCTCATTATATCTATAGAGATATCATCATCTTTTGCGACACCATTGTAATCAATCGCATATTGAATCACAGAGGAATTCACTCCATTTTCCACCTTTATATCTTTCACTTGATAACGTCCATTTAAAATAGATACTTCTTTTTGTCCTGCTAATAAGGTGGTTTTTTGCTTAACCACAGGCAACTCAAAGCGCCAATTCCCTACAATATCTCCAATTTTCGAAATCACGAGTTTTGCTTTTTGACCTTGTTTAATCGTCTGTCCATTTGTAAAGAATTCCATTCGTCCAGCATATCGACCATCTTTTAATTTTTTCAACTCGGGACTATCTATATTGGGTTGAAAATTTTCATTGATCTGATCTGAATCAATGTTGATCGGTATAAAATCTTCTTTTGTGTGGAAATTCTCCACAGTAAACGTATAAACAAGCCGCCCGGCATCATAGTACACACTGTTTACTTTCACAGTCACTCCTCTTGATTCAGCCCCCTCATTGACATGCTTTACCAAATCACTCTGAAAAAGAGACATTCCTACTTTATCGTGAAACATCATATAAAACTGCCCAATAATCGGTACACGTGCCATTGCTGTATTAAGAGAAGGAAAAAGGAAACCTGATGAAAAGTAAAGGACGATGAGAACAATGGCAGAGTATATTGGCGTTCTCCAGTTCCATTTGAACCAATGTCTTTTCTGTTCCGCTTTTACATCTCCTATTGCTTGACGAATCGCAGAGGTCACTTCAACCGTTGGTACATCAATCTCATCATAGAGCTTTTTCATTTCTTTTCGTTCCATCGACACTCTCCTCCTTCTCCAATGTTTGCTTTAATAGCTTTCTTGCTCGATACAAATGAGTTTTAACCGTTCCTTCAGGCACACCCATCTGTTCAGAAATCATTGAAATCGAATAATCTTGAAAATAAAATAGCTGAATCACGAGCTGATATTGCTCATCTAACACATCAAGTGCATTTTTTAAATCGAGCTTGTCTTCCAAAAAATCATGACGCTCAACGCTCTCGTGATGCTGTTCAAACGGAACAACATCTTGCTGCTTTTTCTTCATCGCAAAAATCGTATGAATCAAGATTCTAGTCAGCCAGGTAGAAAAATAAGCCGGTTCTTTTAATCCAGATAAATGCTTAAATGCTTTCATGACCGTCTCCTGAACAGCATCTAACGAATCCTCTTTATTTCTTGTGTAGAGAAAAGCCGTTTTATATAAACGCTCTTGATACATCAGCATTAATGTCTCAAATGCCGGGACATTCCCTTTTTGTGCTTTTTTAATTAGACGCACTTGTTTCATCTCATCCACACCTCCTACACCTGTTAGAGCAAGGTTTCTCTCAAACGGTTTCAACAAACGAAAATTTCTTTTCCTTACCATATGTCGGACAAAAATAGAAAAAGTGAAGAACAGGCCGCAAAGATTATGTTGAATATTTGATATAATGGAATAAATATCTACAAAAAGGAGGATATTGATTGTTTCTATTTGAAGAACCCACGTGTGCTAGCTGTCAGAAAAAGATAGAAGGAAACGAAGAAGTGTACGTCAAGCTGATCTATCCAAAAAGACGAGGGATGACAGAGGTGAAGGCTTGGCTAAGGAATGAAGGGGTTTTTTATTGTAAGGCATGTTATGGAAAAGCAACATAAAAACAAGCATTTCAACTAAAATGCTTGTTTTTACTTTCTACTTTTTTATTTCCGCTTACTACGAAGTTCAATGAGTGCTAGTTTATTGTCATTGAAAAAGAACTCTAGAATGATACCGTTTGATTGATCTTGATATTGTATACCTTTGCTATACCCTTCGACAAACCAGAGCTTCTTGAATTGCTCTCCATATGTTTGTATCACAGATGAATAATCTTCTCCTATTTTAACTCCCTTAGATGTTTGAAGATTTTTCTGTTTTGACTGATTGTAAATAGATGTAACTCGATGATGTTGATCAACTGATACTACAAAATCTTGATTTTCTTTTTCCATATAGACACTCTGTTTAGGATGAGAGAATTGAGTATTCTCCGCAAAAGTATGATCTCCCTCAAATTTTTCACCGATCTTAAAATGACCTAACGATTCATTTATTAAAGATACAGAGTGAAAATTAAAAAACATAGCCACCCAAACAATTAGTGCGGTTCCTCCTAAAACAGAACCTACAATCACTAGCACTTTAGATTGAATGATTCCCTTTATAAATAAATAGATCACTAAAGATACGGCGATCATCACGATGACGATCATAATTAGAAAAATGCCCATTTCAATTATCCTCTTTTATCGAATTCGTTTGTGAATTATTCCCACAATCATATTCTCATATTACACCAAAGCATTACACAAAATCGACCAGTACAGGTATAATTTAAATAAAATTGCACAAGGAGAAAAATATGACTAGACGTGAACTGGTATTCCCGCAATCATTTCCAACAATACATACCGAAAGACTAATCTTAAAACAAGCGACGATCGAAGACGCTGAGGATATGCACATCTATTTATCCAATGAAACCGTGTGCCGCTACATGGGCATTGATGCTCATGAAACAATTGAAGACACAAAAGGAGAAATCCAGTGGTATGACAACATCTTCAAAGAACAAACAGGCATCCGCTGGGGCATTTCTTTAAAAAATGATCCTGCGATCATCGGCAGCTGTGGATTTCTTAACTTGGAAAAACAGCACTGCCGCACGGAAATTGGCTATGAATTGCATCACGATCATTGGCGAAAAGGCATCATGAGCGAGGCGATTGCTGCGGTATTGCGATATGGATTTCAGGAATTGAACCTGAACCGGATTGAAGCGATTATTGATCCAGCAAATACGTCCTCTGTTCAATTATTGGAGAAGGTTAATTTTGTACGAGAGGGTTTATTGAGGGAGTATGATCTTGGTCAGAATGGGTTTGATGATGTGTTTATGTATTCGATTTTGAAGAGGGATTACGAATAAAATAATATTAGAATCGAGGTGAGATAGATGAAAGAAGTACGAAGAAGTAACGCCCAAAAAATCGGAGGTTCTGGAGAAGGCATATTAGAATATACACTGAAATTTCATGGAGCGGTAAATAGATTTGTAAATGACTTTGGTATCGACTTTATCTGTTCTCTATTCTCTGAAAAAGGGTTCTACACTGGACACACTTTTTTTGCTCAGTGTAAAGGAACTGAAAATTACGATCCTCTTAAAAATGAATTTAGTTTAAGTGTACAAACATCTACGGTTAGATTTTGGATGAAACAGCGCCATTTAACTTTTCTGTTTTGTGTTGATATAAAAACAAAAAAGGTATATTGGGTAGATCCTATTGAACAACTTAAGGATAAAATGAAGAAAATTGCTGACAATCAACAGACTATAACTATTAAAGTTCCACAAAAAAATATATTCCCAGATAACTCTGACAATTTATTCCCAGATGAAATGATTAATTGTATGCGTAGATTCGATGAAAAGTTATTTAGTGGTTACTTTGTACAAGTTAATAAAGATATCGATATTTTTTCAAATTCTGATTATTTTTCAAACGATTTAGTTATTTCTGATGGAGTCGATTGTATTAATATAAAATATAGAAATGTTAATTTAATTGGATTCTACTGGAGCTATAAAAAACTCCATAGTGATGGGTCATGTCTAATTCAAATAATCCGACATATTAAAAAGGCAGAAAATGATCTAACTTTTAATCATCAGCAAATTCTGGATTTATTTTATCAGGGATTAAATACCAAAATTGAATATGGTAATCGAAAATACATAAAAGATTTTATGGATAGCTACGGACAATTTATTGTAGACCTTGGGAACAGCAGAATATACTTATACCCGGATGAAGTTAAAGATTTATGTAAAGTAATTGATATTTTTATGGAAAGATACTTAAAAAGAATATATAAGTACCAGAAACTAATAGGGAGTCTTGGATTTGAGCCATTTAACAAAGATTTAAAGTTATTCAAATTGATGACTGTAGATCTAAGTTTATGGAAATTAATACTTCTCCAAACAAGAAATTATGCGTCAAATGATAATTTTTATGAAATCGGTTATAAATTTTCCGAAACAACTAATGAGAATATTATAGAATTACTAAACAAAGATGGTAATACACTATTTATTATTGAGGGCTATAAAAAACTAAAGCACTCTAATTCTGAAGCAATTGATGTAGACGTAATTTGGAAGTACCCAGAAGATTATTACAATGATAACTCTACTCAAATATTTTTCAGTGTCTCAGAAACTTATGAATTTATAGTTAAAAAAATTCTCCAAAGTTTTAAAACGAATAACAAAAGGATTTTTAGGAATAAAGTTGATACCAAAGGAATGAATTTCTCAAAAGAAGCCATTAGACAACTTGTTTTTAAGTCAAATTATAAATTGGATCTAAATAATATTAGTGACATTAAAGATCTTATACAAATTATTTTAAAGTTAAGAGATTTTTTACTAAGTAAAAATTATCTTGAGCTTGATTATATTCCATATAAAGATTTATGTATCTATATAGAAAAAAGGATATTTTTAAATTTGACAAACTACAATGAATATAGTGTTAATTTTTTTGAGATAAGAAAAAAGAAAAACAATATTATTTTTGAGAACATTGAAGAACTAAGTATTAAACGCGCAAACATAAAAAGCAACTACTATGCCTCTATTCTTGATTATATAGCATCAATTTTAGCTGAGTTTTCTGATATCTTTACCACAGAAGATCCAGTCTTACAAAATTTATATAAAGATCTACAAAAAATTATAAATTGGTATAATGAAGAGAAATTAATTAACATGTTAATTTAATTTGGCCATTGAATATATTTTGTTAAGAAATAATTTTAACTTGAAACGACAAGAGAAAATCTAAAGAAAACATGATCTAGAAAGTCACAGAAAAAAATTATAGACATTCCTATTAAATTATCTTTAAAGAAAAAGACCCTTTAAGAAATTCTTAAAGGGTTCCAAATTCGAAAACTTGTCTTGTTTTACTTAGTGGGATGAACATATTATATTATTAATTTATTTAAATATATAAGTATATTAGATTATTTAAAAAGCTCCACTTTATTCATATTTCTCTTGTCAACTTTCTTCAATTCTAGATTAACCAACATATTATCATTTTGTCTTGTATAGACGTCTATTATTTTGTTTATATTATCTAAAACAGGTCTAAATTGATTAAAATTTATATCTGAGTAATTTTGTGAAATATGTTGTGAAAATATTTCTTTTCCATAATATTTCGATACGTCATAACTATCCTTTTTTGAAAATTCTTTACCCTCTATTTTCAGAAATAGAGTATTGTTATCAAACAAGTCCTCTATATCACATTCTAACTTCCCATTAATTAATGGAACAGTTAAAAGGTAAAGACTATCAACAATATTGACCATGTTTTCCTTTTTAAGAGTTGTTTTTTTCTCATCATCAAGCCCTGCATAATTAAGAAATTTACCTATCGGTTTTTTATTCCCACTCTTAATTTCATTATCAAACAATAAAATCACAGGATTTTCTGGTGAATTCCCACTAATTTTTTTAAAATAATTTAAATAATTAAGTTTTGAATTTTTAGAACCAAAAAATTGATATATATTATTTAGCGCGTTGGCCCCATCTTTATATATTCCAAGAAAGTAACTCAATCTTTTTGTTTTCTTTAGAAAGTGGATTTTAAACTCAAATGATCCATCTTTATGTTTGACAATTAATTTAGGATAATCTTTGTAAAGACTTTTTAAAGCTGATTTTAAATACCTAACATCTGTCTTACCTTCTGTCACAATTACAGGTTTAGAATTAGCAAAAAAGTATTTATAAAATAGAAACCTTTGATATTGTTGTTCTCTTGAGGTGAAGTTATTGAAATTAGCAGTTATACCATCTACTAAATTATTGTGCCAAGTTAGTTGATTAATAAATGCAAATCTACCCTCAAGCTGATTAATGGTTGCGGGTTCATCATTAATCTTGAAACTTCCTTGTTTATATAGCTGATAAGCCATTGCTCTTGTTTCTTTGTAATAAATTCTATTTACATTTATTTTTTTGTTTACTACTAGCCCTGTTACCACTTGTCTTGAATCCCTAAGTTGTAACCTATTCTTCTTTTCATTAATTTTAAAACCCGTTCGTATTAGTTCTTGGGATATTTCTTCATAAAATTCCCTCTGTAGAAATAAAAAATTTTTATCATTAGTCGAAAATGTTAAATCATCTGCATATCTTGTATAGTTCACCTTGTATTTTTTCGCAATTTTCAATAATCTATAATCGAGTATTTCACAAATTAAGTTCGAAATGATTGGAGAACTTGGAGCACCTTGAGGCAACCTTCCTTCATAACATGCTATTTGTGCTATAACTGTGGCTACATCTATAGGCAGTGAAAAATTTTTATTCTTGTTAAAAAAACCTCTAACACGACCAAAATGAATACTTTCAAAGAAGTTCTCTAAGTCAATATTCAAAACAATTCTCTTATTTCTATGGACTATCGCATTTGTTATGATAGATCTATTTCTTTCAAACCCATGAGATATATTCCTGTTAATCCATTTATTTCCTATTTTCTTGTACAAAACTTCTTGTAGCCTTCTTTGAATACCTTTAAGTTCTTCTAAAGGAGCATTAATTTCTCTAAAGCCACCATTTTTCTTTCTTATTTTAAACGAATTGTACAAATTATTAATACCTTTTACATATAATACATAACTAAGTTGTTTCCTTGGAATATTCAAAAAGTCAGCAAGTTCATTTCTTGTTTTTATTTGGTTGAATTCCTTCATATATAACTCCCTATTGTTGAACGTGTGGCTACTCATTATGCGATGCAGAAACATTGAAAATTTAACGTAAATACACCAATAGTAATACGAATAGCAGAAGCTAATGCTCCTACCATTTTGGTCAACACTTGCGAAACACAAGCGAATAATCTAGCCACACGTTTATATTATTATACAATATTTTTCTTAAAATTTGGTTATTAAAAATAAAATTAACACAACAAAAAAATATATATTTCAATTCCCTATCAATCGCAGCAGGCGGCTTCCCCGTAATATCATACACCACACGGTTAATACGCTCACTTCATTCATAATACGAGCTAAAATCTTCTCAACACGTCCCAAGGGATTCTTGCCCAGTCACTCATCATACATCAATAGATGTAACGGCACGATGCCGATTGTGTATCTTGCGTATCCTATGACACTAGGCTGCGGACGTCTGTAAGAAAAAGTCGCAGTTGGCAATGAATCGCATCCGATTCCCGGATGATTTCTAGATTTTATTCAGAAATTCCACCCAGTACATGGATACCTAGTCCTGAACCTAGGACTAAAAGGTCCATTCTAATATTACACATAGCACAAAAAGTCAAGTTTCCTAAAAAGCATTTCCGCTATACTAAACTCGTAAGGCAAGGAGGTGCTCGGTTGTCCTATCAAGAACATGAGAAAACGATTCAAGAAACATTAAATTATATTGAACAGCATCTGAAAGATGATTTACCGCTTCAAACTCTAGCGAAACACGCCGGTTATTCTAGGTTTCACTTTCACCGTATGTTCAAAAAAGTGATTAAGAAATCAGTTGTGGATTATATAAGGGAACGACGGATGACCCAAGCGGCGAAGGATTTAATTCATACGGACCAAAGGGCGATTGATATCGCATTGCAGTATCGTTTTGGTTCACAGGAATCCTTCACTAGAGCCTTTAAGAAGATCTATGACATGTCACCCGCACGTTATCGGAAGTTATTAAGGAATATCATTGATGAGGAGGAAACGAATATGGCTGCAAATAAGAACACACCTACTGGCTGGATTATGACGGGGGACACCCCATCTGATTATGAAACAGGTTTAGATAACAGAATTGTACACAGTGGTACGTACTCCGCTTACCTGAAATCAAAGGATGAAAAAGCACGAGGATTCGCGACATTGATGCAGCAAATTAAGTCTGATCGTTACCGAGGAGAACGCCTTCAATTTTCTGCTTTTGTCAAAAGCGAAGATGTGAAAGGTTCAGCTGGTTTATGGATGAGAATTGATCATTCTTCAGGTGAAGTTCTTGCGTTTGACAATATGATGAACCGTCCCATTACAGGAACAAACGGCTGGAATCATTTTAGTGTAGTATTGGATGTTCCAGTCAAAAGTGAAGTCATTGCGTTTGGCATATTGCTACATGGTCAAGGTCACATATGGATGGACGAACTTAGTTTTAAAACTGTAGATGAAAGTGTGCCAGTGACAGAACAAAATACTGTGGATCATTTAGAGGATGAACCAGTGAATTTAAATTTTGAAGGCTAGCAGACTGAATTTAAGAGGAGGTTCATTGCCATGAAAAAAATTGGTTCGATTTTATTGTTCGCTATGAATTCACTCACCTTTATTTGTGGCCTTGGATTTTTATTTGGTGAAGAGGATTAAAAATGAAGATAGGCACCCAGAGGACAAAAAAAATCAATTAAAAAAGATATCCCTATCACTATCTCTTTTTTGTAGACTTGGTATAATAGAAAAAATCAGAAAAATGAGAATGCGATGATAAGGAATAGTACTTGCCGAAATGTTTTCAGAAAGTTGCTGGCTGATGAGAAGCAATAACAAAAAGGCAAGGAACTCACCTTAGAGTAGCCTTAGTGAAATGAAAAGGATTGATGTAGTTAAGGTCGGCACCCCACCGTTATATGGGAAGGATATAAGATCAAACAATCTGTATCCGAATAAGGGCATGATAATGTTTGTTTATCATGAAACAGGGGTGGTACCGCGTAAGAAGAAGTCTTTCGTCTCCAAGTTAAATCTTGGGGATGAAAGGCTTTTTTTATATTCTATTTTCTAGGAGGAATCGATGATGTTTAACCACAAAAAATACGAAAAGAAATACTTTTTGCCACCGAACCTTACTTATGATTGGGTGAAGAAAGAAACATTAGAAAGTGCTCCGATATGGTGCAGTGTGGACTTACGGGATGGTAATCAAGCATTACCTATTCCTATGAACTTAGAAGAGAAATTGGAAATGTTTCAGTTACTAGTAGAGATCGGTTTTAAAGAAATTGAAATCGCATTTCCAGCTGCTTCTGATACAGAGTTTAGGTTTTTGCGGACACTGATTGATCATCATATGATTCCAGACGATGTCACGATTATGGTGATCACGCAAGCGAGAGAGCATATTATCCGCCGAACCTTCGAAGCCATTAAGGGGGTACCGAAAGCGATTGTTCATTTATATAATTCGACTTCAGAAGCGCAGCGCAGACAAGTATTTAAGAAAACAAAAGATGAAATTAAACAAATTGCAATGGATGGAGCTATTTTAGTAAAAGAACTTGCCGAAAAAACAAATAGCGATATTTATTTTCAATATAGTCCTGAAAGCTTTCCAGGAACAGAAGTTGATTATGCGTTAGATATTTGTAATAGTGTTTTAGATATTTGGAAACCGACACCAACTCATAAAGCAATCATCAATATTCCGACAACAGTTGAATATTCAATGCCTCATATCTTTGCAAGTCAGATTGAGTATATACACAAAAATCTGTCTTACCGAGACAGTGTGACATTATCTGTTCATCCTCATAATGACCGCGGCTCTGGGGTGAGTGATGCAGAATTTGGTGTTCTAGCTGGCGCAGAAAGAGTCGAAGGTACATTATTTGGTATCGGTGAACGTACAGGGAATGTAGACTTAATTACCTTGGCGATGAATATGTATTCACAAGGTTATGATCCAAAATTAAATTTCAATAACCTAGAAGCTATTCGTAAAAAATATGAAAAACTAACAAAAATCACTGTTCCTGAGAGGCAGCCCTATTCTGGGGAAATGGTTTTCACCGCATTCTCTGGTTCACATCAAGATGCGATATCTAAAGGTATGAAATATAGAAAGGAAAATAATGTTGATAAATGGGACGTTCCGTATATCCCAGTAGATCCAGTTGACTTGGGGAGGAATTATCAAACGGATGTGATTCGAATCAATAGCCAGTCTGGAAAAGGCGGCATAGGCTATATACTAGAAACAAACTATGGCATTCAACTTCCTTATCAAATGAATGAAGCCATGGGATATGAAGCGAAGAAAGTATCTGATCAGACAAGTAAGGAATTGTCTGTCGAAGAAATATATCAAGTCTTTAACGAACAGTATGTTGATTTTCACCCTCATTTCCAGCTGCTTGATTATCAATTTCATAAAGGAGAGAAGCAGGAAGTCACCTTAACTTTGCTGAGAGATGATCAACAAATTGACATACAAGGAACTGGCACTGGAAGTTTAGATGCCATCAGTAATGCGTTAAAAGCATATTTTCATCTCGAGTATGTTTTGGAAGTCTATGAACAGAATTCTTTGGGCAAGGATTCCCAAGCAAAAGCCTGTGCACAGATTGGAATTTCATCTCAAGGAAAAATGCATTGGGGCGCTGGAATTGATAAAGATATTATAGAAGCAACCGTGAAGGCCCTGGTGGTGGCAGTAAATAAACTAGAGGTTTGGATGTAAATGGAAAAAGATAAACTTGAAAAACATGAAGTGATGCAATATTTAAGAGAATATAACGAGCAAGAAATCTTTTATCAACAATACCAACAGAAAAAGCATGACAATCAATCATTGCAATTATTTTTGAAGGATTATAATAAACACAATTTAATGCATAAGCAAATATATATAGAAGAATTTTTGCAAAAAGGGCAGAACGAATTTGAAAAAGAGGATACCATGTGGTTAGGTCAGGAGAAAGATATCGAAGTGAGAAAGTATAGCCGTTTTATGCCTCAATTGTCGGCTATACATGATTTCTTTGAAATGATCTATGTTCTGGAAAATGAGATGTATGTAGAAGTGGATGACAAAAAAATGACTCTAAAATCAGGAGATATTGCCTTTATTCCACCTAACACAATTCACAAGCCAATTGTAATGGAGAATACAATCGCCATGCAAATCATGATCCGTAAGAGTACTTTTCAAAAAGTGTTTTTTAAAATGTTAAAAGGAAATCATGTCATTTCAGAGTTCTTTTTGAATGCATTGTATATAAAAGAAAATAAACATATTCTTATTTTCCATAGTCACTTGGATAAACATTTGCTAGACTGCTCTCTTCAACTATTTGCAGAAAATTATAATCGGTTCCCTAGTTACCAGTTGATTATGAATAATGTGTTTGAGATATTATTATGTCTCTTATTAAGATTCAAACCAAGCCATATGAACGTCAATCAGGTCAAACAATCTAGTGATATACGTATGATTCAAATGCTACAATATATTCAGCAATGTTGTGAGCATATTACCATCGAGGAGATGGCAGAGGAATTTAACCTTTCTCAATCTTATCTGTCAAAATATATAGCTCGTAAGCTTGGGAAATCATTTCGTGAGGTTCGACAAGAAATAAGAATGGAAAAAGCCTGCGAAATGCTCACTGGCAGCCATTTACAAGTAGGTCATATTGCGGCAGCCGTTGGTTATCAAAATGCAGAACATTTCATTCGTTTATTTAAGAAAAAGTATCACCTAACACCACATCAATATCGATTAAATAATAGATAATAAAAAGGAGAAATGATCATGTCAATCAAACAAGTAAAAGATTATTTTAAACAATATGATATGGATACTCGAATTCAAGAATTTTCAGTATCTAGTGCAACCGTAGACTTGGCTGCTTCTGCACTGGGCTGCGAACCTGAAAGAATCGCAAAAACACTCTCCTTTCTAGTAAATGGACAAGCTATTTTAGTTGTGACCTCTGGCGATGCAAAAGTTGATAACAAAAAATTCAAGGAATATTTTAAAACAAAAGCTAAAATGCTTTCTCCTCATGAGGTTGTTGACTTGGTCGGTCATGAAATTGGCGGAGTATGTCCTTTCGCTACAAAGAATGGCGTTTCTGTTTATTTAGATATTTCACTCAAACGTTTTGAGACAGTCTATCCAGCCTGCGGAAGCAGTAACAGTGCTATTGAACTCACAATAAAACAATTAGAAAAACACTCCGGTGATTCACAATGGATTGATGTGTGTAAGGGATGGAATGATGAATGAACACATGAAGACGGAAGGAAAAAGTGCAGTTAAAAATAAAAAAGAGCTAGAAACCCTTGATACACAAAGGTTTCTAGCTCTTTTATAACTATTCCCACTCAATCGTAGCAGGCGGTTTACTCGTAATATCATACACCACGCGGTTAATATGCTTCACTTCATTCACGATACGAGTCGAGATCTTCTCAAGTACATCCCAAGGGATTCTTGCCCAGTCACTCGTCATACCATCAATAGACGTAACAGCACGGATACCGATTGTGTAATCGTATGTTCTTGCGTCACCCATGACACCTACGCTGCGGATGTCTGGGAGAACCGTGAAGTATTGCCAGATGTCGCGCTCAAGGCCGAAGTTGGCAATTTCTTCTCGTAGAATCGCATCCGATTCACGGACGATTTCTAGTTTTTCTTCAGAAATTTCACCTAGTACACGGATTCCTAGTCCTGGACCTGGGAATGGCTGTCTCCATACGATGTCGTCTGGAATACCTAGCTCTGACCCTAGAGCACGGACTTCATCCTTGAATAGCGTATTAAGTGGCTCAATCAATTCAAACTGCATGTCTTCTGGAAGACCGCCAACGTTGTGGTGAGATTTGATTGTTTGTGCCGTTGCTGTACCACTCTCAATGATGTCAGTGTAAAGCGTTCCTTGTGCTAAGTAGTCGATTCCTTTTAGCTTGTCCGCCTCGTCATCGAATACATAGATGAATTCGTTACCGATGATTTTACGTTTTTGCTCAGGATCAGACACACCTTTTAGCTTGTTTAAGAAGCGATCTTTCGCATCTACTTTAATCACGTTCATGTTGAAACCTTCGCTAAATGTTTTCATTACCCCTTCTGCTTCGCCTTTGCGAAGAAGACCGTGGTCAACGAAAATACATGTCAGCTGATCGCCGATGGCTTTGTGGATCAATACCGCCACAACAGATGAATCTACACCGCCGCTTAGTGCGCACAGTACTTGTTTGTCGCCTACTGTTTCACGGATTTTCTGCATTTCGATTTCAATGAAGTTCTCCATTGACCATTTGCCATCGCACTCACATACGCCGAAGACAAAGTTCTTCAATAGATCATTTCCGTACTCAGAGTGACGTACCTCTGGGTGGAACTGAACGCCATAGAAATTCTTCTCAGCTAAGCTCATCGCTGAGTTTGGACAATGTGCACTTGTTGCATCAACTGTAAAGCCTTCTGGTACTTCAACGACAAGGTCACCATGGCTCATCCAAACGACTTGATCCGTTGGAAGGTCTTTGAATAAAGCAGGTGTTCCGTTAATATGAATGTCTGCTTTCCCATATTCACGCTGGCTAGCCGCTTCTACTTTCCCACCTAAATAGTGAGTCATCAGCTGCATGCCGTAGCAAATGCCTAGAACCGGAATGCCTAGATCAAAAATCTTTTCGTCACAGCGGAAAGATCCTTCATCATATACACTGTTTGGTCCACCAGAAAGGATGATTCCTTTCGGCGCCATTTCTTTAATTTCTTCAGCAGTTAAAGTGTGCGGATGAAGCTCACTGTACACACCAAATTCACGAATACGGCGAGTGATCAGCTGATTGTACTGACTACCGAAATCGAGAACCAAAATCATTTCATTTACTAAATTTGTCATGGTGTCACCTCTATGTCCAATATAGTTTTTATAAACGCACAGAAAAAATGAGAGGAGAAAACCTCTCTCAGTGTAAATCACGCTTTTGAAGCGCCCAGACTCACATCCGAACGCTTCAATTTCATGTATTTTAGAAGGTTTTAATATTCACCTATTCTAACAACAGGAAGGTACGTGGTCAAGACTATCTCCTGTTTATTAAATTTTCCCATAACTTCACCGACTGCTGCCAAAGCGCCGACGCATCTTCTCGCCTGTAGAGCGCCCGCTCATAGAACTGCGTTAGTTCAGACATGTGATGATTCCTTTCCTTGTCATCGATCAAAGAAGCAAATTCTCTTAGCGTCATGCCTGGCTTTTTCTCGATCCCTCTGCGCCTTAGCTGCTTTAATAGAGCAGCATATGCGTAGAAAAAAGCTTCCTCATCTGGCAGACGTTTTACCTTTCTCACAATAAAGATTGGCAGCCATCTTGCTCTGAACCGGTAAAGCATCCAGCCTATAAATCCAAGAAAGACAATCACACCTGCTGCGTAGCCCAAGATTGAACCAACATGAACCATACTTGGCTTTGCTTTAGCTACTTGTTCCTCTTGTTTTGCCGCCTGTTCTGGTTCTTGTTGCTGCGGCTGCTGTGTCTGCTCGTTTTCTTGTTGATCAGATGCGGGCTGATCTTTTTCATCCTGTTGATCATCTGCTTGGTCGTTGTTAGCCGTGGTTTCATTCGTAAATGTCTCTGGGTTCGTGAACCCTTTTGTCGGTTCAAAAGTCACCCAGCCACGGTTTGGAAAATACACCTCTACCCATGAATGGGCATTGTTATTGGTCACTTCATACACATTGTTTCCATCCATCTGTGTTTCATATAATTGACCTGACGTGTACCCTTTCACCCATCTCGCCGGAATTCCAATCGAGCGAAGCATGACAATCATCGAGGTTGAAAAGTTATCACAATAGCCAATCATTGTGTCAAATAAGAACTGATCCACATAGTCTTCGTTACGCCCAGGCACAGCGACATTTTGGGTTTCATATGAAAACTTCGCAGATCCTAAATAATCCTCGATCGCTTTTGCTTTATCATACATATTATCCTTCGTTTCCGTTAAGCTGTTCGCCAATGTTTTCACACGCTCTGGCAGCGAGGATGGGAGCTGCAAGTATTCACGTCCGACCTGCTGGTTCACTTGCTGCTTGGTCGGTACTTTGATCCGCTGTAAATCCTCTAGGATAAATGTAGGTGATAAGAAGCTGACTCGATAGTTCCCTAAATTTTTGGGCGGGTTTTGAGTAGATGGGACAATTTTCTCCGTTTTGCCCATCATTTGCAGTGGAATGTTTTCCATTGGCGTCAGCATAACCGTACCAATCGGATAAACAGCATGATTAAATCGATAATTTGATTCCATATCGACTCTTGTTTCATGCTCCTCTGTTTTTACGCGATTGGTAAACCACCGGTTCGGCACATCACTCCCTTTTAACCGAGTAGGTTTCGTATCATTTGAAGCATCCTCCCAGCCTTTCCCCGTGTAAATACTTTTTGTTTCTACACGAAAATAAGACGGCTCTTTTCCGCTCCATTTAAATACCGGTGTACGGTCCTCACTAAACGGTCCCCCAAGCGACGAATCATCCGCACTATATCCCACCTTATTCTGCCCGGCAGAACCATCTTGATTCGTGACCGCTTTAAAAAACGGGACAGGGTCAGGCCATTTTGGATCAGATTTTGGCAAAGAAGCACCGAGTGATGCTGATACAAGAACAAGCGCCAGCATGGGTAAGAACCAATTGAGACGCGCTTTCTGTGACACCCGCACACCTTCAGCCGAACGAAGCCGGTCGAAATAGAGCAGGCCAAGCAAACAAAAGCCAAATACCATAATTCGAACGATCGCAAAAGTCGCATCATAAGGCGTAAATGTATCAAGAATCGTGACATATACAATCGTCATCAGTAAAAAGAAGAAGATACGCTGCTGATACACAACCCAATAATGAAGTAAATAAACAAGTAGCCAAAGCAAAATATAAAACAACAATGTGCGGAAAGACGGATACATGTCACTCCACATGCCCATGCTCATCAAAGAAATATTATCTTTAATATCAGCAAACAGCGCAGGCAGATAACTTGGCTCTGATTGATAAAAAATCAAATATAATGCGAGCAAGATCAATCCAGCACAAATAGGAAACGTCACATACCACTTCAATCGAAAGAACGTAAACAAACACGTAAGCCCTATAAAAATGATGAAATAAGACGTATGACTCGTCTCTGTAAAATCTTGAAGCGGACGAAGCCACTCCCAAAGTAGCAGAAATGCGACAGCATAATAGATGAACAACTCAAAACGACTTTGCCGCTGATGCATATGCAGCATAAATGTTTGTCACCTCACAGTTCTTTCGTGCAGCCGATCCTCAAATAAAAGGGTCGTGTATATCCCAGAAGCTTTAAGCCGGTCCACAAGCTGTTTTTCTTTTGCCGTCAATCGATCAACGGCTCTCTTCACTAAAAGAACGGTGATGTTCTTTCTGTTTCGATTCCCAAGTAAAATGGTAGCAAGCTCTTCTTGCAGATGACCTGTCACCACATACTTTCCTGTCTGCTGGTGCTCACTCGCTGTTAATGATTGATAATCAGGTGCACGAGAAGGCTGATACTGCACCTTCGTTAAATAGTAGAGCATGTCCTGTAAATGCCACTCTCCTTGATCCACTCGAAATAAGTGCTGATCCCCAAGCGGGACAAGGCCTACCGGCACCCCTTTTTTCACAGCCGTTTGCAAAACCGATGCGGCCATAGACACAATCGTTTCAAAAGCGGCTTCATCTGTAAAATCAGCAAACACTACAAGATCTTTTGTCTGATTCTGTTCAAACTCTTTCGTCATAAGCTGACCTCTTCTAGCTGTTGTCTTCCAGTCCACCCAAGCGAAACGGTCTCCTTGCTGGTATTCACGCACACCTGTCGTCACATTTGTCGGTTCATTTAACCAAGAGTGCACCGCTTTGCCTCCATTTTCATTCACCGATGCAGCAGATATAACAGGAATATCCGACATTTTCGGATACACAAGCAATGTTTTCTCTAATGGAAGAATCACTTCTTTTTCAACAAACCCAAACATATCACCCGTTTTGATTCTAATCGCCGTCAACTGATGCTCTCCCCGCATGATGTCATTGAATTGATAAGAAAATCGCCACGTTTTCCGAAACCACGGAAAGATCATTCGCTTCATTTCAATTTGTTCCTGTAAATGGAAGGTTTCCGGCGGGTCATCCTCAAGTATGACGTACACGTACGGAAATAAATTCGTCCGCTTGATTTCAAGGTCAACAGACAGCACATCCCCTGCCTTTAACCGGGTATGCTGTAATGTCCTTTTGGCTGTTGCACGAAGTGGAACAAGGGCAAACAGCAAAGCATACAAAGCATATGGTGAAAATGCATAAAAAAGGAACCAGCTCACAAAGCCGCCCTGAAACATGGCATAGCAAAAGGCTGCTGCCGTGAGGAGAAGGAGCATAAACACCCGTAACCATAGTGAAAAAGCGAAACGGTCACGTGACTTCATTGAGTCATCGACTTTTGAACTGGTACGCCAATATGCTCAATCATCTGTCGTAGCAGTGTCTCCGCCTTCTTCCCTTCATATGTTGCTTCCGATGTCAAAATCATGCGATGCGGCAATGTGTAAGGCGCCAAATACTGTATATCATCAGGAATCACATAATCCCGCCTGTTCAACAGCGCATACGCCTGAGCCGCTTTCATCAATGCAATTGAACCCCTTGGGCTCACGCCTAAATAGACAGACGGATGATTTCGCGTCGCTTGGGCGATTTCGACAATATATTCTTTAATCGATGCATCCACATGTACGGTCTGAACCGCTTGCTGCAAAGCATGGATATGATCTTTTGTCATGACTGCCTGAAGCGTGTCAATTGGCGTTTGCTTCTCCTGCAAATTCAGCACCTCAAGCTCCTCCAGCATGGTTGGATACCCCATCTGCAGCTTAAATAAGAAGCGATCCATTTGCGCTTCTGGAAGTGGATAGGTTCCCTCATACTCCACTGGATTTTGCGTTGCCATCACAAAGAAAGGATCTGCCAGCGGCATCGTTTCTCCGTCCACTGTCACACTGCCTTCTTCCATCGCTTCAAGAAGGGCTGATTGTGTTTTAGGAGAGGTTCGGTTGATTTCATCAGCCAAAATAATCTGCCCCATAATCGGTCCTTGTCTAAATTCAAACTCGTTTGTCTTTTTATTATAAATCGACACACCTGTTACATCTGAAGGCAAAAGGTCAGGCGTAAATTGGATTCGCTTAAACTCACACCCAATGGATTTTGCCAGAGCACGAACCATCATGGTCTTCCCAACGCCAGGCACATCCTCTAATAGCACATGCCCCTTCGCCAAAATCGCAACAAGGCTTAATATCGCAATATCTTTTTTCCCTACCATCACTTTATTGATGTTATCTACGATTTTTTGTAAATCTGAATGCATCGGTTCATCAAATGCCATCCTGATCCTCCTATCACGTTTCCGTCAATTTTCATATAGTCTAACTTTACCATACAACACGCATTTGCATGAAACATCAACACGTAGAAAAAAGAAGCCTTCTCACGACGGAAAAGACTTCTGCTCCTCTTTAGGCTCACTTGCTGGTTCCATATGAACATGAGAGTGTAGAATATCATGTTCCTGCTTCATTCTGCGTTCAATTTCATCTGCAATATCATGGCTTTCTGCGATGTTTAAATGCGGTTCTACTTCAACGACCACATCCACATGGACGGTGCTTCCAAGATAACGAGCTTTAATGTCTTTCAAATCGCCCACTCCTGGTGTCGCTTCAATCGTCTCTTTATATTTAGACATATCTTTTATATGAAAACCGTCCGTTAACGAATGAGACGCATCTCGGAAAATCTCCCACGCCGTTTTACAGATAATTAAGCCAATCACAAACGCAGCAAGCGTATCAACCCACGCCAGCTGAAATTGAGAGGCGATAATTCCGACAAACGTCCCGATACTCACATAAGCATCTGATTTATTATCAGCCGCTGCGGCATATAGCGCCTGGCTATTAATTCGTTTAGACAGTTTACGGTTATACATATACACGCCATACATCACAACAGCACTTCCTGCTGCCGTCCAAGCTGCAATCATATCAGGCGTTTGATGCTCTGATGAGAAAAGCGACTGGCCTGCGCTCAGCAAAACCTGAAGCCCGACAAGCATCATAATAAAGGAAGCCACAAGTGACGCAATATTTTCAGCTCTAAAATGACCGTATGGATGATCCTCATCAGGTGGCTTCTGAGAAATACGCAACCCAATTAATACGGCAAGCGAAGCAATGATATCTGTCGTATTATTCAAGCCATCTGCGGAAAGGGCTTCTGAATGAAACACATACCCAATGATCAGTTTGACAGCAGATAAGATCACATAGGCTATAATGCTGACCCAAGCACCTGTTTCACCTTGTCTTAATTCGTTGTAGCGCTCCATACCGAACAGCGCCTCCTCACACATTACTTTTCTATATTTATCTTACAAAGCCAAGCCCGTGTGGGTCTACAGCAACATGATTCGCTTGAATCAGCAAAATAGGATACATAGAAATGTGTTGACCTAAGCAAACTTATTTTTATAAGGTCAATTGACCTCAAGACCTACTCCCATCAACGTTTTTCAAAACCACCCCGAAAAATGAAAAAGAACAAAATCACTCTACTATATAATTGTCAGAATAGTTTTATTTTAAAACACAACTTTTCTATCTTCCTTCTTATGCTATTTTTAAGAATGGGCAGAGGAAAATAAGGGAACATAATCTCTCAAATCCTTTATACTTTTTAACATCATGTTAAGAGGTTTGAAATGTCAGTTTGATAACCTGTCCAATGCTGAATGACAATTCAGTATGATAAAATTTAAAATATTCTAAAAACAAACTCTCGAATAAAAGAGAAATGTTTGGAGGTAAAGAAATGTCCAACATGACAAACGGTCTTCAAAAAAACCTTAAGACAAGACATATTTCAATGATCTCCATTGCCGGGGTCATTGGGGCAGGGCTATTTGTTGGTAGTGGTGCTGTCATTCATTCTGCAGGGCCTGGATCGATTCTTTCCTATTCATTTGCCGGACTTCTGGTCATCTTTATTATGAGAATGCTTGGAGAAATGGCCTGTGCCTATCCGACAAGCGGCTCTTTCTCACAATATGCGAGCGACGCCATCGGCCCGTGGGCCGGGTTTACAATCGGCTGGCTTTACTGGTTCTTCTGGGTCATCGTCATCGCCATTGAAGCCATTGCCGGTGCTGCCATTATTCAATATTGGTATGGAGATGCACCTGTTTGGCTCACAAGTCTTATCCTCACAATCCTCTTAACTTTGACAAATATCTTTTCTGTTAAATCTTTTGGCGAATTTGAATATTGGTTTTCATTGATTAAAGTCGTCAGCATTATTCTCTTCCTACTCATTGGTTTTGCATTTATCTTTGGTTTTGGCGGTCATCATACTGCAGGTCTTGCTAATTTAACGGGGAATGGCGGTTTCCTTCCAAACGGGTTCGGCTCTGTGCTCCTCGGGATTGTCGTTGTCATCTTTTCCTTCATGGGAACCGAAATTGTGGCAATTGCCGCAGGTGAATCAGCAGACCCTGTCAAATCTGTGACAACAGCTACCCGTTCAGTTGTATGGCGTATTATTGTGTTCTACGTCGGGTCGATCGCCGTCGTTGTCACGTTACTCCCATGGAATTCAGCGAATATTTTAACAAGCCCGTTCGTTGCAGTATTAGAATACATCGGTGTCCCATCAGCCGCTCAAGTCATGAACGTCATTGTTTTAACAGCCGTTCTTTCTTGTTTAAACTCCGGCCTATACACAACGTCCAGAATGCTTTATTCATTAGCAGAAAGAGGCGAAGCACCAAAACGTTTTATGAAAATCAGCAAACGCGGTGTCCCTGTAGCAGCGACAGTCGCAGGTACCTTCTTTTCCTATATTGCCGTCATGATGAACTACTTTTACCCTGAAACCATCTTTCTATTTCTAGTCAATGCCTCTGGTGCCATTGCACTTCTTGTCTACTTGGTCATTGCCGTTTCACAATTAAGAATGCGTCGTAAAATCGAAAAAGAAAATCCAGAACAACTCAAAATCAAAATGTGGCTGTTCCCATACCTTACGTACTTTACCATTTTGGTCATCTGCGCCATCTTGGCCTCTATGCTGTTTATCGAATCAATGAGACCTCAGCTCATACTGACAAGCATCATTACCATCAGTGTACTAGCCGCCTACTTCATCTTTAAACCGAACAAAAAAGTGCCTGCAAGTGCAGCGCTTGAAAATAAACACCCTTAATTCTCCCGCTGAAAAGCGGGTTTTTTTATTTTATTCACCTATTTGGATGTCCGCACTTATAATGTATCAAATTGATTTTAAGTGAGGATTAGTCAACATGAACCTAGAAAAGTTTGTTGACGAGCTGCCAATTCCAGAAGTCGCAGAGCCCGTCAAAAAAAACCCAAGACAAACGTATTATGAAATCGCTATGGAGGAGGTGTTCCTAAAAGTTCATAGAGATCTGCCCCCAACCAAGTTATGGACCTATAATGGCAGTTTGCCTGGTCCAACCATTAAAGCGAATCGAAATGAAAAGGTCAAAGTGAAATGGATGAACAAATTGCCGCTGAAACACTTCCTGCCTGTCGATCATACCATTCACGCTGGACACCATGATGAACCCGAAGTCAAAACAGTCGTTCACCTGCATGGGGGCGTGACACCTGCAAGCAGTGACGGTTATCCGGAGGCTTGGTTTTCGCGAGACTTTGAAGCGACCGGCCCCTTCTTTGAACGAGAGGTTTACGAATACCCTAATCACCAGCAAGCATGCACATTGTGGTATCACGATCATGCCATGGCATTAACACGATTAAATGTATACGCCGGATTAGCTGGCTTTTATTTGATCTCAGATGCGTTTGAAAAATCACTCGAATTACCGAAAGATGAATATGATATCCCTTTAATGATCATGGACCGGACATTCCAGGAGGATGGCGCACTATTTTATCCAAGTAGACCAAATAACACACCAGAAGATAGTGACCTTCCAGATCCCTCTATCGTGCCATTTTTTTGCGGGGAAACGATTTTAGTCAATGGAAAAGTATGGCCATATTTAGAAGTAGAGCCTCGAAAATATCGTTTTCGTATCTTAAACGCGTCCAATACAAGAACTTACGAGCTTCATCTAGATAACGACGCCACAATCTTACAAATTGGATCTGATGGCGGTTTTTTGCCAAGACCTGTTCATCACCAATCTTTTAGCATTGCACCTGCTGAACGTTTTGATGTTATCATCGACTTCTCAGCTTATGAAAACCAAACGATTGTTTTAAAAAATACGGCAGGCTGCGGTCAGGAAGTCAATCCAGAAACAGATGCGAACATTATGCAGTTTAAAGTCACTCGTCCGCTCAAAGGAAGAGCAGCTAAAACATTACGTCCGATCTTCAAACCACTGCCACCGCTCCGGCCGAGCCGAGCTGATAACGAGCGAACGCTGACCCTTACTGGCACACAAGATAAATATGGGCGCCCGATTTTATTACTAGATAACCAGTTTTGGAATGATCCTGTCACAGAAAATCCTCGACTTGGCAGTGTAGAGGTGTGGAACATCGTCAATCCAACAAGAGGTACACACCCTATTCATTTACATCTTGTTCAATTTCGAGTGATTGATAGAAGACCATTCGATACAGACATCTATCAATCAACAGGTGAAATCGTGTACACAGGACCAAATGAGGCGCCTCCTTTGCATGAACAAGGCTACAAGGATACAATTCAGGCGCATGCCGGTGAAGTCATTCGCATCATCGCTCGGTTTGTCCCATATAGCGGACGATATGTGTGGCATTGTCACATTTTAGAACACGAGGATTATGACATGATGCGGCCGATGGATATCATTTAGTAAATATGAAACCTCTCTTAATTGCGTAATATGAAAAGGGCTAACAGCTTCTATATATTAGCCCTCTATTTTCTTTTCAATCTCCATGAGAAAAAACGAACAATGTATCGCATGAATGGCATTTTTTTGAACATTACACACTTAAAAAGTTGACGAAGTAAACCGATAATACTACTATATACCCATTACCTCTATCAAAAGGCACTTAAGAAACCATGCACAAACAAATAGAAAATCGTCATAAAAAACGGAGGAGTTCAATTTGAATGAAGAAAAAGAGACTTGCCAGGTCAAGCAAGAAACAGTGGCAGGTAACAGGGAGAAGCTTTCAATTCATGAAAACGAGAGCATTCGATCAAACATTGAACAACTAACAATTGAACTCGGTGAACAAAAAGAATTCAATCACTTCATATTAGATGAAAAACAGAAGGCCATCAGCACATTATCGGCTCTCATTGCAAAAGGTGATTGTGATGAAGAGTTAAAAGCTCATTTTGTACAAGCATTACATATCGGGCTCTCTGTTATAGAGATTATGGAGATCATTAAGCACTGTACAAAGGTTGCGGGATTCCCTCATTCCATTAATGCCTTGTTTATTTTTCAAAACTTACTAGATGAAAACAATAAATAAGAGAAAACGAGAAGTCTTCTGTCCTCTCGTTTTTTTATTTCCACTTACTTTACTCTCTTACGCTGATTCTGTCACAGTAGCAAAATATCAAAATACCACTCATTTCCTTGCTTAAAAAGTGATGTTGATTTCACAAATCCGCATTTTTCACCAACACATCCCATGACAAAATAAAAAAACGTCCAGTTATATGAAATAACTGAACGCGCACCTTTTACCGATTGACAGTGAAATTGTTAACAATCCCGCCTTCTTTCTCCCAAGCGGTTTCTACTGTTTTCTTCTTAATATCATATTCAAAAATGGTTCTGACCTTCGCCTTTCGTCCTGTGTCATCCTTTAATTCCTTTGCGTTCTTTGCAACACCTAAGAAATAAACAGATGTACCATCCGCAGAAAATTGCGGCTGGGCAGCACTTAAAATACGTACATCCTGACTGTTTTTAACAAGTGTCTTCGTTTTTCCTGTATCTACATCCATCACCTTAATAGATGATACTTCTTTTTCATTTCGAACCTTCACTTCTGTATAAATGAGTTTTTTATGATCTGGTGAAAAAGAAATATCATTGATGGTTTGAGAAATACGTGCAATTCGCTTTCCCTTCTCACCTGTTTGTAGGGTAATCTTCATGGTCGTTGGTTCAGGATCCATTCCTTTTTCATTTGCCTCATCCGTCTTTTTATAATCCTCTTTTAACGAATAATGCTGAATGGCCAACAGATTTGATGCTGGATCATAAGCAAAAGAACTCACCGTATCATCATCACTTTTTTCTGGATATAACACTTTCACTTTCTGTGTTTTCAAATCAAAAGACGCTACATAAAATTGCTCACCTGAATCCTTGTTATACCTTAAATATAACTGTTTTCCGTCACCAGAAAGTCTCATACTGTCGATTGAATCGTCACTCGTAAAGAGCGTTTTTTCTTTATCCGTTTTCACATTCAATTCCCGTATACTTACTTTTTGTGTGTCTTCATCTGTATACGTGTAGTATAAAAGCTGTTTTGCCTGATCATAAGCAATTGAAGGATATGCTGTCAGTTTCTCTGTATGAAGCGCCTTGTCATGCAAGTAATAAGTATTGTTTAACTTTTGATCCGTAAATGAAACAAGCAATTCGTCTTTTGCATCTTGATTTGTTTTCACTTTTCCTGCATGTTTTGCCTCTTGCCCCGGCTTCATCATGAAGAAGATGACGGCCGCAATTGCTGCGACTCCAATCACTGTGACGATCCACCATGTTGATTTTTTCATTGATTTTCAGACCCTCTCCACAAGAAAAGAAGCCAGAAAATGAACTTTTCCCGCTTCTTTGCATGCCTATGTATTAATAAGTGTAATGCCCTTTGACGACACCTTTACTTGTTTTATACCCAAGTGCTTTGAATGCTTTCGGACTTACGTCTAATACTGCGTTTGGCATTCTACCTACATCATATTTATATACTGTAATCACTTTATGTGGTTTCGCTTTTGTTGTCACTCTTAGTTTTGTACCTTTTTTCGGTACGTCAAATCCCATTTTCGTTGCTGCATCCCAATGACCGAGTTTTTTTCCATCTGCGCCTTTTTTACCGACACCATTATACCATGTAATATTGCCGCTTACTTTTTTTGCACTTGCTCCATGTGAGAAACTAAACGCTAAAAATAAACTAGCTACTGTTACGATTGTCGCGATAAGCTTTTTATTCATTAAAAAATCCTCCGTATTTGGTTTCTGACCCTATTATACATGAAGATGCACCCAGTTATTTTACAGTCACATTACAATTCGAATACAAGTTGACCACTTAATGACCGATTTTGTTCATAAATTTCACCAAAAACAGCCAGAACATCGTAAGTAGACCTCCCCTTTCGTTTTATATAATAGAAATGAATCAAAGATAAGGAGGAATTTCCATGAAAAAGTGGTTCATCGTTTTGAGTGTAAGTTTGACCTTCGTTTTGATGCTTTCAAGTATTCCCGCCTCTGCGGCTGGTCCTCGTCACGGCGCCATCGTGACACAAACGGATGAAGCCAAATGGTCAGGTATCTCGGCTGATATTGTGCTGCCAAAAACAGCCACTATTAAAAATGGCTATGCTGACTGGTATCTTGGTCTCGGTTCTGCCGTTGTTGAAAGCGGGATTTCAAAAACATCTTCTGGCTATAAGGTATTCCTGGGCACCGGCTCCCAAGGCGGCAGTCAATATTGGAACAGCGAATACGATTCAAGTATTAAAGATGGTGCACGTGTCAACTTAAAGCTCATCAACAATGGTGATGGCACAGTGTCACTATACGTCAACGGAAAACTGCGTTATAAGCAGCCTGTTTTCAATCCTAGTCGTCTGAAAGACTTCGATGTCGTCAAAATGGTACATGGCGTACAAGATAATGGAACAAACAGCTACTCGCAAGCAAGTTTCTCTAATGTACAGCTTCGCGCAAATACATCTGGAAGTGTCTATAAAAAATGGGACGGCACCGTCAAATCATCTCTTTTACGCAAAAATCTAGAATCAGGTGCTTCGACTCCAAAATTCACGGTCATTTCGTCTATCCCACTTAGTACAACCCTTTCAGCACAATAAAACACGAGCACCCACCTTTGGGTGCTTTTGATTGTTCACAGCTTATCAACACTTCTCTTTTAATCAAAACATCGATTCGTGGTAACATAAGCATACATACTTTGAAGAACAAAGGAGAAAGAACGTGAGAAAAAGTCTACTTGTTTTCATGAGTCTTGTTGCAACCTTCTCTATCCTAGCAGCTTGCTCAAATACGGCAAAAGAAGAAAAAACAGAATCTACGGCACTTCCAACGATTAATCAACGCATTCAAAATGAAACGAAAGAGGTCATGGAGCAGTCTAAGCTCGTAAAAGACACAGCGATCACCGTTGATCAAAAGAAAAAAGTCATTTCCTTAAACGTGACATCTTCATCTGAGACCAATAGTGATTACGCTGAAGTCATTGGTTTGAACTTTGCCAAAACACTAGCTATTGGTGCATCCACTGAAAAGGAAAACAACCTGCATAAACCGGAAAATGACAGCCTCGGTGCCCTCTACTCCTTTTATGACCTAAACATTACCGTGAAACAGGAAAACGGAAAAGTACTGGCAAAAGGAAAGAAAACAACAAATGAAACAAAGATTACCTGGGAGAGAGCCCAGTAATTGGACAAGAAAATCCTTTATGGATTTTCTTGTTTTTTTTAACAAAACTATTAACATTGTGAAAAGAATGCCGATGAGTAAGATTGTGTTGGTTCTTAAGTACCAATAATTCTTATTTACATATCGGAGGAAAGTATTATGAAAAGAACAACGGAATTTGTTTTAGGCTTAATTGGAGGTATTTTTGGGTTTTTTGGTGCAATGTTTGCCATTGCCTTTGGAGGACTCGATGCCGCATTTAGTGAATCAGGTACGAGTCAAATCACAGGATTAGGCTGGGCAGCAATGCTTTTCTCTATTCTTGCGATTGTGGCATCTGTTATCGTGAAGAAAAAAGCAAAGCTTGGCGGGATTTTATTATTAGTATCTGCTGTTGGTGGTATTATTTCTATTTCTATGTTCTTTATCCTTCCAGCTGTATTAATCCTCATCGCAGGATGCATGGGTGTGTTTAGAAAAGAGCCTGTCAAAACAGTTCCAGCTGAATAAAGTTGATATAAAAAAGCTTGTAGAGGGTCGCTCTACAAGCTTTTTTCATTGTATATTTTCATTTAAATCTTCTCTTATGATATCAATCAGTGTGTCAATATCCGAGTGAGTTCTAGATGCTAATCGTACCAGCAAATGATCGATATACTCATACAAATGACGATCTTTCAACATATACTTCCCATAATACGGAATGACAAAGAAATAGAGCAAATCAGCTACTTCTAGTGCAACGTCATCACCAACTTCATTCTTTAGCGCCTCCCCAACACATTGGATCAGCCAATTCAAATCTTCTTTCTTTTCAATCGAAACGTACATCAGCTGATGAATACGGTCCGTATCTCCCGTTTGTAAAATCTGCTCCGCTGCTCCCTTTGATAGAGCACCAATCTCTTTAGAAGATATATTAAGAACCGCGAATTCATTCTCTGATCTGTCTTGATCCATTTGCAGCACGTTTTGGTCCATCTCGACTCACTCCCCGTTCTCAGATACTTTTATTATAAGGAATTCATCTGATTTTTTATGGAAATAGTGGATTTTTTTATGTAATTTTAAACAAAAAAAGAACCAAATGATATGATTCAATCTCAATTGACATAAAAAAACCATTGCACTTTATTTCAATCTATCTCAATATATGTATGTTAGTAGATTGAAAGGGATGAGAGAAATGAAGATGAAACACCCGTGGATCAAAGGAATTATTGTCAGTGTGGTTCTCGTACTTGGGCTTGGAATCTTTCCTGTCCAGCTGCCCTTTTTACACATGACTCATGCGACACCAGTCGCAAAAGCAGCCGCACCGAAATACGTGACAACAGCGAATGTTCATCTTCGCAAGGGACCTGGAACAAAATATTCAGTGATATTGACCATTCCAAAAGGGAAAAGGATTCCTTATCTTAAAAAGAATGGTTCATGGATTCAAACAAAGTATAAAGGAAAGACGGGTTACGTCAGCTCTCAATATATTAAAAAAGCAGGCAAAAGCTCACCAGCTTCATATGCTGCTCCTTCCACTAAAACGCCAGGTACGTATGTAAAAGGGATATTGGTTGTGAATAAGAAACATAGACTCCCATCTTCATACAATCCCGGAGAAAACAAACAAGCGAGAAAAGCAGTAAACGCTATGATCGCGAAAGCAAAAAAAGCAAACATCCGACTCACCGCTTTTAGCACCTTCCGTTCATACGACCGTCAGCGTGTCTTGTACAACAATTACGTCGCCTCTCATGGCAAAAAACAAGCAGATCGATTTAGCGCAAGACCAGGCTATTCCGAACATCAAACCGGCCTTGCTTTTGATATCGGCGGTGCCAATTCAAAACATTGGGCTGAAGATTCTTTTGCCAATACAAAAGAAGCGAAATGGCTGGCCAAACATGCCCATGAATTTGGTTTTATCATCCGTTATCCGAAAGGTAAAGAAAAAGTGACAGGCTATCAATATGAACCATGGCACCTCAGATACCTCGGATCAAAAAATGCGAAAAAAGTGAAAAAGAGCGGCAAAACCCTTGAAGAATATTTAAACATAAAAGGATAACAACAAAAGCACTCTTTTTCTTCAGAGTGCTCTTTTCATATATTCTCTTCTCTCTTTTTCATCGCAGCCGCCATTTC
Source organism: Bacillus sp. S2(2019) (assembly GCF_005144805.1). Lineage (NCBI taxonomy): Bacteria > Bacillati > Bacillota > Bacilli > Caryophanales > Bacillaceae > Bacillus > Bacillus sp. S2(2019). The sequence continues at coordinate 132,598 of NZ_SWFL01000005.1, forward strand.
CACTTCACCCTCTGCTTCCAGCTGTTCAATAATGCGAGCATAATCTCTTTCATGGCGATTTTGGCTTAACTTAAAAGCAGCTTGAACTTCATCAATGATGATTTTGAAGCCCACAATCCCTTTCATTTGTTTCTCTAACAGTTCCTCAGACAACGTATCCCATAACACTGGCTGATCTCTATGACTTTCATATGTCTCCAGCATCGCTGTTAATTCCTTGACCAGTTCTGATTTTTCGAGCAGTGCAGCCTTTCCATATACATGTACAGCTTGATAATTCCACGTCGGTACGGCTTCTTTCTCATACCATGAAGAGGATATGTAGGCATGCGGCCCTTGAAAAATGACGAGCACCTTCTCATTTTCTTCAAACGTTTTCCACTGAGGATTTCCAATTGCCATATGCCCTGAGATCACATACGAATCGCCAATTTGATGAAAACTCACTGGAATATGTGTCGCAATGGGCTTTTCATTCGTTGTCGTCACAACTGTAGCAAATGAATGAGATTGAATAAATGATTTGATTTTCTCCATATCTTTCACTTGAAAAAATGATGGTATATGCATGTTCCCTTCCCCCCTTATTTAATTAGTAGCTTCTCTTTTTGCCTTTTTTCACATCTTCCCAATCTTTTTCGATATTCTTTCGCACCCTTAGAAGATACTCATAAATCTGTTCCGCTTCCTCTTCAGAAAACCCATCCAGCGCTACCCGATTTGAATGATCATGTTCTCGTTTGATAATTGGATAGACGGCTTTCCCTTTCTCAGTTGGAAACAATTTCTTGATTTTTTTATTCGCTGAGTCATGTTTCTTCTCAATAAATTCATGCAGCTCTAATTTTTGAATAGCCCGAGCAGCCGTAGTTCGATCCACCTTAATCATTTCCGCTAGTTTTTCCTGAATGATGCCAGGCTCCTCACAAATACGCACAAGATACAAATACTGCCCCTTCGTTAAATCATACTCTTTAAATTCAATATTACTAATGGAATCAAGCGCGCGAGCAATCACGCCGATCTCCCGCAAAATTTCTCTCATTTATCACGCCTCTTTTTTATTGTATTTACATAAATTTTAAAAATTAGTATAGCTCATGAATATTGTATATGCAATAAAAAGCCCACTTCCTCTCTGGAAGTGGGTTTAACCTCTTATTTATCACGCCTCTTCGATCCAAACAATCCAAACACGACAGCCAGTGCAACAATAATCGCCACCCAAGTCGTAAAGCCCATATGATCACCGCTTTTCTTTTAAAATCATCTCATCTCTTTATGTTAGATAAAACCAAAAAAATCACTGTCTCTTTAGTTAACGGATGTAAAGCGGTGAAAGTTTCAATTCATTTAACGCTCTTAACCAAAAAATAGACAAAACAAAAACCCCTATATTTCAAGGGGTTTTCGAAGGGTGTTACATCATGCCACCCATGTACCGTACATGAACAAGAACATTCGTTCTTATTCATTTCGTCTTTTATCTCGGAATTTCAATTGATCAGTTATTTTGTATTTTTATCAATATTCACATTCAATTTCATTTCTTGTGACCAAATATGTGACCAAAAAAGCCATCCACAAGGACGGCCGAGTGTGAGCAATATAAGAAGAAAAATCATTGAAATATACGAATTTTTTTATACCTGTTTCCGCAGGTTAAACCGTATACTCTAATTATACACCACATTTAGACACCAAACAAACATTCGGTTATAATCTCTATTGAGGTGATACTGTGTGGGATGAAAGAAAAGATCAGAATAGATGGCAGATGAAATTCATCTTGCCAGAACATAATGAGGCATTAAGACAACTGCATCTTTCAAAAAAGAAAATTGAACAGCCGATTCTAAGTCCTGAGCAATTAGAAGAATTTGAATACACCATTGCAACCGCAATGAGTGAGGACATGCCCCTCAATTTTGAGTTATTCGATAATGGGTTTTCCAGAGAAATTTCGGGGCGAGTTGTATACGTGGACCACATAAAGAAACTGTTTCATGTAAAAGATAGCCGTTCTGATACAAATTTAATAAAATTTGCAGATATACTTAATGTAAAAATACTTTAAATAAAAAGGCCGTCCTTCTGGGCGGCCAAGTTGTTGTGAATAAAGAAAGAACTCCCCTTTTGGGGAGTTCTAGAATTCAAAGGTTAAGGCCCTGGACACTCTGCCATATTGGCGGGGCATCTTAGATACCGAGTGGCTACCCAGCTGACCGTAACCTCACTATACAACATATGCATTTTTTTGTCAACGTATTAATTTATTTTGAGAAAAGTTTTTTTGTTTCCCAAATGGAAAATTATGTTTCATAAAACATGATTTCGAGATAATTTCACAATACTCTTTTTTCTTATTTTCGTATTTTTGGAAGACGGCTCCTGCGACAAAATCAGATAATTGCAACATTCGCTCACTAGTTGAATCACCAAAGGTTAAGGCTGTAAAATACATACTGTCTGCTGCTGTAAAACGTCTTGACTTCATATATTCCTCTACTGCTCGGTTTCTAACAATATCTCTTCCATCAATTACAATTTCTAAGTTTCTTTGATTCCCCAATTCTTTATTAATTGCTTGTAAAATTAACTTCAATGGAAAATTGTACCTTGCATCCATATCTTTATAAAGTTGTGTATTGTCTAGTATTAAGTGCTTTCTATAAAGAAGATAACCAATCTTAATATTCTGATCCTCTACTAATTTATTCAATATAAATTCTCTTTGTTTCGGCTTACTTTTTTGGAATTTAAACTCTTTTACCTTTTTAAAAGGAAGATTAAAGGCTTTTCTAGCATCATTAATTATATGTCTTGCTTGTGAACGATAGCTCTTTTTTATTAGAACAATTCCATATGCTAAATACTTACTTGAACCCTTATCAAAATTTATACCGGCACATCCTGATTCGTCTATGTATGCTATCCACTCTGTATTCTCAGGTGCGTCCAACACACCTAATGATTTTAATCTATCTATTTCATTTTTGTATTGAGACACTACCTTAACCTCCGAACCTGTAATCTAATGTCAAATATTCTTAATTTTTTATTATACAACATATTTTTGACTTTCGAAATTATTTTTAACAAAATAACATAAAAAAGGAAGCAACTATATAGTTGCTTCCTTTTTTGGCTTACCAGTTCTTTTTACTTTTGATTCTTCCAAATAAACTCCCTCTTTTCGCTAGTAATCAAAATACATACTAAACATATCATGATTTAACCCAAAAAAGTATATAGAGGATTATAAAGGTTGCTGAACAAAATTATTCGTAAGGGCGGTATTTCTTCCGCCCTTCTTTTAATTCTTTTTCAAGAGCCTGTACATGTTGTAACAAAAACAAAGCAACTGTTCCAACCTTTTTGACTGGTTTGAGCTTTCCTGAACTCACAAGTGCGCTTAAGCGCTGGCGTGTTACTCCGAGTATCTCCCCGACTTCTGCTGTCGTTAAAACTTCTTTTTGAATAAACTTAATTTTTTCACTTTCGTTCATGTCGCTTTTCTCTCCACATCATTATTAATCCTTTTAACAAGGTGATTACAACGGCTGCCAGTAATACAGTATTCGCAATTTTTCCAGACATACTCTGATTTGTGGAATCAATTACAACAATACCAGCAATTAAAATCATCATCACGGCAAAATCTGCTGTGCTATAGTGTCTAAAGTATTTTTTCATATCATCGTGGACGTGGGCTTTTACGGTATACTGTAACACGCTTTTGCAGTATACTATATAGAGAGTAAGGGGATTTCTCCCCTTTTCTCTAGTGTATTTAGCGCTTCTTGCTTGTCCGGCGGGAGCGCTTTTTCTTTTTCTTGCTACGCTTTTCGTTTTCCTTCGTCCATATATCGTAGATATGTTTTACGATGGTCACGATACCTGCGGTAGCAAGAATCCAGTTTCTAACCTCGTCCACTTTAGCACCTCCTTTCTATACTTTAATTATAACATACCTGTTTACAATAGTAAACAGGTATGTTTAAAAAAATCCCCTTTTTGAAGAGGGGAAGAAGATTATTTAAAAATATTACTTCAAGAGTTTCTCTAAAACTGCTTTTGTCTTCGGTCCGTATATGCCGTCCGCCGTTAGGCCGTTCATTAATTGAAATCGCTTGACTGCATCCGCTGTTTTTGGACCATAGTAGCCATCAATCCCGTTGTTTTTTGCTCCCTTTTCAGGATAGAATAAAAGAGCGGCTAGTGCTTCCTGTACGGCTTTTACACCAGCGCCCTTTGTCAAAGGCTTGGTCACTTTAAGGATTCCAGATGGTAAGTTAAATGACTTCTTGGACGTGCTTGTTTTAGGCTTGATCGTGCTTTTTGATGGGGATGATTTAACAGGTTTAGCTTTTGTTGTTTGCTTTACTGTGCCAGCTAAAACCGCTTTATAATCAAAGACAGGACACGCTTTCCAAGAATAGCCCGGAAACTCATTGTGCCCTCTTGTTCTTTTGTAATTCGGCATATCTTTCTTCAATGCCGTTACTAAAGCTCGAAAACTCGTTTCCTGTGCTGCTGTCGGCTTTTCGGTTCTAAAATCCCCCACAAGACAAATGCCAATCGCAAAGCGGTTTGAATTGCCTACATGATAGGATTTGATTCCTAGATCATGATTCCATTCAATTGTACCGTCTTTGAGAATGACAAAATGATAAGCTATACCCGGCCAACCATTAGTGCCTACATGATAGTTTGCAAAAGTTGCACTGTTCCCCGATGTTGTTAAGCTATGATGTACTGCGATGTCGGTCTTAGCATTGACACCAACATTTGCGTAACTCCCCTTACTCTTTGTTTTTCCTCGAAGATCAACAAGCTTGCTTAATTGTCTAAAATTCATTTGCGTTCTCCCCATTCGTTTAATGGAATTTAAAAAAGCTACCCGAAGGCAGCTTCTATTTTGTTAATCCTTTTTGTTTTAGAACTTCTTTCTGCTTCTGTCCTCTAGGTGTCACATAGTTGTTTTTGAACCATGTGATAAGGGTCATAACCGTTGTAAAGAGTGTCGAGAAAGCAACATATAAAACGTTCGCTAAATTGTTTACAGACTCTTCATCCAATGGTAAAGGCGTTTTACCGAACATCACTAAAATTTGATTGATCAATGCAATTAAAAGAAGCACCGTGCGGATCACAGTGCCTTTGTCGATGTTTTTCATAATTCATTTCCCCATTTCATTTATTTTTGTAAGAATGTAAACGCAACGGCAATCACACCGCCAATCACTCCACTAATAACAGCTGTTATCATCGCCCCTGTGATTGTTCTTTTAATCCATGTTGTATTTTCTTCAATCTTGTTAAGCTGATTGTTTAAACTTTGAATTTGTTGATCATGCTTATCATAATTTCTCTCAAGAGTGTTAACACGCTGTTCCAAAGCCTTCTGACTAGACTTTAAATCTACCATGTCCTTTTGTATGATGTTCAAGTTGTTGACCTCCGTCACCTCTGACATCAGTAAGCCCCCATTCCTATTTCAAGTTCCTCACCTCCTTAAAGAAGGCAAAATAAAAACGCCTATTCAGCGTTTGCGTTTGTGTCATTCTCTTGTCGATTTAATAAAGCTTCTTTAAGCTTCTTATGTTCATCTGACAACATCGTATATGTCGCCCTCACTTCTGCAAATTTATTGTTTGCTTCATTGAGCAGCTCGCTTAGACTGATCACTTTTAACTGTGTTGCCCTCAGCTCTGTTTGCAGCTGTTCTTTTGTCATTTCATTACTCATGTGTTATCTCCTCCTGTATCTTTATTTCTTCTTTAATCTCTTGAAGTGTTTTTTCGGCTTCTTTCAATCTTTCTTCCAGTGATTTTGTAGGAGCGGCACCTCTAATTACGTTGGGTATCAGTTCCTTCATCTTCAATCACCCTTTCTGTAAAAGCATTTATATATCCATCTCTTTCACCTTCAACGCCTATTTTGATACTTAATAGAGTTAAAACGAGATAGTCAGAACCGGCATAACACGGCATTTGATCAGGTGACATGTAACTTTTGTCCAAATGATAAGTATGTTTCTTTTCTTGATCCATCGTTATATAAAGGTCATACAGCACTGGATATTTTCTTTCTTCATCCGCATCAAGCTTTATCAAAGCTGCTGGAAGCTCTCCTGTAACTAATTCCCCCTCATACATGTGATGAATAGTGCAAGCGCTCAATTCAATTCCTTGATCTGTTTCCTTTGCTTTCAGTGAACGAAAAAATGGATTACTTCTCTCTTCATCTCTAATTTCAATCACAGTAATTCTCCCTCACTTTGCTTCTGTAATCATCATAATATTAACGGTGTATGTCCTATTATCCGCATTAGAATTACCAACATTTCTAAGATATATTCTAAATCCCGAAGTTGTTTTATTTTCAAAGCCTGCAACAATGGCATTTGAATAAGCTCCTTCAACCTGCAAAAAGACATGAAACATATTTTCAATATTCCGGCCCGACCATACAGTAAAATCATGGCTCCCGATATTACTAGACACTCTTATGGGGATTGATTGAAAAATAATTTGACAATTTGTTTGAAGTCGATTCATGTTATCTTCCATCCATACACCAGCAGCTCTCAACAAGGTTTTAGTTTCGTTTCCGCTATACATATGAATGGTATGAGCGTTCAAGTCTCCCAAACCATCTAATGTATTTATAATAAATCCTTTTTTTGCGAATACATAAAAATACCCGTTATCTACATCAACTGCAAAGTTACCATCTTTGCTGACAGTCCATGAGCCTTCATTATATTGTCCGTTACCTTTAATATAATAATTTGTTCCTACAGAATTGATAATAGTTTCTTCATTTGATGTGATAGTAAGGTCAATGGTATCTGCTACCATAGAGAAAAGTTCTCTCTCAGTCGATCCGTTGTATTCCGTCATTTTAAAACCTGAACCATCTATGAAATCAGAAAACAGGTAGAATCTATATGTATCTTTACCTGCCACTGATAATCCTGAACCACCTTCAAGGGTTATAAAGCCTTTATCAATTGTTGTTCCTCCAACCACTTCTTTATTGTCATCTCTAAATGATTGTTTAAAAACTCCTTCTTTTATAGTTAATACGTTTGTCGTTCCGTCAAAATATTCTTGATATATCTCATTAGCAGTTATATAAGATTTATATCTGGAATTTTGAGAAATTGGCTCGATTCTAGCCCCTTTGATGATCGAACCCTCAATCGTAATCCCTTTAATTGTGCCAGCTGTGATTTTGTCAGCAGATAGATTGGCTATTTTGGCATTTGTGATGGCGCCATCTGTGATGTGCGCCGTGTCAATTATCGCTGTGCCTAAATGTGCTTTTTGGATTGCGGCATTTGCAATTGCAGCTGATCCAATCGCTGCATTAGAAATGTGCGCTGAGTTTATAGCTGCTTCATTAATATGCAATGATGTAATTGACTTTTCGGTAAGCATCACATCATAGGGGCTTGGTGACCATTCTTTTATTTCACTGCCTGACCTTAACTGTACATTGCGTATATCGAACGAAACAGATGTCACATCTAAAGTTTCAATACCTTCCACAGTTGTTGATGATCTCGCAACACTACCTATAATGGTATCTTGTGAGTTTGGCGTAAAATTGACCCAAGTTGAATTATTGTTGTATTGCCATTGTGAGCCGTTATATCTCACTACTCTGAAATCATATGTTTGTACCGTGACACCGCTTGTAAACCTTGAATTATCTGATCCTGTAAACATTAAAAAGGCATTGGTTTCAGTAGAATTTGCTCCTATACCTTCTAAATTTGTGCTAATTTCGGTGCTTCCCTTTGGAAATTTGTAAATAGTTCCGTCTGGCGTTGTAAAAGAAGCATTTTCACCGAAGATAACTTGAATTTCCCCCGGGTTGTACGATGCGGCGAAGTTCATATTTTTTAAAAACTGTATGTCTCTTACTCCCCCGCCACGTTGAACCCCATTTACTGTTAGGGCAGGTACCTTTCCACCTAAACCAGCTATTAAGATGTAATAGTCAGAATTTGTTTTGCCAGTAAATTCGAAAGGAATATCATATCTCACAAATTCTTCTTCTGGATAATTGGTTATGTCCGTGTATGGCGATGGAATCAGAACACTTTCCGTACTATTAGAATTGGTAATTCTTCTTACATAAACATAATTGAAGTTATCCATTAAACCTCTTTTGGCTTCGAAAGACAAAATATATTGTTTTCCGTTTTCTAATCTCAACGTTTTTCTTTTGTTTGTTGTAATTCCTATAGCATTATAAGTCGAATTTCTCATCACAGAAACGACATTAGACCTTTCGTTTTCCTTGAAGAAAAGAAAGCCATTATTCACCGCTGTTAAATCGCTTGATCGCAGGAGAGAACCCGGTAGTATGTTTGAATTCTCAATGTCTGTATATAGCTTTTCAGCAGTGACCGAGAGCGATGCCAATTTATCCGCTGTGACAGCACCGAACATAATATCATCGGTGAGGATTCTCACTGTCTTTGCTTCATATTCTTCTGACCAATCACTAGCCGTTCCATGTGTATTTATGGTTCTCAATCGGTAATACCATACCTGATCAGCTTCTACACCGTCTTGATGATGCCAGCCGCCTGTTTTGCCTCGGAAAATAAGCTGTGCGGCTGTAGGTGTAAACCCCTTATTTTGTGATGCGTACACTTCATACGCAGCTATAAAGGATCTAGGGTCATAATCCCATGTAAGTGAAATCGTCTTGTAAAGACCTTCTACTTTGATATTAGCTGGACGTGGCGGCTTCGTGTTTGGGAAACTACCATCTGTCACGTTGCCCGCTTCCGGCTTTCTCTCCCATGTGCCACGATTACTATCAATGATCTTTTGCAACTGCTTTACTCGGTCATCACCCTGTAAGGCTGACAAGAACTGCCCGATCTCAACGACACACGTATTTTCAGGATCTGTGATGTCATATTCCATTACTATAATTCGCTGTGAAGTTTCGATCGGAATTGCGAAATTACGGTCAATAGCAATGGTTGTATCTCCAAGATCAACATGCTCATGCTCATACCCCTCAACGCCTTCAAGAAGCTTAACCGATAATTCATAGTTGACTTCTGTTTTTGAAGCGACAGTGATTAAATGGTTGTAAGTTGCTTTCAACAATTCTTCGGGATCTTCAATATCTTCATCGCTGAAAATATCTTCTCTATGAATTAATTCCCCATTTTTCAAGCGGCCGTATTTTTGTAATAGAGCAGGATCACCTACCCACTCTTGCCCCTTTGGTTTGTCTACTGGATCACCATTTGATTTTTTCCACTCAACATCTGCGAAGTCGATAAAACGGGAATATCCCCCTGTTTCTTCTCCGTCATCGTCAGTTGTTTCCAATGATGCGCCATAACCATATAAAGCAGTCTTCGGATAGCTGATCACAGTACGTCTTATACTTTCAGTGTCTTTATCAATTTCAAACCGTTTGCCGCTGTCTTTACCTCTGCGCGGCAGGACCTTGATTGTGCGTTTGGTGATGGTATTCCCATCAAACTCCACCACGTCTTTAAACTCTCCGCCCCATTTGTTTAAAACATCGCTTAAACATTCAAGAGCATTCATTTTATAAAATGATGTCGAGTTTAGACCTAGTTCGGCGGTCACTTCTGCGGTCCACCGGGTTCTTTCAAACACTTGATCAAGAACATACTGCGCCGTTTTATCTTTTGGCCGCTTCTCTTTAATGATTGTTTCAGCCAATTCCATCATTGCGGCTTCACATGTTACGAGAGTGTTAATCTCGGCACCATCATCTGTATCATCAAGCTCTTTTATAACAAATGCACGTAATTCGCCGTCCTTATCTCGGAACACGACTTGATTCTCTTCAAACAAATAACGTGCGTCAGGATGGGAAGCATCCGCAATAAAAGAAAAAGAAGAACCCAAGTTGAGTTCTTCTTTGTATTTAGCATCCCAAAAATTACATGAGTCCTGTCCGTCACTGGACAGAACAGCCAAAAGTTCATCTTCTGGCGATAAAATAAATATCTCAGCCATGACGGACCCCCTTATAGATAAGCTTCATTGAATTTGATACTACTTTTATGGCTAAATCTTAACTTGACTGGCTTTTGAGCAGGAAAATCGAAAAACTCAGATTGGATTTGCAGGCCATTCATAATTGCTTTTCCGTTGTTCATGATTTTTCGTTTAGCAATGTCAATTACAAGCGTGTCACCAGCGATGAAATTATAAACAATTTTAATAGTTTTTTTCACGCTATTATCTGAATTTAGAAGAGACACTTCATATGAAGTAGCAGCTGCCGTAAATACGCATTCTATTTGCGGTTCAACTGTTGCTAAGCTCGGATTCGTAAATGTCCTCAAGCCGCTATTAAATTCATAAAGTGCCGTTGCTCCGTATTTAATTGGATCAGTACAAAGAAAAGTTAGTGTAGCACGTTGTAAACCTCCCTTTGTTTCCCCCTCTGTCGAACTCTCAAATATAGCATTGTATACCCTGTCGGGCTCATCGAAAAATACAAGCGGCTTTTCTTCATCTGTATGCAGAATAAAGTTCAATTCCTCTTGTTTTTTCTTTAATTCACTTTCACTACTAAATGCAAATAGAACCTCTAAGGTAATAACTCTTGTTGGAACTCGTGTACGACGAAGAAAACCGCCTCGGCGGTTCCCTTTCGTTTCAATATTCACTTCTCGACCTACAACACCCCTGCCGCTGGGTGCCTCTTTAAGGTAAAAATATTGTGATATGTCGATACCGTTAAAAGTGATCTTCCATTCATTGGGGACAAGTTGTTGATAATTTATCATGTGATCCTCGTCCTCCTTGCGTTCGCTCTCTTCTGCTCGTTTTCAACTGGCTTCGCAACACCTTGACCAACCTTTTTGCTGTCCATTTCAATAACAATCACTTGCTCGGGCAGTTCAATGTTTTGCAGTTCTGCGCTTAACTCATGTTTAACCGCTCCTATTTTACTGTTTGTAATAGAAGCATCGTAAGCGATGTTTAAATCTTCTTGTTTGATGTACATTGCATCTGTTACGGCATTCATTGCTTTACTCACAGTACCTACACCTTGCTGAATCCCCACAGCAATACCAGCTGGCACCATGACACCCACTTGATCACGCATTAAACGTGAAGGCGAATGAATTTTCAGCTTCTTTTTGATCGTTTTTTCAATTGTAGATGCGATGCTATTGGCTTCCTTCGCAAGCTCGCCTTTCATGTTTTTCATTCCTGAAATAATGCCAGCCATCGTGTTAGATCCAATAGCTTTCCCGCTCTTTTTAAGTGATCCCAGCTGCTTAACATTTACAGTCAATTCACTGATCTTATTCATGTATTCATTTTTCAGTTTGTTTAGTTCTGAGTTAGCCGCATTTCTCAATTCAGTGATCTTTTTAGTTGTTGCATTTTTAAGATCCGCAAGTTCTTTTGTCGCTTGTTCGCTTGCCATGCTGTGTTTTTGTTTCCATAGAGAGATATATTTATCTAGCTCTGGAGCAGACATGGAAGCAATAGCTTTTATTTGATCAGCTGATCCCACGCCCATTTGTCTTAATTCATCAACGAATTCTTTTGGTGCGCTGCCTGTTAGTTTTGATAGGTCAGACTGGAAACCTTTCATTTTATCAATTTGCGCTTGAAGATTATCCAGAAGCTTTGACCCACTTACTTTCTCTGTGGTAACACTATCAAATAATCCCATAGCATTGTAAATGGAATCAGTACGATCTTTAAGAGCATTTTTATATTCTTCATTAGCCTTCTTGATGTCGCTGGTTAGCTTGTCGTTAATGCTTTTGAACTTAGATAGATAAGAATTGTTTGCTGAAAGAATACCTTTATTCAGTTTTTCAGCCGCTTTCTTCTCGTTCTCTTTCTTTTTTAGTGCTTCTCTAGTTAGATTATTCTGCGTTGCATAGATTTCCCGCTGAATTTTATTACGCTGGTCAGCTGTCAGTTTTTCCTTCTTTTTAATCTTCTCAAGCTGCTTAATGTATGTCTGACCACTTATTTTCTTGGTGTCATACTTCAATTCTGCATTAGCGATCTTTTGAGAGACTTTCTTTTGATACGCCAACTGCGCTTTTGCCTTTTTGCGCTGTGCCTCAAGTGCCTTCTTCTTCTGTTGAGCCTGTGTTTTCTTCTGTGCATTGTATATTTCACGCTGGATCTTCGCATTTTGAGTAGATGTTAACTTGTTGTGTTTCTTGATTGCATTTAATTGCTTGATATATGTCTTTGAGCTGATCTTACCTGTGTCAAACTTGGTTTCCACAGCTCTAATCTTGTTATCAACGCCTGTTTTTCTTCTCGCATTCGCCTTGCGTGCCGCAGCAGCTTGTTTTTTCTTCAATGCTGCCGCTTGCTTTTGCGCTTTCTTCATTTCAGCCTGCGAAGCTCTCTGCGCTGCTTGTGTTGTCTTTTTGGCAGAAGAAACAACTGTATTAGTTGATTTATCCAAACCAACAGCCATACCAGCACCCAAGTTATATCCGATCTCATCCCGCATCCAACGTGAAGGAGAATGGATTTTAAATAGTTTGGTGAAGGTGTTTTTGACATTGTTGACGATGCTTGATGCTTTATTATAAAGACTAGATGCCATTCCACCAATACCACGAACAAGACCAGCTATGATGTTTTTACCAATGCTAAACAGATTTATTCCTTTGAAGAACCGCACAACCCCATTCCAGATGTTACTAATGGTTGTTTTAACAGCTCGCATTGTATTGCCAATAGCGGTTTTCATGTTGTTAAAAATAGATTTAACAGTGTTGAAAATGCCGCTAACTAGACTTTTGACTGTGTTTTTAATACCATTCCAGACACTAGAAATAAAACTTTTTATTCCATTAAAAACTGATGATGTAAGTTTTTTTATGTTGTTCCAGTTGTTCACAAAGAAGTTTTTAATGCCGGCTAAAACGCTGCTGAAAAATGATTTAATTCCATTCCAGATTGATTTAGCCACATTTTTAATACCATTCCAAACGCCCGAAACAACGGATTTTATTGCATTCCAAACAGTTGTGAATATTTTCTTGTGTGTATTCAATGAATTGACAAAGAAAGATTTAATACCGTTCCATATATTGGATGCAACCTTTTTGATGGCATTCCAAACACCGGTTATAAAGCCTTTAATAGTTCCCCAAACTGTTTTCACAATTTTTTGGTGAGCTGCAAATGTTGTTTTAAAGAAATTTACAATACCCGTCCAGACTGCGGAAGCGACTTTCTTTATTCCTTCCCATAATCCTTTTAAGAAGTTTGAAACAGCACCCCATACTTTTAGAGTAAACGCTTTGACTTTATCCCAATTGGCGATGATTAAAGCCACAATTCCTATTACTGCGGCTGTTATCCAGCCAATAGGACCCATCGCAACAACCCAAGCCGCTGCCATTCTAACAGCATTCGCCATCGCTTGAGCGGCCATAACAGCCATTCGTGCAATGAATAAAGCCATTTGTTTTATCCCATTTTGTAACATGAGAATGAATGAACTCATCTTCGTTGCTGTCCACGCTGCTGCCATTCTTGTTGCATTCGCAATGGATTGTGTAGCCATTAACGCCATTTGGGTGACCCATAGAATCATTTGTCTAATGCCGTTTTGCAACATCATGATAAATGAATTTATGTTCATGATCGTCCATGCCGTTGCTGTTCTCGTCGCTTGAACAATTGACTGAGCAGCCATAACAGCCATGTTTCTTATCCATAGAGACATTTGAACGATTCCGTTCTTCAGAGCAGTGACAAACGCCGAAATTTTCATTGCTGTCCAAGAAACTGCCATTTTAGCGCTGTTTGCTATAGCTTGAGCCGTCATAACTGCATACTTTGCTATAAATTTAGAAATCCATATGATCCCTAATTTCAACTGGCCCACTAAACTAATTAATTTAACTCCGGCTGCTGTTTCTTTAAAGCTTCTTATATACAATGCCGCTGCTTTAAAATCTTTAAATCCGTTAGTTAATGAACTGACAGCTACCATTGCCGGAACAATCGCTCTAACGACACCAATAAGAGATAAACCAGCTGCGATAAATTGTCCAATTGCTGGATTTGCTTCCATTGCAGCATTAGAAAATTTCAAGAAGCTGTTTACAGTTTCTAAAATTGTTTTTCCGAGTGGAGCCATGCCGATCAGTAGATTTATTATTGTCCGAGAAATTTGACCAAGCGTACTCCACACTGTTGGTCCTGTTTTTTCAATGTAGGCGATGAAGTTTTTGAAACCTTCTGTGTGTTGAACACTTCCCGCCCATTCTCTGAATCTGGCTGTCATATCAACTAAAGAAGTGAGCATGTCGGAAGACATTGGACCAAACGCAGCGAATAAACGGCGTAATGCACCTGAAAAGTTTGTGATAACTTTTAAGATTTTCGGGCCGTTTTCACGGGTATACGAAATAAAATCTTGGAACCGTTGTGATGAGCTTAAACCTGCCGCCCATTTAGCCCAAGAAGCAGTTGCTTTTTCCATGCTTGCAGCCATATCATTTCCTAGTGGACCAAAAGCCACAATAAGGTTCATGACTGTTCTCATAACATTTCCGGCAATGTTCCCGAAGGTCACAAAAGCTTTACCTGCATTGTTGTTCATCCATTTGATGAAATTTTGCATGTCTTTTGCTTTGAAAGCATTATCAAGGTTTTTCGTTAATGTAACCGCTCCATTTGCAACGTTAACAAACATAGGTCTAAGACTATTCAGAACCGTTTTAAACGTTGTGAGAGAGTTCGTGAACGATTTCAAGATGGGTTTTTGTGTGATCTTCGCAATGTCTTGCCAGTTATCTTTAAAGTCTTCTAAAGTAGCAAGGGCTTTCTTCTCTTCTTTCCCTAGCGACTCTTGCAAAACTTTGATTTTTTCCATGATTTTGGCTCGCTCTTTCGCATTGGTGGCATCATCTAGCTTGGCTTGTAGCTTGTCTAAATCTTGACCAGTTTTGATAACACTACCAATGGACGTAACAGCCAATGCACCAAAAGCCACAGCGCCAGTACCGGCAGTAGAAAAAGCACTGACAAGCCCCATTAATCCACTCGTAGCCGATCCAATCATTGGACCAAGTGCCCCAATTACTCCCACAGCACCAGATAAAGTAGGAGCTAAAGCAGGTAATAGAGCAAGCAAACCACCACGCAAAGCATTCCCCATAACATTTGATATGGAGTTTGTTATTTTTGAAAGCCTGTTCATGGCATTCTCAAATTTATCTAGCCGTTCCTCGAAACCCTTCCATACATCTTTTATTTTAATAACAACAGTATTAGGAAGACTCGCTAATGCTGCTCTTGCAATCGCCACAGAACGAATCAAAGCCGCTGAACTTGCATTTATAATTGTTGTAACCCTGTTCGGTATGCTTGCTAATGCAGCACGAGCAGCGGCAACAGATGAATTTAAGTTACTTGCGTTTCCTGCAATCATTGTCGTCACTCTCTGCGCTATTGAAGAAAGAGCGGTACGAGCAACGGCAACCGTTGAAACTAGCGGGCTGGCATTAGCTTCAATGATTGAAGTTACTCTTTGAGATATAGAAGATAATGCCGTACGTGCGACAATTACAGCTCGTCCTAAAGGAGTAGGATTTCCAGCTATGACGGTTGTCACTCGTTGAGCGATTGACCTTAGCCCTGCTTTAGCACGAGCTATTGAACTAGTTAATGGATTGTTATCTCCCGTAAAATAAGTATTAATTCGTTGCGGAATCTCACGCAATTTTTGACGGGCAATACGAACCGCCCTTGTTAAAGGATCTGCATCAGCGTCTAGGTCAACTCGGTTGCGTTCATGACGGCGCAAGAAACTGTCCATTTGCTGTTCAGCTTCCCTAACACGCCTTTGAAAATCAGCGATTTCAGCATCTACTTCAACAGTGTGATGATCACGCATACGGCGCATCATATCGTTTACTTTGTCCATTTGCTTTTTGAATTTACGTGTTTGCGCCTCGACAACCGCCGTTAATTTTTCGATCAAATCCTCACCCCTTTTCTTTAGAATTTCTAAGTATGTTCCTTAATCCAATGTTGAGATCGTTTAGCTTTTTGGCATCCACTTGATTTTTGAAGCCGTTTCCAGTGACATCACGCTCAAGCTCTGTCCTAGCTTTTTGTGCATCAAACATTTGTGACGGTTTAACTTTTTTGGCGTTATTCGCATACCGATGAAACATTGCGTTAATTGTCATTCGCTCTATTTCATCAATTTCACGCAGCTTGGCCGCCTTGAGCTTGCGTTTATACTCGTTTGGAGTCCATGACATGATGAGATCGTTGTCATAGACACCCATCCAACGAGCTGCATCTTCTATGACTTTGAGGTAGTCGATCCCATCCGCTCTTTGCGGGCTTGCTTGAGCATTTCCATGTACTCTTTCGCTTGTTCCTGTTCCTCGATCCGTTTCGCTGCCATTTCTGGCGTTTCGTTCGGTGCCGCTTTCTTCGGTGCCCCCATTTTCTCCATCATGGTCCATTGCTGACGGATCTTGCCTTTGAAAAAACCCGCATTCTCAAGCGTCTGGAATGCTTCGTTAATCAAACGGTCAGTAGCATCACCTTTAGTGTCTTCGTCAATGATTTTCATAATTGCATCTTCAATTTGTTCTGAAGACGGTTTACTGCCTTTAAGGTGAGATAAAGCGCAATCCCAAAAAGCTGAAAGCATTAAAGCATCTTCGTTTAGCAAACCCATGTAAATGTTAAGCGTACCGCCAGCTTTGTCTTCCTCTTTCGTTGTGTATTTTTCGTTTGCTGTACGGTCAAATGCAAAGTCACATCTTGCTGTATATTCCTTACTTCCAATTGTTAAAGTAGCCATTTATAAAAACCCCCGATTTGTTTTTTGTAATAGAAAAGAGCCTCCAGATAATAGAGGCCCTTCAAGTGTTATTCTCCTGTGGAAGCCGGTTCTGTCTGTGTAACGATTTCACTCATTGGAGACTCGCCAGCTTCATTCACTGCTGTCACATTAATGGTCAGTTTCGTATCAGGATTCATCCCTGTTGCGACATAACTTGTGTTAGTGACGTTTTTATCAAGACGCTTGTCTGCACCTCTGTATACGTTATATGAAGTCGCCCCTTCTACCGCATCCCACTTTACTGAAATACTGTCAGACGTAGCTGTAAACGATAGATTTTGGGGCTGCTTAGGGTGTCTCAACTTTCTTATTAAGTTCACCAAACTGCTTGAAGCTGTCAGCACCAGCAGCAGATCGAATTTGAGCAATTAATTCTGGATCTAGCGGCTCTAATTCGTCTTTAAACGTCTTGCCGAGAACAGGAAGAGTTGTTGAAACCTCGATAAAACCATCCTGCGGTGCGCTTTTCTCAAGGCTTTCAATGATCGCATGACCATATTCAGCATCATGTTTTCCATTTGCGTTTAAGTTAAGATTTACTTTCCATACCTGTACTGCTTCCTCTTTGTCAAAAGCAGCTTCAATGGCTTTTTGACCTGGATCATCGTCCGCAGCATAAAAAGATAACTCAAAACTTTCACTTTTTGTTCCATATCCAACGATACGACCTGATTTTGTGCTTTCGTCAAGTGAATCTTGCTCTTTCGTGTGAGAACCCTCAGTCTGAAAAGCAATAAATAATCCTTTTTGATCCGTTGCGCTAATTGGTTGAACAATGAAAACTTCATCCTTACCATTCAATAGGTTTACCACTAAAAACACCCTCTCAATTGTTTATCGTGTATCTCATTCGCAAGATACCGTGTTTTGTATATCCGTCTATGTCTGTGATGACCTGCATCCCTCGCAGCTCAGAACGGCATAAAGAAAAGCCCTCTATTTCTAGGGGCCTTTTGGTCAATGCTTGCAACATGAGGTCTATGACCTGCTGCGCTTCCTTTTTTCCTTTGTAATCTGACCAGCAGTGTAAAACCACGTTTACAACCTCGCCAGCAGATGTTTTTGTCTCAAATAAGGACACATCGTCATCACCCATTGAGACATAAGGCTTTTTAGTATCTTTGGAAACCGCATCAAAAACGCCTGTGACACGTTCGTTTAACCGCTTATCCATAGATAGCCTTTCAAATATAGCAGCCTGTAACGGCCACAATGATGAGCGCATTTCAGCAGCTCCTTTCTATTGCGTTTCACGGGCAAAATGCCTCATTCCCTCTTCTACAGCAGGATTAAAGAATGGTTGCGCCCTCATACCTCTAGTCATCACCCATCGGCCTAGCTTTTCATCATAATAGACCCACGGTGTTTGACGGCCGCCGCCTTCCTCTGCATAAATACCGGTTCCATACTCAACGTATATGGCGTAATCGGCACCAACGGTGATTATGGCTTTCAATCCTTCATCACGATATTCGACCTCAATAGAGTTCTTAAGGTTCCCACCATCAATCATGGCTGTTGGCGCATTAATGACAGCATGACTGTAAATCAGTTCTGCTGTTTCTGTGACAATTTGTTTTGCTCGATCTATGACTTTGCGCTCGAATTTCTCAACCGTTTTCGCCATTTGCTTTGCCCATTTGCCGCTTACCTCAGCCATTTAGCACCTCTGACACTTGGCATTTGAGACACATGATCTCATTTTCTCCACCTTGATCAATAGGATCTGATTTCAACGTGAGTATTTTATTTTTGTGTTTAATTCTCATGGTCTTTTCAATGTCTTCTCTGTACTCGAAATAGACATTGTGATCAACTGGGTTTTGCAGCTGTTGAGCTTGATAAAACTCTCTTGATGTAACACTTGTCACTCGTGCGGGTATTGTAAGATAGTTCACATGCTTTTCAGTGTAGCCGCCGCCACCGTCCGGCACTTTTCCAAGCTTTTGAAACGTGATTTCATGTGGGAACTCTTCAAATTCATAACTCACCAATAAGCCCTCCTATACGGGTACAGGTACTTAGTGACCGTTTCAGGAAAATCAGTGTCATAAGAGTACGACACATCACCCATGCTTCGACTTGCCAAACCTGCTGGTTTTAAATTGTACTCAGCGGCTTTCGCAATAAAGAGTTTTACACCCGCCGGAAGGTCATCTGCATCAAATTTGTTCTTACAAAAATCAGAAGCATATTCAACAAAAATAGGAACAACCTCAGACAAGTAATCATCGTGCTTATCTGTGGTCATTCCTATCATTCTTTTAATCTGTTGGATGTCCATTGGATCACCCTTTCAATTTTTCAAGCAGTGTTTCACGCTTCATGTTGTAATAACCAGCAATACCTTTATCTTTAGCTTCCTGCTTTAGCTGCTCAACAGTCATTTCATCATAAAAAAGTTCCTCTTGAGTAGCACTCTTTTTCATGTCAGCTCGCCTTTTCAATTCTTGTTCTAAGAGCCAAAAGGTTGTTGCTCCCATTTACTCGGTGCCTCCTTCTGCTTCTGTTTTAGTTGCGATTTCTGACATTGCAGATTCGCCGCTCTCATTAACAGAAGTGACATTGATTGTTAACTTAGTATCAGGCGTTAGACCGTCAGTGCTGTATTCAGGCTTGGTTACATTCTTATCAAAACGCTTGTCTGCTCCCCGATAAACATTGTATGAATCCGCCCCAGCTACGGCATCCCAATTGACAGTCACAGATTTACTTGTGCTTGTAAACCGTAGGTTTTGGGGCGCATTAGGGCGTAGGAATAGGCTCTTCCACTGGAAGTGAATCATCAACAATAATAGATTTTTGAAGGTATGTTCCAAAACCTACATCAGCTCTATTATTAGGAATGAACTCAATCAAGTTTTGTTTCTGTAAATTTGTATGCGTTACCGAATGCATTGCAATTGAAGTGAATTTCCCTTTAGCATCCCCAAGTAATTGAGCTGCATCAAGAATCACTTCACCGCTTAATTTTGATTTAGCTGCTGCGTTTGGTCCTTCATTGGAAATAATCTTCACAATTCGGACTTTCTTTTTGTCATAAACACGTTCATAGTTTCTAGCGCTTGCCAATTCTTTGAAGGTAGGCATTTCGCCAGCAACTTCTGCTTCTGTCCACTTGAAACCACGAGGATGCATAATGAATTTCTTGCGATTGATCAGAATATCTTCACCTTTAAGTGAATTTCGATCTGTTTCGGTCGGTACTTTAGGCACTCCTGGAGCATAACCAACCGCACCACCAGCAAATAAGTAAGTTGTATACTTTTTCTCGTCACCGCTCGAAATATCTAAAACAAGATCCCCATCATTATTAGTAATGTTGCTACTAAAGACACCATTCAGCATAAGAAAAATCATTCGCTGCATTTGTCTTTCCCAATAATTATTAACACGATCCCCAATTGCTTTCATTGGGTCAGAACCAGCAAGTTCACCCGCTAAATCTTCTGCACTCCAAGCCTTTCCATACAGAAATACACGGGCAACGTCTTTACCTGAATTGATTTTTTCTGGTGTCAATGCGAAGTTTGATTGAATCGCCTCTGGATCTCCTTCAAGGTCATTCCAGAAAGGCATATTGACTGTATCTCCACCGCTTGGAACTTCTAAGTTAGGTACTGGCTGAATAATTCCACTTCGATATACTGCTGTTTGTTCAACAGTGTTATTCATTGTGTACTGGTTAAAAATTTCTGGGATGATAACATCCTGAACTCTAGTTACTGCCATTTAAATTCTCCTTTATAATCCATAGATTGCAGGATTCCCGCCTGCTTGGATGATTAATTTTTTAGCTTGTTCTGGATCACTTCTTAAAATGTTCCCTTGCTCAGTTAGGTTTAAATGGTCCTGACTGAATGGATTTTTAGCTGTTGGCAAATTAGCCGCTGAATTTCCTGTTCCATGTGGCTGTCTTCCCGCTAAACCCGGTGAACTGTCATTATCTGTGTTGAACAAATAACTGTCACTCTCTTTTAGAGCGGTTAATTGCTCATCAAGACCAATGACCTTATCATCAGATAATTTAAGCCCATCTACGTTTAAATTGGCTTTTACAGCTTTGATGTTTTTCGCCTTTGCATCACGTAAAGCACTTTCGAGAGCAAAGTCAAAGGCTTGTTTCTCCAGCTTTTGCTGATATTCCTCAGACACCTTTTTATTTTCTTCTTGCAGCTGCTCAATTGCGTTTTGAAGCTCTTCATTTCCCTTTGCTTGCTTCTGTAAAGCGGTTAACTGCTGATCCCGCTCGTCAAGCTGGCTTTTCAATTCCTTCTTTTCATTGTTCACTGCGTCAAACCGCTCTTTCGGGAACCATTGACCGTTACTAACAATATCAATTTTTTGATCTCCAGCTTTTTCGACTACTTGAGCATACAGATCGTCACCGAGTAATTCTTTTAAACTCATTTCAACCTCTCCTTTGATGTTTTTTTGCGTGTCCACCTCACGCACAGGATTTACGCTTAGTTTGGCTCCAAGCCTTTAGAATGAGCAAAAGAGCCTTTTTATGTCATGCTCAGGACAAAAGGAAAACAATTTCATAATGACTACCTAATCCATTCTATTTTTTGTATTTCTCTGATAGGGAAACTGCAATTACAATCGTTGATGTAACCTTCTTCAGCTGAAAGAGCGTCTTTTTTCATGGCAACCAAAATTTGTTTACTCACATGCTCGCTTAAAACCACTTTCTCGCCACTTTTTAGATGTAATACTGCATGTTTGATATTTTCCATCATTATTTCCCCTTTTTAATTGTTTTGTACCACTCTTCATAGGTTTGGTATGGAATGACCTCACCTGCTCCCGAACCGCCTTTTCTCGCTCTTCTCGTGTCTGGCATTTTGCCATTCACTTTGAACGAGACAGTGCAGCGGCAGTTTATATCATCTTTGGCATTATTCATGTGACCAGGAGCGGGGCCGACACCGCCGTAAATAGAAACGAACAAACCATTTTTAGCAGTCTTCCCATCTAGCTTTCTATGCCCCGCCCTTGTTTTTAGGTCAAGGGTAGAATTCCATACCTTTTCTAAGTTTGCATGCTTAGAAGCCTGTTCAGCGCTTTTCATCCTCGCCGAGACTTGTACCCTATGAACTTCCGTTCTCGCTACGTCACGGGCTTTTTTTCTTGCGAATTCTGTGCTTCTCTCAATTCGCTTGGCTATTTTGCTATAATCCTCACCCGCTTGAATGCCTTGAGCAATGGAAATTTGAATCTGCCGGACATAATCATCACGGTGACGCTTATATAAAGCTGAAAGAGTCAATTCAGCTATCGGGTTTAGAATAGCTTGTTGAATCATTGCCGTTGTCGGCAACGTATAACCCATCTTCACCGCTGCTTCTATCTCGTAGAGATAAGCGGATCGCATGTAATTCTCAAGAAACTGCTTGGCGGCTAATGCTTCGACAATGATGATCACAGTTTTGAATGCTTTGCTTGATTCCTCTGTCATCCGCTCCATTTCTTTTTTGAAGCGGTTGTATTTGTTTAGATCAGCCATAGACAACTTGCCATCTATACTGTATTTCGCATAAAGGGCCGCGATTTGTTGATTGATTTCTTTCAATCTCTTAGCAAAGACAGCATCAATTTTCTTGGCATCCTCTGTGATCATGTCATCGAGCAGTTTATCAATCTCGTTCTGGTTCATCTTCATCACCGCCCGTTTCAATCTCAGTTAACGGCGGCATGCTGTTTCTGTATTCTACTTCCTCTGCCTCAATACGTTTTAATTCTGCTTCTACATCATCTACCCACGGATGATTTGCAATTCGTGTTTCACGGCTTAAATCTGTGCTCTGATTCGACATTTGAACCTGCTCAAGCTCGTTTGTCATTCGAGAGCGGTTAAAAGTCATCTGTAAAAGCGTGGGATCGTATTCGCCTTGACCTGTCATTTTTAGATATTCAGTGAAGAACCAAAAAAAGGCGCTTAAAGCTGGCCGGAACTTCCGCTCTGCTTCATTCGCCTTTAGATCAAGCAATGAATATAGGTTTTTAATTGCAACGTTGGTCGGTGAATTTCCCACTTTGTCAGGATTGTTGTTTACACCCTGTCCGAAGCGGTATATATTCTCTTCTAATCGGTCCAGATGTGAATTTGCGCTGTCCATCGGGATTTCAGCGCTCTTCATTTCTAAACCGCCATCCCCTGACACTTCCACAGCTTTATAATGACGTAGATTCGTTGTAAATTCACTTAAATCTTGCCCTGCGAAGTTTTTCAAAACGTAGATCAAGTCTTGCATCTCATCAAACGTGTTAGCGTTATTTGAAATGTTGTTATTATATTGATCAATCAAGTCTTTATAGAAGATAAGGTCACTGACACCCTCTTCATTGTTCTTAAACTCGATCATTGGAACCTTACCCCAGCCATACCCCTTCCCTCGTTTGTCGTAGAAATGGCTTTCAGGGTTGTTTTTATAATCAAAGTCTTGAATCAAAGACCCGTTATGCTCTACATAGTAGAAAATCTGTTCATCTGTGTACAATTCCACTTTGCGGGTGATCTCATCATCAATGTTTTTAACATCGTAGTAACGGATAGCATAAAGCAGACTTCGTTTTTTGGTTGAATCGTAAACCGGTATGACTTCCTCTGCTGGAATGCGAAGATAATCAAAGTTACCTTCTTCATCAACAAACGGATGAAGCCACTCTTTACCCTTATTACTGGCGTTTTTAAGAAGCTCCTGCATACAATCATCAAAATCTTCATCTATAAAGTCGTTCACAACTTCAAGGAACCTATCTTCTTCTGCGTTAAAGGTGATGGGTTTCCCTAAAAGGTATTGGACCTTCTGTTGTACCAGCAGCTTATGCCAGTTGTGAGAGATTCGATTGTTTGGTTTCTCCGTATCAACCTTTTTTATGCCGTGCTCATAGTAATAGCGTTTGCGTTTCTTAATGTCCGCTTGGTTAAGATAATAAGCGACACCTTCGATCATCTGATCCCGCTCTACAGCGTGCTTATCAATCATCTTTTGAAGGATGGTTGTATCAGGCATATTGTCGGATGTTTCTGCGCTATCCTCGATGATTTTAAGCAGCTCTTCTGTATGTGTTGGCGATGTTGGGTACATGGTCATTCCTCCTCTCTATACCATTGTTCAAACATGTGATCCATGAGCGTATGTGTCATGTTTAACGCCTCTTGATAGGTTGCTCCTCGATAAACCAAAACGTACTGATCTTGTTCAACCTCAGAAACAGCAATCATCTTGTTTATCTTTCCGCTTTTTGCATCAGCAAGCATTTTTTCTAATGATTCCACTATGTTTTTCTGATCTTCATTAAGCTGCACACGATTCTTTTTGCGCCAATCATTTGGTTTTTCAGTTTCAAAGCTGATCTTTTTCACGTTAATATCCTCACCCCCGATTGTTGCATATCGCGCTCAAACGCGTATCTAGTCGCATCAATAGAGTGATTTTCTTTATCCTCAAGGCGTGGTTTCGGGTTGCCGTCTTTATCTGTTTGATAATCAATGTTCTCAAATTCACGGGCTAGATTTGGTGTTATCAATGGATCAATGACTATTTCATCTAAATCACCAAGCCATTCCTCACCATATTGAACCGAATCAGGCCCCTTTTTTGCTCCTGAAACCCTTCTAATGCCGTGTTCCTTTTTCAGCTCGTCAATGCTTTTTGGTTCAGCACTATCGGCTGTGATCTCGTTGCTTTCATAGCCTTTTGATTTAATCCACTTCGCTAGTTCTCTGTTAGAAACTTTGTGATCATATAATTCATCAAGTGCATATATTTTGCTTCGCTTCTTATCATAATGCCACCTGACGAAAGCAAGCGGATCTGGACCATAACCAAAGTCAACGCCTTGTCGTATATTGTCGAAGGAGCGGACCATATCATCAGTTATGCTGCCTTTCTTGATATGAAGGTTATCAAATGGAACAACGCCAGTTCCGATTGCTTCCCCAAGATATTCCCATCTATATTTCTTTTCATTTTTGGCTTTAGTTGTCTCAGCCTCATTGATAAACGCTTTTGATAGATGAGGGTTATCTAGGTATGTTGAATGATGAATATACGTGTTCTCAGCAGGGAATGCCGTTTCATACTTCTTATTAACCCAATTTTGCTTACGCTTTGGCGGGTTATAAGTGTAATAGAACGTATAATCAAACTTCCCTGCTCGTTTACGTGGGTTATCAGGCTTTATTTTGTGTGTTAGCTCTTCACGTAGAACCGAGTTCATAATGGTACTTACTTCTTCGTCGGATTTGAATTCTGCAAGCTCTTCAATCCACATAACACCTATTGGAAAATCAGCGTCTTTGATTGATTTGAGCTTTTCAGGATCATCAGCACCAGCAAAGTAAATCTTGTTCCCTCTTGGCTTGTATATGATCTCTAACCTAGAAGGAACAAACTTGAATAGATGAGAGACACCCAGCGTTACTGTTGCTTGCTTTATCTGTGCGAAAACTGATTTAACAAGCGTATTCTGTACTTTACGCAGCACGAGAGCGGAAACAGGGTATTCAATAATATCTGTTACCACACCATTACTCACGCTGAATGATTTACCAGAAGCCCGGCCGCCCTTTAGAACGTAATGAAGATGCTCTTTTGCTCTTCTGTATCTCCAAAACTCACGAAATGCCGGTGCCAGCACTTCCGATACTTTAATCATCGTCATCACCTATATCATCAACAATGTAAACTGGTGCAACGTCACCTAATTCCATTTTCTCGACTTCGGCTTTTGTTTTATCAATGTTCAAGCGCATCTGCTCCAGTTTAAGCCGTCTTTCGTCTGTCTCATGGGCTATGTTGTCAAACTGCTTTATTAAGCCCCTAAGCTCAGACATTGCCCTAGATTGAGCGTTTAGGAATGTAGCATGACGATCCCAAGCGAACTGGAATTCGTATTCTTCTTCTTCAATATCAGCTGAATCTGAAACAACTGACTTTTTCTTTTTCAGCTCTTTGATCATTTCATCTTTATTCTCGACAAACATGATCTTCTGCGCTCTTACAATAGCGGTAAATTGAATCTGTATTTGCTCCCACAGCAGATCAACAGGTGAAAACACCTGAATGTCCTGCATGATCTCAAACGCTTCTGCTGGCATGTGCTTTGAGTAAAAGCCATGTGTCTTTGCATTTTGGTTTCTTGCAGGAGCACCACCGCTATTCCCTACAGCGTTTTTGTTCCCAGGTTGCCCACCTTTTTTTGTGTGCACACTTTTTTCTTTGGGTGCACCCTTTTTCCTTTCCCAACCATGCCGCTTTTTCCATGATTTTATGGTGTTGATCGACACCCCGTATTTCTCGGCAAGGTCCTTGTATTTCATGCCTTTGACGTAATCTTTCTCCGCCTGAATGTGCTTGGATTCCATCTACATTCACCTGCCGCCTCCTTCTGATTCGTGTTGTTTTGGGATTTTTATTTCCTCTAAACTGCCGCCGCACTCTACCTTTAAGCCGATACTTTTTATAGAGATTCTTCACCGGAAGCAGTTTACAGGGAACAAAAAAAGCACCCCGCAGGATGCTTTCGATATCTTACAATTGTGTTGTTGTTCTTTCAGCAAATATAAGTAAATTTCCCTTTGGAGACAATACCTTTTTGGAAATTTCATAATAATCAACAGATCCCATATCGTTGTATGGATTTATACTGTATCTAACAAAACTGTCTGTTAAAAGTAATTCTTCTTTCTTAAATTCTTCTGTAATGTCGACAGTACTGTTTTCATCAATGACAAAAATTGAGTTTGTATTTTTATCAATAGATCTCCATTTAACAGATCGCATTATATCTTCCATCTTTTCACCTCCCGCCTTTATATCGGCAGAAAGTAAGCACATGGAACTATTCGCGAAATTTGTCGAACGAATTTACTATATGATCGTTTTGTTTTTATATTAAAATCAAACTAAGCTTTTTAAGCTGGGAGAGGGCGGTGTCTCTCGGATTAGTCCGAAAACGCCGAAATCCTCCTCGCCTAGATGGGGGTGTGGTTATGGAAATCCACATTAAAATTTCCAGAGCGTTTGCGGTGTCAGTAATCATTGCGATCGCTCACGCCTTTCTCCGATAGGAGAGAGGTTTTTTTATTTTAGCTCGCAAGAGCAAGTGAAAATATATTAATTTGTGGTGACACGGGAAATTATGCCTCCCCGTCCTGCCTTCAAGTTTACACTGCGGTTTTAAGTGATTTCAAATGTTGAAGAAAATTGACTTTCTTGACTTCTTTGACGATGTTGCCGATTATTTCAGTTTTGATTTTTCTAATTGTGTCTCTTGAGCATTCAAGGTGATCTGATATAGCGGTGTAACTCATTCCAGTCATCATGCAGTCATAAACGATTAAATGTCTTTCCTCTTGCATTTGGTCCACGGCTTTATTAAGGAAATTAGCAATAGCTTCGTATTTGAGCAGTCGCTTTTCTCTGCGGTCAAGATGTCTTAGTTCAGCTTGGCTTATTCCTGCTGATCCTTTAGGCATTGCAGCTTCATCACCGTATGTTGCCGTTAGCTTTTGACCTCCAGCGAATTCAACACGGTTCAGGAGCCTAGTGAGCCTGTCGATCTCTCGTAACATAAATTCATAGTCTCTAATCCATTCTTCTACCTTCCAAGCAATCATTTGATCTGTCATCTATATTCCCTCCCTTTATTTACGTTTATAAGCCCCGCCTTTGGCTCTTTTTAACCGCTGCATGTTTTGCCCCATCAGCTCTCTTAAATCTCTGTCAGTAAGCTGCTGCGGCTGTTTTTTCGGTTTCTCCTTCTTCATGTTCATCCTCCGTTCAGACAAATAAAAAACGGACACCAACCAGCACCCGTAAAGGTGTTGATCAGTGTCCGCAGGCTCTCCGTCTTGGACTTATTCGTATGTCTCTTCTTTGAAATCCCAGTAAGTTTTTCCTGTTTCTACTTCATTTCCTTCTTGATCTTCCTTTGTTACAGGTTCCCCCGTATCGTGCGAGTATAATTGCTTAACAATTTTTGATAGTATGACGCGTTCATCGCCATCAAACTCATTGTTAGTATCATGAATATACTGTCTAAGTAACTTTTTTGTTTTTTCATAAACCTTTACGGCTTCTTGTTCGTCTGCGTATATGCCGACAACACCCTCTTGGTAGTCGGATACCATCCATAGATCAACATTTTGAATTGTCATTCCATTTCCTCTGCTTCTGAATACATAGCAGATTCAACCTTAGCTAATATCCCTTTTTCGATTTCATTTAGATCGTGCCCGTTCATTTCTGTAAAGAGAATGTTGTCCTTGATAGCCGCTAGTTCTGATCTATCAAATTTGATTGTCATTCCGCTACCTCCTAATTTAATACGCCGCTTTCATCTTCAAAAATCCAATCCATATCAACATCTTCGATTGGTGGCATGTCTCCTAATTTTTCAATAGCCATTTTTTTCATCTTTTCGAGTTGTTCGTCATAGTCCTTTATGTTTACAATGCGTACTAATGATTCCCCGACATTGCAGAGAAAAGCCATTGCACCTTCTTTCGTTTCTGTTTTTAGCATAATCCCTACACCTAAAGGTATCGCGAGCATTTTACAACCGGACGTAACCTCAGTAATATTGATATGTCCATCCATCGGAATGGCACAAAATCTATATTTACCAACCCTGATCTCATGGCCGACCATTGGTTTCCAAAGCTTTTCTGTAGCTAAATAAAAGCGTTGAGGTTGTTCGTTAACTGTTATTTTCATTTCCTCACCTCGAAAGCTGGCGTATAAATGTACCCCTTAACGCCTGTCCAATTGCTGTTCTTATATATGGTCATCTTGATACGGTGCGTACCAGCAGTGTGATTGACGATGTAAAACTCTTTTGCTGGCGTGGCGGACTTAAACGATCCAACGAGACTAAACCGCTGATCTTTCCATTTGCCGCTCACCTTCTTTTGTAGCGTGAAGCGATAATAGACCGTTTCACTTCCTGTTTTGCGTGCTGTGACATCAATGCTTTTGGCTCTCTGTGTGTATGAATTGGCATCCGTCGATACGCTGACTGTATGCCCTCCAATTGTTTTATATCCGCTCGTTACTGCCGCAGCAGACGGCGCATAAAGCACCGCCGCAATAATAATAGTTAGTGTGATTAGTAGTTTTTTCATTTGTCATCCCTCACTTCACTCATATCATGAATCTCTACTTCTACGCTATATGGACTTCGATAATCGTCATCTGAACGTTCCAAAACTTTTAACCATTTCGTCTTTTCAAGAACATAAGACACATCTTGTCCGCTCGATGAAGTCTTTTCAGCATCATCAAGAACAGCATTAAGTGCACCTTCTGGTATATCTTCTGGAATCTCAATAAGCACGCTACGGTGGTATTTTAGTGTCTCTTCAATTTCCAGTTTGATTTTTTTAGTTTTCATCTTCATTCCCCTTTCAATCCTCAGCTTTTATGAATTCCAGTAAAACGGACATTGGTTCAATATCATACTCATCATGTTCGGATGATACTTTGTTCCAAACGTGCATTGTGGCTTCCTTGTCTCTACCGTTAATTTTTGTGTTTATTTTTAATGGTTCTGACCCGTGTAAATCCTCTTTTGATGCTAGATCATTAGAATGATCCTTTATGTGTTGGTCAAAGCGTTTTTCGGCATTCTCGATGTTTAAGAAAAAACTTTCTTCTATCGGTAAGCCCATATAGAAAAGCTGAACTCGAATGATTTCATTTTCCTTCCTCATAGCAAGCTCCCGTCAATGATCAGTACCATTTCTTCTTCGTTTGTTAAATGCTCAAGCACTTCTTTGACCGGGATCACATTGTTGTCCTCTCCATTTACTCGGCTGTATATGATTGTTGCATATGCTTCTGTAACTTCGGTTATTTCTTCTGATAATCCGCCATCATCATCAGCGACAACATCAGTATAGATTGTCATAGCATTTTCATCGTTTTTCGCTTTGATCAGTGCGTAATACGGCTCGTTCACCTCATAAAACTTCATTTCTTCTTTTTTGCTTTTAGCCTGTTCCTCAAGTAGCTGAATTGCAGATTCGAGATATGTCGCAAAATCAAGCGTCTCTTCTTGAGCGTGTTTCATCCAGCCTTTCAAATCATAGGAGGAGGTTTTGACTTCCTCACCGTACTTTTGCAGGCCTTTTTCCTGCTGCCGTTGTAGTTTTTCAATCACTTTTGAAATAATCGGATTGTTTTCGTTCATCGTTTTTCCTCCTTCTCATCGAACATTTTCAAAATTTCTCTAATAATCCTCTGCTGCGCCAAAAGGTTTTTTTCGCAAGACAAGTGTTCCAGCAACTCTTTGAGTTCTTCTCTTTTCTCCATCAGGCTTGTTCCTTCCAGTGAGGGTAATCTTCAAATTGAGGAATATGCTCATCATGTGATGCTGCATACTCTTTCATTGTCATGTCCCAGCAGTCTTTACACATGCTTCTGGTGTCGCCCATAAAAGGAGAAGGACGTACTTTGTTTGCTGATTCTCCGCAATAATCACACAAGCCGCCATTATGAAAATCAAGCTCGATCTTTGCTAGTTGCTCATCGCTTATTTCAACTTGTCCGATTGGTTCTTGATAGAAATTGTGTGTTTCTACTAATTCAGGCACTCCACTAAATGCTTTGTGCTGACTCTTTTCGCCCTGTCCAAGATCAATAATGAGTCTGTCGTCAATCAAATATAGTGAGTAGTTCATCAGTAACCCTCCTGCTGCCGCTTATGATTGACGGCGTTTTTGTCAATGTATGCTTTTTCAATTTGGTCAGGGGTGAAGCCTAGATAATTTCCCAATGCGTTAAATCTCAGAAAGATTTCTTGATAATGACGCTCAATAAATTTCCGTTTGAAATATTTATCATGTGAAGACAAATATATTGATTCACCCCTTAATTCTCCGCTAAGTGATGAAATGGAATTGAACAAATCCCTGAAAGCAGACACACCCCTGTGCTCAACAGCTATAAATTGCAAATCAGTAACATCATTAGCATTTAAATATGCAATCTGATTACCGATGCTCAAGATAAAGTGTAAGCAGTCCACGTATTCTTCGAGTAACTTTTCTTCCCTCGGCTGCTGGTCATTGCTCCAGAACTTAAAGCCACGCCACTCGTTAGCACATTCCGCTAGTTCAACTTGTAAAGCCAAGATAAGTCCGGGCAGCAGGTCTTGACCTTCCAGCCCTTTTTCTCGGATGATCCGTTCATCTAACCCTTTTTGCATTTCAAACATTTTTAATAAGTTCATTCCGTTTCCTCCTAAGCCGATAGGCTTCTATATATTTGTAATCATTCCGTAATTTTCTTTTAATCTAAAAGCATCCGTTTGCCTGTTAAAATTAGATAGATTGAAAGGCGGTGAATAAATGCAACATTATTTGGAAGATATTATCGAAACAATTAGAAGTTATGTTCAAAGAGTTACTGAAAAATTTTTTGAACTTGGTTTAGTACCATTATCTTTTTTAGGAATAATAATATTATTAATCTTTGCAGGGACTTGGTAATCCCTGCTCTTTATTGTCAAAGTCCACCTATCAACCCAGCGATCACGATAATTGCCATGAACCCAAGCACCGTGAGTATTACAGGTCCGTTTGACTCGCGCTTTGCCATGACCACGTTACCTTCTATCACGAGATCATCATTTTTGCGTACCAGCATCGGCACCACATAGCCAGGCACTCTAATTTCAGCAGCTGCATCATCTATTGTCATCGCTTGATTTTTGCAGGCTTTGACGGCCTGTGAAAGCTCGACGTGTTTTGGTAGACTCATAATCTCTTAACCTCCGAAGTAAAATTATTTGATCTTGAATCCTATTTCATGGTCAACTCTTGCAAAGTGACCTTTAGCAGTTTGAATGATTGTTTTTCCGTGTTCAGGTGCGTCTGTGATGTGGGCTGTTCCTTGCGTGCCATCAATCACGATGATGCGGACCTTCCCAGGTTCTATTGCGCTTTGAAGTGTTGTATCAAAGTCTTTAATTTCAGTTGGTTTCATCCGCTTCATGCCCCCATGTGTTATAATTAAAGTGTGAGATTTAATTAGCACTGGAGCAGCGGCTTCGGTGTTTTTTTATGCCCATTTATCCATCTGGTATGATGGTGACGGTTTTAGTTCTTCTCTATACACAATCGGGTGCTTTGCTAGATACGCCTCAAGCTCTTCCTTTGTCATCTTCCACTCGATGACCGGACCCGCAGCATATGGATTGTTAGGCTTTCCGCTCATGCTTTCCACCTCCGATTCTCGGTATTTCTGCTCCGCCCATCCTTTTGCAATCTGCTCCGAAGCGGCTTGAGCATTGTTTGAACTGCTTGCAACGTGTCATACAGGCCATAAGCTTATCTTCCTGCCTTACCCACAACGGACGATCGTCTGCTATTACCACGTTTAACAGTTGGTTTCCCCGCCTTCCTTTTCAGCTTTTTGAGTTTGTCCAGCTCGATAAATCCTAGTGACCGATCAAAAGCAATGACCTTTAGCGGCGTATCAAATTTGCGTTCGTACAGCTTTCGCTTGATGGCAAACTCCTTTGTTTCCATGCCTTTGATGTCGATTACTTCTTTCGATCCATCGAGATTAGTGACCTCAAAATCTGCAATATATTCAATCTTCCGAAAAGTCTTGTCGTGTTTCTTAAAGGTTTCTTGCAGTTCAAAGCGTGGCTGCAATGAAAAGTCTTTTATCTGCTTGGCTTGCTTGAGCCATTTCAATTGCTGATAGTATTTGGCTTCTGCCTTACTGTCGAAGGTGATGCCGTCTACTATCGTTTTGTGTGCGCCGTATTTATTGGACATGTTTTGTTGATCCTCGCTTTCCGTTGCTGGAAGTGCTTTTTCAGTTCGGCAACGAGTTTTTCTTTTTCTGATTCGTTTAGGTTGGTTCGTTTCAGTAGTTCAGTGATGCTAGGATTCATTATTTTTCTGTAAACAACTCCGGGTTTTCATAGATGCTTCCGATTCTAGTGTTTCTGTGGTCTGAATTGTGGTAGACTTCCCAAAACTTTCCTTCACCGTCTGTTAACTCAATTGTTCTCCGTTTATGCCTCACAAAAATTCCTATTTTGGTTGGGTTCATTGTGCCAGCCCATCCATTTTCGATGATGTCACCAAATTTAAACTTTACCTGCTTCATTCGCTTACCTCCCGTCATCCCGCAGCCATTGCAGGAGCTTCCTTTCTCTTGATGATGCTGTTAAAGCGATAGTGATTATTGCGGCCATCGTCTTCATGCTGTCTTTCCTTCCAGCGCTCTTGCTTCCACTAACATTCGATCTAACATTTCAATGACTGGCTTTAGGCTCTGCTTACGTCCTGTGGTGTTACATTCAGGACATGGATAGTAGCCCGCCATGAAAGTATTTTCGTTTATGACGACTTTCTCGCCATTGCATGTGTTGCACATCTGACATTCTCCTTTACTCGTATAGTTCCAAAAGCAGGTCTTCATTTTCTTTTTGCGCTATCTTTTTACGAATCTTTTCATCTGGCATAATCACAGGGAACGCCAGTTTTTCAATTCTGCTACTGATCCGACCACTTTTATAAACTGTGTCAAGATCATCTATACTTAAATTGCTTGTAAGAATCGTAGGCTTCTTGTTTTGAAGTCGGTAATCAAGAATACGTGTGAATGTTTCTTCAACAAAATCAGTTACCTTTTCAACCCCAATATCATCTAGGACAACAAGATCCGCTGTCTTGACCGCATCTATAATGTCGGTACTCTTCACCTTCGATTCGTTATCAAACGTGCTCTTTATTTCTCCGATTAGATCGGCTGTAGACGAATAGATGATTTTAAGTTGTTTGTACTTTTTGGTTTCTTTGTCATAAACCTTGTCATGAGTTTTGGTTATCGCATGAAGAATACTGGCAGCAAGCCTTGTCTTTCCGCTGCCTTTCTCTTTACTAAAGAAATACAAGCCTTTTCCAAGCTCCCGCATCTTTTCAAATTTCAAAATGTAGTTTTTAGCAACCCTTTTTGCATTGGCTGCTCGCTCTTTGGATTCGGGTTTTTCGTAAACATTGATATCAAAAGAGTTTAGAGAAGCGTCTTTGAACTCTTCCGGTAGTCTTGCGCTCATAAGCCTATTTGAGAGCTTTTTCACTTCTTTACACGGGCACTCTTTCATAAACTCTTTGTTTTCCTCATGATCTATAATCCATATCAACCCCGACCCATCGCATTTCCCATACATGCAATGTTCTTCAGAAATCACAGTGAGTGTCTCGTACCTGACCGGATAGACCTTTTCTTCTTGCAATTTCTTGGAGTCTCTCAGTCTCTTCGCTAGTGCTGGATTTGCTTTCTCCAACGACTTTAAGGTATCGCCCATACTCTGCATCTTTCTTCACTCCTTCTTGTGCCCGCTGATTTGAAAGGACCCGCTGAACATATTTGATGTTCTGAACGCCGTTTTTCAAGGTGACTTCCATTGCTTTAATCACGTTTTCTTCTCCAAAATCGTCTATCAGGTCACCAATTCGTTGACTAACAAAGCTGTTTAGTGTTCCTCCAAAGTGGCTTTCATAAAATTCAAATGCGTTCATAGGTTGCTCGTCCTCCTGTCGTGTTGGTTTTTCTTCTTTTGGCTTTTCAGGTACAGGGCTTGCGGCGTTTTCGAGGCTGATTATGCGGTAACGTCCGGCTTTCTTTCCTTGCGGGATGTATTCGATTCTCCCTGCTTCGACTAGGATCTTTCGATGCTCAAGAACCGTTTTCTCCGAGACATTTAATCGTGCCACTAAAGTTGTATTACTAACCGTAAACCACTCTCGCCAGTTGCAACCGTTGTTAATGTCCATGAGCTGTAACCACAGTGCTTGTGTAGTTGGCTTCAATGGTGACGTTTCAAGCCAACGCATGAAGCCGTTTATTTCTTTTAGGTAGTTCAAGCCCCTACCTCCTTTCACATAATGCATACAAGCCCTGTATGCGAACAAAGCGCATATCAGGCTCATTAGTCTTGATGTAATCTTTCACATAGTCTTCTGCTAATTTGAAAGGATCGGAAGTGCCTTTGACCATCCATGTGTAGCAATAAGGGATAGGAACTTTAATCAAATGGGCTTCGGTTTTCATCCACTTGCTCCGTATTCGGGCTTTCTAAAGTTGGTTCTACACTGTACGGCATATCAAGGACTTCCTCGTCATAAACCGACTTTGCTTCTTGGGTAATATCTTTTCGTACCGTTTCGTCTTGCGCTGCGTACTGCTGAATTTCAATACTGATAGGCAGGTACTTCCACATGCGGCGAATGACAGTTTTCTTCGCCATTTCTTCATAATCTGTTTGCCACGGGCCACTATCCTTTGACTTGCTTCGTTCACGAACAGCCTCAACATCTTGTTTGCTGAAAACCTCGAATTGATAACCGCCATCTTTGAAGTGAGCCACTGCATATACATGAGTCATTTCACCTCTATGCCCAGTTGCTGGCTTGTGAATTAACTTCGGATTTAACCCTAGTTCATACTCGAATTGGTCCTTTTCATAAACAACATGAGAATAGATACTTTCGATGTGACCAGAACGTCTAGCAAGGTCGATCATGCCCTTATATCCGATGATGAACTGAACTTCTTTCGTCCATTTATCCTTCTCACCATTTTGCCCCTTGATCTTTTTATTGAAAGGGACAAAGTAGCAATGACCTATTAATCCAGGTTCTAATCCTAGTTGTGCGGACTGCATGACAGCCCCCAACAATGAAGCGGGTGAACATTGTTGCAATTGCGGGTTACTTCTGATTGTCGTTAGTGCGATCCTAGTCAGCCTTTCAGGTGTCATGTGTTCAGGCAATGCCTTTTGTAATTCCGGCTGCATTGAAGCCAAGTAGTCAGCAATTGTTTTAGGTTTATCCTCCTGCTGCTGAACGTTATTGGCTGCTTTGTTTGCCAGCTGATTCCGAATATCTTCGTTTTTAGCCATTGTCTACGCTCTCCTTTATATAAAATCTTCTCTGCGGTTTCGTGTCGCTGAATTCCTCAAATAATTCAGGATGTTCACTGGCGAACTTCTTTGTATTAAAGCGGTTTGTTTGAATGGTCTTCCAAGTCACCCGATGTTTAGTAGCAAGACCGATTTCATTTTCTCCTAGCATGGCTTTTAGCTGATTTTCATCTGCTTTAATTCGTTCATCAATTTCTTTCTTTTCTTCTTTTGCGCTTTTTAGTCGGACTATGATTTCATCCGCTTTTAAAGGCAGGCTAGTTTCCTCGTCAATTCCAATGGGGTACATGTGATTAAGTAATTCTGTTGATGAATCTGAACCGTCAAACATTGGCGGCTCTTGCTTTTGAACGTGATTCTCCCAAAAGTCTTTTTCAATCTGAATCAAGTAACCTATCAATTCCTCGTCACGATCGACTTTTTTATAAATGAACTTGTTTCCGCCGATCAGAACAGCGATCCACCATGCTTTATAACCTGTCACAGCCATGTAATGTTGACACTGGATCAGATAAGCGTCTGGAATCTCTTCTCCCGTCCATTCTTCTTTCAAGTATTCAGAGGCCGTTTTGCATTCAAGCCCTACATTTTCACCGACAATTAATCTATCAACGTTTGCAAGCATGAAAGGATATAGAGGGTGTTGTAATATAGCCTTTTTTCGACGGACCTTCTTTCCAGTACGGTTGCTAAACTCTCTTGCGACCACTTCTTCGAGTACGTGGCCCCAATATGCGGCTTCTCCTGCTTCATCTTCCTTTGGTGACTGGCCCAATTTATCCAAGTAAACTGAAACGGGTGATCTCCATCTACTCATTCCAGCAATGGCGGCGGCATCTGAACCCCCTATACCTGCACGTCTAGCCTCAAGCCATTGCTCTTCTGTCATCTTCTCGGTTGAAATAAGGACCTTCGCTTGCATACTACATACCTACCTTTTGGCGATATGCCGCCTGCCCCAATTGGATGTATTTTTGTTTTGCTTGAGCATTTGGGAAGCAGAAGACCGGTAATCCTTTTTTATAGTCGATCCAACCGCCTGCCTGCTCCAAACGCTCCTGTGCTTCACGGCGGTGATCAAAACTGATTTGATATTTTGACATCGTGTATACCTCCATTGAATTTTTGTTAAAGATTTGGTATACTGTCGGTACCTAATCGAAGCAGTACACCTTTTCAAAACTCGCTCTCCAAAGCGGGTTTTTTTATTTGTCTTCATCTTCTTCATCTTCATATCCATTGCGCTCCGCTTCGTCCTTCCAGTAGTCTTTCGGATAACCAAAGCTATTAATTTGTGTGATCATCGGATGCTCAATATTCAATTGTCTCGCTCCTTTACCATGCCTGTAACCACCGAAATCTTAATTCCCCGAATTTGCATTTCTTTCGCTATTTCATACAACCGACCTTTGTTGTTCAATCTTGCTAGTTCTTCGCTATAGGTTTTGATGTTAGCGGCAATGCTTGTTACTTCTTCAATCATTCCTAGTTCATAAAATTTTTGTAGATTTCCCATAAGGAATTCAATGCTCTCCATGAGAATTACAGCCTTCGGAATATCTTCACGGATGACCTGGATTTTGTTTAAAACAGATTGATTCATACCAATACAGCCTCCCTATCCTGTCTTTTGTGCATTGCTACCTCTGCGACAATGGCCTTTTTAGACCATTTCTCAGTTAGGTCTGTTATTTTTAAGCCAAACTCACGAGCCATTGAGTACATGAGTGTTTTGTTTGCTTGTGTCAGGTCGTATATTTGCTTGATAGCCTGCATCGGAAGTTCCCCATGCTTGCCTGGGCGGGTATTGTTTAACCATTCAGCAAGGTCATTGATAGCCTTTTGTGCGTCTTTCATTTCCTGTACTAAGTTGATTAGGGCCTTATGAGCGCAATCATTCAAGGCGGGATTAATTGGTGCGGCTGCCATTGGGTGAAGCTTGAAAATGTAATGTACGAGATCAATATGTTCGTATGCTTCGCAAGCTTTGAACCAGTTGATGCACAATTCAGGTGTAGGTCTGACATAGCCATTCTCAATATCTGATACATTCCTCTGATCACGCCCTCCGATTAAAGTGCCTAGCTGATACTGCGAATATCCGGCTTCTTTTCTCACTCTCCTCATGATTTCAGGTAAATTCCGCTGATTATACGGGCTGTTCTGCATTTGTTCCCATCCTTCTTTATTCGATTTTTATTGGTAAAATATTAATTAAGGGACAGGCTCAACTGGCCTGCTGCTTTTTCAAACGGTTGATGATGTAAGCTTGTCCCTTTGGCGTGATCTTCATTGTGAGCCATGCTTTCGATGAACCATTTACTTCTCGGACACCTTGAGCAATTTCAAAATAACCACGGTTCACATACTCTTGATAAGGCTCATTCTTGTGGCTGAAAATCAATTTCCATTCTCTTAGTTGTTGAAATAGTTTTCTTTCGCCTATGAGGATGCCTTGCTTTGATGCCAGCTTTGCAACCTCACGAACTAATAGCGACTTTTCTGAGGCCATACAGCTTTCAGCGAAGTTAACGAGTGGTTCTTGAATTTGCAGTGTTCGTTGTAACTGTTGCTTCTCTTCTTGCTCGGCGATCCAACGCTTTGCACGGCTGACAGGATCATCAATCATGTAAGAAGGAGCATTCATTTCTTGAATGTAGCTTTTCATTTTCTTAAATTCATTGATAAACCGGATTTTCATTTTCATTGCTGACGGTGTTGTATAAGACATAGCAACCAAAGCAAAAGCATCTTCTGTTAAGTTGTATTTGCGGTATTTTCGCTTTCGTTCATTCTCATAAGTTGACTCCTCAAAGTTGAGGAGTGAAAAATCTGTTTCACCAGCTTGTTTCAACTTTTCGATTTGAACCTCAATGTCTCGTAAAACAAAGTCATGTCTTTTATCAAAAACTTTTGAGATCGTGAGGCTGTCTGTAACAACTTGATTTCCTTCAACGAAAACGAGTTCGCTCATGCTGTGGCTCCTTTCTTGAAGTAATCTGTGTTTTCGTTAATCCAGCGGGTATTGTTTTCAATCCACTTGAAAAGCAAGTGTGTTGGAATTAATAGACCCGCTTCTCTAAATACCGGAAAGTCTTCACGGTTTAAAAGCTGTGAAGCCTTTGTATCTTTAATGTTGAATAGCTCCATAAGCTGTTTTTTCGTTAGCATTGGCGGCAGTTGAGTTGTTCTAAAATCCTGCATCGCTTTAGCAACTTCTTCCGCAATGATTTCTCTGAACATTTCCTTAAAGGCTTCATGGTCGATGTTCAACATGTTAAAACCTCCTATGCGGTATTTGATTTTTGATCCTTATAATTCTTCGTTTCGTATATTTTGTTCACAAAAAAATTTTGGATCGGTTCGTCTAATACACAAGCAATATCTTTTAACAATTCAACATGAATCTTTCGTCTGCCAAGTTCATATGAGTTGTAAGTAGCTATAGGGACATTTAGTTCTTGCGCTACGAATTTTTGAGTCATTCCCTTTGATTTACGAATGTTGCGTAACTTTTCATTTACTTTCATGTAGATACACCCCCTTATATACGAATTGAAGAACTTGCTGTTAACCCTATATTAATTCTTCGTTTCGTATATGTCAATAAAAAATTATACTTTTCGTTTATTTTTTTTACTCATATTGAAGAATGTTGTACAATTTGTAGAAAGTATGAATATCTTGGAGGAATAAAAATGGCTCTGGGAGCACGCATAAGAGCTTTGAGAGAAGCTAAAAAACTCACACAAAAAGCTCTTGCTGATAAATTAAACATTCCACATCAAAATTTATCCAATTATGAACGTGGTTTTAGAAATCCCGATTATGAAACATTAATCAAAATAGCGGAGTTTTTTGAAGTAACAACTGACTATCTGCTAACGGGAAAAGAACTTAACTCTTCTTCAAATCCTCACAAGGGTGACTTGATGGATCAGGCATTAAAGGTATTAGACAGTCCTGAGACATTCATTGCTGCTTCTGACGGAAAAATTACACCTGAGATGCAGGAATATGTTTTGGAGTACATTCTAGAAGAATTAAAAAAAAATAAAGGCCGCAACAAATAATTCAAAAATGCTTATATATAAATATTTATTATTATGTTTAGTTTAGTTTAATTAATGCTGAAGGTTCTGCTGTAAAAATTACAGTAATACCTACAATTGAACGACCATTCAACTGTAAAAATTACAGTAGAGTCTACAATCATTTTTTCTCAATTGAAGGTTCTGCTGTAAAAATTACAGTATAAATCTTGTATAAAGATGTAAAAATTTTCGATATTTGTTGAAATATTGAATGAGTATATACCGATCTGTAGATAGAGAGATTGATCGTTTATATAAAAATTATGTTTAAAAGGGGAATTTGTTTTGAAAAAATTACTTGTATTGTTTTTAGCATTGGGTTTAACACTTGCACTTGCAGCATGCGGATCAGAAGACACTTCTTCAGCTAGTAACAGTGAGTCATCTAAAGAAACGAAGAAAGAAGACAAAAAGAAAACTAAGGAAGCTAAAATGAACACCGATGTTAAAGTTGGTGATATGGTATACAACATTAAATCAAAATCAACTTCTGAAAAAGTGGGTCCTTCAATTGCCCCGGAAACTGCGAATGGTAAATACCTTATCATTGAAGCTGATTTAAAAAATACCGGAAATGAAAAGATCATGGTCGATGCCTCATTCTTCAAACTTAAACGCGGGAAAAAGACATATGAAGCTGATTCCACTGCCAGTATATCAGCTAACCAAAAAGAAGATGGATCAATTGATAACAGCTTTTTAATGCAAGATTTAAACCCGGATGTTGAAATGAAGGGTAAAGTTGTTTTTGATGTCCCTGCAAAAGTAGCGGAAGCTAAAGATTTGAAATTAGAAGTACAGACTGGCGTTTTTGGCACTCAGACTGGCACAATCAAATTATCTAAGTAAGCCTTCGGGCTTCTTTTTTAAAAATAAAACAAGAACATACATTCCCTATATTGATTTTATCCTGAAATTGAAATATCATAAAAGTTATACAATATATACAAATAATGGTTTTGTGTAGGGATTTATCTTTAGAACGGGAGAATGATGAAATGTTTGGTTTCTTATTACAGCTTTTCTTTTTGATCATTGGTGCAGTTTTTTGGACTTATCACCAATACTTCTACAGACCAGACATGAGAGAAAACTTCGTGCTTTTAATCATTATCATAAGTTTCACAGCTATCTTCTTTTTTAAAGACATTGAATGGAAAAAAGCTGAATAACGCCCTGTAACATCGGGCTATTTTTTAAAACCAAAAACAGAACACACGTTCTAAATTTTGTCGAAGTTTGCAGAAAATTGGTCTCTATTTCCAGTACAAAATATGACAAGCTTCTCCTATAATTACATGAAAGACCATATTTTTCCCAAAGTGAAAATATAGATATTTTGGAGGGGATCAACTCATCATGGGGTATGTCAAAAGTCATTTAGAAGAATGGATTGAAGATCTCTACAGAAGTATTAATATTCAACACTCTCATCAAATTAATTTTGAACAGATTGCCGAATCTTTGGGTTTAAACGTAAGATTCAGTCCACAAAAAAGCTTTGGTTTTCGGGCACTTAATAAATATGTGATTGTTCTAGATAAAAGAAAAACGAGGCAAGAGCAATGGTTAGATTTCGCACATGAATTGTGTCATATATACAGACATGAGAACGATATCAAAATTATGCCCGGCACATGGAATGAATACAACGAGAGACAGGCAACGTATTTTGCATATCACTTTTGTGTACCAAGTTTTATGTTGAAAAGTTTGAGTTTGCCACCTGACCAAAACAAAGCAGCGCTTCTTGTTGCGGACATCTTTAAAGTCACTTGTGAATTTGCAAAACGCAGGCTGTGCCTGTATTACAATAAAATCAAATATTATTGAGAGGAGAATTTTAATGGTTGCTTACAAAAAAGAAAAATCAAAAAAGGCTGCTAAAGGTTATACATGGTATTTTGTAATGGATGATGGCCATGATCCGAGGACTGGCAAGCGCAGACAAATTAAACGAAGAGGATTCAAAACTAAAAAAGAAGCAGAAGAAGCATATTCACAGCTAAAATCAAAGTTGTCTTCTGGATTAGTATTGGATAAAGAGAAAATACTGTTTTCTGATTTGCAGAAACTCTGGTACAGAGAGTATCAGAAAACAGTTAAAATCAGTACACTTCGAGCAAGAAAAAGTGAAATAGACCATCTTGTCGATTATTTCGGTCATATGAAAATAAAAGATATTAATCGTGCTGTTTATCAGGATTTTTTAGATTACCTAAATTCCAAAGAATATTCATTTAATACAATAAGCGGCATTCACACCACCGCAAGCATGATTTTCAAATATGCTCGACAAGAAGATATTATTTTAAAAAGCCCGACTGAATTTGCAAAACCTCAAAAACCACAAGTCACGGTCGAACAAATAGAATCTTCAAATGAAGTGGAAAACTTCCTAGAAGGTGATGAACTTGTGCAGTTTCTTGATCTCACTGAAAAACATGGTCTTCTTCTCGACTTTGAATATTTTTGTATGGCTGCATTTACAGGTACAAGAGCCGGAGAAAGGCTTGCGGCAAAATGGAAAGACTTAGACCTGGAGGATGAAACCAAGACATTACGGATAACCAAAACATTGTTCTGCCCTTCTAATAAAGCAAGTGACTATCAGCTTTTAACACCAAAGACACCTGCAGCTATAAGAGAAGTTCCTCTGTCTGACTTTCTGGCCGCTCTACTTAAACGACTGAAACTGAAACAAGCAAAAATAGCATTTGCGAATGGCAGAACGTTTAGTGATGAAGACTTTATTTTCGCACGAGCAGATGGTCATCCAGAAAACATAAAGAAATTCGATACACGTATGAGGCGAATTTTAAAAAGAATGGATCTAAATAAAAAAATAACTCAGCATACATTTAGACATACATTTACTTCATTAGCCGCCGAAGCAAATGTTCCTCTTGAAGAGATTCAAAAAATACTTGGTCACGGAAATGATGACATTACTCGTAAAGTTTATTTACACACTACAAAAAAAGTGAGAGAAAGAACATCAGAAAAGTTTAATTCTTTTGTTAATGATCTCTCATTAAAAATCCAATCTTCATAGTTCCGTGACCAAATTGTGACCAATTTTATAAAGACATAACAAAAACCCCTATATTTCAAGGGGTTTTCGGGGGTGTTACATCATGCCACCCATACCGCCCATGCCGCCCATATCCGGCATTCCGCCGCCTGAGCCGCCTTCTTCTGGTTTGTCAGCTACGACTGCTTCAGTTGTAAGAAGCATAGCTGCTACAGAAGCTGCGTTTTGAAGTGCAGAGCGAGTTACTTTTGTTGGGTCAACGATTCCTTTTTCGATCATGTTTACCCATTCGTTTGTTGCTGCGTTAAAGCCTACGCCAATTTCTTCGTTTTTCAAGCGCTCAACGATGACTGATCCTTCAAGACCTGCGTTGTGAGCGATTTGACGAATTGGCTCTTCAAGAGAACGTAGAACGATGTTCACACCTGTTTGAACGTCACCATCAGCTTCGATGGAAGCAACTTTATTGTATACATTCACAAGTGCTGTACCACCACCGGATACGATACCTTCTTCAACTGCTGCACGAGTTGAGTTCAGTGCATCCTCAATGCGTAGTTTACGTTCTTTTAGTTCTGTTTCAGTTGCAGCACCAACTTTGATGACAGCAACGCCGCCAGCTAGTTTTGCAAGACGTTCTTGTAATTTTTCTTTATCGAATTCAGAAGTTGTTTCTTCTACTTGCGCACGAATTTGGTTCACGCGTGCTGCGATTTGAGCAGAATCTCCTGATCCTTCTACGATCGTTGTGTTTTCTTTTGTGACAACCACTTTAGACGCACGGCCAAGCTGACCAATTTCAGTTGATTTCAGGTCAAGTCCTAGGTCTTCTGTGATTAATTCCCCGCCTGTTAGAACAGAGATGTCTTCAAGCATTGCTTTACGACGATCACCGAATCCAGGTGCTTTTACAGCCACTGCGTTGAATGTTCCACGAAGTTTGTTCACAACAAGTGTTGCAAGTGCTTCGCCTTCTACATCTTCAGCAATGATCAATAATGGTTTTCCTTGTTGTACG
Source organism: Bacillus sp. S2(2019) (assembly GCF_005144805.1). NCBI lineage: Bacteria > Bacillati > Bacillota > Bacilli > Caryophanales > Bacillaceae > Bacillus > Bacillus sp. S2(2019). The sequence goes on from NZ_SWFL01000005.1 coordinate 176,597, forward strand.
ACTTGCTCAAGTACAGGAAGGATTTCTTGAATGTTTGTGATCTTTTTATCAGTGATTAAGATGTAAGGATTTTCAAGAACCGCTTCCATCTTATCAGAATCAGTAACCATGTATGGTGAAGCGTATCCACGGTCAAACTGCATTCCTTCAACCACTTCAAGCTCAGTTGTGAAACCTTTAGATTCTTCAATTGTGATGACGCCGTCGTTTCCTACACGCTCCATCGCTTCAGCAATTAGGCTGCCGACTTCTTCATCTGCTGCAGAAATAGACGCAACTTGAGCAATTGATTCTTTACCTTCGATTGGTTTAGAAATCTCATGCAAGCCTTCAAGTGCTACTTTCACTGCTTCTTCGATTCCTTTACGAACGCCAACAGGGTTTGCACCAGCTGTTACGTTTTTAAGACCTTCACGGATCATCGCTTGAGCTAGAACCGTTGCAGTAGTAGTACCGTCACCAGCTACATCGTTTGTTTTGCTTGCAACTTCAGCCACAAGTTTTGCACCCATGTTTTCAAATGCATCTTCTAATTCGATTTCTTTTGCAATCGTTACACCATCATTTGTGATAAGTGGAGAACCGAATTTTTTCTCAAGAACCACGTTACGTCCTTTAGGTCCTAAAGTTACTTTTACAGCATCTGCAAGTGCATCTACACCACGTAACATCGCACGACGTGCTTCTTCACTGAACTTAATATCTTTTGCCATAATAACGAAACCTCCTCAGTCTTTTTAGAAATATATCTCAATCTTTGTTTATGTGATTAACCAATAACAGCTAAAATGTCGCTTTCACGAAGGATTAAATATTCTTTTCCTTCATATTTCACTTCAGTACCTGCATATTTTGAGAAGATAATGCGGTCGCCTGTGTTTACTTCTAACGCAACGCGCTCACCACTTTCAAGTACACGACCTGAACCTGCTGCAACAATTTTACCCTCTTGCGGTTTTTCTTTTGCAGAATCCGGTAAGACAATACCGCTAGCGGTTTTTTCCTCAGATTCAACGAGTTCAATGATTACGCGATCGCCTAATGGCTTTAACATAAGAAACAACCTCCTCAATTTTTATATGTAGTTTTTTTAGCACTCATCACTAGCGAGTGCTAACACATTTATTATAATAAAGAATGTCTTCTGTAATTTCAAGTAAAAACCTTTAAAAATTTTTACGCTTTCATGATCTTTTTTTATCACCGATTCTTTCCTTTTCAACGAAAAAGAAGACTTGTGTTACAATAAATCTAGTTCTTTTAGTAAAGGGGTTTTCGTTACTTGAAAAAACAATATTGGTACATCATCTTAACGTATATATTGGTGCAGGTTTCTGCGATTCCTTATGTGTTCATTATGAAATGGTTAGGATACATTCAGACACCGATGACACAAGCAGAGCTCTCTGAATTGTCAGGAACCTGGACAATCATTAGCTTCTGTGTCGGATTAATCATTATTCTGCTCATCCTTCGGACTGTGCCAAAAACATCACTTCGAAATGAAGCACCGGCATCAGTCGGCGCGGCAATCGCTTGGATCATTGGCGGTTTCTTTCTTTCCCTCTTTGCACAATCCATTGCGGGGGCGATTGAACAATATGCATTTGGCATTAGCCGAGAATCCGAAAATACTCAAAACATTTTAGCCATTATGGATGCAGTTCCATGGCTTGTCATCGTCATCGCTCTGATTGGACCGATATTAGAAGAAATCATTTTCCGAAAAATCATTTTTGGTGTGGTTTATGAAAAAACGAATTTTTTCATTGGCGCACTTGTCAGTTCAGTGGTTTTTGCTGCTGTACACAATGATTTCCCACATATCTTGCTCTATACTGCAATGGGCTTTACATTCGCCTTTTTATATGCGAAAACAAAACGAATCATTGTGCCAATCGGCGCACACATGCTGATGAACTCGCTCGTCATTCTTGTGCAGATTGAGCCAGTAAGAAAAATAATTGAAGAACAATCTCAAACAATGCAAATGATTATTGGAGGCTTTTTCTCATGAGAAACCCTGTCGTATGGGGCATTATTTATTTTGCCGTAGGTGTGGCGTTCACCTATATGGCCATTCAAAATCCAGGTGACATGTGGTCATTTTACAGCATTTTGCTGATGGTGTTTGCGGCCTATAATATTAATATCGCGTTAAAAATGTTTGCTTTTTCTGTCAAAATGAAAAAACAGCAGCAAAAATAAACAAAAAACCATTTTCCGCCGTTTGGAAAATGGTTTTTTTATGGAGGTCATGTTTTCATGGAACACGAAAAACTGAACATCATGAACAATCAGCATGAAACGATTGGTACAGCCGCTCGATCTGATGTCCATGCTGAGGGCCTTTGGCATGAAACCTTTCATTTCTGGCTTTTAAAAAAGGAAGATGACACAGTGTTTCTCTATTTTCAGCTGAGGAGTCCCGCCAAAAAGGATTTCCCATCTCTATTTGATATCACAGCAGCAGGCCACCTTCTCGCAGATGAACAGCCTCCTGACGGCATCAGAGAAGTCGAAGAAGAGCTTGGTCTCTCCATCTCGTTTGAGAACCTTACCTTTGCTGGTGTCATTAAAGATGAAATCCATCTGCCTTCGTTTACCGATCGTGAGTTTTGCCATGTGTATCTTTATATGGATCAAAAAGAGCACATGGATGTCCATCTACAGAAAGAAGAAGTTGCTGGACTTTATAGAGCAAGGCTGATGGATGCACAGCAGCTTTTAAATAGAGAATGCGAAAAAATGAACATCGAGGGCTTTGAAGTGGATGCAGACGGCAAGCGACGTGAGGAAAAGAGAGAGGTCCATGTACATGATTTTGTCCCGCATGAACCTGCCTATTATGAGCATCTCTTTCAAGCAATCAATCAATTTCTTTCACAATAGAAAAAGCATCGTGACCCCTATTTGGATCACGATGCTTTTTTATGAGACAACATCATTTTCTTTCTCCTCTGTCTCTGTTTGCTGCATTTTGCGATAGGTCACTCTTGAAATGACAATACTCACTTCATACAAAACGAGCATTGGCAAGGTAACCATGAGGTGAGAAACGATCTCTGGCGGTGTAATCAGTGCGGCAATGACAAGGAGGACAAAATAGGCATACTTCCGGATTTTTGATAAAAACATCGGTGTGATGATGCCAAGTCTTGTGAGAAACATCAACACGACAGGCATCTGAAACAAAAAGCCAAATGGAAGTGTTAACTGCATCAGAAATGTAAAATACTCATGAATCCCAATCACTTGCTCCACATGTAAATCATTTGACATCCGTATCATAAAATCGACGACAAATGGAAACAAAATAAAATAAGAGAAAGCCACACCGCTCAAAAATAAAAGCAGTGCAATCGGAATATAAGCAAGTGTCACCTTTCTTTCTTTTTCATATAAGCCAGGACTCACAAACGCCCAAAGCTGATATAAAATTACGGGACACGTCAAAACAAGAGCAATGACAAAAGCGAACTGCATAAACACGTACAGTGGATCTGTGAGCTTAAATGCGTTCAATGTCAGTGTGGCCGCTTCATCGGTATTTTGTAAATACACAATGACCGGCTTAGCGAGAAAAAAACCTGCCACCATAAAGGCAACAAAAAACATCGCAATGATCACTAAACGTTTTCGCAGTTCCACAATGTGCTCCATAAGCGGCATATCTTTGACATTCATGAAGCTCATCCTATTCTACTGATCTTCTTTTTTCTTATTTTCTTCCTGATCATCAGCTAAACCTTTTGTGGCATTTTTAAATTCACGTAATGTATCTCCTGCTGCTCTTCCTAATTGAGGAAGCTTTTTCGGCCCAAAAATAATGAGCGCAACAATCGCAATCAGAACCAAACTTCCAGGACCAATCGGACCCATTTGCTCCACCCCCTTTACCCCTTTTCGTCAGTCCTCCTGTGTAACAGAGTAATGCTTTAAGAAATACACAAGAGACTGAAGTTCAACCGCCAAATCTATATGATGAATTCGAATGTGTTCCGGCACATTCAATCGAGCCGGCGTAAAGTTAAGGATTCCTTTGATGCCAAGGGCAATCAAACGATCTGTAATGGATTGAGCTGCTACGGCAGGCACTGTCAAAATCGCAACAGGAATATCTCCTACCTCTTGCACATGCTCTTCAAGCTTATCCAAATCATAGACAGGCACGCCGCCTATCTCACTTCCTATTTTACTCTCATTGACGTCAAAAGCCATTGAAATTTTTGTATTATTATTTTTAATGAAATTATAGTGTAAAAAAGCAGTCCCTAAATTCCCGACACCGATGAGCATGACATTCGTCATTTCATCTTGGTCAAGGGTCTTTCTAAAGAAGGTCAAGAGGTAATCGACATTATAGCCATACCCTTTCTTCCCAAGTGCACCAAAGTAAGAAAAATCTCGGCGAATCGTGGCAGAATCCACTTTGACTGCATCACTAAGCTCTGCCGATGACACCCTTTGTTTTCCTGATGCATGCAGATTTTTTAAAAAACGGTAGTAAAGCGGCAAACGTTTGGCTGTCGCTTGTGGAATTTTTGACTGGTCTATATTCATATAAGATCCTCCAACTTAAATATCAGATGCTCTGTGAAAATCACCGTTTTCCCCGCCTGTTTTTTCTACTAGATAGGTCGGGCCGATGATCATCCCTTTGTCTATTGCTTTGCACATGTCATAAACGGTCAGTGCACATACTGAGGCAGAAGTGAGCGCTTCCATCTCCACACCCGTACTTCCTTTTGTTTTCACCTGTACTTGTATGTTCAGAATGTACGCATTTCCGTCTTCCTCCCAATCAAAGGAGATATCGACACCTTTTAATGCAAGCGGATGACACATTGGAATGATGCTGGACGTTTGCTTTGCTGCCATAATGCCAGCTACTTGTGCGACAGATAGTACATCCCCTTTTCCAATGTCATGCTTTTGTATTTGATGAAATACTTCTTTTATCATACGAACGCTTGAAACAGCAACGGCAGTTCTCACTGTAGACGATTTGTCACTAATGTCGACCATCTTTGCTCTTCCTTGTTCGTTAAAGTGGCTAAATTGACTCATCTTTCAACGCTCCCTCACTCAAATCATACACTATTTTTTCCTATCTGTCTTTCATTTGAACATGGCAGCCGTATGTAAGATTTGCCGGTTTACTGCTGATAAGCTACACTTAACATATTATAGCAGAGGTGAAGTTACATGATGATTCTACAAGTGAATCAGCTGTCCAAATCGTTTGGCGCTGATACCGTTTTAACGAATATAAAATTGGAAGTCAAAGCGAGGGATCGTATTGCCATTGTCGGTCGTAACGGTGCAGGAAAATCCACGCTTTTAAAAATCATTGCCGGTCAAATGTCTTACGAACAAGGTGAGATCATCAAACCGAAAGACCTATCCATTGGATATCTCGCACAGCATACAGATGTGACGTCTACACGTACGCTAAAAGACGAACTACTATCGGTTTTCGATCATTTAAAAGAAATGGAAAAAGAGATGAGAACCATAGAAGAGAAAATGGCTTCTTCCACAGGAACAGAATTAGATTCTCTAATGAAAACCTATGACAGACTGCAGCAAGCATTTAAAGATCAAGGCGGCTACCAATATGAAGCGGATGTCCGCTCCATTTTACACGGACTCGGCTTTAGTCATTTTGAAGATCATACAACCGTCCAATCCTTAAGCGGCGGTCAGAAAACCCGTCTAGCGCTTGGAAAGCTATTATTGATGAAACCAGAACTCTTGATTTTGGATGAGCCAACCAACCATCTAGATATTGATACCTTATCATGGCTTGAGCAGTATTTGCAAAATTATACAGGAGCCATCCTCATCGTTTCCCATGATCGATACTTCTTAGACAAAGTCGTGAACCATGTATATGAAGTGTCAAGAACAGCGATGAAAAAGTTCGCAGGGAACTATAGTAAGTATCTTGACCAAAAAGCTGAGCAGCTAGAGCGTGATATGAAGCTGTATGAAAAACAGCAAGAAGAAATTTCGAAGCTTCAAGATTTCGTGGATCGCAACTTAGCAAGAGCCTCCACCACAAAGCGTGCTCAAAGCAGGCGGAAACAGCTGGAACGGATGGATCGTTTAGATAAACCGTTAGGAGATGAAAAATCCGCAAACTTCCATTTCGATATTATGAGGCAAAGCGGAAATGACGTGCTGAAGGTGCATGATCTCGATATTAGTTACGATGAAAAAACGCCGCTCCTCTCCTCCCTCTCTTTTCATATTAAACGGGAGGATAGCGTGGCACTCATCGGCCCTAACGGTATCGGGAAATCAACTCTTTTAAAAACCTTAACGGATACGTTAAAACCAGTAAAAGGCGAGATCAGCTTTGGTTCTCATGTGACGATTGGCTACTATGATCAGGAACAAGCCAAGCTGACATCCTCCAAAAAAGTGTTAAATGAACTTTGGGATGATTTTCCCCATATGACTGAAAAAGACATTCGGACTTGTTTAGGAAACTTCCTTTTTTCAGGTGATGACGTCTTAAAGCCTGTACATGCATTAAGCGGTGGAGAAAAAGCACGACTTGCACTGGCAAAGCTGATGCTCCAAAAAGCCAATTTCCTCATTCTCGATGAGCCGACGAACCATCTTGATTTAGACAGTAAGGAAATATTAGAGAATGCACTAATAGATTATCCAGGCACCATCTTGTTTGTTTCACATGACCGTTACTTTATCAATCGCCTGGCAACAAAAGTTCTCGAGTTGTCACCAAATGAAACAAAAGAATACCTCGGTGACTACGATTATTATCTTGAAAAGAAAAACGAACAATTAGAGCTTGAAGCACTCCAAACTCAGGAGACGCATAAAAAACAAGCAGAAAAACCAGTAGAAACAGCAAAACTTTCCTATGCAGAAGAGAAAGAACTCAAAAAGAAAGAAAGACAAAAGCAGCGCCGAATTGAAGAAATTGAAGAGCGTATCGCTGTCATCGAAGACAAACTTGGTGAAAACGAAGAGCTTCTATGTGATCCTGCTATTTTCCAAGATCACGAGAAAGTACAAGCCATTCAAACAGAAAATGATGCGCTCAATCAAGAGATGGAATCACTTTTTGCGGAATGGGAAGACCTATCAGATGCATAAAGAGTGCCCTAACGGGTGCTCTTTTTTTAAGGCGAGAATCTTTATCCACAATGATACCCACAATAATCTCTTGATTATTCTTAAATATTTTAAAGTTATCCACTTTATCCACAGCATTTTAATCACATATCCACATAAAAGATCACATTTATACACATTCTCTTCATTTTAAAACGAATTTTCTAACAATTGTGGATATATAACGTTTACATGTGAATAAATCGCTTTCATTTCAACAGAAAAAACTCCTGTATATCCACAGGAGTTCCAAATTGTCGACAAAGGGATAAAATGAACTTTATTTTATCCCTTTGTCTTCTTCTCAGCGTGATAGAAAACCTTTGCAGCCCTAGGAAGGAGGAGTACTGGCGCGGAGCGAATGTCACATTCGTGAGCACCAGCACGCAGGACTGACAAAGAATGCGAGGGTTTGTCTACACGCTGAAACTCCTGTATATCCACAGGAGTTCTTATTCATAGGAGACAAGCGGCAGTCCAGGTTGACCGTTCATTGCCATGTCTCCTCTTATTCCCTTTTCAAATGCAATGGTTCCCGCAGCAGCAATCATGGCTGCATTGTCTGTACAAAGAGACAATGGCGGAATCATGACATTCACTTCAGGCAACTTCGCAAATGCTGAAGTAAGGGCTTCTCTAAGACCTTTATTGGCAGCAACCCCGCCAGCTAGAACGACTTGTTTCACATCATACGCTTCAGCCGCTTTTAAGGTCTTTCCAACCAGCACCTCAATCACGCTTTCTTGGAAACTTGCAGCCAAATCCTCTGGCGCAATGGTTTCGCCCTTTTGAGACGCATTGTGTAATGTGTTGATGACCGCTGATTTTAAACCGCTGAAACTAAAATGATAGGATCCTTCTTCAAGCCATGCACGAGGAAGCTTAATCGTTGGCTCCCCTTCATGTGCCAATCGATCAATGTGAGGTCCCCCTGGATATGGCAGACCCATTGTCCGAGCTACTTTGTCATACGCTTCTCCAGCCGCATCATCCAACGTTTCGCCAATGACCTCAAAAGACCCATGCTCTTTCATCAAAACAAGCTCAGTATGCCCACCAGAGACGACTAGAGCTAAACAAGGAAACACCAGTTCACCAACGAGCTGGTTCGCATAAATGTGTCCAGCAATATGATGAACACCTACAAGCGGAATTTGATGTGCGAAACTCAGTGCTTTGGCTGCATTGACACCTATCAAAAGTGCACCAACTAAGCCTGGACCTTCTGTCACAGCAATGGCATCTAAATCCTGAAAGGTCATATTGGCCTGCGTCATGACTTCTTCTAATACGATCGTCATTTGTTCCACATGATGCCTTGAAGCGATTTCTGGTACCACTCCGCCAAATCGTTTATGGCTTTCTATTTGTGAGGCGACAACATTCGCTACGATCTCTTTCCCATTTTTCACAATTGACGCAGCTGTTTCGTCACAGCTTGTTTCTATACCTAATATGAATCGATCTTTTTTTTCACTCATTTATCTTCACCCACATGACTAATGCATCTTCCCCGTTATCCGTATAATAATTCTTTCGAATAGAAGCTGGTTTAAAACCTAGCTTTTCATAAAGGGATTGTGCTGGCGTATTTGATACCCGCACTTCTAGTGAAAGATGATCTGTCTTTTTTTCTTTGCAAAATTCCATGACATATCGAAGCAGCGCTTCCCCGTATCCTTTTCCCCGGTGCTCAGGGAGAATCGCAATATTCGTAATTTGTGCATCATCCATGACAATCCAAACGCCGCAATACCCAACAGGCTGACCATCTTCTTCAATGAGGAAATAATGGCTATATTGGTTATGGAGAATTTCATAGACAAACGACTCTTTCTTCCAAGGCGCTGTAAACGAATGCACTTCAATCGTATATACCTCTGGGATGTCCTCTACTGTCATTCTTCGCATCTCTACTGTGTTGAGATTATTTTTGTCCTTCAAGCCATTTCACTTCCGCTTCTGCCAAACGAATATAATTAGGAACAAGCTGATGGACATCTTCAGCAGGGCGGTCTGCCCCTAAAAATGCGAGCACTGAAGGTCTTGGGTTGTGAAATGCCTCGTCTGCGATCACAGCAGTTTCTCCAAGTATGGAGAGAACATTCTCTTGATGAAGATGCACATCATGTCCAAGAAATAAAACAGGGTTCCCTTCCTTTTTCAGCTCTTGAAGCCAATCAGTGAGCAGGATATTTTGATCTGGTTTCACTTCTTTTATCTTTCCACCTTCAAATGTATATAACCCTGTATAAACTTGTCCTCTTCTTGCATCAAATATAGGAGAAATCATTCCATCAAAATATCGAGCATTTGCCGCCAGCGTTTCTAAACTTGAAACAGCAGTTATCGGGATAGACAGCGTCCAAGCAAGTGTTTTTGCAATGGTCACACCGATTCTAACGCCAGTGTAAGAACCGGGTCCTTTGGCTACAACAATTTTGCTTAATTCGTTCGGTGCTACGCCGCATTCTTTCATCAGTGCTTCAACTGTCGGCATTGCTCGTACTGAATGATTCTTCTTTAAGTACGTAATACTTTCCCCAACCACAGTGTCATCACGGACAAGAGCTATTCCGAGTGTATGGTTTGACGTATCAATTGCCAGTATGGTCAATATCTTTCATCTCCTTACAAAGGGCCTCATAGCGCTCCCCTTTTGCATAAAACGTGAGATGACGTTCTTCTTCACGTTCTGTTCTCAGCATTTCAATTTTTAAATACGATGAAGGCAATTGAGGTTCAATGAGATGTGCCCATTCAACCAAACATACACCTTCCCCCTCAAAATATTCGCCCAGTCCAATATCTTCTTCCGCATCTTCCATACGATACACATCCATATGATAAAGTGGCAGTCTGCCATCCGTATATTCTTTAATAATTGTAAAAGTAGGGCTGTTGACGATACGGGTAATACCTAAGCCTTCTGCAAAACCTTTTGAAAAAGTCGTTTTACCTGCGCCTAAGTCTCCTTCTAATGTTAAGACATCGCCGGGCATCACAAGTGTAGCCAAGGCAGCAGCAATTCGTTTCGTCTCATCCGCACCTTTTGTTGTCCACGTTAACTTCATGGTGGAGTCACCTCATTTCTTAAAATGATTATATCCTTTTTTCATTAAAATTGTTTGTTGATCATGGTCTTTTAAAATAACGCTGGACGCTCGATCATCTTTGACTTGTCCAATACGCGTGACCTGAATGTGTTCTTTTTTACATTGCGTCTCAAATCGCTTCCAATCCGTTTCAGGGATCGTACCAGTTAAGACAAAATCCTCTCCACCGAACAAGACCCATTCCATCCACTCTTTATGTAACAACGGGAGATGTGGATGTTTTGGGAGTTGATCAGCCTCAATTTCCAGCGTTACACGACTGGCCTCCGCTATTTCGTTCAGCTCACTCGCTAATCCGTCACTCACATCATTCAAGGTCACCCGGGGGAAGCTTGAACAAATAAGGCCAGCAGCAATATGCGGCTGCGGCATTTTGTGTCGCTCTAGAAAAAAAGCAGTGTCAATCGAATGTGCAGCATTTACTTCATTCATTAAAAGGGATAGCCCAGCAGCTGATGAACCTAGTTCACCTGTGACAAAGACAATGTCTCCTGTCTGAGCACTATGACGGTAACAGGCTGTTCCCTTTGGAATCTCACCAATGACCGTTACTGTGATGACAAAGTCACTGCGGGTGGCTACTGTATCTCCACCGATTAAATCCATATGATATGTGTCAGCCAATGCTTTCATTCCCTCGTAAAAAGCTGCGATAATTGCTTCATCCCCATGAGGCGGGATCGCAATTGATACAAGATAATACTTAGGGGTTCCTCCCATGGCTGCGATATCACTGATATTCACTGCCAGCGCTTTAAATCCAACCTCAAAGGGTGTGGAAAAATCAAATCGAAAATGGACATGCTCTACCATTGTATCAACACAAACGACCTCTTCACAATGTGAATGAGGTTGATAAACACTAGCATCATCACCGATGCCCATGACCAAAGAACGCTGATGCGTTTCTTTTGGTGTAATTCGGCGAATAAGATCAAATTCATCCATAAAAGACAGCCCCTTCATACAATCAACTGATTGAGCAAACATGATGTCAGACACAGTTAGTATTAGTGTAGCGAATATGAGCCTCGGTTCCAACTAAAAACGATATAAAGAAAGCCTGGTATAAAAAAACCAGGCGTTGTTTGTTGAAGTCATGATCTTTTCTTATCACATTTAGTGTAGCCAAACACAAGGAGTTTCATTGCATCTAGGATACTTATTGAAAGAAAAAGACATAAAAAAAAAACGAAACTATACGTTTTCGTTTACAAGTCATAAAAATGGCGGTCCGGACGGGACTCGAACCCGCGACCTCCTGCGTGACAGGCAGGCATTCTAACCAACTGAACTACCGGACCATTTTGGCTGTACTCAATGAGTACTCCCTATTTAAGAGGTAAAATAATTTGGTTGCGGGGGCAGGATTTGAACCTGCGACCTTCGGGTTATGAGCCCGACGAGCTACCGAACTGCTCCACCCCGCGACGATATAAAATGACAAGCTTGGCGGCGTCCTACTCTCACAGGGGGAAACCCCCAACTACCATCGGCGCTGAAGAGCTTAACTTCCGTGTTCGGTATGGGAACGGGTGTGACCTCTTCGCTATCGCCACCAAACCTGATGGA
>NZ_SWFL01000006.1:0-125396 GCF_005144805.1 Bacillus sp. S2(2019)
AGGCACGCCGCCAGCGTTCGTCCTGAGCCAGGATCAAACTCTCCGAGGTATGCAGGATGCATATCACACATGCGTTGCTACACGATGTAGCGAACTTAGCATGTGATCATTTCCTGCCTCGTCAGTCTGACTGACTACCTATGATGTATCATAGGATTTTTTTATAAAAACTCGAATTAACAGGTACGTTTTGTCTTGTTTAGTTTTCAAAGATCATCTTCATTGTCGCTCAGAGGCGACTTTCTTAATATAACATTTGAGCACCGTGTGCGTCAAGTGTTTTTCTGAATTTCTTTTTGTCCGCTTTTCTTTCAAAGCAACTCGGTTGCTCATTAGCGACGTTTAATAATATACCATCATAATATTCATGCGTCAATATCTTTTTTAACAAAATATCCTCGGTGATAGATTTTTTGCCCCTTCGTCTCAATTGGCTCTACTAGCACAATTCCTTTTTCCACAAAGAAATCAATCATCACACTAAGATCAGGTGTGAAATGCTTGAGATCAGGATGTGCAAGAAGCTCGCCAAACAGCCAAATTTCCTGCTGTTCCATGACTTGACGCAAATGAGCCGCACCAATTTCTGCTTTTGAATGAATCAAGAAATCATTCGCTAGGAATAAAAGTTCTAACCGCTTATGAAGACTTTCGTGGCTTTCAATCAGCTCTGAATAAAGTTTATATACTTCCGGCTCCATATGACGTACTTGGTTCCAAACGGTCACTTCTGGGTGGAAGCCTTTATCAATCACTTCAATACGCGCCAGATGATGCAGGGCATGCACAATGGAATTATATGCATCGAGGAATTGATTTGATTCAAAAAATGCTTTTCCTTCTATATATCTGCGAATGAGCTTGCCATATTCTAAACCAATTTTGAGCTTGCGGTTAGAAAACGGGAATGTACTCAGTTCATCAATAAAGTTGAAAATATATTCATTTCGATCAAACAGGACTTTTCCGTTTAAAATCCAATCAATAATCCGTCTGTTGGTACCTAAGGTAATCCATTCTTTCAACTGATCATCTGTGACAACATTTAAAGAAGCTGTTTGGTGATCGGATTCATAGTGCTTAATAAATAACGGTTCTTCCGCATCCTTTACGATGACTAGAAGCGCTGCATCAAAGTTATCCGTCTCAGAAGATACTTTATGTCTTCTTTCTACTATAATCACAGCTAATGTATCTGGATGACTTGCTCTCTCTTGATAAATAGGACGGAGAAGATTTTCCATAGTGATTCCTCCAATACTCGGGTGTAAGGTTCTTCTCTAATGCTATGTATTTCTCCTCATAGAATCAAAATTCCTTCAATACATGAAAAAAGATCATTGAATCATTATAAGCAATTTATTCACAAAACTCTATAACTAATTCAAATAGAAAGGTAAAATGTGCTATATTGGAGATAAGGGGGACTAGGGATGGCGAAATACTCCAGTAAGATTAATAAAATCAGAACATTTGCACTTAGTTTGGTTTTTGTTGGTTTTTTGATCATGTATATCGGTGTGTTCTTCAAGGAATCGGTCTGGCTGTCGACCTTCTTTATGCTACTCGGCGTGTTATCGATTGGATTGAGTACAGCCGTTTACTTTTGGATCGGTATGCTTTCTACCAAGGCTGTACGAGTAATTTGTCCAGGCTGTGAGAAGGAAACAAAGGTGCTCGGACGAGTGGATATGTGCATGCATTGCCGAGAACCGCTTACACTTGATCCAGCATTAGAGGGTAAAGAGTTTGATGAATCCTACAATCGAAAAAAGTCATAAAAATAAGCTGACCATTCAACTGGTCAGCTTTTTCATTAATGATTTTCTTTTTTTGCACATTCTTGACAAGTGCCATAGATCTCCAAGCGATGATGACTTACTGTAAAGCCTGTCACATGGGATGCAAGCTGTTCTACTTCATCAAGGCCAGGATAGTGAAAGTCAACGATCTTTCCGCAGTTTTCACAAATCGCATGGTAATGGTCAGATGTCGCAAAATCAAATCGGCTTGAGGAATCCCCATACGTTAATTCTTTTACTAATCCAGATTCCCGGAAGACTCGTAAATTGTTGTAAACCGTTGCTACACTCATATTAGGAAATTTCCCTTCAAGTGCCTTATATATATCGTCCGCGGTTGGGTGTGTCATAGAATTTACGAGAAACTCCAAGATGGCATGGCGCTGCGGAGTAATTCGAACACCGGTTTCTTTTAGAGCATCTAAAGCGTCTTTTAGTTCGTGAGCAGCCATTTCATCATGCACCTCTCTTTTCAAAAATATTCTTATATTATAATCTTTATAAATAGTGTACCCCCAGAGCCGAAACTTTGTCAATTACAATCCTCTTTTTTACCTATTCTTCTATACAAAAAAGACCGGCACGACTGCCGATCTCATCTCGTCAACATATTAAGCGTGAGCTTTCAGTTCCTCAAGCGCTTCTTCCACATGATCTTTCACCTTTACTTTACGCCACTCTTTCACAAGTTTTCCTTCTTTATTAATAAGAAACGTTGAGCGTTCAATTCCCATGTATTCCTTACCAAAGTTCTTTTTCAGCTTCCATACACCGAAAGCTTCAGACAATTTTTGTTCGTCATCTACAAGAAGCAGGAAAGGTAAGTCATGTTTTTCTTTAAACTTTTGGTGCTTGTCTTGACCGTCTGGGCTTACGCCGATGATGACAGCATCTAATTCGGCAAAGCTTTGATGGCGGTCACGGAAATCACAGGCTTCCGTTGTGCACCCCGGCGTCATATCTTTTGGATAAAAATAAAGGACAATGTGTTTCCCTTTAAAATCAGAGAGCTTTACTTTCTCTCCATTATCACCAAGTAATTCAATATCAGGTACTTGCTGCCCCACTTCGATTGTCATGATACAATCCCTCCAACCTATTTTTTCATTAGCCTATCCAATTTCGAGAAGATATTCAACTAAATACGCTTGCATCGGCATGTTAAAATAATGATAGACGACGTGATACGTTGAGATAGGAGGCTATTTATGAAATTCACCGAATCAGAAAAATTACATCAAGAGGCGCTGGAGCATATTGTTGGAGGGGTTAACAGCCCATCTCGTTCATATAAAGCAGTGGGCGGCGGGTCACCTGTTGCAATGGAAAAAGGCGAAGGCGCTTATTTTTGGGATGTTGACGGAAACCGTTATATCGACTATTTGGCAGCATACGGTCCAATTATTACGGGACATGCTCATCCTCATATTACAAAAGCCATCACGAAAGCAGCCGAGACAGGTGTCCTTTACGGAACACCAACGAAGCATGAAGTCACTTTTGCTAAGATGCTGAAGGAAGCGATGCCTGCTTTGGATAAAGTTCGTTTTGTCAATTCAGGTACAGAAGCTGTGATGACGACAATTCGTGTCGCTCGCGCTTATACAGGCAGAACAAAGATCATTAAGTTTGCCGGATGTTACCACGGTCATTCTGATCTTGTGCTAGTTGCGGCCGGCTCTGGACCTTCCACTTTAGGAACACCAGATTCAGCGGGCGTGCCTAAAAGTATTGCCAATGAAGTCATTACCGTTCCATTCAACGATATAGACAGCTACAAAGAAGCATTAGACCGCTGGGGTGATGAAGTAGCAGCTGTTCTTGTTGAGCCAATTGTCGGGAACTTTGGCATCGTAGAGCCTAAAGACGGTTTCCTGCAGCAGGTTAATGACCTGACTCATGAAAAAGGGGCTCTAGTCATCTATGATGAAGTCATTACAGCTTTCCGCTTTATGTATGGTGGTGCACAGGACTTGCTTCAAGTAAAACCTGACCTCACTGCATTAGGTAAAATTATCGGCGGCGGTCTTCCAATTGGCGCTTACGGCGGCAAAAAAGAAATTATGGAGCAAGTCGCCCCGCTTGGACCAGCCTACCAAGCTGGTACGATGGCAGGTAATCCCGCCTCCATCCTTTCTGGTATTGCATGCTTGGAAGTGTTAAAAGAAGACGGAGTCTACGAACGTCTGGATCAGCTCGGGGCAATGTTAGAAGAGGGAATTTTAGCCCACGCAAAAAAACATCAAGTAGATATTACAGTGAATCGCTTAAAAGGTGCTCTCACCATTTATTTTACAAAGGAAACGATTGTGAACTACGAGCAGGCTGAAAATACGGATGGCGAAATGTTCGCCCGTTTCTTTAAATTCATGCTCGCACAAGGTATTAACCTCGCTCCTTCTAAATATGAAGCGTGGTTCTTAACCATTGCACATACTGAAAATGATATTTCTGAAACGCTAAAAGCAGTAGATCATGCGTTTGAACAACTGAAACAATCATAATGAAGAGAAAAACAGACGTAAATTCATGCGTCTGTTTTTTTATTTACCAGCTCTTGATTGTCAAAAGCGAGTGAATCTGTTACATTTTTTCTCAATACCTTCTTTTGATGTTTTCATGAACTTTCAAAAATCACTTGAATATTTCGGAAGACCGCTGTATATTACTTAGTTGTTTCATCAAAATATTTATGATATATGACAAGTGGTCATCTATTATCGAAAAGAAAGGAATGCAGGGACAAAACCAATGAAACTTGGAGCCCGTATTTTAAAAACTGGTATTGCCATTGTACTCGCGCTTTACCTGGCAACATGGCTTGGGTTGCCGACACCCGTCTTCGCGGGAATTGCAGCTGTATTTGCTATCCAGCCATCTATTTATCGATCATTTTTAACGATTGTTGATCAAGTGCAAGCCAATATTATTGGAGCAGCACTTGCCATTACGTTCGGTCTGCTTTTTGGCACAGGACCAGTCATCATCGGCTTAACTGCCGTCATGGTCATTGCGATTAATTTAAAGCTGAAGATTGAACACACGATTCCGATTGCACTCGTAACCGTCATCGCGATTTTAGAAAGTGCAGGGGATCATTTCCTTTCCTTTGCCTTAATTCGAACAGCAACTGTGGTGTTAGGCGTACTTTCTTCATTTTTAGTGAATTTGATTTTCCTGCCGCCAAAGTATGAAACAAAGCTTGTTCATCACATTATGGAAAATACGGAGGAGATTTTAAAATGGATCCGTCTGAGCTCCAGACAGTCAACTGATCATTCCACTTTAAAGGATGACATCGATCAAATAAAAGAACGCATGATCAAATTAGATCACATTTACTTGTTATACAAAGAAGAACGAAGCTATTTAAAGAAAACAACTTATGTCAAATCTAGAAAGCTTGTTTTATTCAGACAGGCAATCATGACGTCTAATCGAGCGCTGTACTTGCTGAAAAAGCTTCATAAGTTAGAAAATGAAATTCATTTGATGCCAGAGCATTTCAGAGAGAGCTTAACAGATGAGATTGATTATTTGCTTTATTGGCATGAACGTACCTTGATGAAGTTTGTTGGAAAAATGAAACCGCAGGACGATGAATTTCAAAATGAATGCTCTCTTCGTCTTGAAGCATTAACGAAATCATTTATTCAGCACCAGCAAAATCAAGAAAACGACTTGCTGGATTACAATATGCTGAATGTGATGTCGAGTATTATTGAATACCGTGATGAATTGGAGCATCTAGATACTTTGATTACAAGCTTCCAAACGTATCACCCAAAAGATAGTGAGATTGAGACAGAAGAAAAAGAAGCTTAAATAGAAAAGACCGATTCTTAGAATCGGTCTTATTTTATTTTCTTCATTTTAGGATCAAGGGTGTCTCTTAATCCATCTCCCATCAAGTTAAAACCAAGAACCGTCAGCATGATCGCAATCCCCGGGAAAAATAAAGTCCATGGCGCTTGTACGAGATAAGGTCTCGCATCGGCAAGCATTTTCCCCCACTCTGGACTTGGCGCTTGTGCACCTAATCCTAAAAATCCTAAAGCCGCCGCTTCGATAATGGCAGTACCAATCGCAAGCGTCGCTTGAACGATGACCGGCACCATACTATTTGGCAGAATGTGACGAAGAACGATGCGGCGGTGTGACATCCCGACTGCCTTTGCTGCTAAAACATATTCTTCTTGCTTAATGCTCAGCACCTTTGAACGAACCAGCCGCCCAAAAGTCGGGACGTTAATAATCGCTATGGCAATAAGGGCATTTTGTAAGGAAGGGCCTAAGATGGAAACGATCGCAATCGCTAATAGAATGCTAGGAAAAGCGAGTAAAATATCAAATAGTCTTGAGATGACAGCATCCAGCAATCTACCGCCGTAACCTGCCATCAATCCGAGCAATGTTCCTAAAATAACCGACCCGAGAACGGAGAAGAAACCCACCCATAATGAAATTCGAGCTCCATGCACGACTCTAGAAAATATGTCTCTCCCGAAATCATCCGTACCAAACCAATGCGCAGCTGAAGGGGCACTAAATCGTTCGCCTAGCGACTGCTCGTTGATTCCATAAGGAGCAATGAGCGGTGCAAAGATTGCTAGGATCAGAAATAAAAAGACAATCACAGTGCCAATGACCGCCAGCTTGTGCTGAAAGAACAGTTTCATCGATTCAAGAATCAGTGATTGAGAGCGTTCTTCCTTTTGTTCAGGTGCTTGAAGCTCTTTTTGCGCTTCCATGTCGTCACTCTCCCTTCTCTAGTATTTAATCCTCGGATCAATGACTGCATACAAGATATCCACAATGAAATTGATCAGCACAAATATGAGCGCAACAACAAGAATGCCAGTTTGAATGACAGGATAATCACGATAGCTAATGGCATCGTAAATATATCGCCCAATTCCCGGCCAAGCAAAGATCGTTTCTGTTAAAATGGCTCCGCCTAGCAAGAGACCTGTTTGAAGACCAATAATCGTTAAAATCGGAATGAGCGCATTTTTCAGCCCATGCTGATAAATGATGAAAAATGAACGTATCCCTTTTGCTTTTGCTGTTCGTATAAAATCTGAATGAAGAACTTCCAGCATACTTGCCCTCGTAATCCTTGCAATAATCGCAGCAGGAATCGTTGCGAGAGCGGTACTTGGTAAAATTAAATGCTTGATGCTGTCAAAAAATTGATCAAATCGTCCTTGCAAAATCGTGTCCAGCGTATGGATATAGGTGATCGACTCTACCGGATTTCTGACGTTTTCTCGTCCTGTAGTCGGCAAAATACCTAATTCAATCGAGAATAGCCACTGTCCCATTAAGCCTAACCAGAAAATCGGCATGGACACCCCAATGAGCGCAATAAACATGGCCACATAATCAAAGAAAGAATGTTTAAACCACGCACTAATGATTCCGGCATTCACACCGACAATAATCGCCAGCAACATAGCGAAGAAAGTCAATTCTAATGTAGCAAATAAGTAAGGCTTCATTTCCTGGGCAATAGCCGCTCCTGTTCGTATGGAAGTCCCTAGATCGCCTTTTAAAAGCCCCAGCATGTAGTGACCATATTGTACGTACCACGGCTGATCTAAACCAAGCTGAATCGTCAATTGCTCTACTGCTTCTTTCGTTGCCCGCTGTCCTAAGATGACCTGCGCCGGATTTCCAGGGATAAACCGTATAATAGAAAATACAACTAAGGTCATTCCGATCAGTACTGGAATGAGCATTCCTGCTCGCTTCATACAATAAGCAAACAAACAGCTTTCACCGCCTTTTCATTGTTTGGATAAGGGAGATCGAACAATCTCCCTTATTTGCTTATTCGAAATATACGTCAGTCAATGCTTCAGAACCAGTCGGATGCGGCTGGTAGCCTTTTAAATCTTTAGATGCGGCAAGCATTGGAATTGAATGGACTAATGGAATCCAAGGCGCTTCATCATGAATGATTTCTTGAGCTTCTTGATATAATTCATTTCGCTTCTTTTGATCCGTATCGGTCTGCGCTTCAATGAGGATGTCATGCATTTTATCGTTTTGGAAGAATGTATAGTTGTTACCGCCAATACTGTCTTTATCTAATAATGTATAGATGAAATTATCAGGATCGCCATTGTCCCCTGTCCATCCTAATAAGAACACATCTGCTTCGCCTTTACTTGCTTTATCTAAATAAGTCGCCCAATCATATGTGACGATTTCGGCTTTGACACCAACTTTTTCAAAGTTTGACTGAATGACTTCAGCTACCTTCATCCCGTCTGGCATATATGGACGCGGCACAGGCATTGCCCAAAGCTTGATGCGAAAACCGTCAGGGAAGCCTGCCTCTTTCAATAGTTCTTTTGCTTTTTCCGGATCATATGGATATGGCTCAATCTCGTCATTGTAGCCTTCTAATGACGGAGGAAGTGGATTTTTTGCTGGTTCAGCAAGCCCTCCATAAAACGACTCGATGATTGATTCTTTATCAACTGCATAATTGAGTGCCTGACGAACCAACTTGTTATCAAGCGGCTTTCTCGTCACTGTCAGCCCGATATAACCTACGTTCATGGATGGTCTTTCAATCAGCTGGAGCGCTTTGTCTGTTTTAATGCCATCTAAATCGGACGGATTGACGCCATCCATTAAGTCGATTTCGCCTGTTTTAAGCGCATTTAAACGAGCAGAGTTTTCAGGAATAGAGCGGAAGATGATTTGTTTCAGTTTTGGTTTATCTTTTTGCCAGTAATCTTCGTTCTTTTCTAAGACAATACGGTCGTTCTGCTTCCATTCTTTAAACTTAAATGGTCCTGTGCCCACTGGGTTTTCTCTAAATGAATCACCGCTTTTTTCAACTGCTGCAGGACTAGCGATACCAAATGGTGACATGGCGATGTTTTTCAGAAATGTTGCTTGCGGGCGTTTGAGTTGAAATTCAATTTCATGCTCTCCTTTGACGATGATGTCTTTAATGACATGCCCTTTATCTTTTTTATAGCCGCCAAACATGCCGTAGTAAGGAAATTTTTCGGCATCTCCATTCATCCAGCGGTCAAAGTTGAATTTTACTGCTTCTGCATTAAAGTCTGTACCATCGTGAAATTTCACACCTTCTCTTAAGTAGAACGTGTACGATTTTCCGTCCTTCGCAACATCCCATTCTGTTGCGAGGCCCGGATGGATGGTCGTGTCTTTTTCACCGTAATTCAAAAGTTTTTCAAACATATTCTCTGTGACCTTGAAGGTTTCGCCTTCTGTTGTTGTAATCGGATCAAGTGATGTAGAGTCTCCTCCTCTACCGAATACGAGAGTATCTTTTGTGGCTTTTTCTTCTGATGTTGATGAAGATGAACAGCCCCCTAAAAATAACGCAAGTGCCAGCACAAAAATGAAACTACTGAATAACCATGTCTTCTTCATTGTGTTCCTCCTTTTGATATAAATAACACGCAGCTGCATGACCTGTTTCCTCCTCATACAAAGGCGGAACAGCT
Organism: Bacillus sp. S2(2019); assembly: GCF_005144805.1. Taxonomy (NCBI): domain Bacteria; kingdom Bacillati; phylum Bacillota; class Bacilli; order Caryophanales; family Bacillaceae; genus Bacillus; species Bacillus sp. S2(2019). The sequence goes on from NZ_SWFL01000006.1 coordinate 9,296, forward strand.
TGCAAGCATTGCGCCCACCTTTTTGGACATCTTTTATAGAAAGGACAGCCATCTTCTGACACCGGGGTGGATTCTTCCGCTGACACATCCTGCGTTTCCAGCACGTGATCCATATGTGGAATGGATTTCAGAAGAAGCGATGTATAAGGATGAAGCGGCTTGTGAAATACGTCCTCCGCTGGACCCATTTCTACAATACGGCCAGCGTACATCACTGCAATTCGGTCGCTCATATACTTGACAACGCCTAGATCGTGAGAAATAAACAAGTACGTCAGAGAAAGCGTCTTTTGCAATTCGAGCATTAAATTCAATATTTGCGCTTGAACCGATACATCTAAAGCGGAAACTGGCTCATCGGCAATCACAAGACTTGGATGAGTAATTAGCGCCCTAGCAATTCCAATACGCTGCCTCTGACCTCCGCTGAATTGGTGCGCATAACGGTCTCCATAGGATGGGTCAAACCCAACAATGTGCAGCATCTCTTTCACCCGCTTTTGTCTTTCTGCTTTTGTTCCATGTTTATGAACAATGAGCGGTTCTTCTAAAATGTCTTTGATTTTCATTCGTGGATTTAAGGAAGCGTATGGATCTTGGAAAATCATTTGAATGTCTTTTCTGAAGGAACGCATGTCTCGTTCTTTCAGAAGCGTCACTTCTTTTCCTTTCATTTGGATTGAGCCAGAAGTCGGTTCGATTAATCTCATTAAGCTTTTGCCAAGGGTGGATTTCCCGCAGCCAGATTCGCCCACAATGCCGAGCGTCTCTCCTTCTTTCACGTGAAAGGACACTTGATTTAAAGCCAAAGTCGTCTGTTTGTGATTAGAAAAAAATGCCGATGTGTCATAACGCTTCGTCAGTTGATTCACTTGCAGCAGTGGGTGATTCAGTGTCTTCTCCTCCTTCCATTAGAAAACATGCGACGCGGTGATTGTGTGAAATGGATTGTAAAGATGGGTCTTTTTCAAGACATTGCGTCATTTGATATGGACAGCGTGGTGCAAATTGACAGCCGGACCGAATAGCTCCTGGCTTAGGTACATGACCCGCAATAGACATGAGTTTTTCTTTTTTCTCTTTAAATGATGGAACAGAGGCGAAAAGACCTTTCGTGTAGGGGTGCAGAGGTTTTTGAAAAATACGGTCAACGGTTCCTTCTTCTACGATTCGACCGGCATACATAATCATGACACGCTGGCATATTTGCCGCACGACGCCTAAATCATGAGTAATAAATAAAATAGCGGTGTCCATCTCTTCATTTAACTTTTTGAGCAAACGAAGAATTTGTGCTTGGATGGTGACATCAAGTGCAGTCGTTGGTTCATCTGCAATCATGAGCTTTGGGTGACATAGCATCGCCATCGCAATCATCACACGCTGACGCATGCCGCCCGATAGTTCATGTGGATATTTTTTAAGTAATGACGCTGCTTGTTTCAGGCCTACCGTTTGAAGCAAATCTATCGCCTTCGCTTTTGCTTCTTTTTGGCTGATGGCCTGATGTGTGAAAAGGGCTTCTGTCATTTGTTTGCCGATGGTCATGAGTGGATTGAGAGAAGTCATGGGTTCCTGGAAAATCATTGAGATGTCATTCCCTCTGACCTCTCGCCATTGTTTCTCCGAAAGTGACAGCAGGTTTTGACCTTCAAATTGTATGTGACCTGTTGTTTCTGTTTGGTGATTCAGCCCCATTAAAGACAGCGATGTGATGCTTTTCCCGCAGCCAGATTCGCCCACAATACCTAAGGTTTCTCCTTTTTGAATAGAGAATGAGATGTCATGGACGATCGGGACTCTCTGCTTTTTTTGCTGAAAAGCAATAGACAGCTGTTTGACATCTAGCAATACTTCTTGTTCTTTCACATATTCACCACCCCGTCATACTTTTTAAAATTGTATTGAGACAAGCTGGGAAATATGTCATGTTTTTGACAAGCATAAAAAAGCCTATCCGCTAGAATCGGATAGGCTTCTACTAATTTAATGTTTGAATGGTAAATAGATGGCGATAGTGGCTGTCTCGGTTCATTAATTCTTCATGTGTTCCTTTTTCCACAATCTCGCCTTGTTCCATGACCACAATGAGGTCCGCATGTGTAATCGTTGATAAACGGTGTGCAACTATAAAAGTTGTGCGATCTTTTGCCAGCTTTTGCATCGCTTCTTGAATGTAATGTTCACTTTCTAAATCAAGTGCAGACGTTGCTTCGTCTAAAATAAGCAGCGGTGGATTTTTAAGAAATACCCTCGCAATTGAAATTCGTTGTTTTTGACCGCCTGACAGCTTTACGCCACGTTCTCCTACCTTTGTGTCATATCCTTCAGGAAGAGACATGATGAACTCATGGGCATTAGCCGCTTTGGCCGCCGACACAATTTTCTCAAAGGTTGCTTCCGGGTCTCCCACAGCGATATTTTCTTTAATGGTGTCACTGAATAAGAATGTATCTTGGAGCACCATTCCGACTTGATTCCGGAGGCTTCTTGCCTTGTATTCTTTAATATCAATGCCGTCAATTTCGAGTGATCCGCTTGTGACATCATAAAATCTTGGAATTAAGCTGACGAGTGTCGACTTCCCTCCGCCGCTCATTCCTACAAGCGCAACGGTTTGACCTTTTTCTACTTTCAAGGAGATATTGTGTAAAATCTCTTCCTGTGTATGTTCGTAACGGAACGACACATCTTTAAATTCTACCTCTCCTTTTAAGTGATTGGCTTCTTTTGCATTCGGCTTGTCTGTTACTTCATACGGTTCATCAATAAACTCAAAAATACGATCCATTGATGCTACTGACTGAGTTAAAGTCGTCGATGAGTTAATGAGACGACGAATCGGGTTGTACATCCGGTCAATGTAGCCGACAAAGGCAATCATTGTCCCAATTGAAAGCGACCCGTTAATGACGGTATAGCCAGCAAAAGCAATAATGAGCAGCGGCGCAATGTCTGTGATCGTATTGACGACGGCGAATGTTTTGGCATTCCAATTCGTATGATTGATCGCTTTGTTTAAGAAATTTTTATTTTCATCGTGAAAATTCTCTTGTTCGTATTCTTCAATCGCAAAGCTGCGAATGACAGGCATTCCTTGTACTCGCTCATGCAGGTGCCCTTGCACCTCAGCGAGTGCCTGCGACCGCTCTTTTGTCAGAATGCGAAGCCGTCCGTAAAAATACTTCACTGCTAACGCATACAGCGGAAAAATAATGACAGACACAATGGTGAGTTTAAGATCCAGTGTACACATAATGGCTATCACAATCAGGACGGTCATCAAATCAAGCCAAATGTTCATAAGCCCTGTGATGACAAATTCCTTTGTTTGCTCCACATCGTTGATGACCCTTGAAATAATTTCCCCTGTTCTCGTGTTGGCGTAATAACGAAGGCTTAGCTTTTGAATGTGCGAGAACAGTTTTTCCCGAATATCAAATAATACTTTACTGCCTGTCCACTGTGCATAGTATTGTCTGTAGTACTCAACAGGCGGTCTCATCACTAAAAATAATACAAGCATGATTCCCATAATAATAAAGAGAGTGGATGTTTTTTCTTCAGCCGATCCAGAGCCTTGAATGACATCATCAATGACATACTTTAAAAGCAGAGGCAATGTTAAGGGGATCGAGAACTTAATCATTCCGATCACCATTGTCAATGCAATCTGTTTTTTATAAGGTGTTACAAAAGCCATGTAACGTTTTATGACCCCCATGTAAATCTCCTTCCCAATCTATCAGTGCCTCTTATCCGTACGCAGTCAAAAACCTGTTGGCTTTGAAAAGCCAAACAGGTTTTAGCTGCTGTTACTTATTTTGTATAACGCAAAAAACGTTCATACCACATATCCACAAATTCTGGAGCAAACGGTCCCTTCCGCTGGTGAATCCAATGCAGTAATGTATTTAGATGCTCTCGTAAGATACTATCGATTTCTTTTGGATAATTCATCTGCCTCTTATGATCTGCATATTCATCCTCATCCAAAATATTATACGTCATGTCCGGAAAGACTTTGACATCTAAGTCGTAATCAATATACTTAATCGCCTCTTCATCTGTCGCAAAAGGAGAGCTGATGTTGCAGTAATAATACACCCCATCATCTCGAAGCATCCCAATGACATTAAACCATTGTTTTGCATGAAAATAGCAAATAGCCGGTTCTCTTGTCATCCATGTTCGGCCATCGGATTCAGTAACCATTGTTCGATCGTTTGCACCAATGATACACAATTCCGTTGCTTTCAGAATGGTGGTTTCATTCCAAATCCTGTGGATCAAGCCATTATGTTTATAGCTTTGAATTTGGATGGTTTCTCCTTCCTTGGGATAGCCCATATTTTCTCCCCTACTTTCTATAACAAACAAACCTAACAGTCCAAAGACCTAATTTCCCAACTAAACATGTCTCTATTATATTATACCGTTACATCATTAAAAAATGAAATGAAAAAGCCATTCAACCCAATTGAACGGCACACTCTTTTACATCACGGTTGAGCTCTTCTCCATTTGTTTATACGAATTGATGACTTGTTCAGTCTGTTTTGTAAATAGTGTCTGGACTTTTTGCAGTTCCTCTCGTTTCTGTTTGATTTGATCATGAAGCTTATGCCGCTCTTCCTTTTTTTCACCTTGCAGCAATTGTTTTTCTGTCTCTAAGTACAGATCAAGTTCTCCTTGTACATCGAGCAGCTGATCCATAAGCTGCATTTGTTCTTTGACAAGCTGATCGAAATCAGACATCTAACTCCTCCCTTTCCTTCGATTCCACTTTTTGTATCTATACCATTTCTTGAAAGAAGGAAGAAGTCCTTTGACTGTTTATGTAGAGGTTTTACAGGTTTTGTCGGATGGTGGAAAGAGGCAAAAAGAAAAGCACTTCATTCGTAGATGAAGTGCTTCCCTTTGTTTCAGTGATTAGCTGTTTTGTTGTTTGTTTTGCTCAGCTTTTTGGTTGTATTTTTTTACGTGCTGTGCGTCAGTCTCGCTAGCAAATTCAGTGCCATATTGACCACCTTGTGCAGCAGCTTGGTTTTGTTTTTTCACTTGTTGTGCGTTTGTTTTGTTTTGTTGTTTATCCATCATTATCACCTCCACGCACATTAATTTGTGCAGAAGGTGTACATCTTATTCATGATTTTTTTAAACAAGCAAAGAACGTCCGCCATCGACGATAATCGTCTGTCCTCTAATCATATCTGCTTTGCCTGATACAAGGAATTCTACACTATCGACCATGTCCTTAATTTCCACCATGCGGCCTGCTGGTGTATTTTTCTTAGCGTCTTCTAATAGCTCTTCACGATTTGGGAAGTGCTTGAGTGCATCTGTATCAATGGCGCCGCCTGATACGGCATTTACGACGATATTTTTTTGTGACAGCTCAACGGATAGGTAGCGTGTCAACGCTTCTAGTGCTGCTTTAGATACACCGACCACCGTGTAGTTTTCAAGGTAGCGGATGGAGCCTAGTGAGCTAATGCTGACGATATGTCCGCCGCCGTTTTTCTCCATTAATTTGGCTGCTTCTTGTCCGCAGAATAACAAGGCCTTCGCATTGATATTCATGGTCCAGTCCCAATGATTTTCTTCAAGATCCATGATTGGGCGCTGAACGCCAGATGCCGCATTGTTCACAAATACGTCTAAACGGCCAAACGTTTCGTCAATTTGCTGGAACATGTCTTTGATTTTCTCTGGCTGACCAACGTTGGCTTTGACAACTAATGTTTTAACACCCATCGCTTCAATTTCTTCAGCTGTTTCAAGTGCTGCTTTTTTGCTTCTTGCATAGTTAATGACAATGTCATATCCTTTTTCAGCCAGGCGAAGGGCTACTTCTTTCCCGACACCTCTACTGCTGCCTGTAATTAGTGCACATTTACGCTTGTTCATTATGGTTCATCTCCTGATTTGAATAGTTTTCGTCCATTCGCTTCACACTAATAGGAAAGTTCCTATTAGGAGGTTACATTCATGTATGTCGGACGCGATTTAAGCCAGCTTGGCATGATGTCAAAGGATCAATGGAAAGATACTGAGCTTGCTTTTTTTCATCATGCTTTCCAACAAATTTTACCTTATTTAAACGAAGAAGGGCAATCTAAGTATCGAGAAATCATTTCTGAAATTGAAAACCGCGGGGGTCTGCACCGAAATGAAGCCGATTATACCCATGGTACAACGGTTAAATATGACTAGGCTGTTCAAGTGCCATCTTCCATATTTTTTGATGTGAGACTGGCAAAGCATATGCCTCAAATTCTTCTGTTGTGACTTTTTTCAGCATCGTGTCATCAGATACAGAGGTCACACGTCCAAAGAAAACAGAAATATTCCAGATGAGGTGGGTAAATACATGTTGAATGGTGCCTTCTAAATCACCAAGTTCTGCTTGTACACCCGCTTCCTCTTTTAAGAAATCAATCAGCTGCTCTTTTTCCGTTTTTCTTCCCTTCATTGTTTCCATGTTTGGGAACTCCCATAAATTCGCAAGCAGACCTGTACTTGGACGCTTATGAATATAGAGGTGGCCTTGATCATCAAATAACACCACCGCTGCCATTGATTTCGCAGTCGGCTTTTTCTTTTTACTTTTCACCGGCAGCTCATGCTGAACGCCTTCCTCAAGTGCCGAGCAATGCATGTTTACAGGACAAATGAGGCATGCGGGAGAGGTTGGGGTGCAAATAAGCGCACCTAGCTCCATTAGCCCTTGATTGAATTCTGACGGCTTTTCCCGGGAAATGAGCTGATCAACCGCAAATTCGAAAATGTTTCTCGTTTTTGGTTTTGCAATATCATCCCATATGGACAAGATACGGGAAATGACCCTCATCACGTTGCCGTCTACCGCAGGGTATGGCTTGTTATAGGCGATACTCAGCACTGCGCCGCTCGTATACGGACCTACACCTTTCAGCTTTGAAAATTGCTCTTTCGTATCAGGGACAACGCCCTCGTAGGATTCATATACTTCTTTCACAGCAGCCTGTAAATTACGCACTCTTGAGTAGTAGCCAAGACCTTCCCATGCTTTCATGACCTTTTCTTCATCAGCTAGTGCGAGATCTTTCACCGTCGGGAATTGCTCCATAAACCGGTTGAAGTACGGAATGACAGTATCCACTCTCGTTTGCTGGAGCATCACTTCTGATACCCAGACGCGGTATGGATCTTGATTTTCACGCCATGGAAGTGTTCGTTGTTCTTTTTCATACCAATCAATTAAATCATGCTGAAAACCCGCAATATCTTTGCGGTCCAGCTTTTCTTGAATGTCTTTCATCTCTATACTCCTTCTTATCGAACCGAGAGCTAACGTTCTGAAAAGAACCTTATTTGTTGTATACTGTTTGTAGATACGTTAACATGTTACATTAAATCGGGATAAAGCAAAAGTGATTTTGCACATAGTCTTGTTGAGAAACGTATACTTTGTATGATTGTTCCTAAGCATGACAACTAGGAGGTAATCAATTGGACACTGGTACTCATGTAGTAATGGGCATTTCTCTTGGGGGACTTGCGCTTTTAGATCCAGCCGTCAGCGCAGATCCACACATGGCTCATGCCGTGATGATTGCGACTATTGCCGGCTCCCAAGCACCAGACATTGATACTGTGCTAAAACTAAAAAATAATGCAGTTTATATAAGAAATCACCGAGGATTTACTCATTCCATTCCGGCTGTACTGTTCTGGTCATTGCTGATTCCGGCTGTGATTTTCCCATTTGTGCCGGGGGCAAATTTACTTCACCTTTGGTTATGGACACTATTAGCCGTCGTGCTTCATGTGTTTGTCGATATTTTCAATGCATACGGCACACAGGCCATTCGGCCATTTTCAAAGAAGTGGGTAGCGCTAGGGATCATTAATACGTTTGATCCGTTTATCTTTTTTACACATCTTGTCGCCATTGTCGTTTGGGCGATTGGCGGGCATCCCGGCTATACGTTCATCTCGCTATATGCCGTGATTTTTTGTTATTATATCGTCAGGGTCATCATGCAGCTTCAGATTAAACGTCAGCTGCGTGCACGGTTCGATGAGATTGAAGACATTATTATTTCGCCTACAATGAAGTTCAGACAATGGCGTATTGCTGTGAAATGTAAATCCTCTTTCCATGTTGGACGCAGTATGAATAGTGAGATTATCATTTTAGACACCTTTAACCGTGTGCCGGTCCCTGATACTGAGATTATGAAAATTGCCAAACAGGATGAAAACATTTCAGCCTTTCTCTCCTTCTCCCCTGTCTACCGGTGGGAAGTAGATAAATACAAGGATCATTATGAAGTCCGGTTTATTGATTTGCGCTACCGCAGCAAAGGTCACTATCCTTTTGTTGCGATCTGCCATATCGACATGGACCACCAAATCAAAAATTCCTATACCGGCTGGATTTTCAGTGAAGAAAAACTGCAAAAAAAATTAAGACTCGGCTCTGTGTGAGCGAGTCTTTTTTTGTGCTTACATCTTCGTCATATATTCCACAATAAACTCCCAAAAGCCAGGTCCCTCTTGGTAAATCAGCCAGTCTACTTTTTCGATGAGTTTGATGTAGAGTTCTTGTTCGAGGTCTTCCCTTTCTTGATATGCCGTGTTTTGTAGTTTCTTTTTGATCATGGGTGTGAAGGTTTCAATGAGTTCTTCCATTTCTCCATTGGTCATTTTGTCTTCGTTCACGGACATTTCCCCCTGTTTCTTCTTTTAGTTTGTTGAGCGCTTTTTTGTGGATGTTTGAGATGTTTTGTCTCGTTTCGCCTAGCCGGTCGGCTATTTCTTTCATTGTTTGACCATCGACATAGATTTGGGTTAGAACCATTTTTTGTTTTTCTGTGAGCTGCTGATAGGCCTTGTACAATCTTGGGTCTTGCAGGTGCTCCCCTAAGTCTTGTTGGTTAAAGAGCACAGCTTCATACGTATCTGTTTGAACAGGGTCTTTCACTTCTTGCGTATCAGGATGATCGAGTATGAGCGGAAAACGCTGCTGCTTTTTTTTCACTCGTTTGTCAAAGTCGACTGAAAAGATGCGGATCATTGTGGAAATATACTTGATGATGCGGATTTTTTGATAAAACTGCTTGAACTCGGAATCTAGTTTTTTCGCATTTTCTTCGTTTGGCTCTTCCATGACTTGCCTAAGCAGTTGCTGGTTTTTAGGATTGCTTAAAAATTGCTGAATGAGCGGGTGGTCAACGATTTCCTTCCATTTTGCTTTCAATAACAGCCGATAATCCATGTGCATCCTCCCCTTTGTTCTCTCTACTTGCATTAAGTGGACAAAAGTTAAAAAAAGTAAACTTTGTGAAACGGGTCTAATGGTTCATTTTCTCCCCCTTTGCTTTCCTATTTCTTCTTTCATACCACTTATAGAGAAGACGAGCATCCGCTGGGAGGTGAGATAAATGGAGACCTTTTTTTCGGAGGAATGGTTGAAGCAGCTCGGTCAGGCTGGCTTTCCTGCCATTTTGACGGTTTATTTGCTGACACGCTTTGAACGAAAGTTTGATGAATTAAGCAAACTCATCCAACGATTGGTCGCTGTTCAAAAAAATGATGAATCAGATTGACATCTTCTTGATTCGTTTCACCTTATGAAAGCGAGGGCGAAATGAAAGGCCTTTTGTCACCTCACACAATACGATGTTGAAAGGGGATTTTATCATGAGTGAAAAGCAAAATGGGGTACCGCAGCCGATTCGAGGAGAAAAAGGAGCAACGGTCAAAATTCCACGTAATCTCGAGCGAGACAGGCAAAACCCAGATATGCTCACGCCACCAGAAACCGATCATGGAACGGTTCCCAACATGAAATATTCTTTTTCTGATACGCACAACCGTTTAGAAAAAGGCGGCTATGCAAGAGAAGTCACGGTACGTGAACTGCCAATCTCTAAAAGTCTTGCCTCTGTGAACATGCGGCTAAAACCTGGTGCAATTCGCGAGCTGCACTGGCATAAGGAAGCGGAATGGGCGTACATGATTTATGGGGAAGCCCGAATTACATCGGTTGATGCAGAGGGGCGGAATTTTACAGAGGATGTGACTGAGGGAGATTTATGGTACTTCCCTTCTGGCTTGCCGCACTCTATTCAAGCACTTGAACCAGGAGCTGAATTCTTGCTTGTGTTTGATGATGGTTCCTTCTCTGAAAATAGTACGTTCCAAGTGACTGATTGGCTTGCCCATACCCCAGAGGAAGTCGTTCTCCAAAACTTTGGAATGACAAAGGAGCAATTTAAGAAGCTGCCAGAGAAAGAGAAGTATATTTTCCAAAAAGGAATTCCTGGTTCCCTTGAATGTGACAAGGTGAAAACAGAGCAAGGAGAAGTCCCGAACTCCTTTAAATATGAGCTGTTAAAGCAAGAGCCGATTACGTCAAGCGGCGGACAAGTGTGGATTGCGGATTCTACCAATTTCAAAGCGTCTAAAACGATTGCCTCCGCTCTTGTGAAAGTTGATCCAGGTGCCATTCGTGAGCTGCACTGGCACCCAAATACGGATGAATGGCAATATTTCATTTCTGGAAAGGCACGAATGACGGTCTTTGCTTCTGATGGACATGCGAGAACCTTCAACTATCAGGCGGGAGACGTTGGCTATGTGCCATTTGCGATGGGGCATTATGTAGAAAATACAGGCGACGAACCGCTCTATTTCTTAGAAATCTTTAAGAGCGATCATTATGCAGACATTTCACTCAATCAGTGGCTTGCGGTCACACCGAAACAGCTTGTTTTGGATCATTTAGATCAAGGCGAAGATTTCTTAAAACTGCTTGATACAGAAAAACACCCTGTCATCGCTGCCCCTAAAAAAGAGGATTAATTCCACCTTCCTGCAAAAAGGCTGTCCTTTTTGCAGGTATCTTCATGTAAAGGAGTGTTGTTTACCCATGCAACAATCTGTTCACGCTTTATGGCAAGGGCTGAAATGGCTCATGGCGCTATCAGCTGTCTGTTACATATTTTTGTTGTTTTGTGTGCTGTTCTTTCATTTGACCGGTGCTTTTTATCAATCGATTTTATCGTTGATTCTGTTTATGGGCATCTATGTTGTACTTGGGATCTCTTTTGAACATCTGGAACACGTGCTCATGCAGTTTGTTCGTAAGTGTCGGTCCAAAAAACGATCTATCATTTTCTATGCCGTTTTATTTCACCTTTTGTTTATTTGGGGTGCTGTCTACTTATCAGATGAATTGGTTGACGGCATTTTGCTGACTACTTCTGAAGAAATTCTCTTTGCGCTAAGTCTTTGGCTATTTCATTTTTTGTTTGATTATGCGACGTTTTCGTTTGATAAGGAAGCTTCGTGAGGCGCTATCGTCTTTTTGTGGAGAGCGCTTGTTTGACCTGCTCCATATGATGGAGATCATGTTTAATCAAACCTTGAAAATAACTTGATAACGTCAGCTCGGTTTGACCGATCAAAAAGGGTGTAGTCCAGCGAGATGCTTCGATTTTCTTCATTTCTTGAAGCAATTTTGTTCTAACAGCAATAAATCGCCCGATCGTCTCGCTTCTCTCTTCCTTTCTTGCTCTTTCGGCTGACTGCTGATTCATTTCATGCACATCAGGTGCCTGAGGTAACGCTTTATTGTTCCAAAATTCCTTTAGGCGATCGTGTAAAATAAATTCATCCCATGGAACGAAATGTGCGATGATCTCAGCAATGCTCCACTTTCCATCAGCGATGGCGCTACGCCATTCTTCTTCTGTTACTTCCGTTAGTGACTGTACCCATTCAAGGGTGTGTTCATAATGTTTTATCACGGTGTCTTTGTTCATGTTTTGTTATCCCCTTTATGTTTTTAAAAGAAGTTGATCAGAAATTGGTTAGTTTCATTCTTGCTAAATCATTTATAACATATTATCATATACTTTAATTACCAAATGAAAAGGGGGAATTGTGATACGCTGTCCTATATGAAAAAGCTTATTTTTTTGCACTAAAATAAACCGACCGGTCTGTTTATAAAATAGGAGGGAAAATAATGAAATCTCAAAATGTGATCATTATCGGCAGTGGTGTAGCAGGATTGGCTACTTCTTTATTCTTAAAAAAGGCTGGAATGGAAAGTACGATTTATGAAAGCAGGTCAGATGAAGAATTAGAAACAGGAGCAGGTTTTTTACTGTCTCCGAATGGGGTAAAGATTTTGGATGAAATCGGGTGTAAAAATGAAGTGATAGCAAATGCAACCGTGATAAAGAAGCTCCAGCAAATAAACAGTGAAAATGAAGTAGAAGCGATCTTTCACAATTATAGTGAAAAATATTATGATGCTCCTTTACTGAACGTCATGAGAGACCAAATCATCAAATCACTTTTAAAAGAAGTTCACCGTCAAGGAATAGAAGTGAAATACAACAAAAAATTAATCTCAATCAAACAGCAGCCTCATACCGTTCAGGTTCTTTTTGAAGATGAAACTGAGATAACAGGTGATATTGTAATAGGAGCAGATGGAACTTTTTCTAAAACAAGAGAGGCTATTGCGTTTAATGCTAAATTAGACTATAGCGGTTTTTGGGGACTACAAGGAGTATCGTTTGTGAAGGATTTTGTATTGGATGAGGCAACAAGTTATTTTTACAATGACGGAAACTTTCAATTCATTTTTGGGAAAGCGCATCCAACAAATAAAATGAATATTTTATGGCAAGCTTTCTCTCAGTGTCCTGAGAAGTTACCTACAAAACATTTTGAGAAAGCCAATAAAGAAACCATCCGACAGTTATTATATAAACAAATGGAACATTGGAACATTCCTAAACACCTTTCTGACATCATCGATCATACTAACATGTTCTTTCCAAGAAGTATCTATGAAATAAAGGATTTTCCTGTGTGGTCAAAAGGACGTGTTGTTCTTGTAGGTGATGCGGTACATACGGCGAACCCTTTTGTTGGTCAAGGAGCATCGTATAGTCTAGAAGATGCCATGCTCATAGCAAAGATGCTAAGGGATCATGATTATCGAGATGCGTTCTATTATTATGAAAAAGATCGAAGAAAGAGGACAGAAGAATTGAATGCGCTATTTCAGCACATGAGTATTCAAAACGATATTGATAAAAAAATGAACGAATACACGATTGAATGGGATGAAGAAACTTACGTATGAGATGAAAGATAAAAAAACACCACTTATGCTGAAAAGTGGTGTTTCTTGTGTTTTCTCCGTGCATAGAGGATCGCACCGATCAAACTGACGAGTGAAATCAATGCGAGAATTCTGATATAAGGCGGATAGTAGGTTAGCACGATCTCGTTTTTTCCTTTTTCTATTGGAAAACCGATAAACGCATAATTGGCTTGTTCAATCTCGGTTTGATGGCCGTTCACCGTGAGCTCCCAGCCTTTTTCATATGGAACAGGCAGAATCATATAATCATCGCCGCGCTTGTTCTCATAAGAAATCGTAAAGCGGTTATTTTTAAGTTTCACCTGCTGGCTGCCATCATCCTGTTTTTCTTTTTCATATGCCCGCGCAAGGGTGCGGTAAGACTCATGATACAGCTTTAATTGACTCAGCTCATACGTCCCTTTTGGAACTCGTATGGAAAGGATTTTTTCCGCAGGGACTCGGATCGTCACGTCATTAACGCCTGTTTTGTAGATAGACGTATTGCTTTTGCGTGATGTGACATAGTCATCCACAGATAACTGAAACCCTTCGTTACGGTCGGTCCGCTTCACATAAAAGCTCACATACACATCCCCAGAGCGGACCATATCATCTGGAAGGGTGATATTCAGCCCACCCGTTTTCCCGTATACATCAAGCACGCCATTTTCGTATACCGCTTGTTCAGTATGAATGTTTGTATCCTTTATTCGATCAGGCGATTGGTCGATTTCAGCATTTCCTTTTTTGTTTAAGATCACACCTTGCAACATCGCATGTTCTTTATCAAGTGCTGACGCATGCTCTAGTGACTTTTCTGAATAGACGGTACTCGTTGTTCTTGCAAATGGGAGCGGGCGTGTATTTTCATACACTTCATAATGTTCGCTTTCCAATATTGGCTTAAAATAAACCGGCGGTGAGAAAGACATCGATTTGTCTCTCATATAATACTTCCCGTAGGTCAGACTGTATAAATTCGCCCTGTCCCCCATTGTTGCATACCGGCTGACACTTTCCCGTCCCATATCAATTTGCAGGTCATTCCAGTAGAAATGGAGCAGATGCTGATTCAATATACTTGAATACGCACTCATGCCTTGAAAGCCTTCAAACAATGGGGTGTTGTTGCGCACGCCGTTCATCCAATCAATCCGGGCAAGCGGATCTTCTTTTGAACGGCTTTGAATCTGCTGAATGAGCTTCATTTGCTCATGTCCAGCATACGCCTCACTATTCAGATACGTATCTGATACGCTCTTAATATTGCTTCTTTCAAATAAGTAGCCCTGCTGATACACGCCTGCTGTCAGTAAGCTCACAACGATGAGCACAGCTGAAAAGAGTCGAAGGTGCAGACGTTTTCCCGCATGTATCGAGAGGAAGAACAAACTGATCACAAGCAGTCCTATTCCAGTAAATACAACAACATCCATATTTCCCTTTGCTCGTTCTGAAAGAGCGACTGCGAGAAGGAATACAAGCCAAGCGCCTAAAACCGCACGTTTTTTCCACTTCCACTCCATTTGCGAGAAATGCTTGATGGTGATGGCTACGACTGCTCCAACTGTAAAAGCAAGAATATATTCAAATCTGTACTGCGGTGCAGAAAAACCATTAAACACGCTCGCCATCTTTGGACTGTAGTGAAAAATGATCAGCAGAACACTGATTGATGTGAACATGAAAAACCATCTGTTCCGGTAAAGCGGAACGAGAAACAGACAAATCAGAAAGATGACCGGCAATAAGTACACCCTGCTTGTAAACAGCAGATGATCATGCAGCTCAAACCAAGGAATTGCCTGTTCATACGGCGGTCTTACATTATTAAGAAAGCCGTAAACAGACGGGATAAAAAAGGCAGCACTGATCCCAAACGATAACAACGTAGAGATCGCAAGGGTCCAGAACACCTTCCAGCCTCGCTCCTCGCTTTGAAGCTTAATCATATATCTGAAGACGAGATAAATGGCTAAAAAGATAAAGTGAATGTAAGCAAAGTAAAAATTATTGATCAGCATGAGACTGCAAGCCGCAATAAACCAAGCCGGCTTGCCTGTTTTAAAAATCCGTTCAACCCCGAGCACAAGCAGCGGAAGCCACATCATGCTGTCGGTGAAAAACTCCCAAAACGTTTGATGCCGAAAGTACACAATAGACAGTCCGTAAATACCGGCACCTGTCAGCGCCCCCAGCCTATGTTGCACAATCGAAAGGAGCACACGATATGCGATGAACAGAATGACTGTCAGCTTGATCACACTCAGCCAAATAACAGCATTTGCCCAAAAGTGAATGTCTGTTGACTGTAAAAGATGAAGCGCATTTAACAGCCAGACAACAGCGACTGTGACCATAAAGACCATCGACGTTGTAAAATAATAACCTAATTGCGTATATGTACCGCCGCCTAGACCAAATTGATAGGAATAAAAGAAGTTTCCTTTGACGTATTCGTCATACAGCAGCTTTTTAAACGGGAGCATTTGCGAAATGCCATCTCCATCTCCCGTCATATATCGGCCTTGCGTATATTCATATAAGAAAAAGGAGTGTCCTAATAAAGCAAGAATGAGGCACATTCCAATGAGTATCCATCTACGTTTCATCATCTAAATCCTTTCTCCAAAAGATCCACTGTTCATTGAAACAAAACAACCCAGCAAGCGATTCGTGCTTGCCGGTTATTTGACTCCACGTTATTTAAATAACTGCGTTAACACTCGGTCTTGTTCTTTTGAGCTTGTCTCTTGTTCCATGACATTTGATTCTTGAATTAAGTAATGCGGCCTCTTTTTCGTTTCATAGTAAATCCGGCCAATGTATTCTCCGATCACACCTAGACTCAAGAGCTGGACACCACCGAGGAAAAGCACAGCTGAGATTAAAGTGAAATAACCCGGTACCATGATGCCCGTTCTGACGATTTGAATAAAGGTCGCCACGATGTAAATCAAAGAGAGAAATAAGATCAAAATACCCGTATAAAAACAAATACGCAGCGGGCGGTTGTTAAAGGAAATGACACCATCAATCCCGTAGTTAAATAATTTCTTCAGTGACCATTTTGTATCACCGTGCTGTCTTTCCACATTTTCATAATAGATGACCTTTTCTTCAAAGCCAATCCAGCAAAAAAGGCCTTTTGAAAAACGATTTCCCTCTTTTAGCTGAAGCAATGCGTCGATCGCTTGACGGGAAATTAAGCGGAAATCTCCTACCCCATCACGCAAGTCCACTTCGACCACCTTGTTCATCACTTTATAATACATCGATGATAGGTAAGAACGAAGCTTGCTGTCCCCTTTACGGTTTCGTTTGGCAATGACTTGATGATAACCTTCTTCGTAGCCTCTAACAAAATCCTGAATCAAATACGTTGGGTGCTGTAAGTCGGCGTCCATAATGATCGCAGCTTCCCCTTTTGCATGCTCAAGACCTGCTAAAATTGCAGCTTCTTTCCCAAAGTTACGAGAAAAGGAAATGTATTTGACTTTTGCACTTTTGTGAGAGAGCTCTCTCATGTATTGAAGCGTATTGTCTTTGCTTCCATCATTCACAAAGATGATTTCAAAGTCATAATGAAAATCGCGAAACTCTTCCTCGAGTGCCTCAAAGATTCGTCTGATGTTTTCACCTTCATTGTAAGAAGGAATTATAACAGAGAGCAGTTCCCGTTCCATATCGCACCTTCTCTTCACTTTTTTCACATAGTCTGTTATGTTCATTATTCCTTTTTTGTCAGAAAACGAAACCCTTTTTTATTATCCATAAATTTCATGTATCCTTAATCGTTACATTATATCAGAGTTTTATTTCCAGTGATTTTCACCAACATGAATTTAATGTAATTTTAAGTTTATCCATTGTAAAAAGCCTGTAATTTTGATCACAGACTGGGTATTGTTTCATAAAATTGTTTAGTTATTTATATATTTTCCTGTTTATTGAAAAAGATGAGTAGAAGTGAAAAGGGCAACCCTTTTAATGCAGTAGCCCTTTGTTGTTTTGTTGCAAATGCTCATTTGCCTTCGATTGTTTATTTTGAAATAAATGCAGCTGAGCACCATAGCTTTCGATCCATTCTTGGACAATCCGTTCAGTCGTTTCCTGTCCTTTATATTTGCGGCCAGCCTTTGCATAGGTTGTTTCAAAATCACTCCAAAGGAGCTCTACCCATGTACGTGCTTCTTCATATGTGAGCATATTGTTTTTTTCCATTAGTTGTTCGGTTAATCGCTCAAAATATTGTTCCATACTGGTTCCTCCTTCATCTAGCAGAAAGTGCCTTTTTAAAAAAATCTCTTTTTTCATATACTACCCTTACGTCTTCAAAAGACGCAAATGATTTGTATTGTTTGGAGGGAATCAGTATGCGTAATAAAGCAAAGGGCTTTCCAAATCAAGTGAATCACAAGTTTGAAGGCGAACCAGGGGCCACAGATGCTTATGCGTCTAAAAGGCCGAACGGTGAGACGAATACACGTCCACAGGAACGTATGAGGGCATCAGGGAAACGCTAATTTTTCCAAAGGGAGTGCTTGAGATATGAGTTCAAATGGGAAATCGTATATGGAAGACTTTGTTCAATTAAGAACAACCGCTTACCCTCAACCATGGGCGAATGCTAAACATTCTGCCTCTCAGGTCAACGGAGAAACGCAGCAAACGCAGCACGACATCGTACTTCAGAACAACGTCCGTAAACAACGTTCGAAGTAAAGAAAAGGACTGATCTCTAACGATCAGTCCTTCAGATTGTTGACAAAGGGCTAAAATGAACTCGATTTTAGCCCTTTGTCTTCTTTTCAGCGTGATAGAAAACCTTTGCAGCCCTAGGAAGGACGAGTACTGGCGCGGAGCGAATTTCACATTCGTGAGCACCAGCACGCAGGACTGACAAAGAATGCGAGGGTTTGTCTACACGCTGAAGGACTGATCTCTAGGGATCAGTCCTTTTGCGTAAGCATTGAAATCGGCAGGGCATCTTCTTTATTTGGCGCTGATACTCTGTAGCCCCAAGCAAAAACACCATTTAAATACTCCACATAAAACTGCTCGTCTGTATCTTTGATATGATAGGTCGTTTTCGTCTGAATAGCAGCTGGATCTAATAAATAGGCTTTCGCCATGTCAATTTTCCGCTCCAACACGGCATATTCATTCACAATGCCTAGCTGCTCAGCCTTTCGTGCTTTTTCAGAAAGAGCGGCAATCTCCTGCTTTAATTCGTATTCTGTCATTTCACTATAGCGTTTTTCCATCTGTCATTCCCCTTTGTCTAAAACGTGATCAATTGTATCAAGATCAAAGCCTTTTCGGTAAAGGAATTGCTTCACTTTCATTTTTTTCTCAAATGATCCGTCATAACCTACCTTGCGTTTTGCCTTCTCAAGCATATAGTGAAGGGCTTCTTCTTCCTTTTTCTCTTCTTGTCCATCATAGGCTTCTTGAAGGGCTTTATCAATGATATCAAATGAAAATCCTTTTCGCTGAAGCTGCAATTTGATACGCTGTTCAATTTCTTTTGCGGACCGGTTTTTCTCTTTCTTAACCAGCTTCAGCACTTGTTTCACTGCTTCCTCTAGCTGCAAATCATTTGGATATTGCGATAGTGCTTGTTCGATGGTGTCATCGTCTATGCCTTTCAGCTTTAATTCTTTTTTTAGCACTGACGGGCCTTTGCTATTCGTTTTTCGGTGGGTGCTTACATATGCTTCTGCAAATTCAAGATCATTTACATACTTATAATGTTTTAATTTGTGTATAATTTCACTAATAGCAGGTGCTGGTATGTCTTTTTTCGTCAAATAATCGGTGACTTCTTTCACTGATCTCATCCGATACGATAAATAATCGACGGCCTGCTGAAATCCTTTTTTTACTGCATCACCGAATTGAATCTCTATGATATCGGCTTCGTCCAGCTCTTTTCCCTTTTTCAAATCATGCTGGACGAGCACATCTAGATCAACGCTAAAAGCGTACTTTTCATCAAGAAAGATGTTCACGCGTTCTGTATTGTTTTTCTGAGCAGAGATTTTCGTAATATAGGGCATCCTGTGATCACTCCTTTTTTCAAACAGTCAGGATGTTTCTTCTGATTCAAAATCGTGAAAGATATAGGTATGTATATGAGAGGAGAAGATGTCAATTGAATATCGCCATTACCGGAGGAACCGGGTTTATCGGCCAGCATATCACAAAGGTGCTCGCAGCTGAAGGACATCATCTATATATTTTAACAAGAAATCCAAAGGAATCCGAACAAAATCATTTACACTATGTGCAGTGGCTGACAGAAGGTGCTAAGCCTGAACATGAATTGCCTGCGATTGATGTATGGATTAACCTTGCTGGAAAATCCATTTTCACACGCTGGACGGACAAAGCAAAAAAAGGCATTCTCTCCAGTCGTCTTCAATCAACGCAAGAAGTAAGACGCATCATAGAAGCGCAGGAATCGAAACCATCTGTGCTCATTCAAGCAAGTGCTGTCGGTATCTATGGCACTTCCAAGACAGAGGATTTTACGGAGGAGGCCCCACCAGCCGATACAGACTTTTTAAGTCATACGTCAAAGCTTTGGGAAGCTGAAGGGCAAAAAATTGAGGCGCTCGGTATTCGCACGGTTTATACACGCTTTGGGGTAGTGCTAGGAGAGAAAGGCACACTTCCTCTTATGACCTTGCCATACAAGCTGTTTGCCGGTGGAACGATTGGCTCTGGCTCGCAATGGGTATCTTGGGTTCACGTGGAGGATGTAGCACATCTCATTGCGTATGCCATTGAGCATGAACACATATCAGGTCCACTCAATGTCACATCTCCAAATCCTGTTCAAATGAAGCAGCTGGGGCAAACCATTGCATCTGTCCTTCATCGCCCTCACTGGCTGAAGGTGCCGTCCTTTGTCATCAAAACCGCACTTGGCGACATGTCATTGCTTGTTCTAGAAGGCCAACGTGCTCTGCCGAAAAAGGCACTGCTGTCTTCTTATGAGTTTTTACATCCTGAGCTAAAAGAAGCGATTTTGCATTCAGAGGAATAAATTTTGTCAAAAACACCCATCCTATTAAAAATGAGATGAGGGGGCGATTTTGATGAAGAAAAAAGAACACCAGCCGACTTCAAAACTGAAGAAAACCCAGGAAGTTCTGTATCAGCAGGAATTCAAAAAAGCGGAAAGAGCAGCAGAAAAAAGAAACAAATAAAACGGATATTCCTCTTTTACAAGTACATAACTAAAGTGATCTTGTAAAGGAGGGAAAAGCTTTGAAAAAAGACCAACACAAAAAATCCAACCACCAGCTTGCGGCACAAGAGACGGATGGCGAATATGTTGAATTTTCCAAAGAACTTGCAGATCCGAATGACGTAAAAGCGATGGCACGTATGAAAGCAGCCGATCAGCGTGCCAAAAAACAATAAGTAAAAAAACAGACCTTATCAAAAGGTCTGTTTTTATTTGATTTCAGTTAGCAGGCTTGATGCCTTCTGACGTGACTTTTCCTCAGGTACCTCTTCTGGATAACCGATGTGAAGAATCGCTGCAAAGCGTTCGTTTTCCTTCAATCCCATATCCTGTTGAAACCCTTTGTCGTATAAAATACGGCCGCTCTTCCATACCATACCGATTCCTTGATCCCAAGCCAGCAGCTGGAAGTTTTGAATGAGCGCACTCACAGCGGCAAAATCATCATTTCTCACAACTGGATTTTCGTCTTCTTTTAGAACAACAAGTAAAAGTGCTGGTACTTTAGAAAAATAATCTCTGTACTGATTGATCTTTTCTTCTTTTGCGTCTGGATTGTTGCGTTTAAAGAAAGCAATAAACCGCTCCACAAATACCTCTTTTGCTTCATCCGTCACTGCATATAAAAAACGCCAAGGTTCCGTGATTTTATGATTGGGTGCATAGACTGCGTCCTCTAATAATGGCTGAAGCTGTTCAATGCTCACCGGCATTTCTTTGAATTTTCGAATCGATCGTCTATATCTGACAGCGTCTCGAACCGTTAACGCTTCTGTTTGTTGTTTTGTTTCTGGCATATATGTCATCCTTTCAATCAACCTTAATTGAAATTGATTCTCATTCACATTATAAACATGATCATGTGTTGTTTGCAAATAGGACCTCACCTCTCTGCTAAAAAGTTGTTTGACTTTTTCAAGTAATGTTACAATCATATTACGTTTTAAACAAATTTTGAGAAAAAAGCCAAGATGATGAAATGATTTCAGGTATTTCCACTTTGTCTCATGCGGCTATTTTTTCAAAAAGCTTTCAACCCATGATTGGAAGGGAGGCTTCTGGATGGAATGAAAATCAATATTGGGCAAATCATCAAACTCTATCGTTATAAACAAAATATGACCCAATCGGAGTTGGCAGAAGGAATTTGTTCTGTCTCTCATTTAAGTAAAATTGAAAATGGCTCAAAAGAGGCCAATCAAGATACGATCAATCTTTTGCTTGAACGGCTTGGAATTAGTCAAGAAACGCTGTCGCAAAAGGCGCGTCACCTGCTGTCATTGCTCGATGAGTTTCAAATGAACATGTATTTCTATGCGCTCGATCAAGCAGAGCAAAATGCAGAAATGATCATTCATCACGAGGAACAGTTCTTTTCGCTAGATTTAGGGATTCAGTATCATTTGTCCTTATTTCAATTTTATTTATTAACAGAAAAACAACAGCTTGCCTTAAAAACACACCGCGTGCTTAAAAAGTTTGAAAAAACCTTTATTGACACAGAAAAAGAAACGTTTGAATATCTAGATGGCATCCACCAGATTAAAATCGGTCAGCTCGAAGAAGGATTGAAAAGACTTGAAAGCTGCTTTTCTTACGCTTCTGTTGAACAGAGCGACCTGTATTATCACTATGCAAAAGCACTTGGAGCCATGGGGCATCTCGGTGATGCGCTTGAGGCCACACATCAAGCAATGGATTTGTATAGACAAAAAAATAATTTCAAGCGGGTCATCCATTGTACACTCATTCATGGGGTCATCTCACTGGAATTAAAGGCCTTTCAAACAGCTAAAAGATATTTAAAAGAAGTGATTTTACACACGTCGCTTCACCCTGATGCTTATATTAAGATGACAGCTTATTTTTATTACGGGGTTCTCTTAAAACGCCAAGGAGATTTCTCATCCGCTGTGCCTTATTTACTAGATTCACTCAATTATTTTAATCAAGAACAGATAGAAGATCGTTACTGTGAAACGCTTTATGAAATCGCAACATTGTATGCGGAATATGATCGCAAAAAGGCGCTTCCATACATACACGAGCTGCTCAAACAGCCTCGTATTCAACCAAACTGTTTATATATGATTAAAATCTATAAATTGATGATTGAAGAGAATCCTCATGATTTGAAAACTTATTTAGTAGAAGCAGCGATTCCTTACTTTGAACACAATCAGCTCCACAATGAGTACTTGTTTGCTCTTAGAACCTTGCTTTCCTATGCGGCTTCTGAGCTTGATAAGCGTGCATATATGTCTTACACAACGAAGCTGCTTGATCACTTAGCATCATTTATCCCATATTACAAAAAAGCATGACCTTCTGCCGATCGAAGGTCATGCTTTTTCTATGATTAGATGGTCTTTTGTTGATCTGTATCGGGACGGGTGACTTGTTCGACAGAATGAATGTACCGTTTTCTCGCAAAATAATCGTAAGCATGCTGCCCAAAGCCAAGCCAAATGCTGAGTACAATGAATGGGACCGTTCCCCATAATGCAGGGATGTGACAAGCCATTCTCAGCCACGTATAAATCCCTGAGTTTTTTTGATTTTTCGCTAAGGAAATAGACACGATTCGTTTCTCTGCCTTCTCTTCACTAATTTTATTCAGTCTCAGCAGCTGTGAGTGTCTAAATGATTCAAAGTGAATTCGGTTTTTCCAATCGAGTGATTTCAACAGGTCAATCGCTTTTGCACATGAAGGACTTTGTCCGTCATAAAACACAAGCAGTCTGAGTGATTTGATGGAACGCTGTTCTCTTTTCTTTGATTCAGCGAGCTTCTTTTTTTCTTGATCGAGATAGATGATTTTTTTCATAAATTGATCGCCAGCCCTTTTCCTTCATTTATTTTTTTTAGTTCGTTCAAAGGAGATTACAACTAGATTACTATAGTTGCTGGGCCTCTTGTATTGGGAAAAAGCCATCCGACGTGCGTTATATGAGCCTTTAGATAAGGGCAAAATAGCTGATTTCATGGCATATATGAGGTTTTTCAACTAAAAGTGGTTGGGAAAATCGTGATGCTTTGCGGTTTTCTGCGGTATTTGATAGAATTCTGCGGTTTTTCTACATCTTTATGCGGTGTTTTGTAGGTGAAACGCAAAAACAAGATAAAAAAAGACTACTTCCCATTGCGGCGAAGTAGTCTTTTGGTTTATATTTTTGCCAAAACTTCTACTATTTCTTTCTCAATATCTTTCCATAAGTAACGATCTGTCGTATAGTGATGTGCGGCTTCTTTCGCAAACACTTTAAATGCTTCCTCAAAATCGGGTGCATCTTTATCCGGCTTTTTCTCGTCGACAAAGCGCTGAGCTTCTGCTGAGCGAGGTCCCCATTTCCCCACTTCTTTCCCGTCCTGATCAATGATGACGATAATCGGAATCGATCTTGCGGTCCCGTTCGTTAAATACTGATCCATCAGGTCTAGGTGCTCGTCCCGAATGAAATAGCGCGCATCAATCAGTGCTTCATTTGCAATACGCATGAAAATAGGTACATTGACCATCGCATCGCCGCACCAATCTGCCGTGATCACAAGCGCTCTCAGTTTTTTCTTTTGAAGTTTTTGAAGCAGCTCTTTTTCCTTTTGATGAATTGCGTACTGGTTGTACACCGTGAGTAAGTTTTCACGATTTTTCTCCATGTTGTGTACATATGTACGTTCAGCTAATCCCTTTGTAAACCATTCATTTAGTGTCATGTGAACATCCCCCTTACCCTTCAACTTTACCACTTTTGCTATTCTTTTGTCTAAAAAAACCTTCACCTAGTGAAAGGTAAAGGTTCTTTGGACTTATGGACGCCGTTTTCGATTTGGGTCCATTCCTATCAGCTTAGTGACGAGCACCATTGTGACAGGCAGTGATGTATTCTTTTTATACGCTAAATATTTTCCGCGCCATTCTGGTTTATATTTCTGTTTAAAAGACCGTAAGCCGCTGAAACTATACATATATCTGACGTTATTGAAGATGACACTCGCCAAACGTTCTGTCAGAAAGGACTGGTGGAACGTGCCAACATTCGATAATGGCGCCATTCCCATGTTAAAGGATGTGTAGCCTTTTTCTTTCGCCCATTGAAAAAGGTGGATAAAGAGTGCATCCATCATCCCGTTCGGTGCATCATGCATATGACGCATGAGGTCGATGGATATCTCTCCTTTTTGATACATCGGCATTAAGGACACAAAAGATATGATCTGTCCTTGTTCATCCTTTAAAATCGCAATCGGTGCTTTTTGAATGTAGTCTTCATGGAAATAGCCTAATGAAAATCCTTTTTCTTTTTTCTTGCCCAGCCAGCTGTCAGAGATTTGTTTTAAGGTTGAGATCAATTCCTCTGAAAAGGGCGGCTCCAGCATTTCAAACGTATAGCCTTCTCGTTCAAATTTATTTGCGACAGCCCGTAAGTTTGATTTTTTCTTTCCTGACAAAGAGAACGTTTCTAAATCGACCATGGCTTCTTCCCCAAGCTTAAAGAAGTGAAAACCTAGGTCATGATAAAGCGCCATTCCTTCACGTTCTACTTGATAAAAAGCGACACGATAGCCTGCTTTTTCTGTCTGCTCCAAAAATTCTTCCAGTACAAGCGGATAAGAGGCTCTACGCCCAGAAGGATCTCCAAGCACAATAACGCAGCGGCCAATCCGGCCAAACTGAAGCATCGCCTCTCCATCACTTGAGAAAAACAGTTTTTTGTCTCCCAAAAAACCTAGATGACTAAGAGCATTTCCTCCCTTTTCTTCGAGAAAAGTTTTTAATTTTTCTTCATCGGCTTCTTCGCCGATTGGAACTGCTTTTTTATTAAAAATCAATTTGCTAATGAAAAAGAAAAGAGGGACGCCAATTAAAGCAATCATACTGGTCATCGTGATATGCCGTTCATTATGAACCAAATAGTCCTTGCTTAGGAAATGACCAATTTTCATCCAAATGAAGTTCCCAATGACATTATAGTTAAACAACACGAGTAAATATCCGGCGGCGGCGGCCACAAACTGATTCAAAGAATAAGGCGCCTGCTGCTTCACAAATTGATTTCGAAGCGAGAAAAATACCACCATGATGACCGGCAATATAAAGATCAAACTCAGGTTAAACCCTTTTAGTAAAGTAAACACAAAGCCGCCTGCTAGGGCAATCATTGTCAATAGATAAGACCGTTTTGTTCTTTTATACACTTCAATGGACAAAATCATTAAAATGATCCCGAACATTAAAGAAAGACCATTAAATCCTGATAACAAAAAGCGTGGAATGGTTGTAATCACACCTAAACGATCAACAGGAAGCACAACGGAAGCCATAATGAGCAAACCGCTTCCAAACGTTAAAATGGACAAAGATCCGTACAATAAACGGATAAGCAGAGCACGGTGCAACACAATTAAGACGTTTGTTGTTTCAATAGCAGGCGCCATTCTCGGATTGCCTTCAAGACGCCTGAGTGTTGTTCCAGTTAAATCGTATGCCGCTAGACAAAGTCCAAGAATAAACGGGAAAATGGAGTAAACGAAGCGGTACAAGACAAGCGCTGTCAGTACCATCTCTTTATCAAACCCAATGTATTGCATACTGAGTAAAAAGATCAGATCAAACGAACCGAATCCGCCCGGAACCATACTGATTAAACCGCCGATTGACGCAATCGCAAAGACGCCTAATACAATACGGACATCAACGTTCATACCCATAGAGACAACAGCCATGTACATGACAAGACCAGCTGCCAGCCACTCTAAAAACGATGCACCAATATAAGCATAGATCGGGTGCTTCAGTCCGTTTTCACCGCTCTCAATCGAGCTTTTTCGAATGGACGCCATGATGATGTAAATGGGCACAATACAAGCAAAAATAATGACAAATGCCCATAACCACGGCTCCTGACTAATAATACTTTCAACAGGCAGGACCCTAACTAAAATCAAATCACTGAAAATAGATAAGCCTAGCAGAACAGAGGATGTTAAAAGCGCAATGCCTTTCAGCAGTTTTTTCGTATCTGTTATGTATTCCTTGTATAGGAGCGTTCTAAGCCCTGCTCCTGATAAACCACCGAATCCAAGTACACTATTAAAGGAGTTGGCGATCCAAGAAATTCGGATCGTTTTCCAGCCGCTGATGGGCATATCAAGGCTTTTTCTTAAAATAAAATCATATAAGGACATGGATAAAACAGCGACAAGTCCAAGAAAAACAAGAATAAACAAGTCCATTCGATTCAAGCTGTCAATAATATAAAACGTCTTTTTAATGGAAAGGCCGCTCAGCTCCTGCTTGGCGACAAAAATTAAGACAAGGATGATCACGATCGGAAAGAGCATTTTTAAGATCGTCATACCCGTTTTTTTGTTCCACATGTTTCTCCCAACTTTCTAAGTTGCTTCATTAATTTCAACTGACCATTATTATACAACAAATACCACTTAATTCATGCAGTTTAACATTCAAAAGCTTCATGATACTTTCAATTAGAAGTAAAAATCAGTAATATAAAGAAAAGAGCCGCTTAAAGGAAGTGAACAAGCGTGGAATATAATATTCATGACACCACCGTACTAAAAGAGGAAATCCTATCTCCTGAGGAAAAAAAGACATGGGTGCTGTATATGAAAGTGCTCACTGCTGCAGGACTTGGAGATGTTTCTGAATGGATGAAGCTTGATATGAGTATGCCTCAAATGAAAGTGCTCATGCTGCTCAATAACCATGGCTCTCTTAAGGTGTCCGAAATTGCTGAAAAAATGGGGGCTTCTTTGTCCAATATGACAGGGCTGCTTGATCGGTTAGAACAATCGAACTTTGTGGAACGAAAGCATTCTGAGCGTGACCGTCGAATCATTGTCGTAGAATTGACAGAGGAAGCGAAAAATATTTTCAGAAGTATTTATCAAAAAGGGCATGAAAAAATTAAAAATTCCCTGCAACGGCTCAATGACGAGGAAAAAGAAAAAGTTAATGAAGGTCTAGCTATTTTAGAAAAAGCACTTCGTCCCGAACGTGGCTAAAAAAGGAAAAAAGACGGTCACTTGAAGTCCGTCTTTTTTATTTCTTCTTTTTCTTGTTTATCTGGGGTGAAAAGATATTGACGAATGACTTCCCGGTCATCCCACAAAAGATAACCTAAACCGATAATGAGAAAAATGATGCTGATCCATGTACCGCCTGGGAGTATATCTTCCAGTTCCTCGATTGTTCTTTCTGCGCCTACATTTCCACCATAACGAATCTCAAACAAAACGAATTTTGCTATATAAAACAATGCCGCCGTGCAGATAAACATAGCGCCGACAATTCTTCTACTAGACATGTGTTGACTCCTTTACTTCCACTGATTTCTTTTGATTAATTCCGTGATATGGGCGAGATGATGCTGTGAATGCCAGACATACATTCCTGTTGCATCATATAAGGACACCGTTTGTTGATCGGCTGGATGGTAATATGCAGCGTTGAAATCTTCCTCTGTCATCTCACGAAGTAATGTGACCCACCGGCGATGTAGACTGCTGATTAACGGCAGCGATAGGCTGATAGGCGCCTTACTGTCAGGAAGTGAGGCAAATGCCTCCTGATCATATGGACGTATGTGCGGTGTTTCTTCTGTCAGCGCAAGTTTAAATCGCAAGTAGGCATTCAGATGGCTGTCCGCTACGTGGTGAATGAGCTGACGAACGGTCCATCCTCCTGGCCGATATGGGGTATCCAGCTGATCATTTGTCAATGGGACAACTGCCTCTTCATACTTTTGAGGAATGAGTGCCAACTCATCAATCCATGCCTCCAGCTGCTTTTTCGTTTGTTGGTCCACCGGTTCATATAAGCCAATCGGATATTGTAATGATGTCATCTGCTGCCCCTCCTTAAAATCCTTCTAGAACAAATTTACCTATCATCTTCCCTTGCTCAAGTGTTTGATGTGCCTGCTTCAAATTGGCGGCATTGATGGGGCTGAGCACCTTTGTTAATGTATGTTTTAACTTCTTCTCTTCAAATAATGTACTCGCTTCTTTTAAAAGCTCGTGCTGCTTCATCATATCCGAGGTTTTGTACATCGGCCGTGTGAACATGAATTCCCATACAAATGCAGCACTTTTATTTTTGAGTAATTGAATGTCTAAATGGTGCTGATTTTCAACAATGGTACAGATCGTTCCTTGAGGTTTAATCGCTTCTGCCATCCCTTTGAAATGGCCATCTGTATCATTTAAGCATAAAATGTAATCCACTTCGCCAATCCCTTTTTCCTGAAGCTGCGCTAAGAGCGGCTCGTGATGGTCAATGATATGATCAGCCCCTAATGAGAGACACCATTCATTTGTTTCAGGTCTTGATGCAGTGGCGATCACAGTCGCCTTTGCTAATTTGGCGAGTTGAATGGCGATAGAGCCCACTCCGCCTGCTCCACCGATGATCAGCAAGGTCGAGCCTTCTGCATTCCGCTTCATATGCATTCGGTCGAATAGCGCTTCATATGCCGTAATTGTTGTAAGAGGCATGGCAGCTGCTTCGGCAAAAGAGAGATTTGCAGGCTTTTTCGCCACAATTCTCTCATCCACAAGCTGATATTCACTATTTGAGCCTTGTCGCGTGATATCTCCTGCGTAATAGACGTGGTCACCCGGCTGAAACAACGTACACGCTTCGCCCACTTCCACCACCGTACCGCTTGCATCGTAGCCAAGAATTTTCAATTCATCTTCTTTCTGATTCTTCGGTGACCTCACCTTTGTATCCACTGGATTCACCGACACAGCCTCTACCTTCACCAAAATATCCCTGCCAGCTGCTTTGGGCTTTGCCACCTCCTGATCGATCAAGCTTTGTTCATGCTCAATTGGCAAATACTCAAATAATCCAACTGCTTTCACTCGCTCGCACTCCCTTTCTCCATGCTTCTTTTCCACATTTTATCATATATTTCTAATGCTGATGGATCAGTCAGCAAGCGATTGCATATTTAGGATTTCTTCAAAGCCCTTCGTTCCCTCACGATGTAAGAAGGACGTGCCTTTTGTAAAGAGAGGACATAGGTGAACCAGCCGCTCGATTTAAAGAAGTACTGAACATAATAAAACTGAATGTGCTGAAAGAAAACGACGATGAACAGAAAAATTGTGAATAATAGCGTCACAATGTCTCCCTGCATCGATCCACTGATCAATAACATCACAAAACCGAGCATCATGAGCTGTTCGAGCCTCTGCATGATCAGGATAACGAGATGTCCCCGTTTGGTTAGGTCACCTGATTGACGCTTTCGAATGTTTCTTGATTTATAAAACCATACGATACTTGTCACTAGATGATGAATGATAAAAAGAGCGATCATGACCATCAATAAAGGAGTTGATTTAAAAAGGTCTTTTATAATGAATGGGATCACCAAAAAATAAAATGCGGTAAATGCGTGCCTAGCTGATAAGAGAAATAGTTGTTTTTCTATGTATCGCTGCATGTGTCTCACCTCTATATGTAGTACGTCTCATTTGTCATAAGGTTCCTTCTGCCTATCAAAAAAGGATGCCCTGAAAAAGGCATCCTTCATGAATCAAGCTTAAAATGCAGCACTCAGTACGACAGGACCTTGCGGAAGCTTGTTATCCTTTTTTGGTTCAAGGGTGACAGCCACAGTATCCCATGATTCGTTTGCTTCTTTTTCAGATAATGCATAGGTGACGGTGCCCTCCCCTTTGCTATCTGTTTTAAAGGCACCGGCCGGAACGGGCTGATCTCCTTTAATGAGCCATACTTGATAAACAGCTGATGAATCAAGCTGGCCTTTTAATCCGTCGGCACTCACGACAAGCTCTTTTTTGCCGTGATGCTCAATCACTGAAAAAGCACCCGTTGTTTTTGCCGATTCGGCAGATGCCAGTGATTTTGTCGCAACAACTTTGACAGGTTGTTCTGCTTGATCTGTTCCATTTGTTAAGAAATACACGTTCCCAGCTGCAGAAATGAGAAGTAGTGCGGCAACGAGAGGCAACAGCCATTGATTTTTCTTCTTCATTGGCGGTTTCGTCTCATTTGCATCACGAACTATTTTGAAATCTTGAGGCGGGTTCGATTTTGCAGCGATTGTTGTCTCTCGTATCTCTTCTTCAAATACTCTTGATAAAATACGGTCTTTCATCCCTGCCGGAGGCGTTTCGTCCTCTGCTAGAAACGGAATATCAGACATGAGCGATGTCAGTTCTTCAAGCTCTTCTTTGCAAGCCGAGCAATGTTTGATGTGTTCTTCAAATTGCGTCTTTTCTTCTCCTTGTAAATGCCCGTTAAAGTAATCAATGACTTGATGTTTACACTGAGTCATGCCTCTTCCTCCTTTCCTCCGCGAGACAGTTTCGTTCGTAAATGCTTCAATGACAATCGAACTCTTCCCTTCACCGTTCCAATAGGGATGCCTAGTTTTTCCGCAATGCTCTTTTGTGTCATTCCTTTAAAATAGACATCTTCGATGATGGTTTGCTGTTCTTTCGACAATGTTGATACTGCTTCACGTATGATTTGTTTTTCTTCGTTCCATTCTACTTCTTTTGACACATCTTCTTGATGATCTGCCAAGTATTCAATATGCTCATCTTCAAGAGCTGTTTCATTTCGGTGTTTCCTTAATAGATCGATTGCCGTGTTTCGTGACATCATAAATAACCATGAGGAAAATTTCCCTTTATCTGTATTGTATTCTCCTATGCCGCGCCAGAGCTTGATAAAGACTTCTTGAAGCACTTCCTCCGCCAGCTCACGGTTTCCAGTCATTTTATAAATAAACGAATATAACACACGTTCATAGCGATCGTACAATAATTCAAGCGAGGGCTTATGTCGATCATGTTTGATCTTGTGATACAGCTCAAAATCCTTCAGTGTGTCCATGGTCATCTCCTTCCTTTTTCATGAGAAAGAGCATTATGCATTCATCATGAAATCTTCACGTATGGCTTATCACTCAAATTGCTGAGATAAGCCTCCTTTGTACTTTACTCTTTTTTCAAGGAGAAAAAAAGAGCACTGAAAAAGGAAATGTGTTCCTCATGAGAATGTACATACTAAACGGATGGATTGACCATTTGGATCACCCGCCTCAGGGAAAGTCAAGAATCCATGTGTTTCATTCACTGTTCAGTTGATTTTAGCAAACTCTCGTCAGGCTCTCAATTTACATCAGATAGAACGCATCCTTTCATCATGTCATAATAGAACGAAACAGGAGAACTGGAGTGTCCGAAAATGATTGTAACGATTGTTCTTTTTTTATTAGCTGGTCTGGCTGAAATAGGTGGCGGTTATCTTGTCTGGCTGTGGCTGCGTGAAGCAAAACCCGTCAGCTATGGAATCGCAGGTAGCCTCATCTTGGTCGCTTACGGCGTCATCTCTACATTCCAGCAGTTCCCGACCTTTGGGCGGGTTTATGCGGCCTATGGCGGTGTTTTTGTCGTTCTCGCTGTGTTTTGGGGCTGGTGGGTCGATCGCAAAACCCCTGATTTCTATGACTGGTTGGGTGCTTTGATCTGTTTAGCTGGTGTCAGTGTGATGTTATTTGCCCCCCGCAGTTAATGGTCGGATGTTGATCACACGCTAAAAAGCCGGCAATATGCCGGCTTCAGATTGTTGACAAAGGGTTAAAATGAACTTTATTTTAGCCCTTTGTCTTCTTTTCAGCGTGATAGAAAACCTTTGCAGCCCTAGGAAGGACGAGCATCGGCGCAGAGCGAATTTGACATTCGTGAGCACCGAAGCGCAGGACTGACACCGAATGCGAGGGTTTGTCTACACGCTGAGCCGGCAATATGCCGGCTTTTCCTCTTTTACATTCTAAATTGTGTTTCATACAAACGCCGGTACATCCCGTCCATTTCCAGCAGGTCTTCATGCCTGCCTTGCTCCTTGATGCCCTCTTTTGTTAAAACCACAATCCGGTCAGCATGCTGGATGGTCGCTAGGCGATGCGCAATAATAAACGTGGTTCGTCCTTCAGATAGTTCTTCAAGTGAGCCCTGAATAAAGGATTCTGTCTCCGTATCCAGAGAAGATGTGGCTTCATCTAAAATAAAAATTGGCGGATTTTTAAGGAAAATACGTGCAATGGAGATACGCTGTTTTTGTCCGCCAGATAACATCATCCCGCGTTCACCGATGATCGTATCAAGCCCATTTGGCAAGCTATTTACAAGATCCTTCAGTTGGGCTTTCTCCACTGCCTGCCACACTTCTTCATCAGATGCATCGAGTTTTCCGTATAAAATGTTTTCTCGGATGGTCCCATGGAATAAATAAATATCTTGCTGGACGACACCAATTTGTCTCCGCAACGAAGGCAGTGTCATCTTTCGTGTCTCTATGCCATCAATTGTAATGGTTCCCTCCTGCCATTCGTAAAAGCGTGGCAGTAAACTGCAAAGCGTCGATTTCCCAGCACCAGAGGGACCTACGACCGCAATGGTCTCTCCTTGTTTCACCTCAAGATTGATGTCATGAAGAACCGGTTTGTCTGATTCATATTGAAAAGACACATGCTCAAAAACGATATCCCCTTTTAACTGATCAACTTCAATGGCATCATCCGCATCCTTTTCATCAGGTGATTGATCGATGAGTGATGCAAATCGTTTAAAGCCCGCTGCACCTTTTGGATACATTTCAATGACTGCATTGATTTGTTGAATGGGTCCTAAGAAGATGCCTGTTAATAGCACAAATGATACAAATTCCCCATACGTCATATTTTTTTGCAGCACAAACCATGCGCCGCATACAAGGCCAAACACTGTCACACTCTTAATAAGAAAATGACTAACAGCGGTATGCACAGCCATCATTTGATATGTGGTTAGCTTTGTCTTTCTAAATTGCTCGTTATGTTCAATAAATCGGTCCATTTCATGTGATTCATTTCCGAATGCTTTCACAACCCGTATGCCACTAATATTGTTTTCCACACGTGAATGGAATTGACCAATACTCGAGAACATTTTATCAAAAGCAGCAGACATTTTTTTCGTAAAGTAGACGGATAATCCGATCAAGAATGGAACGACAATAAATGTGAGAACTGCCAGCTGCCAATTAATCGACAGCATCAAGCCAAAGGCACCCGTGAGTGTCATGATAGCGATAAATAAATCCTCCGGGCCATGATGCGCGATTTCTCCAATATCCATTAAATCATTTGTCATACGGGACACGAGTTTTCCCGTTTTCTTTTTGTCAAAGAAGCGAAAGGACATTCTTTGTACATGAGAAAATAGCTGATTCCTCATATCCGTTTCTATATTAATGCCTAATTTGTGCCCAAAATAGGTCACGACATAATGCATCGTAGAGCTGATCACGTATAAACTGAGGAGCAGAATGCCCCAAAACCAAATGGCATCCCAATCACCATTTGGCAGCAAATCGTCCATCACTTTACTGATGGCAAGGGGAAAGGATAATTCGAGTAAGGCTGCCAGTACCGCACAGGAAAAATCTAATATAAACAGCCCCATATATGGTTTGTAGTATGAGAAGAAACGCTTTAACAATTGACAGACCTCCTACCGATCAGACATTTCTGTCAATATGTCAGCAAACTCTTCCGCTTGATTGGCTACTGCAATCGGATCGTAAGGCCAGAAGAACTCTGTATCCATTTGATAGGTCTGCTCTTTTTTGACAGATTCTAGACTCTTCCAAATAGAATTGTTTTTATCAAATGTTCCGCCGTTGCTTTCATCAATGAAAATGTAGTCTCCTGCATATTCAGGAAGGGTTTCATAAGAAATGACTTCATACCCTGTTTTACTTTTTAAAATTGTATCTCTGACCTGTTTTGGCGGGTTTACCTGTAATTGCTGATATAATGCCTGCCCGCCTCGATAAATTCCGTTACCATATACATAGACATCATTTTTAAAAGCGCCCATGATCGAGACCGTTTCATTCTCTTTTAAAGCAGACTTCACTTTTTTCCTAGCAGCCTCAATTCGTTGATCGAAGGCGGTGAGGAATGCTTTTCCTTCCTCTTCTTTATTTAAAATTTTTGCCAGCGTCGTTAATTCTTCATGTGCATCTTTGAAAGAACCGTAAGGATACACGATGGTAGGGGCTATTTTTTTGTACACATCATAGACTTTTTCATCCTGTACGGCTGTGATAATCAGATCAGGCTTTAAGCTAAGTGCTTTTTCAGCTGAACGCTCGTCACTGATGTCCTCTATTCCTTTTATCTTGCCCTTTAAGTGTACGTTCTTTAAATCCTGCGTTGTCGATCCAACAGGCTGAACGTCAAGTGCAATCACACTCCCTAAATATCCATCTACAAGAATTCGTTTAGGTTCAGCTGGAATCTCTATCTTTCCTTTCACTGTTTCAACCGTTTTCGTTTCTTGCTTTGATTCTGCTGTTTTGGCTTGTTCTTTATTGCCACAAGCCGTCAATATCATTAGAAGAATGACAGCACATATCCAATACGTCTTTTTCATCTCCATATTCCTCCTTCATTTTCGCAACTACAAATGAGAATAGTTATCAATTACTAGTCTCATGTATTCTATCAACCTCACCCGTAGTGGTCTATGGAGGATTCTCGCAACTTACATATGGACAATTGTTGGATAGGCTGGCTGTGTCAACTGAGAGACAAACCGGTCCATCAAAAGAAGTGCACGCTCTCCTTCATCAAATCGAAACTCCTCCAGTTTTACTGGATAAAAGGTACCATTTTTCACAGCCGATAATTGACGAAGAACATCACTTTCTTCCATTCGCTTGTCCATTTGCTTATACCACCCATATTGGTCAGAGACAATAAAAAACATATGATCCGCCTCGTATTCTCCAAGTCTCTCTAAAGGAATGACTGTATGTTGATTAGGAAGAAGAACTTCTTCTAAAATGGCTTTTGGAGGTTTTAAGCCAAGCGTTTCGTAAAGATAGAAGGCCCCTCTTGCCTCATAGGACCACATATACACTTTGTCATGTCCTCTCATTTCATAGATTGCAACGGTCTCGCCTTTTTCTCTAAAGGAAGACAGGGTGTTTCTTGCCTGTTGACTAAGTTGTTCAAATCGTTTCACCCAATCGTTTGCCTCATTTTCTCTTCCTAAAAGGCGTCCTATAGACAGTACATCTTGTACAGCATGATGACCAGCGTATGGCAGAACAAGAACAGGTGCGATTTGCTCCAATCGCTTGATCAATGCAGGTTTTGAATAATAATAGTTAGGGACGATGATGACATCTAATTGAAGTGATTTAAAGACGTCATCAGGCGTATGTTCATTTATGATAAGCGAACTGGCCAGATGTTCTTTGAGTATATCTGAATGGAGATCGGTTTCTTCGTCAATACAAACAGGCTCAATGCCTATTGCAACCAATAACCCGACAAATTGAAAAGCAGCAATCCGCTCTGGTCTTCGGTTCATTCGAAACTGACTGGGCGTTCTTCCTGTTTTTTGACGGAACTTCCTGCTGAAATATAAACTGTCTGCATACCCGACTTGCCGTGCTATGATTTGAATTTGATCGTCTGTTTGCAGAAGACGTTTTTTGGCTTCGTCTATTCGAATTTGTGCAATGTATTCTGTCACACTCATCCCCATACTTTGTTTGAAAAAGGTAGAAAAGTAACTCTCATGAAACCCCATCTTATGAGCTAAGTCTTTTCTTGTTAGTTTTTGATCATAATGCTCAGCCATATACTGCAAGATCATGTTAATCGAATAATGCACTTTTTCGTTGTATGGCTTGGATTGTTTGCGGAAAATGAACATGATTTCTTCCAGCCATTTCGCCTGTTCTTGTATGATTTGGCTCGTCTGTATTTGTTTGATGTAAGAAAAAAGGACGGGAGAGCCTTTCACCACTTCACCGTTATCAGGGAGGTCATCGTGATTCACCTTATAGACCAATTCATTTTGTGCATCATGTGCCAGAGTGAATTGATCAAATGTGACAGTATAGATCACCACTTGCTCGCTGGATAAAGATTCAACCATGACATCTATTCCTGAGCGGATCAACACACTGTCTTTTGCATTTAGCTCATATCGAATTCCTTCCATGTCAACTCTCACCGCACCGTCCGTAGTCAAGAACATCAGTGAAGATGTTTGCCATGAGTCCGTTTGTTTCACAGAAAGAGATCGTTTACTGCTTTCTTTCATGCGAAGAATTGTATGATTATAGGCGGTCATTTTCTCTTTCTCCTTCCATATAAAAAAGTGCTAAAATAAACCATTTTAGCACTTCAATGTCTGACTGAATGGTGATTATCGCGCTCCAGCCGTTTGTAATTCTTTGTTTTTCTCTTTAAAGCGTTCATTATGTGAAGACACGTACGCTACTTTTTCTGCTTCTGGTTCGATGTATAGCTTTGCGCTATTGAGTGCATTGACTCCATCAACAAACGTACCGGCAATTAAACGCACTTTACTTTTATGTGTGCATAAGTCGCCAACTGCATAGACGCCAGGTAAATTGGTTTCCATCTTTTCATTGACCTCGATGAGTCCCCACTCACCTTGCTTGAGTCCCCATTCTGATAGAACGCTTAAATCACCTTTCATGCCATGGTTGACGATGACAGCATCGGTTTCGATTCGTTCGATGTCGCCTGTTTCTAAGTGCTGAATGGTGACGGCTTCAATTTTGTCACCTTGACCATGAAGCTCTGTGAGTTCATGCGGTGTGAGAATGCGAGCACTAGATGCTTTCATGTTGGCGACGTTTTTTTCATGTCCACCAAACATATCACGACGATGCACAACGGTCACACTTTCAGCAATTGGAACGAGGGCATTGGCCCAATCAACAGCTGAATCTCCGCCTCCAGAGATGACCACCCGCTTTCCTGCAAACGTCTTTAGCTCCTGCACAGTGTAATAAAGGTTTGTTACTTCATAACGGTCTGCATGCTCGATTTCAAGTTTTCGCTGAACTGGAATTCCGTGACCCATCGCTAAGATGAGGGTCTTTGTCAAATGACGATCGCCATTTTCAGCCGTCAGCAGGATATGACCATTCTCATCCCGCTCGAATTGCGTGATTTTTTGATTCAACGCAATCTCTGGTTCAAATGTTTTCGCCTGCGTTTCTAGCTGCTGGATCAGCTGTTCACCTCTTGTTGGTGGCAAACCACCCACATCCCATATGACTTTTTCAGGATATAAGAGGATTTTTCCGCCAAGGCTTTCGTTATACTCCAGTACCTTCGTCTTTAAATCCCGCATCCCACTATAAAAGGCGGTGTACATTCCTGCTGGACCGCCGCCAATAATGGTAACGTCAAACAATTCAAGTTGTTCTGTCATTTGAGTCCCTCCAGTTTTTCATCGATTGATCTATTTATAAGTGATATTGATTCTCATTATCATATGTACCTATTGTAGTCTACTCTGGTGAAGGGAATCAATAGCTTTCTGCAAAAAAAGAACAGGACGAGCGCTTTCTCGTCCTGTCAGCCATCACACAATCGTTAATCCAAGGTCCTTTAATTCCAGCGAAACAAGTCTTGCAATCGCATCTGCCCCTTCTTTTGTAAAGTGCGTGCGATCCTCTATACCTGTTGACAGCATAAAGTAAGAAGTCGTTTTCTCTATGCCGGAAATTTGATAAAACTGGAGACTAACTGTATTTAAATCAACGAGAAGAACTTCTTCTTCATCGGCTAGTTCTTTCATCGCGGCACAGTAGTCAGGGAAATCATTGATATATTCTCCGTCTTTTTCATGAAAGCGGCCGACTGGCGTTAATAAAAGCGGTGTAGCTCCTTTCGCTCTTGCTCCGTGAATATATTGAGACAAATAGCTTTTATACGTTGTGAAAGGATCTGTATGCCGTTCCGGCTTCTCCGTTGAAGCATCATTGTGCCCCATTTGTGTAAACAGCCAGTCCCCAGGCTGAATGTCAGCTAATATTTTATCAAGCCGTCCTTCTTCAATGAATGTTTTTGAGCTTCTTCCACCGATTGCGCGGTTGTCGACGCTCACACCCTGCGCTGTGTAGCGATGTAAAAACTCTCCCCACCCTCCTTGAACAGGACGATCTGGGTAAGATGAAACGGTTGAATCACCAGCTAAATAGATGGTTGTCATGTTCATACGCCTCCTTTTTCATCTAGCCACTCTAATAAGCGATGCGGACATCCAAGTGGCTGCTGAAAAGATATGAAACAATCAGCATCGCTACTTCATTCATTCTCTTTTTAATGATCAAAACCCTGCTTACCGGTAGATGTGAATACGTTAAATATGCGGCGGAAGTTCTACTTTTGTCTCAACGGCTTGCTTTAACGCCTGAAGCATATAGCCAATTCCTTTATATGGAGCCAGCGGATAAATCGCTGTCTGATGAGGAAGTAATAACGGATCGATCACCTTTCGATATTTCTTTCCACCTAGTATCACTAATTCATCATATGCAGTGAGATGTTTTTCATGAAATTGCTGACTTAGTGCTTCTCTTGTTATCTGATTAGTATGCGGTGTACCAAAAGCCACATCATAATTTTCATGAATAATATCATCTGCCTTTAAGAATCCATGCTTCGCTGAAATAATTAGGTAGTCTGAAAAGAACGTTCGGGCATAGCTTTTCGTACGCTGATGCAGCGGACTTAAATAAACGAGGTTCGCCGGCTGGCTCCCTGCCTCTGGATGGACGTCCCATATTTTCTTGGCGCCACATGGAATGATACAAACTCGCTTCACTTGATTTTCTCCTTCCTTCGTTGATACATCCGATACAACATACAACCTAGCGCTGTGCCAAGTGTATTTAAGAGAATATCATCTATATCGCTGCTTCTTGTAATCATACCAGATTGTGAGAATATCCATTGAAGGATTTCGATGATCGCTGACAAGATCAACCCAGCCAGCACCGCCTTTTGAAAGCGACATGTCCGAAAGGCTTGATATAGAAAAAAACCGAGCGGCACAAATAAGAGAATGTTCCCTGCCAAATTTAACAAGACAAGGTTTGGATAGCCATGCTGAAAGGCGTGTAGGTTTTGTTGAATGGAGTGGAAGGGAATCAGATTGACGCTCACTTGATCTTTTGGTGCTGAAAAGCGATTCGGAAAGACCGTTAAATAAAAGAGAACATTCGTATATACAAATAGAAAAGCAAGGACCATTTCTGTTCGTAAATAGATAAAACGTTGCTGTTTTTTTGCCAGCCTATATCTCATAGTTAGATAGAACGGGACGAGCAGAAGAAAATAAGCCATTGAAAACATAGCACTGGATGTCATACAAATAGCTGCCCCTTTCTTACACCATGCTTGACCATATTACAGGTTATTCAGGCTTTCCTGTATCTATTCATCACTTATTCTCACAATTCATGCGATATTGACAAATCGTCATTTTCTCGGTATACTGACTGACATTCAGTCATTTTAAGGTCGGTGATCCTGTGTCAAAACGAGAAAAAATTATGCTTGCTGCGATTGATGCCTTTAAAGAGAAGGGAATTGAAAAGACGACTATATCGGATATTGTGAAAACAGCAGGAGTAGCGCAAGGAACTTTTTATTTATATTTTCCTTCAAAGCTGTCTGTCATGCCTGCCATCGCTGAACATCTAATCGCACAGATGGTCCCTGCCATTGAAAAGGAACTCACTCAGCATGCGGATGTACTTGATCAAGCAGATGCACTAGTTGAATTTATTTTCTCTTTTACAAGACAATACCGTGATGTTCTTGCCCTAACGTATTCAGGTTTAGCTGCCACCGAGCATTTAAAGGAATGGGAAGATATTTATGAACCGATTTACAAATGGGTCGCTTCTTTTTTAGATAAGGCAAAACAGGACAAAAGAGTACGTGCGAACTTGAACTGTCAATCTGCTGCGAAATTCATTATCGGTTTACTTGAATCATCAGCTGAGCAAATGTACTTATTTACAGAAACAGATACAGAAGAGGTTCTGATTCAAAAACGAGAGGTGAAGCAATTTCTCCTTTACGCACTTGGCATAGAGACACCTTAACTTAGTACAGCACTTGCTGTACGCTCTTTTTTGGCTTCGAAATGACGAATCGTCAGTTTTCAGTTTTAGGAGGAAATACGATGAAAAAAAGCTGGATGTATGTTGCACTCACATGTTTATTTGAATTACTTTGGGTGTTTGGTTTAAATAGAGCTGATGCTGTGTGGGAGTGGGCGATCATTATCTGCCTGATCCCGGTTGATTTTTATTTTTTAATGAAAGCCTGCGAGAAGCTGCCGACAGGGACTGTGTACGCCGTGTTTGCAGGAGTTGGAACGATTGGTACATCTTTGATGGATTATGCGCTGTTCGGCGGTTCGTTTTCATTAGAAAAGCTTTTATTTATGGGCATTTTAATTCTCGGAATTATTGGACTGAAGGTGTCTGATGGAGATGCACATGAGCAGAAAGGAGAAGCGGTATAAATGGGCTGGTTTTTTGTACTGTTGGCCTCTGCCTGTGAAATTGGCGGAACCATTGGTCTCAATATGTTTAGTAAGAAAAAGCAACTCACGACAGGCATGTTATTTGTCGGCGGATTTGCCTTATCCTTTTTGTTTTTGTACGCCTCGTTCTCTTCCGTTCAAGTCTCCGTTGCCTATACGGTTTGGATTGGACTTGGAACAGCGGGTTCTGTCTTGTTTAATATGATTCTATTTAAAGAGCCGAAAAACATGATTCGTATCCTCAGCTTGCTGCTGATTGTGATTGGCGTCGTTGGGCTGAAGTTATTTGCGTAATAGAAAAAGCAATGGAATAGATTATCCATTGCTTTTTAAGTTAATTTTTATACTTTTCTTGGTACGCTTTAAATTGTTTTTCGTATTTTTTCAACTTTTCCCCATCGACTTTTGAATTTATTTTCGGTTTCCGCTTTCCAATTACCATTACATCTTTATCTACAATAGGACTTGATAAAAAGATGTATGGTGCAAAACGATCACACTTCGTATTTGGAAGGGTGACGGATAATCTAGCGTATTCTTCTGTCGGGAATTGGTTTGAAATGTCAAGTTCCTTGAGTCCCTCTAATGCCGATATTGGCTCTAAAGACTCGTCCTTCACTTTTATATTTGATAAGCACAGATATTTTAAATTCTTGAGGTATCTTAAAGGTTGTAGAGTATTTAAGTTTAATGTATTCCAAATCCCACCTGACAATTGCAACCATTCTAAACCAGTGTTTTTTTGCAAAGGAGCTATGTCATTCAACTTTGAAAAATCTGTTAAGGATAAAGATTTTAAAAAAGTGTTTTTTGATAGATCCCATAAACTTTGTGCCTTTGTATTCCATTCAAGTGACAATACCTCAACATCTTGAAGAGAACTGATGATTGATAAATCTTCTACTCTCAGTTCACGCATATAGAGCATTTTGGGATTAACTAAGCTCAAGATCGTATTGAATTCCTTTTGGCTCACTTTGTAAATCCACAATTTCGTCAGGTTAGAAAAAGAGTTCAACCTTTCAATATTTTTAATTTTACCTGTGATTACTAACTCAGTGGCATTTTCATCTACATCGGCTAAATCATGAACAGCTTCTGGTCGTGCATCATGACGAAAAATATATTCAGGGTCTTCTTTTAACATTCTTTTACCTCCACACCTACAAATGATGGATATCTAAATGAATTTTATCAGAGTTTTTCCGAAGAAACAGGGAAAGGGATAAAATCTAGATGGTCTTCTTTGGTCCGTTTAACCACAATCCGCCGATGATTACGTCTGTTTTCAATTCATTTTATAAAATCTTTATCATCTAAAATATGGAGCAACAACATATCAACGACTTCGCTTTCACTATACTCCATATATTCTGCACAGGTCTTGACGATAGCTTGTACTCTTTCATATAAACAAATAAAAGAACTCCAATTCATATACGAATTAGAGTCCTCATTATATGACTAATACAATTTTCCCACCTTAAAACCGAACCCGTTCATTAAAGATCTTGCTTTTTTATTTCTCGTTTAATGTGGATCATGCTGCTCAAGCAAGAGATCCATTGCGTAAATCGATTCCCCTTTTTCATCCAATAAAAAATACACAATCAAAGGCTCTCCAAAGGACCCTGTCTGCTGCGTGAACAAAACACATGTGAATTTTTCAATACCTATCGGAAGCTTTTTTCTTAATAAAGGATGAAGAATAGGCGAAGTCCGAATTGTATCTATATCCACATCCCAACGTTCGTTTTTTAAAGTGGGATAATGCTCTACTAACAATTGGTGTAACATGTCGGTCGTGAGCGTTGCTTTTCCATCAAACTCATCATCTATTATGTTGGTGTTATACATCCGACGGTTGCTTATCCTTTGAAGCATTGATTCGTATTCCTTTTAAGACAAATCGTTTCTGACCATCAAGAGTACAAGTGATCAATGTCAGTTCATTTTTCCCGCGATCCTTTAGTACATCAACATCCGTCGGTTCTATCGTAGCAGAGCTGACAATTTTGTATTCGTATGTTTCTGCTTGATGATGTAAGACGACTTTTTCTCCTTTAGGCACCTCTGGCAGCTGTCGGAAAAGCCGGTCGCCTCTATACCCTCTATGGCCTGCAATCGTGAAATTTCCTTCCCCTGGCATTTGATGAGATTTGATTTGAGTCAGTGCAATACTTAGATTTTCTTTTGTTGTAACAGGTAGCACTTTTTCATTTAAATCAATTGACGGGATCTCAAGCTCCATCGTATCTCGCAGGTCTTCTTCTGACACAGTTAAATGTGGAATAGAAGAAAGGGCATCACTGTCATTTTCTTCAATCATTTTCAATGCCTCTTCCATGGCTGCTGCCTCTTGAGACGTTCGCCACTCATATAGAAAAGGAACGGAGATGAGCATTAGTCCTGCGACCACCAAAAAGCTGCCTAATAAGGTTCTTTTTTTCATCAATACACTCGTTCCTTTCTTTTACTGAATGGTTCTTCTTCTGACTACAAGAAGAACAGTTCCAGACACTACTAGTAAAATCCCTGCATACATCAAATAACGTAGCCATTCTTCTCCCGTCTTTGGCAATTCACCGTTTGAGTCATGAGGCGGATGTTGATCCCCTTGATCTGAGGCTGGAGGATTCGTGTGGTCCTCTTCATTCTTCATTGGAGCATTTTTCACAAT
The DNA here is from genome assembly GCF_005144805.1 of Bacillus sp. S2(2019). Lineage (NCBI taxonomy): Bacteria > Bacillati > Bacillota > Bacilli > Caryophanales > Bacillaceae > Bacillus > Bacillus sp. S2(2019). Next base: position 52,841 of record NZ_SWFL01000006.1, read on the forward strand.
CAATGTCTTGATCTCCACTTCGCCCATTTGAATTGTAAAAGCGAGTGGTTTTTTTAACGCTACATAACCATTTGGAGCTTTCGTCTCTGTGAGTGTATATTCACCAGGTTTAAGCCCTTTGACAATGGCTTCTCCGTCTTTTCCTGTTGTCACAGATTTTATCGTTTTCCCAGCTTTTGTACGAATGTCAAAGGCTGCACCTTTTAAGGTTCTATCAGTCTGCTGGTCTACCTTTATGATACGCAGACTTCCTAAAATCAAGTGATTCTTCGCTGTTAATTGAAGAGGCTTCTGCTGATTTTTCTCAATCGTAAACCGGATCGGCTGATCATCTAATTCATAGCCGTGAGGCGCTTTCGTTTCAACGAATTGATATTCTCCCGGTTTTAGATCGTTGATGTGAAGCTTTCCTTTTTGATCCGTTACAAGTGATTTCTTCAGCGTTTTCCCGTCTTTACTCTGAAGAGCAAACTCTGCGTTTTCCAGCGTGTGTCCCTCATCATCTACTTTGGTCAGTTCCACTGCTCCCGGCGTCAGTTTGTTGATCATTTCTACTTTTGTGGGTTTGTCTTGACCTAATCGAATCGTAAATGAGACAGGTGTCTGATCCAATTCATAGCCGGCAATGCTTGCTGTTTCGACAAATTGGTAGGTTCCTGGCTTCAGTTGATCGATTGTCAGTTGACCGTTTTTGTCTGTCTTTAAGTCTTTCTTCACACGCTGATCGTGCGCATCAATCAGGTCAAAGGTCACGCCAGCGAGCAACTGACCATCCTCCCCTTTTTTCTCAAGCTTCACAGCACTTGTCGTCCGAATATTTTCTTTCGTCACTTTCACCAGTTGATTTGGATTGAAATCAATCTTGAAGTCTACTGGTTCTGCATCAAGTTGATGTCCAAAAGGAGCCTTCGTTTCAACCAATTGGTAAGCGCCTGGTTTCAAATCGTTGACAGTGATGATGCCTTTTTCGTTGGTTGTTAAACCTGACATCAATTCTTTACCATCGTCATTGAACAGGGTAAATTCTGCGCCTTTCAATCTTTCTTTTTCTTCCCCTATTTTAGTTAGTTCTACAGAACCTTTCTTGAGCTGATTGATTGCCTCCACTTGAATCAAGTCTTTTTGACCTAATTCAACTTCAAAGACAAGTGGTTTCGCACTCAATTCATAGCCTTCAAGACTCTTTCTTTCAACAAATTGATAGGTTCCAGGTTTAAGACCTGTGAAGGTAATCTTTCCATCCTGATTGGTTGTAATTCCTTCTCCTCCTGCCACAATCTTTCCTTTGGCATCAGATAGATCAAAGACAACCCCTTCTAATGATTTCCCATCTTCACCTTTTTTGTGTAACAGCACTCCGCCAGTTGTGCGGCTATTTTCTTTTGTCACACTGACCAGCTTCTCAGGGTTAAATGGAATAGCAAAAGTGACAGGTGTTTCGTCAAGCTCATGACCGAATGGCGCCTTCGTTTCAACAAACTGATAGGTTCCAGGTTTCAGATCGTTGACGATGATCTTCCCGTTCTCATCTGTGACAAGACCTGTTTTTATCTCTTTTCCATTTGCATCTACTAGCTTGAATTCTGCTCCTTCAAGCACATCATTCTTTTCACCGAGTTTCGTGAGCTGGACAGCTCCAGTTTTGAGATCATTGATCACTTTGATCTCTGCCGGTTTTTTTTGTGCGATTTCGATGGTAAACGGATAAGGTTTATTTTTCTTTTGGTAACCATCAATACTCTCTGTCTCCACAAGCTGATATTTGCCCGGTTTGAGGTCATCGACCAACAGCTTCCCATCTTCATCTGTTGTCAAATCTTTACGCACGACTTTGTCATTTTGATCCAAGACTTCAAATCGAACATCTTGAAGCTTCTTGCCATCTTCCCCTTCTTTCATCACTTCTAATGCACTTGTTTCATAGAGGTTCTTTTGTGAAATGATGACTGGTTCTTTTGGATCGAGTGGTACTTCAAATGTGATGGGTGTTTCATCTAATACATAACCGTCTGGTGCGTTTGTTTCGATGAGCTGATACGAACCCGGTCTTAGTTCATTGATCGTGATCTTGCCATCTTTTCCTGTGACAAGCGCACCATTTAGCTCATGCCCATCTTGATCTAAGAGCTTGAACTGTGCACCTTCTAGTCTCTCTCCGCCTTCACCTATTTTGCTCAATTCTGCAGAGCCTTTGATGATGTCATTTACTGCGGTGACAACCGTTGTTTCTGTTTGATTTTCTTTAATGGTGAACGGCCATTTTTGCTGATTTAATTGATAGCCTTTCGGTGCGTTTGTTTCAACAAAATAATAGGAACCTGGCTCAAGATGTTTGAATAGGATTTCTCCTTTTTCATCCGTTTTCAAATGGGTTTGGACGGTATCTCCGGATTCATTTCTCAGTTCAAATTCTGCATTTTCTAATGCCGTACCCGTTTCTTTGTCTTTTTTCGTGAGCTTCACATGCTGGCGGATTTCTTGGTTTTGCACCGTCATGCTATTTCCTGTTTTCGTTTGATCTCCTGATTCGTAAGGCTGATCAATCGTGACATTGATCGGTTCCTTCGTTTTCAAATAACCATCAGGTGCTTTCTCTTCTGTCACGATATAGTCACCATACAGAAGACGATCAAATCGAAGAGCTCCTTCTTCATCTGTTGTCTTTGTTCCAATGACGATACCGCTCGCAGCATCTGTCAGAGAAAAGGTTGCTCCTTTTAGCGCTTTTCCACTACTCGCATCTACCTTATGAATGGTTAAAGCGCCAATCGCTCCTGTGCCATCTCCCATGCCAGCGGTACGTTTGACCACAATTGAGGCTTCGGATTCCTTTTTGATTTCTTTTACATTTTCACCTCTAAACGTTACTTCGTTTTGAAGTGTACTTCCCACCTTATCTAAAATGAGAGATTGGTATTCTAAAATATAGGGTCTCGTGATTTCTTCTTTAAATTTGATTTGAAAAGAATCTGGATCGAATTCAAGGTCTAGTTCATAATCCTTCCCTTTTTCAAGCTCATCCTTTTTAGTCACTTGCCCTTTTTCATCTATTGTTGTCGAATACAGATGAAATGAGTTTTCTATTATGGCTTGATTACTGCTCGGATGGTCTATAATCGTCGCATCTTGGACTGTTGATTGACCAAAGTTGATATTCAGTTTCCAATCAATGACTTTCCCTTGTTGATTTCCTGACTTGCTCGTGTATTTCCCTCCATTTGGAATGGACACCACAGCATTCACGTCTGATTCTTTCGTCTTCCCATCATAAAGGGTCGCTTTATTTTCGTAGGTTTTCTGTACTAAATCCATTCCTTCAACACTTGTTTGATACGTGATTTTGTATGGGGAATCAATGGCATGTTTGAAAATGACTTCGAAGCCTGATTCTCCCTTTTCATTTTCAAGGAATTTGATGTCATAATGTTCTTTCGCTAATACTTCTTTTTCTTCCGCACCATTTTCCCCGCCTTGTAAATCAAGCGAGTAGACGATAATTGAATCTTTAAGCAAACGCTGATTTCCTTGAATGAAATCCTCGATTTTCGCCTCTTCTAGATGTTTCAAATTATAGTTCACACCGATATTCCATGTGATCTCTTTTTTCTTTGCATCATATGTTCCATTCTTGAACCCATTTGACTGCGTGTATGTGTCAGGCGTAAAGACAGATTGGTTTTCCTTCGTCAAATCCTTGCCATCTTCATTTACCCATTCAAGTTTTACATGGTTACGCAGGTTCTTTTGATCTTTATCTGCTCTTTTTTCATAATCAAAAGACGTTGTATATGTGATGGTATGTTCTGTCTTGATTTCTTTCATAAATTGAATATCAAATCCATTTGCATGTTCAACGATTTGATAATCTGTGCCTTCTTCAAGCACTGTATTACCTGTCGTCACTTTTAAACTATCTTTTTGCAGCGTCAATCCTTCGTTTGTAAACGTATCTTTTAATATTACGTTGTTCATGGTTTGTTGATCTTTGTTGAAGATGATACGCCATGGAATGGTCTTGTTCTTGTAATTCGGTGTTCCGTGGTCTTTCGTTAGGATTTGCTGATCAATTCTTTGCTTCCCTTGTTCGCTCTCTTTGCCAGCTGTTACAGTATTGATAATGTCTTCAGCTTCGAAAATTCGCTCGGTTGCTTTTGTTTGATATGTGATCAGGTAAGCCGATTGGATATCTTGATTGAATTGCAAGGTAAACCCGTTTTGTTCATCCTTTTTTTGAGGTTGAACCACATAATCTTCAAACGCTTTTGTTCCTGATTCTTTGCCATTCTCATCAATTGTGACTTCTTTGACTTGAATTGAATCAGATATTAGCGCCTGTGTACCGTTAAAGAAGTCTTCTATTAAAGCATCCTTTTGAGCCAACTTTTTTTCGTTATAGTTATACCGAATTTCCCAAGTAATCGTTTGAGTGACTGGATCGTAGTGGGCGGCTTTTTTATTTAAAGGACTGCCTCTTGTCACATTCACTGTTCCTTCTGCTGAACTAATCTCTTTATCAGCAGAGACAAGGGACGCTTTATTACGAAACGCAGACTGATCTTGATTCGTAATGTCCGTTTCATACATTAAACGGTAAGCGAGATGCACGTCATCTTTAAATTCGATCGTGAAATCTTGACCATCTGCTGTTTGGCCGATGGTGTAGTGGTTTTCGTCAAGCAGCTGTCCAAGCGATGTTTCACCATTTAGCTTTGTATCTACACGATAAAGCTTGATTGAATCTTTTTTTAACGCTTGACCTTCTTGAATCGGATCTAACAGTTTCGCTTGTTTCACATCATCTAAGTCCATATTAAAATCGACTGTCCATTGAATGGTTTCAGCATTGTAAGATCGATTGGGTTCTCCCTTTTTAGAGACATTTGGACCATTTGGAATGTATTGAATCGGAATCGATATCGTATCTTTGCCTTCAATCGGGGTAATCACCACTTCTTTTTCTTCAGTGATCACTGTTTGTTTATCTAATTGTGTCCATACTTGAAGTGTTCCTTGGATATTTGAATATTGTTTAATAAAATCTGTGAACTCGATGGAGGCATTTCCGCTTTCATCTACAGAAAAATAACCAATGATCGATTGATTAAATTTCATCTCGAGTCGATCGATTTTTTCGTAAATGACTAATTCCTCTGGAACCTTGAAATGGAATTCATCCCCGCCATTATAGTTATGACCATTCGGGATGGCCCACTTATAGTTAATGGAAATCAGTGAGTTGACGTCAGGCTTATCAACTGAATTACCTTCCTGATCTTCAAAAATTAATTTGGCATCAGTAAGGAGATTTTCTTGTATCTGCATTTGTTTTGAAACACTTTGCAGCCCTACACGATTAGACACGTTCACTTTGTTTTTTAGTAACTCATCTTCATCGCTTTGTGTCTTTTGAACAGTTTCTTGATTGTTAGCAGCTTTGTCTTTCTCCGATGAGGTTGAATCATCTTTTGAAAGATTTTCTTTATGCTCATTTTGCTTTGTTTTCTCTTTTTTCTCAGCTATACTGGTGACGTCAATATCTATAGATCCTTCTAAATTCGGATCAAGCTCAATATCCTCATTGAATGTGACAGTCACTTCATTTTGTTTTGAAACGGTATACTCACCAACAGGGATGTCATCGACAGTAATGCGTTCTTTCTGCTCCTTCTCTACCTGAATGACTGATGGAAGAGAGAGAATATACGGATACTGCTTTTTGAGATCAATTCCTTTGATAGACCAATGCACAATGGCCTTTCTAACTTGCTGATCTTCTATGTTTGATAACTTGTTGCCTTCGCTATCAGCAAACTCAATATTCCCATAGATATTCTCTTGAATGTCTTTAGCTTGTGCCCCTGCTAAAGGCAAGATTCCTAATATACTAGACTGTATGACTAACACGGTCATCAGTGCCACCGATAATATTCTTTTCAATACATCCACCCTTTTCTACAATTATTTTTCAACAACAATTAAAAAATCATTTGTATACTGTCTGATCAATCACTCCGCTTCTGATCAAATTTTTCTAAAAATTGCATCTTAAGACCCTATGAATAAAATGAGTTGATCAACCATGAGTTTGAAAGGTCATCATGAGTAGTAGATATAGTAGCTGGATAGGGGTCTATAGCAATGGGGAATAGTGAGAGGGAACATGAAAAGAATAAATGTGAATTTTTCTATTTATACTGGAATGAACAACAAATGATTAGTACATGCATATATAAGCATGTATTCACATATAGAACGTTCATATAAAATAAGCATGTATCATATGGTATGTATGGTGAGATAGTTCAGCATCATATAGATCGCATTCCTTCTACTCCCTTCCATATGGTAATCAAAAAGCCGATGCTTTTTATTCTTACTTTTACCGTTTGAGCAGCAAAAAAATAAACAAAATGATCCATTTTTATGGGATTCATGGCATACTTATCATCTTTTAAAAGAAAGATATGGAGAATTAGGGTATAACATTTGTTTTCGTCTAATTTTTTTCTCTTTTATCATGAAAAGTGAAGACAAAACGATTTAGCCTAAACATTAAAATCATTTTATGCCTATTTAGAAATTAAAATGTTCTTTAAGTGAACTTCATAATATAAAGGCAAGCCAAGGGAAGGAGTTAGTTGTTTAATGGAGCTCATTGATAATAAATCAAAGAGATGGATAAAAATTCTAAAACTGCTTGTATCAAAAGATAAGTGGTGGAGCCTTCAAGAGATATCGAATGAACAAATCGGTTCGGTTCGTGCCATTCAAAACGATTTAGAACAAATGAAGTCGTTCCAAACAGAGAACGGTGAGCCGTTAATCCGCATAAAGCCAAGACAAGGCATATCCATTTGTTATACACAGACGATACGAGTCGACTACTATATCAAAGAAATTCTAAAAGATACGATTGAAATTCGATTGATTGACGGCGTTTTCTTTGAACAAAACAGGTCTTTCTATGAATGGATGGACACGCTGAATATCAGTAGATCCACATTGTATAACACCATACATAAAATCAATTCGCTTCTTACCTCGTATGACATTGAGTTACGACCAGATAGTATGCAGTTCCATGGAAATGAGAAGGAGATTCGTCAATTTTTTGTGGAATTTTTGTTTGAAGTTTATGGAAGCAGGCTTTGGCCATTCGATGATATTCAAAAGCAAGATGCAGTTGATTTTTTACAAAAGCTATTTCAGGTGCTCGAAGTCAATCTACCTGATGTGGCTTTAGATAAATTTTGCCTATGGCTCGCCGTTTCCATACACCGATTGAGGAAAAATTTTACCATACGACGCAATTATAGGTACTCAATGGATAAGGAAAAACAAACATCTACAGCTAAAGGTATCTATAAACAAATCAAAAACTTGGAAGAACACGTTTGCCAAATGACAAAGGACACTTTTGGTGTTACATTGGATCGTCACGAATTTGTCTTTTTATTATTGATTGAACCAGCTATTGGCCATTATAAATCAATTGAAACGGTCGAAGAAAAATTGACGTTCTTTCAATCGCATACACCACAGCTCTTTGAAGCCATTCATTCCTTTATCAATCAATTGGAGTTGATTTTTCATCAAGAGGTGGCTAATCGCAAGGCGATGACACTGATTCTTCTCCAATATTATGTGTATTCTAGGGAAATTACCGTAAGAGATGGATTCCTTTTCAAAAAGAAATCGAGTTATTTATCAGAGGTAAAAAAACAGCTTCCTTACTTCTATTCGAGGATTACTCATATCATCCAAGAGTTAAAAACAGACGATATACTCGCTTCTTTTGTGAAAAATGAACGAGAATTGATTCGTATCATTACTTCTAACTGGAGAGGGCTTGTTCATTTGGAAATGGATCGGAGAAACGTGTTGAACATTTTTGTCATTTCAACATTAGGTTATAATCATAGTTTGTTTATTGCGGATTTAATTAAATTAAGATTGCCTCCTCTCATTCATATTTTCACAAGTCCAGAAAATACATTAAATGAACTGACAATGGATCGACTTGGGATTGATATGATTGTGACCGATACTGAGCTTCCTCATCAATTAGGACGGTCTACGCTGCTGATCAGCTCTTTTCCAACAAAGAAAGAATTGGACAACTTGCACTCAAGATTGGCTGATATGACAAACTAAGTTTCACCAAAAAAGCTGCTGAGACATGCTCAAGCAGCTTTTTGGTTCTGTATTAATGAAGCACGATTTGTTCATTCATCAAATCAATGGCGTAAAGCGATTGCCCATATTCATCTAATAGAAGGTATACTTTGAGCGGGGCAGTGGTTTGATCTGTTTGCTGCGTGAATAGGACACAAGTGAATTTTTCAATCCCATCTGGCAGCTTGCTTTTCAGAAAAGGATGAAGAATAGGAGAGATTCGAAGGGTATCAACATCTTTCAGCCAAAGCTCATCTTGTAACGAAGGATAATGGTCAACCAAAAACTGACGAAACACTTCCAATGTACTCAAGGTAGATATCCTCACTTTCTTCTAACTTGGCTTCAAACTCACCTAAAAACAAACGGAACCAACTCATCATATGATCTCGGTACACGTATTTTCGCATACGGCTTGAGACATGATCACTTACTTTTTAGACTTGATACTGTAGATCAACTGTACTGTCACGAATGTTCAATATGTATAACGTTTCCTATGTCTTCTCATTGACTCCACCACGAATTCAAACAATGGACCTATGATCATATTCTTACCTGTTTTCTTTCGTGATGAAACGACAACTTCCTGCTACAAAATTCCATTTTTCTGCAAAAAAGAGGGAGATGGGACAAAAAAAGAACAGCTCCTCACTGTTCTTTTGGAAGTTATGAAAGGTCTGTCAAAGAGAACACTTCGCCGCTCACTGCATCAATGCCATCATGACAATCGAGCCTGCCGCATAAAACATATTGTTTTTGCACATCGTCATAGACATAGATAGGTATAAGTTCGAGGCGTTCTCTCAATGTTTCAAAGGCTTGTTTCTGAGTTATGGTGATTTCACTAGCTGTTTGAGATGGATTGAGTATCCCACATACTTGAAACATCTCTTTTTTATCTATGTAATTAATGGCTTCAAAAGTGTTGGCATCAATGAAGACCTTGATTTTATCCATAAATCCACAGCCTTCTTGTTCATTCGTTTTTAATATCGCATGGATGTATCCGTGATCACGTTGGAGTGTTTTTAGAACCCACTTTCCTGTATCCTTTGGATATTTTTGCGCCAAGAAGGTGCAGACTGCTTTGATACACTCATCCTGGTCTTCTTTTGATATCGGGAGGGAATCTGGTGATGATTCCAATGAGAAAGCTTGTTCAGCTGAAATGTTCTCATGAATGTCCATTTCTTTTTTTTCAAAGGCACTGTTTATCGGTTCATTCCACTCAATGACTTCATTCATGTGTATACAATGCGTTTCTTCACGCCCAATTTCAAACGGAAGAGTTCCTGTTCCATCGTTCTTCACATAGATTTCTTCTAACGCATAAATAGACCGGATTTGATTGTGCTCGAAGGAAGGCCATTGAAACAGCTGCACTTGCTGCTCAGCTAAGTTCTCCACCTGATCAAGGGAAAGCACATACTCCTCATCTTTCAGTAATGTTTTGGCTAAAAATGGACCGTGATGTGTAAAGTACATGAGCTGTCCATGTTCATTCCATTTCACTTCGATTCTGCCTGAAGGTGTTACTTTCACACCATCTATTGCTTCTTCGAAAGAAAGTTCCCCTTTCTCCTTCAGATGCATATGAAAATGCTCTCCATAGATCAATCCTGTTTCTTGTTCGATCCATTGAATGACATGAGCTGGATAAGGTCTCTTAAACGTGACACCATGCTGCGCATAGGTTTTGTCCATAACAAAAATAACTGATTCGGTCTGTCCTGTATTCAAGTTCACTTCAATGACAGCTGTGCCGTCTGGGTTTAGATCATCGTCCTCGGGTTCCGTTTCATGAGAGGGAAACCATTCCATATTCAATGTATACACCGTTTCATTGAACATATTGACGTAGCGATGAAAACTGTGTCTTTTTAGATAGTAAAGATCTAAGCCAAATTTCGTCTTTGTCTGATCGATCAGTTGTTGTATGTTTGCATTCATTTATTTCACCTCAAAATGATTCAGTCTTATGGAAGAACAAAGATGACGATAAAGCCGAAGATAACGATCGCTGTTAATAATCCTAAAACCATTGACACCATGTTTGTTTTCTTTGTAAAGCCTTTTAATTCATGCTCTTCAGTCGACCGGTCGATTTTTCTAAAGCGAAAAAGCATGCTTAAATTAATAAGGGCTAGAGTTACAAATAATAAGAAAATTAAAAGCATAGGTTGTATGTTTAAGAATGGATTTGTTACATCTTGGAAGCTGAATGACTGAAGGAACATCAGACCACTTAATACTACTCTTGAAATATTTTCTGCCTTCTTTTCTTTCTCCCACTCTTCCCCCAATTTTTCTTTTTCATAAATGGCTATCTGCTCGAAAAGGGGAATGAAAGACTTTGTTGATCCTTTTTTAATAAAACCATAAATACTTAGAAAGAGCATAATAATTCCTAAACAAAGAAAGAAATGTGTAAATCGAATGTCAGACATTTGAAGCAAGATAAAAAAAGCGACGATTATGATGCCGGCTATTAAATTAGAAACGACTATTTGCTTTGACCTCAGCTTTTTTAATGCAGCTTGTTCCATACAATACTCCTCCTCGTTTCAAATGTTTCTGTTAAGCGCTCTATCTCTATTACGATGTTATTGAAAAAATGTTTCAATATTTTCCCTTTCAATTGTCAATTCGGCTTTTTCCCAAATGAAAAGACGCCCACCATTCAATGAACGTCTTATCCTTCTTCATGAAATCAGCACATCATATTTGAGCTGTTCTGTCTTTTATTTGCTGGGCTGCCAAGTGTTTAAAGTCATCAATAGACAGCAGCTTTGACATTTTTTCTCCATGTTGTCTGATGTTCAGTGTTTTTTCTTGCATTTCTGTATCTCCAATGACAGCGATATAAGGAATTTTTTGCATTTGTGCTTCTCTCATTTTATAGCCGAGTTTTTCATCCCGTTCATCGATTGTGACTCTAATTCCGATATTTCTTAATTGCTGCCGCACCTCTATGCAGTAATCAAGGTGAACGCTTGAGACAGGTATGATTTGTACTTGGATTGGTGCGAGCCATAACGGGAAGACGCCGGCAAAATGTTCAATGAGAATACCAAGGAACCGGTCAAGTGAACCAAAAATGGCACTATGAATGACAACTGGCCGCACCTTTTCATTTTTCTCGTTGATATATGTTAAATCAAATTTCTCTGGCATTTGAAAATCCAGCTGAATTGTGGCGCACTGGTGGCTCCGCTTTAGTGCATCTTGAATATGAAAGTCGATCTTCGGACCATAAAATGCCCCATCTCCTTCATTTAAGTAGTAGTCAATCTTTAACTGATCAAGCACATTTTTTAGCGCTTTTTCGGATACATCCCAAATAGCGTCATCCCCTAATGCTTTTTCTGGACGAGTGGATAGTTCGACTGAATACTCAAAACCAAATGTCCGATATACGTAATCAACTAATTGGAAAATCTGTTTAATTTCAGCTTCAATTTGTTCTTCTCTCAAAAAAATATGGGCATCATCTTGGCAAAATGTTCTGACCCTGAACAATCCATTTAATGCTCCGCTGAATTCATGACGATGCACCTGACCAAATTCAGACATTCTAATTGGAAGGTCTCTATAGGAATATAAGTTATTTTTGAACATGAGCATATGCCCTGGACAGTTCATCGGCTTTAAAGCAAAACTTGTATCGTCTACTTCTGAGAAATACATATTCTCATGATAATGATCCCAATGACCTGACTTTTCCCAAAGTTCTTGGTTCATCATAAATGGCGTACTTACTTCTTCATATTGCGCTTTTCCTCGCACTTCTCTAGAAAAGGCCATTAATTCATTTCTGACAATCTGACCTTTTGGTAAATAAAACGGCATGCCTGGCGCTTCTTCTGAAAACATAAAGAGGGATAACTGTTTCCCTAATTTCCGGTGATCACGTTTATTTGCTTCTTCCATGAAATGAAGATAATCAGCTAGATGATTTGGATGCTGAAACGCTACACCATACACTCGCTGCAAGACATCCTGATTGCTATCTCCCCGCCAATAAGCCCCTGCCACACGTGTTAGTTTAAATGCCTTTAAATACCCTGTAGAAGGTAAATGGGGACCGCGGCACAAATCGATAAATTCTCCTTGCTGATAAATCGTGATGGCTTCTTGTCGAGGAAGACTTTTTAAAATATCCAGTTTATATGGATCATGTGCAAACATCACTTCAGCTTCTTTGTAAGAGACTTCCATTCTTTGAATAAGGTGATTCTCGTTTATGATGTTTTTCATCTCTTTTTCAATCATTGCCAAATCCTCTACGCTTAACGTTTGATTCAGCTTCATATCATAGTAAAATCCATTCTCAATGACAGGTCCGATCCCCAGTGTCACATTGTCATATAACCTTTTCACAGCTTGGGCTAATACATGTGTAGCTGTATGACGTAACACTTCCAGCCCTTCTTTTGAATCAAGTGTTAGAATCGAAACCCCCGCATCGTTGTTTAACGGATAACTTAAGTCCACTGTCTGATCATTGATCTTTCCCGCTACTGCTTTTTTTCTTAAACTTGGGCTAATATGGGAGGCAACCTCTGCGACTGTCGTACCTGCGGAGAACTCCTTGATCTTTCCATCTGGAAATTGAATTTTCACCATTTTTTCTCTCATCACTGACACACCTTTCTCTTTTTTGAAATAAAAAAACACACTCATCCCTCATAGAGGGACGAATGTGTAATCCGTGGTTCCACCCAAATTCCCATAACGCGTATTCGCTTTATGGCTCTGGTGCCGTAACGTGGCGTAGACGGTATTGGATACTGTAATGTTCCCCAATACAGCTCAAAGGTGGTAAGATAGCTTTTCTGCGTTAGGAAGATTTCACCGTGACTTCCCTCTCTGTGAACCGATAAAAGCTACTCATGTCCTTTTCAAAGCAATCATGCTATAAAAGTAAACAAAAAAACACACCCATCCCTCATAAAGGGACGAATGTGTGATCCGTGGTTCCACCCAAATTCCCATAATGCGTATGCGCTTTATGGCTCTGGTGCCGTAACGTGGCGTAAACGGTATTGGATACTGTAATTTCTCCAATACAGCTCAAAGGTGGTAAGACCATTTTTCTGTGTTAGGAAGATTTCAGCGTCACTTCCCTCTCTGGTAACCAGTAAAAATGGCTCATGTCCTTTTCTTCGCTTTTAATTTCTCCATATCTTACATGATGATGATGGATCATGTAAAGGATTATTTTGTGCAGTGATAACGAAATTCATTCTTTAAATGTAATATTGTGTGTATTCACTTGGGCTGTATTCAATTTGAAACGCAGGAGATAAGGCTCGTTTCACTTCTTCAGTGATTCGCTCTCCTTCTTGATTGAACTTTCTTTCCATGTCTACACCATTTGGCAGCAAATCATCGGTTTCTTCGTCAAACCAGCGGCCATACTGTATATTCCAATTCCATAACTTTGAGAAAAGGGTATCACTCATTGGTACATCATCTCTTTCTAAATGACATTGACAATGCCCGCAATGAAAAGGTTCACCACCGTAATCTCCTTCAATTTTCACAAAAGGATGATCCTCAAACTCTCGACAGCACACCCATTTTTTGAAGTTCTGACCGAACTCTGTCAGTTTAATCGAGTAATAACGCATGGAAGTTCTTTTTCCTTTCATGTCAAACATCCCTTGATCAATTAATGTCTTCAATCGATATTCAATAAAATCATCGCCGATATACTGATCTAAATGACCAATGACTTCTCCTATTAAGCGTGGAGTGACGATATACTCCTCTTCTGGCGCGGACTGATGAAGCCGCTTAGCCATTTTCACTAAATAAGCATCAAATTCATCTTCTGGTACGCTGATCACTTGTCCTTTTTGCCATATCCGCAGCATATGATTTTCTTTAGCAAGTGAAAGCCATTCGTTTTGTAATCTTTCTCTTTCTTCTTTTGTCACTGGGTGAATATGCTCTTTACTCTCATACAAAATTTTAAATTTTTCAGATGCGATTTCTCCGGAATGTCGAAGGATCATTCTTCTTGTATTCGTATTGAACAGCTGATCAAATGCTGTCGTTATATTGATTACAGACAATTCAATGCTTTTCTCTTTTAATAAATAGATGGCATATCGCAAGGCAATTTGCTCATGTGCATTACTGCCTGTCCAGATGAGTATACGACTGCCAGCTTTTATTTCTTTTATTTGCTGAAGCATTCTATGCTGATCGTTGACCATGTCGTCAAAATAGCCAAATTCATTTGACATCACGTTACGCAGCCATTCTATACGGTTCGCTTGTCCTTCATGTTCGTGTAAATGTAGAAGTGGTCCAATTGAATAGATATCATCAAAAGCGATGACATCATCTATTTGTTTTTGCTTCATTTCACGTATTGCTTGTTTTAAACTACCGGCAGCTGCCGCCCCAAATATGATATGTATCATCATTCGTCTCCCTTTATCTTACATTTTATTTCATCTTCACCTATTCATGGTTCTTTCGTCAATTCTATTGAGTCAATTTCATTCAAAAGTATGACAAGGAGATGATTAGATCTTTACAGAAGTAATCATGGCAGAACAGTGGAAGCTAGACTTTTACGAAAAACAAAAAGCCCCACGAAATGGGGCCATTTGCGTACAACTCTCTGAGACTTTCTTTCCGATTGATTTATCGATAGAAATCTCCTCATAAAAGGAATGTAGATCATGCTCTAATTCACAAATTCCCCTTCACAATCGTTCTTTTGGCTTTCTTAACAATTCTGCTAGTCGCTTTTGTATCAGAATCCATTGACCACTGTTCGCACAGGTTTCGTACCCAATCAGGCTGTGTTTTACTAGCGTCATTCAGCCAGTTTCCTACAGAATCTTGAACATATGTTGATGGATCAGATTTGAGGTGATTTAGAATTGGCAGTGCTCTTTCTGGCTCCTGTTTTAATAACTCAATATGCTTTGTCCATACACCTCTTGGACGGATTGCCTCTACAGAGAATCGACGAATATTTTCATCCTCACTTTTTGCCCATTCTGTTAAATATTCTATACTTTGATCGAGCTGCTGACTTAGACTTTCTCTCACTGACATCCAAGCAATTTCGCGTACACCAAAATGATGATCAGCTGCAAATGGCTGAATGTACGCTAGTTTCTCTTCTAAAGAGGATGAATGCTGTTTGTTCATATAAGCAGCCCAGCAGCGGACGCTATCAGATATGTGACAACTGCATGCCTGTATGACTTCCACTCTTTTTTCCTCATTTTCTTCCTGCAGCATTTCATCTAACAAATGACCGATAAGACGAATCGCTTTCATGCCTGACTCCGCTTTTTGTTTGGCGATTTCTGCTGAAAGATCGATTAAATGTTTGTCTAAACCAATGGACGGCAAAACATGCTGTAATAGAGTCACATGATTGACAGCCAGCCATTCAGTTAAATTGACACTCTCTAACTCTCCCTGATTCAAAAGAATCAAGACGTCATGAGGAATGTCACTCCCCTTTCGAGCGCCTTTACGATTGATGATCTTCTCACTTATTGGCATTATGTATTCTCTCCTGTCTAGTAGTACTTTTGTTTGACATACATTTTTAAAATAATTTATTATTCACCCTTAAAAAGCTAGTGTGAAATTGATCCCTTCATTCTTTGGATATTTACTCCTATTGTAGCAAATAAACTTCTCAACTGGTGCATTCTTCAAATCAAAAAAGGAACTACCGAAATAAGTAGTTCCCTCAATACTAGTAAATCTATGTTACCTTCCTTGCTCCATCACCTTCAAACTCTTATGCTGAGAAATTCGGTCAAATGCCACCATCAGAATGGTCATGAGCAAAGCGAGAAGAACCGTTCCAGCGCTGATCCAGCTGAGGTTCAATATAGATGTCCTGCTCAATACAAGCCCTCCTACCCCCGAGCCTAAAGCAAATCCAAATTGAATAAATGATGTATTGACACTTAATGCGATATCAGGAGATTTCGGTACAAGTGTGACAAGATATAGCTGCTGAGCTGGCGATGTGCTCCATGTAGCGATCATCCATATCATGATAACAGCCACCATGACCACGAGATTCCCTGTGACAAATGCTAGTAGCATGAGCATCATGATTTGCAAGATGATGCCAGAAAAAATCGTGAAGATTGGCCCTTTTTTATCTGCTGCCATCCCTCCAAGGCTTGATCCTAAAAAGCTGCATATTCCCGCTAGTAACAAAATGCCACTGATTTCTGTGATGCTTAGGTTGGCTGATGCTTGCAGGAAGGGCGTTAAATAGGTAAATAAAGTCGAATATCCCCCTACATAGAATAACGTGACTGCCACTGCAAGCAATATTCGCTTGTCTTTTAAAATCGATAATTGCATACGAAGCGTCACCGATTCTTGTTCTTTCATAGAGGGGATTCGCCTGTACACAACAATCAGCGGAATAAGCGTGATCACTCCAATGGCTGCGAATAATGCTTTCCATCCGATCATACTGCTGAGAAATGTGCTGATCGGCACTCCTAGAACCAATGAGCTGCTTAATCCCATTAAAATGATGCCAATCGCTGTTCCTCTTTTTTCCCGTTCCACAAGACGAGTGGCCACAGCCATTGCCACCACAATGGCCGTCCCTCCACTAATTCCTTGTAAAACCCTTGTCATCAGCACCATTTCAAACGAATGGCTGACACTTGTGATGATATTACTTAAAGTAAAAATGATCAGCATCCATGATAATATTTTTCTGCGGTCGATATTGATGGTTAGTGCAATGACAATCGGTGCGCCGATTGCTGCTGAGAGCGCTAAGGATGTGACCAATAAACCAGCAGCTGATGTCGTGACCTGTAAATCATCTGCGACCATTTGAATAATCCCTGTAATGATATATTCGATTGTTCCGATTAAAAAGGCTGCTAAAGCAAGTAAATAAACAACGGCTTTATTTTTCATCGTGACGTTTCTCCTTTGGGCAATGTTTACACTTCATTTTTTATAGGAATTTGAATTTCAATGAGTCTTCCTTCTTCATTTTCAGACAATGGGTAATAAATCTCTCTGCCCGGCTGATCTTCTTTCACGCGGTATCCGTTATTTTCGATCCATGTCGCCAGGTCAACACAAGCAGTTTGTGCAGATGGAGAATGTGAATGAAATAAGAGTGTCGCCATGGTGTCTTCTGCAGGTAACGTGCGAATTGTCATTCCCTGAGGAAGCGAGCATCTTAACGATTTGACGGAATACCCCACCTCAAATTCGAACTCACTTTCTTTATCCAGTGATTCTCTCCATAGCACCACTTGTGGTCCCGAGATCGATTCTTGTTGATGTTTATGTAATAAATGATGAAACATTTGAAAGAATGAAGGGATTTCTTCAACAGTTCCGTTGGATTGAAAAGACATGATGCGTTTGCTTTCAACCGATTTGATGATGACCTCCTGCTCTTTTTCAACACAACCCTCTCGTTTGATGAGGTGCATCCGCTCCTTAATACGCGCTAATTTCTGCTGTTCTCTCTCGATCAATTGCTGAATCTCACTTTCTTTCAAGAGAAACATGCCCTGAATCTGCTCGACAGAAATATCTTCACGAAGAAGCTGACTCATTTGCTTTAACGTAAAGCCTAATTCCTTGTACAGAAAAATCCGATTAACCTCAAGCAGCTGCTCAGCTGAGTAATACCGGTATCCAGATTCTTGATCGATCTGTTTAGGTTTTAATAAATCGATCTGGTCATAATACCTTAAGGTTTTGACAGGGACTTTACTTAACATAGAAAAATCGCCAATCTTGAACATCCTGCATCTCCTCCGTTTTGTTGATCTGATCAAAGTATAAACCTTTCAGTAAAGGGGAAAGTCAATAGAAGATTTTAAAATACAATTTATTCGCATATAAAAAAGCCCTATCTCAAATAGGGCTCGTTGTTTGATGAATTTTATTTGTCCTCCAAAATATGTTTAGCCGCTTCTAGTGCTGAAGCTGCTTTAGGCCATCCGATATAAAAACTAAGATGAGTGATGACTTCAATCAATTCGTTCTTGGTGACACCATTTTCTTTGGCAAGATGTAAATGGTATTCCAGCTGATTCAGACTGCCCGTACTTACTAAAGCTGAGACTGTAATCATACTGCGATCTCTAAGAGAAAGTTCCTCCCTTCTCCATAAATCTCCAAAGAGAACTTTTTCTGAATACTCAACAAATGCTGGAGCAAAATCTCCGAGAGTGAATTTTACAGTTTGCTTGATTGGTTGATGCATAGCTATTTCCCCTTTCAATCGTTCCGTTACTTGATCATCTGCGCAAGCCCTTCTCCAAAGGACCAATTTTCCAAGCCTGTCTCAATCAGCATAATGAATACATTTTCTTTTGATATATGGAGTTTGTTATACAACTGGTCAGCTATTTCCTTATATAAAGATTGCTTCTGTCCCTCGGTTCTTCCTGAACCACATGTAATTTGGATATATAAAAGACGATGATCTCTTTCATGACGAACAAGATAATGGGGATCAAAAAAAAATTCTTCTTTCTTATGTGAACTGAATACCTGAAAGTAGTCTTTTTTAGGAACTTGAAATTCTTTTATCAGAGCCTTCATGATCGTTTGGCTAATAGAAGTTAAGCTTTCTTTATCGTACTCATCTTCCATATAATTGACTTTTACAAATGGCATGTATGTCATCTCCCTTTTTCTGTCTCACTTCATTTTACATCCCAATACTCGTTTTATATAATTGAATAATATATAAAAATGTATTCATATATCGAATGGAGAATATTAGAAATGGACCTAAAAGAGTTAAAAGCATTTCAAGCCGTGATTCAGGAAGGGACCTTCTCAAAAGCCGCTCAAAAATTGAATTATGCACAGTCGACCATAACGAATCAGATTAAACGATTAGAAAAGGAGTTAGGATTTCAATTGTTTGTAAGAGGATGGGAGGCTGAATTAACCCCTTCAGGACAATTGTTTGCCAAAGAGATTGATCAGTTGATACTCCATTGGCATTTTGTATTAGAGCAATCACAAAAACTCCAAAAAGAAGAAATCGGAACCTTGAATATAGGCGTCATAGAACCAATTGCTGTCTCTATTCTTCCTTCCGTCCTTCAAACATTCAGAAAGCAAAAACCGAATATCACATGCCACTTTATCATCGGTAATACAGATTTCCTTCACAAGCAGCTCCTCCAGGGGGAGATCGATTTTGCTATTGCAGGGGAACCTGTGATGAACACACTTCCGTTTGAGGAGTTGTACAAGGAGGAAATGTCTTTTATTATTGCAAAACAGCAGGCAGATCAAGTTGGAACGATCTCATTGATCAAGGAACTTTATGAACAGCCTCTGATCATAGGCGGGGAAAGTTGTTTATATCACATGAAGTTACAAAAGGAACTTTCAAGAATAAATGTGGAGCCCTTCACTTATACCGTCAGCCAGATTTCAGCCATTCCATCATTTCTAAAGGGATTTCCCTCTGTCGGCGTCGTCCTTTCCTCTACCCCATTATCAGACGAGTTTGTGAAAATTCCAATTGAAATGGAGGACCCTTTTATCCCGATAGGAGTCTTAACTCATAAGGACCCCCATCTCTCTCTGGAAAACACCAAGCAGCTGCTGCTTAATCTATTTCGTCAAGAAGCGGAGCAATTCACATGCTCGTGATCTCGTATCAAAAACAAAAAACCTAGATTTCATACATCTAGGTTTTTTAATCTTTCAAGCCATTTCAAGATCGCTCCACTTTTAAAGAAATTGAATATGGCTCCCTCACTAAATCGCTCAGCTCTCAAAACCCCCATGATGAGAGCAAGTACACACTGTGCATTTAAATTTGAAATGTCCACATGCTCCATATCGTTCGTTCCCCATTCAATGCCATTTTCTTTGAGGATTTCTCTATAGTGGATAAGTTCCATTTCTTGATGCTGTTCTGCAAAGGTATAGACATCTTCAATAAAGCGTTGGACCGTTTCTGAATAATTCACAAAAGGCATCTGGATTGGGCGTTCAGCTATTCCATCATTTTCTTGATCGATCACCCATTCTCCGATATGATCCTCCTGAAGCTTCGGTATGTATTTTGTCAGAATCTCAAATTGACTCATCGTTATCCTCCTCTATTTTTTTAGAATGCTTTCAAGTCCGACAATAATAAAAGGAAACATTTTCAGGCCATGTATCGTGCATACAGGAATGACATTAGTTCAGAATTAAGCTGGAGCCTTCAAATAGATCGAAGGCTCCATTTCCAACTAAATTGCTTTAGCTAAAATCATAAATCGGTGTTGTTTTGCGTCAAAATAACCCTTTTGTTCAATGGTTTTATGAATGGTGTATAATTCATCCTTGAAATTACTTATTTCAAAACCTGGCACTTGCCAAGGAATTGCTTTTAGATAATACACCAATGCTCCGATATCATAAAATCTTAGAATGGGGAACTCTTCAGCACTTTTCAACACCTCAAAATGATTCTCCTGTATCTCTTTTAAAGCTAGCTTTAAGTTCCAATCAATAAATTCTTCATTTATTGGTACCCTTAGATTCTCATTAATCTCTATGCAATCGAGTCCACCGACTTGTTGAGTTAGAAAAATACCTTCTTTCGAGATAATTCTTCTCACCTCTTGAGATGAAAATGACTCATGTTGATTGATGATAAGATTAAATTTTCCAGTCTCAAACGGCAAATTTTCATCATTAGAAATTTGAACTACCTTAACTCCTAAAGGGGTTAATCGTTCTTTTGCGACAGGTACATTAGGTAAGTAACCTTCTGTAGCATAAACTGATGTTGGAAAAGGTCTTAATTTTGATAAAAACTCTCCACCACCTGTTCCCATGTCCAGCATTGATTTTGCACTTTGAACAAGAGAAGTAGCTATACTACCATATGACCATGAAAGCAACTCACTTTTCATTCTTCCAGTTTCAGATATGAATGAGAAATCCCACCCAACAAAAGGTTCATCTGCTTGTTTTATAAATGAAGAAAACTGTTTGTCATTCATCATAATCCCTCCAATTATCATTTTGCAGTTTTAATGATTAAATAATAGGTGGGCCTCTTACGAATATATAAAGTTGTTATATTTCATGTTCTTTTAGTCTCATATTCAATAACTCCCTGTAAGAATCTTGATTTTTGACATTCATTCCAAAATTCATTCAACTGATATTTGAGTAAGACATGATTTTGTTTGAGAATCGAGAGTTCATGATGGATGTCTCATTATAGAGGTCTAAGTACAATGATAGAAGAGAATACGAAAAAAGAGCTTAGGAAAAAATAGATTGTTAGTTAAAGTAAAACCCCTCCTGTTGGAAGGGTTTTTTCATTTAGTTACTGCCTTTTCTATTGCTGTTTTCGGTCCACCAATTTCGTCTGCTGTGGGTCCATATATAGTTGGAATCGTTTGAATGCATTTTGGTCTATCATAGCTGTCATTCCCTTTTTATTTAAGAGATAAAGACACTACACACTCCACATGAGCCGTATGCGGAAACATATCCACTGGTTGCATGTATTCGATTTTGTAGTCTTTTGACATGTATTCAAGGTCTTTTGCTAGTGTGGATGGGTTGCAAGAGACGTAGACAAAGCGTTTTGGTTTGACTTGTTTGACGGTGTCTAAGAAGGTGCGCTCGCAGCCGGTTCTTGGCGGGTCGACGACGATGACGTCAGGACGGAAGCCTTCTTTGACCCATTTTGGCAGCCAATGTTCAGCTGTTCCTGTCACATAGGTTGCGTTTTTCAGGCCGTGTTTTTTGGCATTTTTCTTCGCGTCATCAATTGATTCTTTGATGACATCCATTCCTCTTACTTCTTTTGCGCCATCTGAAAGCCACATCCCAATGGTCCCAACGCCGCAATACGCATCGACAACCTTTTCTTTGCCTGTCAGTTTGGCCGCTTTTTTCGCTTCATCGTAAAGCTTTAGCGTCTGCTTCGGATTCAATTGGAAGAAAGCACGTGCACTCAATTCAAATGAGACGTCTCCTAAAAATTCTTGAATGACCATATTGCCAGCTAGGTGAGATGTTTTATGGCCGAAGATGACTGACGTTTTTTCGCCATTGATATTGTGCATAATAGACGTCACTTCTGGCAGACGTTTTTGAATGGCTTCGGCGATTTCTTTTTTCTTTGGAAACTCAGGCTTTGATGTGACAAGGACGACTTGGACTTCACCTGTTTCAAAGCCAACACGCACAACAATCGAGCGTACGTCGCCTTTTCTTGTCCGCTCGTTGTAGACAGATACGCCGAATTTCTCTAAAGTTTTGCGGACGACGCCTGTTGTTTTGTTCGTTTTCGGATGCTGGACGATACATTCCTTGATTGGGACAAGTTTATGGGAATTCAGCCCATAAAGCCCTGCGATGATGTCGCCGCTATGTGATCTTCCGACTTGGAACTGACTTTTATTCCGATAGTGCCATGGATCTTCCATACCGATTGTTGGTCTAATGTCGATCTTTTCAACCGACAGCTTTGTATGACGCTCCATTGATTGAATGACAATATCGCGTTTTTCCTTTAACTGCTGCTCATACGCCAAATGTTGAAGCTGACAGCCGCCGCACTCTTCGTATACTGGGCATGGCGGTTTGACTCGATGTTCTGAGCGCTTGCGGACTTTCCTCACCGTACCTTCTGCATATTTCGCTTGAACATTCGTTGCTTCAACTACTACTTCCTCACCTGGAAGTGCACCTGGGACAAAGACCACTTGCTTTTTAAAATAACCGACCCCTTCCCCATTAATTCCAAGGCGTTTAATGGTAAGCGGGAACTGCTGTCCCTTTTGCAGAAGGGCTCCTTGCTGTTTTTCTTTCACGTTTATTCTCTCCGTTCTATTTAAACCTTTATCAGTTGTCCTCATTTTATTCCATCTGAATAGTATATCACGACTTGGACGAAGAGCGAAAATGCCTTTCAATTATTTATCTGTCTCTATACTTCTCCATAAATAAAGGGAGGCGTAGCTTAAATACGGTGCCCACTCCTTGCTTAAAACTGCCATCTCTTCTTTTGTTGGCTTTTCTGGCAGGTCAAAGTGACGTTTGATCGCATTTTGAATCCCGATATCTGCCATTGGAAAGAGATTTGGTCTTCCAAGTCCATTCATGAGGACATTTTGAACCGTCCAAGGTCCAATCCCTCTAATCGGAAGCAGACGTTCTTCAATTTCAATATCCGTTAAGTCGTGTAATTCTTCTAAATTCAGAGAGCCGCTCACTATTCGCTTTGAGACATCAATCACATATTCCGCTTTTCGCTGACTGAATTGCAGTTTTCTCAAATCATCGGTTTCAAGTGATGCAATGGTTTCCGGTAAAGGGTCAAACCAAACGCCGTCGATTTGCTCACCATACGTATGAACAAACCGTTTCGTCAGCTCATAAGCAAATGCAAGATTGAGCTGTTGATGAATGATGCATTTCATCAAGCAATGATATAGATGGAAATCCAGCATAAGCGGCGTTCCGATATGACGTTCAAAAATGGGCGCAAGATTTGTTTGAGCAAAATGGTCATGCACGGCATGTAATTGATGCTCCATGCCAAATATCCGCTTCACCTCAGAAAGGATGGCTTCCTCCGGCCCGTTAGCCTGTACCCGGAACGAAGGTGCTTCTTTTGTTCCTGTCGCTTGAACGACTGCAATGTACGGTTTATGATTCAGCCTCATCGGTACTTTGATTTCTCTTTTATCCAGATCGACCGCCTTTAATGGATCGCTCGACAAACGTCTCAGCACTTGATCGAAGTGATAGGGCGGTTCAACCAATAGGTGTTTTTCCCACATGTTTTTCCTCTTCCTTTCTGTCAACACACGCAGATGTGATTGTTTCACTTTGCATGAATGATTCTCTATATTGAATACTTTTAAATATAAAGAGTACAAGAATTTATCAGTTATATCTTCCTTATTTATGGTCATTCTCCTTTTGGATAGATGAAAATTTTTAGTCGAATTTAGCTAAAATTCGACAGCAATCTTCAACATTTTAGGATCATTTTCCTTAAATTAGAAATAGAACCTATGGGTGATATCTTCTATTCCAAAAATATTTGTATAATTATGACATATCAAGGAGGTGAACAAAGGAATTAGCGGATTAGGCAATCATTTGTTTCATCTTGCAGGAACATATTTACCTCATTGATAACCGGCTTCACCTAGTTTCACGTTTTACTAAAAGAAGACCCAAAATTTAAAAACAAAGGAGATCCGACCAATGAAAAAAACAATTCTTTCTGTTGCCCTTGCCACTGCTGTTTCTTCGACACTACCAGTATTCGCTGACGCTGCTGAGCAAAAAACTGCTCCAGTTTCAACAACTATTCAGCAAACTGTGTTAAACAAAGCTGCTGAAGGTAAAGCAACGACAAATGCGACAAATGTTAACATTAACTTTGACGTACTTGGAATTGCCAATGCATTAATTAATGCTGCAAATGCTAACACAAACCGTGAAGGCTTTGTCAAAGGATTAATGGAGTCTGCTTTCTATGCTGCTGGCGCAAAATACAATGTTATGGTATTTAACTTAAGCCAAGGCTATGAGACTCGTTTCAACGGTGTTAAAACGTTTGCTACTGTTAAATACGGAAGCATTACGTACGGAGTTTGGGTATTTGAAAATGGATCTTTCACAAACAAAGGTGATGGCGGTTACATCAACTGGGCATTTAGAGGTTGGTTCGACCGTAACGGTGGTTTCGTCAACTTCCGTCGTCCTTAATTCTCGCTTTATCCATCAATCATACACGCACATTGGACCGATCTCAGCGATGAGATCGGCTTTTTTATGGTGAAAACGTATAAGTTCACCGCTGCTGCTTCATGATATAATGCAAGTCTGGAGGGGTGCACATGCTGAAAAAACTTGCAGTGACAAAAAACGGCGACTTGATTGAACATGCAACATTGCAGCAGCTTTCAAGCCCCGATATTGCCTGGTATTGGATTGATTTTTATGCGCCAACGGAAAAGGAAGCAGCACTGTTAAAGGAATTTTTTCAGTTCCATCCGCTTGCGATTGAAGATTGCTTCCATTATTTACAGCGGCCGAAGCTTGATTTTTATGAAGGGTATTTATTTTTCGTTCTTCATGCCCTCAATCAAAAAACACTTCGATCTGAGGAAGTCGACCTGTTTGTTGGAGAAAACTATATCGTTACTTTTCATTTGAAGGAAGCACCCTACATTGATCGAGTCATTCGAAAGCTCAAAGGGTCTGATAAAGCACGAGAGAGCGGTCCAGAGCATATGGCTTATATGCTGATTGACCAGCTCGTCGATGATTATTTTCCTATTATTTATCAAATTGAGGACAGGCTCAATGAAATCGAGGATGAAGAAGGGCATAAAACGTATGGTACATTAATGAACGAAGTATTCGGGATTCGATCCGATTTGCTCAAACTGCGCAGAACCATTATCCCGATGAGGGACCTCTTATATCGAATTGTGAACACGAATATGATGAAAAGCGATGCAAACCGGCAAGCATATTTTAATGATATTTATGATCATCTATTGAAACTAACAGAGATCGTTGAGTCAAACCGTGATATGACAGCCGATTTACGAGACAGCTATCAAACACTAAATTCCAATCGAATGAATGCCATCATGATGACACTGACCATTGTTTCGACGATTTTTATTCCACTGACCTTTATTGTTGGGGTGTATGGGATGAACTTTGATAACATGCCTGAATTACACTGGAAATATGGCTATTTTGGCGTACTGATTTTCATGGGTTTGCTTGTCTCAGGGATGCTTTTGTGGTTTAAACATAAAGGATGGTTTAGGATTTTCAAATAGTTTTTTGAGAGAAGTACTTGAAAGGGAGATACTATGGAAAACTGGATTCCACTGACAGACAAAGAACTAAAGTACGCATGGAAAACATTTGATCAAAAGTTTAAATTTAACCCAAGCATCTCTCGCTTTCCCGGTTTTCAAGCACCATCTCCTTACATCACATATGATATCTCTGCTTATTTCGAGGACCCTTCTCTCCTAAGTGGGGATGAAGACCTTGAAAAGAAGGCACTGCTGTCTTTTCAGGAGAATATCACCGGAACCGGCGAATATATGCAGGTACTTGATTGGCAGCACGAATGCTATTGGATCACACCATACGGCTCATTTGAAAAAGATGAATTTGGAGAATGGAGAGTTCCTGTGCTCCCAAATGGAGATGACTATTTCTTTTTATCAAAAGAGATGACCTGGGGTTTACTAGGACATCCTTGGGAGCAAAGCATCACGATTTTCGGTGAGGGCTTGATTGACTCCTTTACTCGTCATCGTCCCCTTTTGTTCCAGCGTAAAATAAGAGAAGGATAAGTCAAAAAGCTTGCAGTGTCTGCAAGCTTTTTCTATAGCTGAGGGAGATGCCATACTTTTTCAAGCATGAGATCGTCTAAGCTTTTAAAGGTATATCCTTGTTTTTTTAAAGCAGTGATGGCATCATCAAGTGCCTCGGCATTGTCCCTTGAGACGGTATGAAGTAAGTAAATGGCACCCGGATGCGCCTGTTTCATCATTTGATTGTACGCATACTGTTTTCCTTTTTGATGGTGGATATGCCAATCTACAAACGCTACTGACCAGAAAACGGTTTGGTAGCCAAGCTGTTTCGTTTCCTTTAGTACCCTTTCACTGAACACCCCGCGCGGTGGACGAAGGTAGAGGTTATCTTGTTTTCCTGTGATTTTGTATACCGCTTCATTGACACGATCCAGCTCTTCTTTGATTTCTTTCGTGCTCTTTGTTGTTAAATCTGGATGGTGATAGGAATGGTTTCCAATAATATGACCTTCCTCTGCCATACGTTTGATGAGCTTGGGCTGGTCCTTTACGAAGTGCCCAGTCACAAAAAAGGTGCCGGGTACTTGATGTTTTTTCAGCACGTCCAAGATTTTGGGTGTGTACCCATTTTCATAGCCATTGTCGAAAGTAAAATAAATCTCTTTCTTTTTCGTATTTCCTAAATAGAAAGCATCATATTTCTTTAAGAGTGTCGTCAGTTCCTTGCCGGCATCTGCTGGCATGTGCTCTTTGCTTTTAGCAAATCCCCAATGAATCGGCTGATTAGACACGGCTTCTAAGTTTGAAAAAGGCATCGATACAAAAAGCGCACATAGACAGATCAGTATGCATTTTTTCATTTACGTCACTTCCCGGTTTTTCTTCTATTGTGCAGAATATACCGGGTACTCATACACTTTTTGACCTGCCAATTTAAAGAAAAAAGCCCGCATTAGCGCGAGCTATTCTTCCTTCCAATCGGTTTTAAACCGTTCATATTTCGCTTCTAGGTCGTCAATCATCTGGATGAGTCTGTCTATATCCTCAACGTCTGTGGATTCAGGATCTAATGAATCAATCACATTCATAAACATATCTAATCGGTTCTTTAAATAATCAACCTGCTGCTCTTTGCTGTCTGCTGCCTTGCCCATAGATACACTCCCTTTAGCATTTGTTTATAGCTTATCTTTTTTTCCTTTGTAAATCAATTGTGTCCCCTCTTGCGTATAACGGTGATGGGGCTTAAAATTAACTGTTGGCGGGTCTATGTTTGCCCGAATGAAAAGGAGATAGATACCATGAACCAAAAAACAGCACTTCGTCCGATTACACCTGCATTCGACCCTTGGGAAGCCTATCTCGATGTGCAGGATTACGGAGAAATGAAGCTGACAAATATTGAATTGACGACAACGACGTTGTGTAACATGAGATGTGAGCACTGTGCGGTTGGCTATACTTTGCAGCCAAAAGATCCGAATGCACTGCCACTCGATTTACTGCTTCGCCGTTTAGATGAAGTACCACTCTTGCGTTCCCTTAGCATCACAGGCGGAGAGCCGATGCTGTCTCTGAAATCTGTACGGGAATATGTCGTTCCTTTATTAAAGTATGCCCATGAACGCGGCGTCCGTACCCAAATTAATTCGAATTTAACACTTGATTTGGCTCGATATGAAGAGATTATTCCATACTTGGATGTCCTACACATTTCACATAACTGGGGGACGGTCGAAGAGTTTGCTACGGTTGGTTTTGCAATGATGGACCGAAAGCCAACCTTTGAGCAGCGCGAGAAATTGTTTAACCGCATGATTGAGAATAGTCAGGCCCTTGTGAAAGCGGGTGTAACCGTATCTGCTGAAACGATGCTGAATAAGCGTACGCTTCCTTATATTGAACACATTCATCGTCAAATCGTGGACGAGATGAAATGCCAGCGCCACGAAGTTCATCCGATGTATCCAAGTGATTTTGCGAGCGCCCTTGAATCATTGTCGCTTCCACAAATGCGGGATGCGATTCATCAGTTGCTCGATGTTCGTGATGAGAACACATGGATGCTGTTTGGCACATTGCCATTTTATTCATGCAGCACAGATGAAGAAGACCAGCGCCTCTTGACTCGATTGCGTCAAGCGAAAAATGTGACAGTACGAAATGACCCTGATGGCCGTTCACGGTTGAATGTGAATATTTTTGATGGGAATATTATTGTGACAGACTTTGGCGATACACCACCATTAGGAAATATTGAAACCGATACGTTGCAATCAGCTTATACACGCTGGATGAACACAAAATTGGCAAAAGAACTGAATTGTCATTGCCCAAGTGTGCAATGCCTTGGTCCGAATGTTCTTGTGAAAAACAGTTATTATCAAGATGTTGATTTTACTTCTCGTACAGCCAGGGGGTAACCGATAGATGGACGAAACATTTCTGACAGTGGTCAAGAACAAATACATTGAAATTCTCCTTGTTGGCTTCATTCTTTGGCTTGCCGTCTTTATGATCAACAAAGCGCTTCAGATTTTCTTTAAACGAACTGAATTCATTGAAGATAAAAAGAAAAAAACGATTGAGAGCTTGGTCAAATCGGTTTCAAAGTATACAGCTTCCATATGTTTTGTCTTATATGTGATTTCTCTATTTTTTCATGACTTTGGGAAGATTCTTGCGGGGGCTGGTGTTGCTGGAATTGTCATTGGTTTTGGCGCTCAGACCTTGATTCGTGATATTTTAGCCGGCATCTTCCTCATTTATGAAAGGCAAATTCATAAAGGTGATTATGTGACGGTCAATAATCTTTTTAACGGAACCATTGAAGAAATTGGTCTCCGGTCTTTGCAAATTAGAGAATGGAGCGGCAAGCTTTTAACCATTTCAAACGGAGACATTCGTCAAATCCAAAACTACAATATGCACTACATGCGTATCACAGAGTCAGTCTTGATCAGCGCAAACCAAAATCCTGATATTGCTTTCAAGGCGCTAGAAACAGCATGTGATCAGTTAAATCAAATGCATCATGATTTACTGAAAAAAGATGAATTCCAAAACGCCATTGAACCTTTTCAGGTTCATGGCATTATGGGGCTCAATAAATTGAATCGCGGGATTGAGATCACCGTAAAAGGAATGGTCGAGGATGAAAAATACTTCGAAGCCGCCCTCGCTGTGCGAAAAGAAATGATCACACAACTTCATCAGCATGATGTGAAATTGCTTGAGGATCTCGTCTATCCACAGCCTGCAAAATAACCTCATTTGTGATGGGGTTATTTTTTTGATTGTTTTTAGTTAACCGGTTAATTATAATATTATATAGTTAACCAATTAACTAAAAGGAAGGATGTTTACATTGAGAAAAACTGAAGCGATTTTTTTTATTAAGCAAATGTATCAAGAGGTGTTAATCCAATTAGATATAGAAAAGGTGGAGACTTATTTTTCTTCAGATTATCAGCAAGTCACTGATGGAAAGGTCTCTTCCCTTGAAGAATTTAAAAAGCATCTCTCCACATTAAAAGTCATGACCAAACAGCTCGACATCCCCGCCTTTCATGATATGTTGTTTGATGAAGAGACTCAGCAAGGGTGTTTTCGTTACACTGTACATGTTGAGCTGTCCACAGGAGACCACGGTCTAATAGATGTGATGGCGTTATTTACTTTATTAGATGGTAGAATCATTCGGTGTGATGAGCTGACTAGACCGCATGAGAAAAATAAGACGCTTGAACAACTTGGACATATCAGCTAAGAAATTCCTTTCATTTCAGCCCTCTTACTTCTATCCTCTTGACTGATTCATGTATAATAGAAAGCAGATTGATTTCATGCAGCATGGGGACCCTCATACTGTGTATTTACTAATTGAAAGAGAGTGAATAAGATGGGTCGTAAATGGAACAACATTAAAGAAAAGAAAGCATCAAAGGATGCCAATACAAGTCGTATTTACGCAAAATTCGGGCGTGAAATCTATGTGGCTGCCAAGCAAGGTGAGCCAAATCCAGAATCAAACCAAGCACTTCGTTTTGTCCTAGAACGTGCAAAAACATATAGTGTCCCAAAACACATTGTGGACCGTGCGATTGAAAAAGCAAAAGGCGGCGCAGAAGAGAACTTCGATGAGCTGCGTTACGAAGGATTTGGTCCAAACGGATCTATGGTGATCGTTGATGCCCTGACCAATAACGTCAACCGCACAGCGTCTGATGTTCGTGCAGCATTTGGGAAAAACGGCGGAAATATGGGCGTCAGTGGATCTGTTGCTTACATGTTTGACCAAACAGCGGTGATCGGTGTCGAGGGGAAAAGTGAAGAAGAAACGCTTGAACTTTTAATGGAAGCAGACATTGATGTACGTGACATTATGGAAGAAGATGATACGGTGATCGTCTACGCTGAACCAGATCAATTCCATCAAGTTCAAGAAGCGTTCAAACAGGCAGGCGTAGAAGAATTTACTGTAGCCGAAATCACAATGCTGCCTCAAAACGAAGTGACATTAGATGATGAATCGAAAGCACAATTTGAAAAACTCATCGATGTATTAGAAGAGCTTGAAGACGTGCAGCAAGTTTATCATAATGTGGATTTAGGGGAATAATCAGCTAAGCCATCGTAGTTGTTGGATTCATTCAACTTCCGCGTTGGCTTTTTTATTGTCTAGGTAAGGTTTACGTTCTACTCAAGACCATGTAATATGAAGAAACAGTCGTTTCCACAAATAACCAAGGAGCTGAGTTTCATTTTTAAAACATGGTGGTTTTCGTATTATGGCTTTATGATCCTCCCTTTTATTGGCCTATGCTTAATTTTCAACAATTTGACGATATTCACTAAAGTCTTTCTCTTTCTTTTCTTTGTATGGTTTTTATATAACGCCTTTGATTTTTACATTCATGAAATGAAAAAGAAAAAAGATAGGACATCTTAATCAAAAAACAGTCATCTCCCCTTGGTAAGAGGAGATGACTGTTTTTAATTCATCCCTTGAAACCCAAACGTCAGGTGATCCTGAACAGGAATCCAAGCGCCGATTCCTTGTGAGGTCACATTTTTTACGACAAGTTTGCGTTTATTTCCCTTGAGCACAAGATACACTTCTCCGTAAGTAACCTTTCCTTTTTCGTTAATGGCTGGAGCGTATGCATGCAGGGATGCTGCTTTTTTCGGAGATACGTGGTAGGACTGATCTCGCTTTGTTCCTGCACCAATCACTGTGTCGAAGGCGAGCGGAAGTTTTGTTTTTTGGATGGCTTTTTGCATCATCAATGTTTTCACATCTTCTGGGTTTGGTACTTTTGCTGTGAGCCCTCCACTTACTTTTACTTGTTGCTTTTGCACATATTTGCCGATGGCTGTTTTGTTTCCGCCTCTATTATCAATGTGATTCGTGTTCACTTTTTTGTATTCCCAATTGGCGACGGTTTCGTTTGAATCATAGCTAAGTGCCCATCTTCCAAGAAAAATCGTTGCCCTGTAGCCAACTGCTAGCGGTGTACCTGATATACTGGATTCATTCAGCATTTTAATTAAATGTGTATTTTCAATTGGTACACTTGTTGTTTTAAATAATTCGGCCGTCAGCTCGCTCGGCTGTAGCAGCGGTTGATCTTGTGACGCATTTGGATACGTATTTTCCTTTGAGATACTGGCGACAGACGATGGCACCTTAAACGGCTTTGCTGCCTCGGCTGGAAAACTGTATAGGAAACTTAAGGATAAGAGAACAACAAACATGATGCGGGGCATCTTTTTCATATCATCACTCTTTCTCATTCATTTTTCCATAGTATTTTCCCGAAAGACGTCCCTTATCCACAAAAGATTATAAAAGGAAAAATCCAATCGCCATAATGAAATAGGCAGCGAGCAATGTAGCACCTTCAAACCAGTTCGTATCCCCATCATTTGAAAGGATCACGGTTAGTAAAACAGAGGATGCCATGGCAATGAGTTCTGGTAATGAGAAGATCAGTGGCATTTGCTTTTCAAAAAACAGAGAGCTGATCACAAGGATCGGTGCGACCATCATGGCGACTTGAAGCGTAGAACCGAAAGCAATTTCGACCGCGACATCCATTTTGTTTTTATACGCCATAATGACAGCAGATGCGTGTTCTGCTGCATTACCGACAATCGCAACAATGATGACCCCGATAAACAGTTCACTCCAGCCAAACTGTTCTCCGACTGTGTCAAATGTATGGACGAGCCGCTCTGAAATATACGCCACAGCAATTGTCGCAAGGAGTAAAATCGCCGTGGCAAACTTCCCAGACCATTCTGGTGTTTCTTCTTCCGTCGCTGCTTCTCCTTCCGTAATTTCCTGCTTGGCAACATAAACACCTCTGTGGCTGACCAGTTTGAAATAGAGTGCTGCGACATAAAGCAAAATCATCACGATGCTAATGCCGATACTTAAAACAAATTGACGATCTTCTGCCATCCCTATGGAAAAGACTTCTGGAATGACAAATGCCACAATAATCGCAAACATAAGCAGCCCAGAGTTATGCCTTGCATCGTGGACATTGAACTCTTGTCGTTTAAATTTCAATCCGCCAACGAAAAAAGACAATCCAGCCACGAGCAGTAAATTGCCGATCACTGAGCCAGTGAGTGAAGCAAGGACAATGGCGGTGAGTCCTTGTTTTAATGCAAAAAATGAAATGATTAATTCCACTGCATTTCCAAAAGTAGCGTTTAATAACCCACCAATTCTTGGTCCCGCTATAATGGCAAGACTCTCTGTCGCTCTTCCCATATAACTTGCAAGACCGATGATGGCGATACAATAGACGGCGAACATGACAGCCTGCGGAAAATGAAGAAAACTACCAATTACAGATAATGGAACACCGATTGCGACAATCACAAGAAACAAACGATTCATACAGCCAATCTCCTTTACATCATATCTGACTGTTATTCTTTCGTGAGTGCCGGCATCATATACATTTAGATTCGTTCGTGTGAAAGGGTGATATCAATCGTTCCTTTCACGGATTGCACCATGGAGCAATGCTTCAACGCAAGTTTCATTACTTTTTCCAGCTGTTCATCAGA
The DNA here is from genome assembly GCF_005144805.1 of Bacillus sp. S2(2019). Lineage (NCBI taxonomy): Bacteria > Bacillati > Bacillota > Bacilli > Caryophanales > Bacillaceae > Bacillus > Bacillus sp. S2(2019). The sequence continues at coordinate 86,443 of NZ_SWFL01000006.1, forward strand.
GGTGCTGATGCTTTCAAAGATCATATGTAAATGAATATGAGTGATTTTGTTTACAGTTCCTTCTCTTGTCGTTTCAGGCGTAATGGTCAGTCCTTGATAGGATATTCGTTTTTTCCGGCATACATGAATGACCATTTCTCCAAAACAGCCCGCAATAGCCGAGGTGAACAATTGATACGGCCTGTATCCCGCTTCTTCATTTCCTGAAATATGTAGCTGCCTTTGATCAGCATTAGCGACCCACCGATCATTTTCGTATATCAGCTTCATTCCTTTTCCACCTTTCTATTGAAACCCCTATGGTTCCATTGTACGATGAAAGCATGAACTTGTAAGGAGCTTCTTATGTCGAGAATTCATTTTATGATTTTAATTTTACTTGTATCCGTATCTGGTTTTTCACAGGGAGCGTTACTGCCAGTTATTTCGATTATTTTCGAACATGCCGGCACTTCCCCGACGTTAAACGGACTGCATGCCACAGGCTTATATCTCGGCGTGCTGCTTGCGTCTCCTTTTATGGAAGCGCCGCTGCGCCGCTTCGGATTTAAACCATTGATCGTCATTGGGGGCGCTGCTGTCTTTTTAAGTTTATTTAGTTTTGTCTTTATTGAATCTTATGCCGTCTGGTTCTTCTTGCGGCTGATGATCGGCATCGGTGATCATATGCTTCATTTCTCCACACAGACGTGGGTAACCTATGCCTCTTCATCTAGAAATCGCGGGCGAAATATTTCATTGTATGGGTTATCCTTTGGACTCGGTTTTGCCGCTGGCCCTTTTTTAACACCACTCATTGAAATCAATCCATCCTTGCCGTTTATTGTGTCTGGTGCAGTTAGTTTGTGTATTTGGCTGCTTGTGTTTGTTTTAAAAAATACATATCCTGATACAGGTGAAATGCAGACGTCAGAGCAGACAAATAGTTTGAAGCGCTTCAAGAAGGCGTTTCAATTTGGCTGGGTAGCGTTTATGATGCCGTTTTGCTATGGCTTTTTAGAAACGACGCTCAATAGTAACTTCCCTGTGTATGCGCTGAGAAGCGGGGTGACGATAGATGCTGTTGCGTTTATTTTACCTGCGTTTGCGATTGGGAGTATTGTTTTTCAGCTTCCTCTCGGGATGCTGAGTGACCGTTTCGGCAGACGACGCATGATTTTAGTTGTGACACTCGTCGGTTCATTCTTTTTCCTTTTAGCAGGGATTTTCATTCAGTCCGTTTTGGCTGTTGCGATCTGTTTCTTTATCGCAGGTATGGCTGTAGGTTCGACCTTCTCACTTGGCATCAGTTATATGACGGACTTATTGCCAAAGCATCTGCTGCCTGCTGGGAATTTGATGTGCGGGATGGCGTTTAGTGCAGGAAGTATTCTCGGTCCGGTTCTTGGCGGATTCTTTGTGCAGACGTTCGAGGGCATGAATTTACTTTACCTTGTCAGCATTGTGATTTTATTTGTGTTTTGTTGTGTTCGATTTGGGAAGACGCTGGCAGTGGTTGAAAGTAACTAAATGGAGGATCTATTTTGTTTACATTTAACATTTCAGATGACTTAAAATTGGCGTGTTTACAAGTAGCAGATGCAGAGGCATTATTTGCACTTATCCAGCAGAATAAAGATCACTTGGGAGAGTGGCTACCATGGGTGAATCACTGTCATCGCATAGAAGATGTTCAATCATTTATTCAATCTGCCCGCACTGCCTATGCTGAAAAAAAAGATATAGAAGCGGGTATCGTATTAAACGATCAATTAATCGGTGTATTCCGCATGACGTTTCAGCATCCGATAGGCAATATTGGGTATTGGATTGGTGAAGATGCGCAAGGGCAAGGTATTGTGACCAAAACAGTGAAATGTATGACAGATGCCTTTGCTCCAGAAGTCGATGAATTTGAAATCTTTTGTCCTGTTGGGCATGTCAGAAGTGAACGTGTTGCGATGAAAGCGGGCTTTCAGCTCGATCCAAACTATCAGCCAAAGCCTGATTCAACTTTTCTCCTGAAGCGTTATATATGGAAACTGAATCATTAAAAACTCCCCTGCACCTATGCAGAGGAGTTTTTTCATCTAGTGATACCCATTTTGCCCATTCGCACTTCCGCTTGTTTTGTGCTTTGGCTGATGGCCTTTGTTTTGTTTTGTGTTGCTTCCGCCTTTTTTCGATTGTTTAGACATTCGGTATTCCCCCATCCGTCAAGATTGAACATGTTCGTTCTTCTTTAGGATGCCCAGATTTCTTCACACCTTGCCTGGTACGATTTTACGCTTATGTAAAAGCGCATTGAGCTCGCCGCCGAGGATGATCATAATGCCGGTTAAATAAAACCAGATCATTAATATAATGATTCCCCCAATGCTTCCGTACATCGCACTATAGTTAGCAAATTCGCCTACATAAAATGAGAACAGCATGCTGACGAGAATCCAGCCAACAGCTGCGAATATGGCACCCGGCAGCACAAATTTCAATTTCAGCCTAATGTTAGGGGCAAAATAATATAGGGATGTAAAAACAATCAGTAAAATCAGTGGACTAATAATCCACCTCATGGCTGTCCAAATGGTGAGAAACGCATCTGACTGCCCTACTAATTTGGCAACGAATAAGCCAAGCTCTTTTCCAAAGACAGGCAGCATCAAGGCAAAAATAATCGTAAGCACCATCGCAATGGTTAAGATAATCGATGTTAAACGTACGAGAATGAAGGAACGATTTTCCTCGACTTCGTAAGCATGGTTAAATGCTCTGACAACCGCATTAATACCGTTGGATGCAGACCAGAGTGCCGCAATAATCCCGAATGACAACAATCCGCCGTTACGGTTATTCAGCGTCTCTTCGGCAATGGATTCAATCATCGAAAGCGCTCCCTCTGGCGCATAACCAGAAATGACGCTTAGAACATCCTTTGATGTCAGCGGCAAATAACCAACAAGCGTCAGCACGAAGATGAGAAACGGAAATAATGAAAGCAAAAAGAAATACGCAAGCTCAGCTGATTTTGCTGGTCCTTCATGCAGCAAAAAGCGTCCAATTAACGCTTTAACAAAACCCATACGCCTCATCTCCAATGATCAATCTTTCTGTTTCTTTTGAAAGTGATCCTTTGTTTCTTCAATAATCTCTAATACCTTTGGTGTTGTTTCCTTTAACTGATTCACCTGTTCATTCAGAAAAGACAAATCATCTGAGACCGTTCTCATCAATTGCTTCGTTTCTTCCATTTTTCCCTTTACGCAAGCAGACATCTTGCCAGGTTCCAGGCGGTATTCATCCAGCTTTTGCTGGCAGTCATTCCATTTTTCTTTCAGTGCAGTTCTTGTTGGACGATGAAATAATGTCAGCAATATGCCGCAGGCTGCGCCTATAACAGCTCCCCGAAGCACGATTTGTTTGTTCTCTTCCATCTCATCTGATCTCCTTTCAGTTAAAGGTGTCTCTCTTTTTTTACATACGTCAAAAAACGATCAATTCCTGTTTCAATTAAATCATGTACTTCCTCAAAGTTCCCAGTGTAATAAGGATCTGGCACATCGTCTCGATCGTCGTCTTCTACAAAGTCAAGAAGACGGCCAATAAAGTGATGTTTTCCATAGCCAGCTAAACTGCGGAGGGCGCCTACATTTTCAGCATCCATCGCAATGATATAGTCGTATGTGGTGATATCCTTATCCATGATTTGTCTTGCAGTCATTCCTTCATAGCTGATACCCTTTTCATCAAGCAGCTTTCGTGTTCCTTCATGCGGAGGACTGCCTTGATGCCAGCCGCCAATGCCTGCTGAATCAATCACAAAGTGTTCACTCAGCCCTTCGTCTTCGACTCGTTTTCTAAACATCGCCTCTGCCATCGGTGACCTGCAAATATTGCCGAGGCACACAAATAATACATGAATCATCCTTCATTCTCCTCCTATCTTTTCCCTAAGAATCCCTTTGGAAAACCTTTTCTCTATCATATCAAGCCCTTTTTCTTTTGGAAACTTTGCAAGAAAAACTCCCATCGGCATTGACAAAATACACAAAAAAAGGAGAAACTTTAGGAGAATTACACAAACAAAGGGGGACATTAGATGGGAATCATTGAGCAGTTTGTCACGACGATGAACAATTTTTTGTGGGGGCCTCCCCTGTTGATTTTAATTGTTGGTACTGGAATCTACCTCACCTTTCGCATCCTCTTCATTCAAATTAGATTACTTCCTTATTCTTTAAAGCTCGCTTTTTCAAAACAAGACAAAACATCAGAGGGAGATATCTCCCATTTCCAAGCATTAATGACGGCTCTTGCTGCAACTGTCGGTACAGGGAATATCGTCGGTGTTGCCTCAGCTGTCATTGCAGGTGGTCCTGGTGCAGTATTTTGGATGTGGTTTGCTGCATTTTTCGGGATGGCCACCAAGTTTGCAGAAGCAGTTCTTGCTGTGAAATACAGGGTCAAAAACGAAAAAGGCGAAATGTCTGGCGGACCTATGTATTATTTAGAGCATGGCTTAAAACAGAAATGGCTAGGGGTGCTATTTGCTGTTTTCGGTGCCAGTGCTGCCTTTGGGATCGGCAACCTGGTACAGTCTAATTCCATCTCAGGCGTCATGAATTCTACTTTTCAAATTCCAACATGGGTAACAGGTATCATCATTACTGCCTTTACGGCACTCGTGATTTTAGGCGGAATTAAAAGTATCGGCCGAGTGACATCTATTTTTGTACCAGTCATGGCTTTATTTTACGTCATTTGTGGTCTGATCATTCTTGTCATGAATGCTGATCTTGTTCCAGGCGCAGTTGGGCTGATTTTTTCAGATGCCTTTACAGGTCAAGCCGTAGCAGGTGGTGCAATTGGAACTGTCATTCGCTGGGGTGTCGCACGAGGAGTCTTTTCCAATGAAGCTGGTCTTGGATCAGCACCAATTGCTGCTGCAGCTGCGAAAACGGATATGCCTGCCCGTCAAGCGCTCGTCTCTATGACGCAAGTGTTTATTGACACCATCATTGTTTGTTCTATCACTGGCATTACGATTGTCATGGCAGATATGTATTTAACAGAAAAAAGTGATGCGCTGACTTCGTTATCCTTTGCTCACTTCCTCGGTCCAGCTGGCTCAACCATCGTGGCAATCGGGCTGCTCCTATTTGCCTATTCAACCATCATTGGCTGGTCCTATTATGGAGAGAAATGCTTTACATATTTGGCGAAGGATTCGTACGTCATGTATTACCGCATCGTGTTTGTGATAGCTGTCTTTTTCGGTGCCGTGTTTAAGAATGACTTCGTCTGGGGCGTAGCAGATATGCTCAATGGGCTGATGGCCATTCCAAACTTAATTGGCCTCATCGGTTTATCAGGTGTTGTGGTGTTTGAATCCAAACGAATCATTGATAAGATCAAAGAGGAGAAAAAGGAAAAAAACATTTCAGTGTCGTCATAATAGCCCTTTTATTCTTTTGCTTTTCTGTTAAAATAGACATATTATTCGACACATGCAGGAAAGGACGTGCCGCCCTTGTCACAGCAAAAAGCGGCTGAAGTCAATCAGCTGATTGAAGACATTTCGCAAAAGCTCAATATGCTGAATATTGGAGTCATCAAAGCCGAAGACTTCAGTCCAGATAAGTATGAAGATATTGAATTTCTTCACCAAATGGTGATGAAAAAATCTTCATTCAGCCCAAGTGAAATGCAAGCCATTGCAAGCGAACTGAAAAGCTTAAGAAAATAATCGTGCACCTGATACTGAATTGCGGTTGACGCCGCTTTCTTACATCCATGCACAGAAAAAGCCAGCACCTCGCGAGGTGCTGGCTTTGTTTATCCTGTCAAAACTACTTATTTTGCGAGCAGTTTTAATGATTCACGGTTAAATGCTGGAATGTCATCAGGTGTACGGCTTGTGACAAGCTGATCCTGACAAACGACGACTTCTTCATCTTTGAATTTGGCGCCTGCGTTTTCCATATCTACTTGAATGGATGTATAGCCGGTCGCGCCTCTTCCTTCCAGCGTCTTCGCTGTAATAAGCAATTGCGGTCCATGACAGATCGCAAATACTGGTTTTTTCTCGTCCATAAAGGCTTTTGTGAATTGCACGTAGCGATCATCCGCACGCAGAATGTCTGGTGAGAAGCCGCCAGGAATCAGAAGTGCATCGAAGTCTTCTGGTTTCACGTTATCGATAGACGCATCGACTCTTACTTCTGCCTCTCCTTGCTTTCCTTTCACTGTTTTTCCTTTTTCGTTTTCAATTACTGTGATCTCATGGCCTGCGTCTTTAAAGGCTTTTGCAGGCTCGGTGAATTCAACATCCTCAAAGTAATCTGTTAAGACAACTGCAATTTTCTTACCCATGTAGAAACCCTCCTGCTTGATTATCGTTTACACTACACACTATACCCCCACCAATTGAAATCAAACATCCTATCCCTATGAGAAAACCCCCTTTCATAAAAATAAGCATTTAGACTCATTCACATTCCCTTAACAAGGTAATTCGTATGATTTATGTTATCTTTACAATAATCTGCAAAAAATAACTACAAAAGTTAACGAAACATTTCTACAATAGGTATTGTGGTCAAAAAAATTAGAAAGGCGGAGATCAGGTGAAGAAGCAAGCACATAGGTCTAAACGAAGGAAAAACCTGTCTATTCTGCTCACTTCCATTATGTTGATTAGTCTCATTCTCCCAGCAGTACCTACTCATGCAGAAACAGAAAGCGGCAGCGCCGTAAAGGTCAGTATCTTAGCCACAACGGATGTTCATGCGAACATGATGAATTACGATTATTACAGCGACAAAGAAACAAATGAATTCGGTTTGGCAAAAACAGCCGAGCTGATTGACAAGCACCGTTCACAAAATCCTAATACACTCCTTGTTGATAACGGAGACCTGATTCAAGGAACCCCTCTTGGAGAATACGTTTATAAAAATGAAAAAGACAGCATCATCAATCAAACAAAGGTTCACCCCATTATTCATACACTCAACAAATTAAAATATGATGCAGGTACACTCGGCAATCATGAATTTAACTACGGTTTATCTTTTCTTGACGGTACCATTGCGGGCGCCAACTTCCCGATTGTCAATGCGAACGTCAAAAAGTTAAACGGAGAACACCGATTTACTCCTTATGTCATTCAGGATAAAACCTTTAAAGATGCAAACGGAGCCTCCCAAACTGTGAAAGTCGGTTACATAGGATTCGTACCACCACAAATTATGACGTGGGATAAGAAACATTTAGATGGACAAGTTCAAGTGCAAGATATTGTGGAGTCTGCCAATGAAACCATTCCAGAAATGAAAGCAAAAGGCGCAGATGTCATCGTCGCTCTTGCTCATACAGGAATTGAAAAAACAGCTTCACCTAAAGGATCAGAAAATATGATCTTTGACCTTGCCACGAAAACAAAAGGCATTGATGCGATTGTGTCTGGCCACCAGCATGGCACATTCCCAAGCGCTGAATATAGCGGCGTTGACAAATTTGATGTCGCAAAGGGAACCATTAATGGCATTCCTGTCGTCATGTCAAAAAACTGGGGAAGCTACCTCGGGGTCATTGATTTAACGCTAGAACCAGACGGAAGCAACTGGAAAGTCACAGACGGAACAGGCAAAATCGAATCCGTTGCCGGGGTGACATCTCAAAACAGTACAGTGAAAAATGCCATTCAAACAACTCACCAAAACACCCTAGATTACGTCAGAAAGCCAGTTGGAAAAACAGAAGCAGACATTAACAGCTTTTTCGCTCAAGTGATGGATGACCCTTCTATTCAAATCGTGACAGATGCCCAGAAATGGTATGCACAAGAAAAAATGAAAGATACTTCGTACAAAAACTTGCCGATTCTCTCTGCAGGTGCACCATTTAAAGCCGGCGGACGCAATGGTGTGAACTATTATACAAATATCGCAAAAGGTGATTTAGCGATTAAAAACATCGGTGATCTTTACCTTTACGATAACACCGTGCAGATTGTAAAACTAAAAGGCAGTGAAGTAAAAGACTGGCTTGAAATGTCTGCTGGTCAGTTTAACCAAATCAAACCAAATACTTCAAATGAACAGCCTATTTTAAACGAAGAATACCGCTCATATAATTTTGATGTGATCGATGGTGTGACGTACCAAGTAGATGTCACACAGCCTGCTAAATACAGCACAACAGGCACACTTGTTAACGCTAGTGCGAACCGCATCAAAAACTTGTCTTACAACGGAAAACCCGTTTCTGACAATCAAGAATTTTTAGTCGTGACAAACAACTACCGTGCATCTGGCGGCGGAGGGTTCCCGCACCTCACACAAGATAAAGTGGTGCTCGCCTCAGCAGATGAGAACCGCCAAGTGCTGATGGATTATATTATTGAACAAAAAACCATTAACCCAAGCGCAGATCAAAACTGGTCCATTGCACCAGTAAAAGGCGCAACAGTCACCTTTGAATCTTCTCTACTTGCAAAACCGTTCGCAGAGAAATCAAGCAGCGTCGACTTTATTCGGAATGCCAGCACAGACGGACTTGGCGTGTACAAGCTAGCGTTTAAAGATGATGGTACAACAGAACCACCTGCAACAGACAATTGGCATTTAACGGTGATGCATACAAACGATACACATGCACATCTGGATGATGCAGCAAGACGCGCAACCAAGATCAAAGAAGTTCGCGCCCAAAGCGAAAACAATATTTTATTAGACGCTGGAGATGTCTTCTCTGGTGATCTCTATTTCACAAAATGGCAAGGACTTGCCGATCTGAAACTGATGAACTTAATGAAATACGATGCCATGACGTTCGGGAATCATGAATTTGACAAAGGTCCATCTGTCCTTCGTCAATTCCTGACAGGTGATGCATCCAGTGTAGATGCTAAAAACCGTCACCAGTTTGAAAAACCGAACTTCCCGATCGTGTCATCAAACGTGAATGTCTCTAAGGAAAAACAGTTAAGCGATTTAGTGAAAAAACCAGCAACATTTAAAGCTGGTGAGAAAAAAGAAGCTGGCATTTACCCTTACATTCTACTTGACGTAAATGGTGAAAAGGTCGCTGTATTTGGTCTAACCACTGAAGACACAGCGATTACATCCAGCAGTGGTCCCAACATTCAATTTCAAGATGCATACAAAAAAGCAAAAGAAACAGTCAAAACCATTCAAACTAAAGAAAAAATCAATAAAATTATTGCGCTCACACATATTGGCTATAACCGTGATCTAGAACTGGCTCAAAAAGTAGATGGCATTGATCTCATCATTGGTGGTCACACCCACACCCTTGTTGAAAAATTAAAGGTCATCAATAAAAAAGAACCAACGATTGTTGCGCAAGTAAAAGACTACGGACAATTTTTAGGAAAAGTAGACGTGGCCTTTGACAAAAAAGGCGTCGTACAGCCAAAAGAATCTACTTTTGACCTCATCACGATCGACGACTCTGTGAAAGAAGATGCGGACGCAAAAGCGATTCTTGATCAGTACAAGGCAGATATCCAAGATTTAAAAACCGAAAAAGTCGGGACGTCAGATGTCTTTTTAGATGGACAACGTGAACACGTCCGTGCAAAGGAAACGAACCTTGGAAACTTTATTGCAGATGGCATGTTAAAGAAAGCACAAGAATCTGCTGGGGCTGACCTTGCCATTACAAACGGCGGTGGTATTCGAGGCAGCATTGAAAAAGGAGATATCACATTAGGGGATATTTTAACTGTGATGCCTTTTGGAAACACACTATATGTCGCAGATTTAAAAGGCAGTCAAATTAAAAAAGCGCTTGAACAAGGTCTTTCAGGCATTGAAGAAGGCGGAGGCGCATTCCCTCATGTAGCCGGTATTGAATATACGTTTACACTGAGTAAACCAGCTGGCAGCAGACTGATTGATGTCAAATTGAAAGATCAAAAGGGCAATCTGACTGACATTGATGATCAGAAAACATACCGCGTGGCGACTAACGCATTCGTCGGCACAGGCGGTGATGGCTACAGCGTCTTTACAGAAGCGTCTCATGGTGAAGACTTAGGCTATGTTGACTATGAAATCTTCAAAGAACAAATTGAACAGGCAGACGGTCATATTTCTCCAGTCATCGACCATCGAGTGAAAGAAGTATTCCTTCCTCGCTTGAAAGGAAAAGGCGCCTATGACATTCAAGATGATGAGAAATTCCAAACGTATGTGCAGCATACGAACAAAGCATTGCTCTATTTAGACAAAGCAACCGAAGCGAAAAAGGTTCAATTGTCTCTATCAAAAGGACAAGTAGCTGAACTGAAGAAACGAGAGCAAGATCCAAACGTCACCATCTATCATGACAAAGTCGGTCTAGCATTACCGCTCTCCAATTTGTCAGAGCAACAAGCAGATATATCAATGGCAAAAACAAATAAAGTGAAAAACGCATTAACCGACACATACGATTTCCGAATCAAACAAGATCAGAAAAATGTCTCTACCTTTAAAGATCCTGTCACACTGTCCTTTACATTAGATGCGCCTGAAAAAGCGAAAAAACCAGGTGTCTATTATGTCGATCGTGAGAAAAACCGCTATGCCAAAACAAGTAACGGTTCATTCAAAAACGGGATTGTCTCAGGTAAAACGGAGCACTTTAGTGAATACACCGTACTCAATCAAAGTGAAGCTGCTGGAACAGCTCCAGACCAAACTGGCGGAGACGGTGGAACTTCTGCTCCAGGCGGTTCGGATCCAAGTCAGGATGGAAGCAGCATGCCAGGTGGCACACTGCCGAATACGGCAACGATGATGTATACAGCGGTATTGATTGGCTTACTCATGCTCGCCTCAGGCGGTATCCTTTATTACTACCAGCGCAAGCGCACACGAAACAAAGTATCATCTTAATAGAAAAGGACAGAGCATTGGCTCTGTCCTTTCAGATTGAAGACAGAGGGCTAAAATGGACTTTATTTTAGCCCTTTGTCTTCTTTTCAGCATGATAGAAAACCTTTGCAGTCTAGGAAAGTCGAGCACCGGAGCGGAGCGAATTTGACATTCGTGAGCACCGGAGCACAGATTTGACAACGAATGCGAGGGTTTGTCTACACGCTGGGGACAGAGCTTCGGCTCTGTCCTTTTTCCATCTCACTATCAATCTTGGGATAAATACATCCAATGACGGTCATCAAATTCTTTCACATCATCTGACCCTATATGACGCAGCATTCTATTAAAGAACGTGATATCATCTTCATCATCAACGGCATATAAATCCTTTTGAACATATTCTCTCGTAATGAAATTCGTTAAGTTCGTGTTATTCACAAATTCAGCAAAGTACGATTTCACAAGGGTTGAATCTTCTTCACTTAATGTTTCATCACTGATAATTGAAATATGAAATACATTCAAAATCGCTTGAATGTCTTCTTCATCCATATAACATAATGGCTCTAATTTTCTATCTTCTTCCGTAAACGGTTTTCGCGTGTCTTCAATGATGACATAACATAAAATCCTGTGACCTTTCATCACGCTAAAAATTTCTAAATCTCGTAATTTGAGTGGTCTATTCAGTCTGATCATTTTTCCTCCTGAGATGTTGCTCTCGTTATTGTTTAATCCCTTGTTTCCCTACAACCTGAAATAGACAGAGCTTCGGCCCTGTCTACTTCTCTCTTCTAGCAAAATCCACGAATCTGAAACGATCTAGCCGGTGGCGGCTTTCAGTGTATTGGAATAGACTCGTATCCTCCAAGAACACATAATTTTTCACCACCACCACATGATCAAACCCGTTCAAATCAAGATACCTCTCATCTTCTTCAGTACATGGCTCGACCACAAATTCCTTTTGAGCATAACTAATCGAGACCCCAAGTTCTCCTTCAATATACTCGTAGATCGATCCTTCACAAATGTCCTTAGACAAGAACGGCACATGTTTTTGCAAGAAGTAATCTTTGTCTAAAATGACTTCTTCTCCGCTAATATTGCGAGAGCGAATGACTTCCCAAACGTCCTCCTGCCCACTGATTTTCAGCTGAGACTGAATATACTGATCTGGCTTGATTAAACCGAACTCATGAACCGTTGTTACCGTCTTGCGTCCAAGCGTTTGGGAAAGCTCTTTAAAGCTGACAAGACCCGAAACTGGGAACTGCATTTTCTCTCGATTCAGCAATACTGAGCCTTTCCCACGAATTTTTTGGATATAGCCATTTTGCACAAGGATGTTTAATGCCTTTCTCACCGTCTCACGGGATGTGTCATACATGACAGACAGCTCATGTTCTGATGGGAGGATGCCTTTATCCTGCCATTCACCTTGTTCAATTCGTCTAGCGAGCTGATCATAAATCACTCGAAACTTATTCTCTTTCATTTTCCCTCCGCCCCATTTACTAGCGTTTGGTTAAATGATAAACGATTGACTCATATGGGCGCAACGTAAATCCCTTGATATCTGCCGGCACATCCTCATAATTGGACAGCAAGACTTGCCCTTCCATTTCATTGACATCCTTTGCAAGCTCATCTGGAAGTGTAAAGTCCGTCTCGCCTGCATAAAAATGGTTGATCACGAGGATCTTCTCATCTTTGCCTTCTCGGACATATGCAAACACCTTTGGATCATCTGAAAGCAGTAAAGTAAAGCTCCCATAGGTGATTACATCAAGTTCTTTGCGAAGTCTACAAAGGGCTTGATAATGATAAAAAATCGACGTCTCATCTTTTAAGGCAGCTTCTACTGAAATGCCGTTTTGAGCTGGTTCAATCCAAGGCGTACCTTTTGAGAACCCCACATTTTTTTCCGACGTCCATTGCATAGGTGTCCTTGCGTTATCTCTTGATTTGACCTGTAAAATCGCCAAAGCTTCTTCCTTTGTTTTCCCTTTTTCAAGCATGACTTCGTACATATTCAGTGATTCGATATCGCGGTATGACGAAATGTCCTCAAAACGAGGATTCTTCATCCCAATTTCTTCACCTTGATAAATATAAGGAGTGCCTTGCATCAAATGAATGGTGGTCGCCAGCATCTTCGCTGATTGCTGATGGTACGTGCCATCATCACCGTATCTAGACACGATGCGTGGCTGATCATGGTTGCACCAAAATAGTGCGTTCCAGCCGCCGCCCTCATGCATTTTCGTCTGCCATTCTGACAGAATTGATTTCAACTCTAGAAAATCAAATGGCGCAATGGCCCACTTTTCACCGTTAGGATAGTCAACTTTTAAATGATGAAAATTAAACGTCATATCCAGCTCCTGCCGATCAGGTCTTGTATACCGAATGCAGTCTGCAATATTCGTTGAAGACATTTCCCCCACGGTCATGCTATCGTATTTCGAAAACACTTCCTGGTTCATTTCATGCAAGAATTCATGAATTCTCGGCCCATCTGTATAGTACATGCGCCCGTCACCTTGCACTGATTGCCCGGCATCATCTAAAAAGCGTTGATCCTTTGAAATGTTATTGATGACATCCAGTCTGAATCCATCGATCCCTTTTTCAAACCAAAAGTGCATGATGTCATATACTTTCCTGCGCACTTCATCATGTTCCCAATTGAGGTCTGCCTGGGTAACATCATATAAATGAAGATAATAGTCACCTGTCGCTTCATCTAATTCCCACGCTGGCCCGCCAAACTTTGACTGCCAGTCATTCGGAGGAGAGCCGTCCGCTTTCGGCTCCTTCCAAATATAATAGTCTCGATACGGGTTTTCCTTCGACTCTCGGGAGGCTTGAAACCACTCATGGAAAATCGACGTATGGTTCACAGCGAGATCCATGATGACACGAATCCCTCGTTCATGTGCTTCTTTCAGCATGTGCTCAAAATCGGCCATTGTGCCGTACATGTCATGGATTTTTGTATAATCACTAATATCATAACCGTTGTCATGCTGTGGTGACTCATACATAGGAGTCAGCCAAATACAATCCGCCCCTAGCTCTTTAATATAGTCGAGCTTTTTCGTCACACCATTGATATCACCTGTACCAGAGCCTGTTGTGTCTAAAAAGCTCTTCGGATAGATTTGATAGACCACGGCTTTTTTCCACCACGGTTCGTTTGTTTGTTGATTCAATTTCCTTCACCACCACTAGTTAAGTTCTTGTGATACATCCTTCTTCTTAAGTTTTGCATATAAAAGGGTACCAATGAATGGGACGATCAGCACAATCACCATTCCGATGGCAAATGCCCCCCAATATTTCGGAATGATCGAGAAGATTCCTGGAATGCCTCCAACGCCGACTGAACTTGCCAGTACCCCTTGTGAGGCAATAAACATACCAGCTATCCCTGAACTGATCAGGGCAAAAATAAACGGGAATCTATAGCGCAAGTTCACCCCAAACATCGCCGGTTCAGTAATCCCCAAGTAAGCAGAAATACTTGATGTCAGCGAGAGCCCTTTTTGCTTTTCATCTTTTAAGACAAACATCATCGCAAGTGCCGCTGATCCTTGAGCAATATTAGATAGTGCGAGCATTGGCCATAGGAACGTGCCGTGCAGTTTTGAGTTAATCAGCTGAATATCGACCGCTAGGAACGTATGGTGCATGCCTGTAATGACTAACGCTGCATATAATCCGCCATATAAAAGGCCACCAAGTGCTGCGAATTGCTGGAATACAGTGACGAGTCCAGATGTTAATACGTTTCCGATCGCAAATGTAACGGGACCAATGACGATAAATGATAAAAATCCAATGAGTAGTAATGTAATTGGTGCAACAACTAACAACTGAATACTTTCAGGTGTCCGCTTTGTAATAAATAATTCGAGCTTTGCGAGTAAATAGGAAGCGACAAGTATCGGAAGAACCTGCCCTTGGTAACCTACCTTTTGTACTTCAAGTCCAAACAAATTCCAGACAGGAATGTCACCTGTCTTTTCCGCCGCTCCATACCCCCACGCATTCAACAGATCTGGATGTACAAGCATCAGTCCAAGGACCATCCCTAAAAGCGGATTACCTCCAAACCGCTTGACAGCCGACCAGCCGATTAATGCTGGCAAAAAGGTAAAAGCAGTACCTGCAATCAAGTTGATCATATTCGCTAAATCCGCCCATGCCGGATACACATCCACAATGGATTTTTGATCAAAGAAAATATCAGGAGCTGTTAAAATATTATTAATCCCCATCAATAAACCGGCTGTCACGATAGCTGGAAGGATTGGAATGAAGATATCTGCAAGCGTTTTCACCGCACGCTGAAGTGGGTTTAATTTCTGATCAGAGGCACGCTTGACGTCCTCTTTTGTCGCTTCGCCGATTCCCGTCTGTTTGACCATTTCGGCATAAACCCGATTCACCACTCCTTGACCAATGACCACTTGGTATTGGCCATTCGCTGAGAAAGATCCCTTCACTTCATCAATTTGTTCTAGTGCTTTCTCATCCACCTTACCTTCATCTTTTAGCACAAAACGAAGTCTTGTCACACAATGTGTGGCTTGATCAATGTTTTCTTTGCCGCCAATGGCTTTCACAATCTGATCTGCCGCTGCCTGATAATCAGCCATGCTATCCCCTCCGAGATCGTTTTTTTATAAGAAAAAAGAATCAAAACTTGTATATACATGTTCACTTCATATTTTATATTTGTATATACATGTAGTCAATAAGAAAATGTAGCGCTTTCATAAAAAAAGCTCCCTCAATGTGCTCAAAGAGGCAGCGTGTCATCATCTTTTTTTATGCTCCGTTAGTTTTTCGTAGACCCTATTCTTATAAAAGGAGGAGGCTGGTCGAGCAAACGTTTGGCGCTTGGATGTGAGTTCATCAAGGCGTTTTTGTTTTTCCTCACATACGAGAGAGAGTTTTTTTCTTTCTTCTCCATCTATACTCGTTTTCAGTAACTCTTTGACCGTCATTAGTTCTTTTTTCAAAGCTGTTTCTTCCCCTGCAAAGCCAGCATTTTTCATGATTCGATAGCCCATCCTCAGTTCTTCAGGTACATGAGCAGCATCATCCTTTGGCAGAGGTTTCCCAAAACCTGCTAGTCCTTCAAAAGCTCCATGGTCCATCGCCTTTTTGATCCGTTCTTCTGACAATCTCTGCGCAAAATCCATGACACGTCTCCTTTCAGATCGTCTGATATTTTGGTTAAGCATAGCAAAAAAGCTGACTCTCTCACAAGAGCCAGCTTTCTCGTTATTTTTTGTCGATTTTAAAAGTAGATACCATTTGTGCCAAGTCCTCTGACATGTCAGAGAGCTGTTCAATCGCACTTGAAATTTGCTGCATGCCAGCACTTTGCTGTTCTGTTGCTGCCGCTACTTCTTGAGAGCTTGCCGCATGTTCTTCTGACACGACCGAAATTTGTTCAATCGATGTAGAAATTGTTTGATAAGCTCGTTCTACCTGCTGAATAGATTGAAGCAAATTGTTCGTTCTGCTTGCAAATTGAGACACTCCATCATAAATACCAGCGAAGTTCTGCGAGGTGCCTTTCATTTGCTCACGGCCTTCTTCCACTGCTTTACTGCTTTCCTCCACGCTTTCAAGGACACGCTGACTATTTTCCTGTGTGCCAATGACTAAGTCTGAGACCGTTTTAGCTGCATCAGCTGACTGTTCAGCTAACTTACGGACTTCATCAGCCACAACAGCAAATCCTTTTCCTTCTTCTCCTACACGTGCTGCTTCAATAGAAGCATTCAGTGCAAGCAGATTCGTTTGCGCTGAAATGTCCGTAATAATGGAGATGACACTTTCAATTTCTGTTGAATGTGATTGCAATTCTTCTGCCGCTTGCTTGGAGCTTGTCATCATGTCGTGTAACATGTTGAGATGTTCAAGCACATGCTGCACCAATTTTTGACCAGATTCTGACTGCTCTTGTACTTTTGATGAAACAGATTTCATTTCATCCACTTCTTTTGTCACGCCTTCGATTTGAGTATCGATTTCCGCAACAGATGTTGTGCAGTCTGTAATGTTTGCGACTGAATCATTGATTCCTTCACTCATATTCGTCATCGCTTCTGACACTTGTTGTGCACTTTGACTAGATTCCGTTGTCACTGTGCGAAGCTGTGAAGACATTTTCGACACTTCACTTGATGAGTTTGAGATCTGTCCAATAAGCTCTTTGATCCGTCCCTGCATTTTCTGGAAGGAAGCCGCTAATTGACCGATCTCATCTTGACTTTGAACTTCTACCATGCCAGTTAAATCACCATCTGCAATTCGATCCGCTGATTCCATTAATGAGCGTGCTGGTTTTGCAATTCTTCTTCCCATGAAGAATGAGAAGAGTAATCCGCCGATGAGCACAATCGCAGATGCTACTGTAATATAAATTGTCAGCTTTTTCGTTGTTGCTGGAACAACAGACGCATCTAAGTCAATTCCTAAAATCCCCGTGAGTTCACCGCCTGAATCTTTAATTGGTAAAAAGACGGATTTATGAGTCCCATACGAATCAACGTAAATATCACTTTTGACCATTTTATCTTCAGAAAGAGCTTGTTTCATTTCATCTGAAAAGACATAATCTTGATCAAAATCATTGTCTTCCCCTGTTAGTACGATGATTCTTTCTTTGCCGCCCTTATTTGATAACACGTATAAGTTCTCAAGCGTATGATCTTTTTGTAGCTCTGTGAATTTCTTTTTGATCTCCACATAAATGGGATCATCCTTCCCGCTAATACTAAGGACATTTCCATCAATATTATCGATTTCTTTTTTCGCTGTATCAATATCTGTTGTTAATCGATAATCAAATTGCTTTAATAATTGGGAAGATAAATCCTGGCTAACTAAATAAAATGTTAGAACGAATAATGCAACGGTTGCGAGTAATGTTACGACAACGACTGACATGATTTTGGAGGATATCGTAAGTCCTCCAAACTTCCTTTGTTTCGCCATTTTTTTCTACATCTCCACTCTCAATTTTAATTTAAGCCTCTACACTTTCAAATTGTCCACAAACAGATGCAATGACATCTTTTAAATAAGATACGATATGAGGGATATGCTCCGGTAACGTATAAGGTGAAATCACAAAAAATTTACTCACACTTAGATAGAATTCTTGACCTTCTTTGGCATTGACTTGTAAAAACTTCGTTGTATCGCCAAAGAACATTTCGTCTCTTTTCTCTCCAAGCTTTTCAAAGAGGATTTTGTTCAAATCATTGTTGCGCTCAATTTCCATAGCAGTTGCTTCTCCAGATATTTCTTCCTTAAAACGAGGAGAGCCGTCTAGGTAAATTCTAAACAATGTAGCCATTCCGACATTGTCATCATTGACGACTTCTGCTTGTGGAATTTCCTGACGAAGTGCTTCTCTAAATGCAAGGTTCACCTCTAAAAATTGACCGAGCAAGCGCTGGTATCCTTCAATTCCAAACGTTAGCAGCACACTTAGCATGCTGATGGAGCTTCCCATTCTTGAGCATTCAAGCGTATAACCGGTATGGTATTCCCCGTATCCTCTATGTCCAACATATGGTGTTTCTTGTTCTTCTAGATCCAAGCGCTTTAAGTCAGCAGCGTTTTTCACTAAGAATAAACTAGATGTGTACGGTGTTTGTCCGAGTTTTTGAAAGTCAAAACACATCGTGTCAGCAAGAGAAAGATGCTGGAATTTCGCTTTGATTTCTTTTAGCATACGAAGAACACCGTCTGAGAATTGCAGCGGGTTTTCAGATACATCATACTCATTAAAGAAAGCAAAGAATCCACCAAGCGCCGAATCTGCATGAATATGCGGCACCTTGAGACCATACTTCTCAGCAATGGCTTCTGCCGTTTCACGCACCCCTTTTACATCATCAATTGCAATGGCATCTGTTGTTCCGGTTGTTGCCACAATATAAACGGGAATTCCGCCATTTTGGGCAACACGTTCCATTTGACAACGCAAATCTTCCATATCCATCGAATGATCTTTATTCGTCTTAATTCTGATTAAGTTGTCTGTGCCAATCCCTGTTGCTTCCATTGACTTAAATAAGCTGTAATGTGCTGCATCAGAACAAAACGCATAAAGATTTTGCGGGACGCCTTTTCGTAATGACTCCGGTGCAACTTTCGCAATCGCTAAACGAAGCCCCGAGAAAATAGCCCCTTGACCTCCCCATGTTGTGTAGCCCCCGCTCACATTTGGATCATATCCGATGAGCTTAGACATCATTGAGACCACTCTGACCTCAGCTTCCGCGCCTGCTGGTCCATACACATCCCAAAGGTTGTTTCCGTTAACCAGCATAGCCGTCAGCATGCCTAGAATTCCTGGTGTACTTGCCATTGGCAAAATGTTCGTGAAGAAATACTTCGTGTGGTATGGATGATTATGTAAAAGCTTCAGTAATTCTTCATTCACAAGTTCCGCTTGTTGTCCGTTCATCGGAATTTGACTTGTTTCAGTGAGCTTTTTGTAAAAGTCCTCCTCGCGATTCTTTTCACCTTTTAGGTGAGCACGGTTCGGATCCTTCAGGTCATCGACCCCTGAAATGATCTGTTCCATTAATTTAATGAGTTCTTTCCGCTCTTCTGCATTTCCGTCCTCACTCGGAAACCAGTTCTGAACGAGGTTCTGTGCTCGTACAGTCATATACTATCAATCCTTTCAATGGAAGATTTCCTGTCACTGTCTATATCGACCCCGTTTCAAAAGTTTATAGTGTCGAACTGTTCACTTAAGTATATTTAGATAATTTGTTCACCCGTCAAAAAGAATAAAACCCTTACAATACACATCAAAACCATTATGTTTGTGAAACAACAATATATATCAATATACTTTCTTGAAGGAATTATTATCCAGACAATTCAGCGGTTTATTCATTCATTTTTTTTACTTAACCTGCATAAACATTAATAAACACTGGAAATCCGCCTAAATACACCATTGTAGAAATCAAATTAATTCTTTAGACTTGTGTCTTTTTACCTGTTTTATTGATATAACAACAGGAAAAATACAGAATTTTCTGTCATTATTAGGATGAATTTCACAAAAAGTTTTTCGGAGATCGAATATTTTCGATGTCTTCACAACTCTAGCTCGGACAGGCTGCCTTAGGTGCTCACCGGTTATGACTTTTCTATTTGTGCATTTCATGGTATATTCTAATGGTTCGTTTTCTTTCGTTCCGCCTCTTCCGTTTAACGGAGAAAAGGAGTGTTTAAATGAAAACATTTATTCAAAAAAGGGGCCTCGGCTTCTTTGTGATTGCAGCCATCTTGTTATGGCTCAAGACGTATACAGCTTATTTAATCGAATTTAAACTTGGTATATCAAATGTGCTTCAGCATATTTTGCTTTTTGTGAATCCTATTAGCTCCAGCTTGTTCTTTCTTGGCTTTGCTTTATTGTTCAAGAAAAAATGGCAGCCTGCCGCTATCATTGTGATTCACTTTTTCATGTCTTTTTTACTTTACGCAAACATCGTGTACTATCGATTCTTCAATGACTTTATCACGCTGCCTACAGTGATGCAGGCAGGAACGAATGGCGGACAATTAGGTGATAGTGCATTTTCACTCATGCGTTGGACTGATATGTTTTACTTTCTCGATACCATCATCTTGATCGTACTCGCAGTCCGCATGAAAAGACAGCAGCAAACAAGTACAGCGACTGTACCTGTTCAAAAAACAAAATCGTTTAGACTCGTTCTTGTGTCCTCTGTTCTGATCTTTGTTGTCAACTTAATCGCAGCAGAAATTGATCGCCCAGAGCTTTTATCAAGATCGTTCGACCGCAATTATTTAGTCAAATACTTGGGTGCTTATAATTTTACGGTGTTTGATGCCATTCAAAATGTGAAATCAAACAGCCAGCGTGCCCTGGCAAATTCAAGTGACGTAACAGATGTAGAGAATTATCTAAAGGCGAACAGCGCTGATCCAAACCCGGCTTATTACGGGAAAGCGAAAGGCATGAACGTCATTACGATTTCTCTTGAATCACTGCAAAACTTTGTCATTGATTACAAAGTGAATGGAAAAGAGGTCACTCCTTTCCTCAATTCATTAGCCCATGACAACAAAACGTTTTATTTTGATAACTTCTTCCATCAAACAGGACAAGGAAAGACATCTGATGCGGAATTTATGATGGATACGGGGCTTTTCCCATTATCACAAGGCTCTGTGTTTATTAACAAAGCTCAAAACACATATCAGGCGCTTCCTGGCATTTTGAAAAAGGACCAATACACGTCCGCTGAATTCCACGGGAATACGAAAACGTTCTGGAACCGAAATGAAATGTTTAAGTCCTTTGGGTATGACAGATTTTACGATTCTGAGTACTACGATATGAATGAACAAGATACGAAGAACTATGGATTGAAAGACAAACCGTTCTTCAAAGAATCCATGCCAATGCTTGAAAATCTAAAACAGCCGTTTTATTCGAAATTCATTACGCTGTCAAACCACTTCCCATTTGGTATGGATGAAGGTGATACCGATTTTGAACCTGGCGACTTCGGAGACTCCGTCGTTGATAACTACTTCCAATCTGCTCATTATTTAGATGAAGCCATTGAACAGTTCTTTAATGACTTGAAGAAATCCGGTCTCTATGACAATACCGTCGTCATTATGTACGGTGACCACTACGGCATTTCAGAAAACCATAATGAAGCGATGGAAAAAGTGACTGGCGAAAAAATTGGAGATTATGAAAATGCCCAGCTTATGCGTGTGCCGCTCTTTATCCATGTGCCAGGCGTAAAAGGCGGACAGATTCATAAATACTCTGGTGAAGTGGATGTTGCGCCTACCCTTCTCCACCTGCTCGGAGATGATACAAAGAACTATTTAATGTCTGGTTCTGATATCTTATCGAAGAACTTTAAAGAGCTTGTGCCATTTAGAAATGGAGACTTCGTGTCTAAGGACTACACGAAAGTAGGCAACAATTATTACAGCAACAAAACAGGTGAAAAAATCGAGCCGACTGAAAAGGCATCACAAGAAAACGAAACGGTGAAAAAGATGCTAGAGACATCTGATAAGATTGTCACGGAAGATTTACTCCGTTTCTACAAACCTAAAGGCTTTACACCAATTGAGCGAAATGATTATGACTACACAAAGAAAGTACAGGATGAAAAAGATTCCTCTTCCGCCAAAGATGAATCCAGCTCGTCTTCCAAATAACTTTCTCATTTAAGGCCCCAGCCGATCCAAGATCAGCTGGGGCTTTTTACGTTTGATCCGCATGACACCGGGTATAGGTGAAGAAGGAGGGATTATTGATCATGAAAAAAACAGCAGCATTTCTCGTGACCGCTTCACTCGCTTCTTCCACCTTATTTGCTTTCAGCCCGGCGATTTCAGCGCACGCCCTGACCCAAACGCAGGCAGAACAATCCATTCCTCAAGGGCCGAAAGCAGCGCTAAACAGCATTTATCAGCTAGCACATCAAGGACAAATGCCATACTATGCAGAAGGACTCAAAATAGGGGTTCAAACAAAAAAAGACGTTCGGCATAAACTAGGACAGCCTTATCCAGAAACCGGTCAAAGCGGCTTTGATTTGTATCATGCTGAGATGGGCAACCCTGGATTTGCTTTTCACTATGACAAAAAAGGCAAGATTAACGAAATCCGTTATTTTGGAACAAATGTAGAAAAAGAAACGAATATCGGAGGAATGACTCCTTCCCTATTAAAGAAACAGCTTGGATCAGCAGATTCAGTCAGCACCATCCCGCAAACAAAAGAGAAAAAATACGTTTATCAGACCGGTGATTATGAGCTCGAATTTATCGTCGGACATGATCCAGATATCAGTCAGCACGAGCTGACTGTGGTGCATATTAACCTCATCAAAGCCGGTTCCTAAATAAAAAGCATCCTGAATTTTTGCTCAGGATGCTTTTCTTTATTATGATGCCACTTCTAAATGCGGCTTTCTTTTCAGTTTTCGCTTAAGGATTGGACCTGCTACATAATCAAGACCAAATTTTCCGGCATTTCCTTTCGCTGCTATGATAAAGACGGCGATCAGAAGAAGAAGCGGGTTAACAGAGACGGTTCCAGCTAGTAAGAAAGAGACATTCATCACGCTTCCAAAAAAGGCTGCCGTTGTTGTAAACAATCCGACAATTAGTCCTAGACCAACTAAGATTTCTCCCCACATGACCATGGCACTGAAGAGTCCGGCATTTGGCAACGCGACATTTTCTAAGAACCAGACATAGAACGGATAAACAAGATGTCCATCTTTCACAACAGGTTCGGCTATGGCAAATTGCAAATATCCTGATGCATCGAATCCGCCTGTTAGTTTTCCAATACCAGATGTCAGCCAAGTCCATCCGATATAAAGTCTCGCTGCCAAAAGGATAACCGCTGCCCATACATTCGTTTGTAAGAATTTTGTAAACATGATGATGCCTCCTTTTAAATTATGTGAAATACTTCACATTTTCTTTATGATCTTATTATACTATGTAAATATCATTTGTGATCCTTTTCACATGTATATTCACAAATTGTTCATGAATATCTAGTCGAGGTAAACTTTTCCCTTGCTATTTCCGTCTAAGTTATTTCAGACAGTAAAAAGGGGTTACATTTTGTATGAAAACATTATTTCATTTTGCTTATTTACAGGCCATCTCTTGTCTATTTCCTGTCATGATCTTTACGGCGCTTGCCCTATCAAAGGTCGTGTCTATTCCTTTTCTTCATCGATATGATTTTATTCTTCTGCTTTGCCTCATGGCACAGCTTCTCATGCTGATGCTGCGGCTTGAGACACTGACAGAGTTGAAGGTTATTTGTCTCTTTCATGTGATTGGAATAGGCTTAGAAATCTACAAAGTACATATGGGTTCATGGTCCTATCCTGAAGAAGCTTATACGAAAATTTTTGGGGTTCCGCTCTATAGCGGCTTTATGTATGCGAGTGTGGCAAGCTATATTTATCAGGCACTGACTCGGCTTCGCGTGAAGGTGAATGCGTGGCCTCACCCGTTTCTTTCAGTGGGGATCAGTTTATGTATTTATCTCAATTTCTTTACTCATCACTGGATTTATGATCTACGCTGGTGGCTGACATTACTCCTAGTGGTTGTGTTTCGAAAAACAACCGTTTCCTTTCAGGTCGGTTCATCGATCTTTCGTATGCCGCTTGTTATCTCGTTTTTACTGATTGGCTTTTTTATTTGGGTGGCCGAAAATGTCACGACCTTTTTAGGAGCATGGCAATATCCAAATCAGCAGCATGCTTGGTCTCTCGTCCATCTTGGTAAAATCAGTTCATGGTTTTTACTTGTTGTCATCAGCATTGTACTGGTGATCGAACAGCGAAAACAAAAAAACGTTCAGCCCATTTGATCTGGCTGAACGCTTTTTTTAGTCCTGAGCGACTTCCTTACGAAGATCATCGGCGACAAATTCAACATTTGTTCCAATGATGATTTGTACGGAAGTTTTTCCTGACGTCAGTACCCCTTTGGCACCTGCTTTTTTCAATGTACCTTCATTTAATAAATTGGTATCTTCTACTGTTAAACGAAGACGGGTCGCACAATGGTCAATTGTGGTGATATTGTCTTTGCCGCCTAGTCCCTCTACGAGCATACTTGCTCCGGCAGTATGTGTATCATCCCCTGGGATATCTTCGATGTCATCATCTTCCCTGCCCGGTGTTTTTAGCTTTAACAATTTAATCAGGAAATAGAAAACAACAAAGTAAATTACGCCATAGATGACCCCAACCACAAGTAACAGAATGGGCTTTTGCGCAATTCCAAAACTTAAAACGTAATCAATCGCACCGGCTGAAAAAGCGAAACCGCTATGAATGCCTAAGGTGTTGACAATAAAGAGCGAAAGACCAGTTAATATCGCATGAACACCATATAAAAGTGGAGATAAAAACATAAATGAGAATTCAATTGGTTCTGTGATTCCTGTAATAAATGACGTCAGTGCCATTCCAATCATAAGACCGGCTGTTGCTTTTCGTTTTTCAGGCTTTGCGGTTACAACCATCGCGAGACATGCCGCCGGCAGCCCAAACATCATCACTGGGAAGAAACCAGTCATAAAGACACCTGCACTTGGATCTCCTTTGAAGAACCGCGCTAAATCACCTGTCGCTCCGCTGAATTCACCGAATTGAAACCAAAATAGATTATTCAACACATGGTGAAGTCCTAATGGAATGAGCAAGCGGTTAAAGAAGCCAAACAGCCCGGCACCCGTTGCTCCAAGACTTAAAATCCACTCTCCCAAATCATTGATCACACTTTGAATTGGAGGCCATACATATCCAAAAACGGCTGCTAATAGAATGGTAAAAAGTGCTGTCATAATTGGCACAAGCCGTCTTCCACTAAAGAAACCTAAGTATTCCGGCAGTTTCGTGTCCTTAAATTTATTGTAAACGTAACCTGCCAAAAGTCCGCACAAAATACCACCCAATACCCCCATATTGTTGGTCGAATTGATCGACGTGGTACCAGCTGACAAAATAAAATAAGAGATTGCTCCTGATAACGCCGCTGCCCCGTTACCGTCCTTTGAAATACCAATCGCTACACCCATAGCAAAAATTAAAGCCAAATTCGCAAAAATTGCATTTCCTGCCGCATGAATAAACGGGATGTTGAATACATCTTCACGCCCAATAGCCAAAATGATACCCGCTGCAGGAAGCACAGCGATTGGAAGCATAAATGATTTTCCTAACTTTTGAAAAAACTGAAACACCATCTTATTTCTCCCCCCTTCGTCATCATCATGAACAAATCTCTCATGATGTTCATAAAAAATATATCATATGCACATCTAGTTATCTATACCAATTTGTCCACATCTCACCCTTTACTCTTTTGGCGTAAAATGTGGTAAGCTATTGAATAGAATGAAGTTATAGAAAGCGGGAATGAACAGTGATTGTCAAACATGATCATGAGTTAGAAGCCTTAAAAAAAGTCGGCCGAATTGTCGCTTTGGCAAGAGAAGAAATGAAAAGCCAAGCGAAACCAGGCATGTCTACAAAAGAATTAGATTTGATTGGGAAAAAAATATTAGAAGAGCATGGAGCCAATTCAGCTCCTGAAAAAGAATATGATTTCCCCGGTACGACTTGCATCAGTGTCAATGATGAAGTCGCACATGGCATTCCAAGTGAAAAAACCATTTTACAAGAGGGCGACCTCATTAATATTGATATCTCAGCAGAGCTTGATGGATATTATTCCGATACTGGGATTTCATTCGTTTTAGGTACAGGAGATGCTCGTCTTGAAGCATTATGCCAGTGTGCAGAGGATGCATTCCTTGAAGGATTAAAGCATGCGAAAGCCGGTAAAAGACAAAATCAAATTGGCCGTGCGGTCTACAATACAGCGAAAGAACAAGGATTTACCGTCATTAAGAACTTGACAGGACACGGTATTGGGAAAAGCCTGCATGAAGCACCTAACCATATTTTGAACTATTATGATCCATTCGATAATGCTTTGTTTAAGAATGGGACAGTCATCGCCTTTGAACCTTTTATTTCAACAAATGCTGAATCGATATATCAAGCGGATGACGGCTGGACATTTAAAACACCTGATAAGAGCCTGGTCGCACAGATTGAACATACGATTGTGATCACAAAAGACGAACCGATTATTTTAACAAAGCTGTAAGCAAGCGGGTCCCTTCCTTCACTGGAGGGGATTTTTTCATGCCCGTTTCACGAATCTGTCACGACTAAACAAAAATGCCTGTGGTAAAATAGGCAAAGATATGCGAAAGGGGTCTTATTTGATATGTGGTTCATCATCATCGGTGTTATCTTCTTTATTGAAAGTATTATTTTAACGGTTGTAGGTATTAAGAAAAAACAATCCATGATGACCTACCTCGGGATTGTCATCATGATTATGACAGTCGGCATGATCATCGTTACCCTCAACCCGCCAAATTCATAAATGATTATTTCCAGCATATACATGGATCATAGGCAGATAGAATCAGTTTTCATTTCTAAACACCTGCACACTTTTCACGTCCTTTTTTGAGATGTTACAATGCAGGCAGTTTCCATTGAAAGGAGTTTTCTATCATGCATTATGGTAGCAAAGGCTGGTATGTCGAAGAATTAAAGAAGCTTGGTGTGACCAAGCATGAAGGAAGAAAGCTTCAAAGCTTTAAAACTTATTTCCTTGCAAATCTTCTTGAGCAAAAGAAAACGAGCTCTTAAATGTTGAAAAGCCGTACATCCATAGCAGATGTACGGCTTTTTTATATGGGCTGAACACGTTTTTCTAAAGATTTTCTGACCACATCTGCTAAGGCATCTACTTCAAGAACTGCTTTCAGCCTGTTTTGATCTACTTGACGGTATTTGACTTCATTGACTTCGTGGACTGTGATGGGATGGGGCGCTTTTTCGACTAACACAAGAGCTTCATCAGGAGAGACCATTCCTTCTTTCAGAACACGCAAATAAAAACCGGTATATCCCGTTTGCTGCACTTCCTTCACAAGCTTCATGTTTCCATGCTTAAGAGAGAGCTTCACACACGGCTGTCTTGGCTGGCTGACCTCAACTAGCGCATCCCCAAGCTGAAACACATCTCCAATACGAACTTCTGTCTCTACAAGCTGATGCACGGTCACGTTTTCACCGAAGGCTGCCTCCTGTAACGGCACCCCTAAAAATTGCTCAAAGTAAGTATAGTGATCATATGGAAAGACGCAAACGGCTTTATCATCACCTCCGTGATGGACCAAATCACCCTGGCCATCTCCATCAAAATTGAGCTGACTCAAATAAACAGGCTCGTGAATACGCTTTTTGTTGATGGCTGTTTTGATTTCTTTACCATTCACATAGGTGGTGATAGGTTGTCCTACTTGAATTCCTTCGATGTCGTACCTTGTCTGCCCCACTCTCGCCATCTCCTTTGATTGTCTGATTGCTTTTATTTTACATGGTTTGACAGTCAAATCATAGTCGGTACGTGAAGGAACGAGACAGGTTATGGTACGATGAGAAAAAAGGAGAGATGACATTGGTTCATTATCACGCTATTGTAAAAGGACGAGTGCAAGGAGTCGGTTTTCGTTATTTTGTTCAAGGAGAAGCCGTCAATCGAGGGATAAAAGGCTGGGTACGCAACACAGATGAGGGTCACGTGGAGTTAAAAGTAGAAGGAGAGCAGCAGGAGGTTTTTGACTTTTTAGAGACCGTCCGTAAAGGCAGTCCTTTTTCAAAAGTCACACATTTGGACATGGAGCCGCTCACCACGTTCGCCCATTATCAAGACTTTCGGATTAGAGGATAGTTGATGTGTGTCCTTTATTTCACAACAGTAAATGGGTTTGCAACATAATAACCAATCAAGGTTGTACGTGAAGCATCTTTGTAGAGACTCACATGAACATCATAATTGGCTGATCCACTGTTAGGAAGTAATAAACGAGTAGGTGCTGCGAAAGCGTTTTGTCCAGAGATAGACCCTTCGTGTGTAAAGACTGGTGTCACTGGGAAAGTAAGTTTTCGAATAGCAGCTGTATAATAAAGTGTTTCATTTGTTGTTGCGGTCATGTTGACGTTGACCTGAGGATGAAGCGAAGTATAAGTTGAACGATCGGTTGTCACCTTTAAAACGATGTCATTCTGAACCATTGCTCCAGTCGTTGCTTTAGCTCTTTCATCACCTAGTGGTAGAAATCCGTTGAAACTGAATACAGCCAAAAATATGAGCAACGTCATTTTTTTCATCTATATTCCCCCTTTTTGATTTCACCGCCATTAAACCATCATTTTCCAAATCAAACAACATTCCAAAGACTCATTTCATACAAAAAAACCTAGCTTTTCGCTAGGCTCTTTCCGTCCCGTGGTATGGTTTTTCCTGATAAAAATAATTCGGTTTCACGATCGTATTGTCATAGTGACGATGGAAGATATGCGTAGCAGCTGGTGATACTGGCGGAATCAGCCATGTCCAATCACCAGTCAGCTTACGGTCAGCCTTTTCCTCCTGTTTTTCAAATTGTTTGAACTGATGGGCAGCTGTATGATGATCCACAATGGTCACCCCTGCCTCGCGATAAGAGTGCAGAACCGCGACATTCAATTCGACAATGGCTTTGTCTTTCCAAAGTGACGAATTTTTTGTTGTATCGAGCCCTAAAATAGAAGCGACTTTTTTCAACATATTGTAGCGGTTTTCGTCAGCTAGATTACGTGCGCCAATTTCTGTTCCCATATACCATCCATTAAACGGTGCCGCATTGTAATGAATGCCACCAATTTCTAATTTCATATCAGCAATAATCGGAACAGCATACCATTTCAGTCCTAAATCACCGAACCCATCATATTCAGGATGAGTGATCTCTACCTCTTGAACGATCTCTTTCGGAAGATCATACAGAACCGGCGGCTGATCTTTTAGCTGAAACATCAGTGGCAGAAGGTCAAAATGCGTGCCTTCGCCTTTCCAGCCATGCGCTTCACACAACTTGGTTAATTCAAGTGATGCCTCGTCCCCAATGATGCCATATTCCGACTCATATCCCGCATAACGAACGAGCTGATGATTATAAATAACGACTTCCTTCCGTCCCTTATTCTCTGGTGGGAAGATGGTAATGGACGGTTTGATTTTACCCCCATTTGTCGCATACTCAATATGATGAAAGAGTGCCTCTTTCACCTCATCTTCTGTTGTCACGTGCCGGCAGTCATGCACATGCAGTGTTGACCAAAACAAGCGCCCAATGCACCGGTTGCTGTTGCGCCATGCCATTTTTGCCCCGTGAGCTAATTCTTCCTGCGTATGAGTATACATGCCGTCAGACTCAATTTCTTGTTTTATTTCATGCAGACGTGCTGCTTTTTCTTCATTTGATTTGCCTAATTCTTCATAGCATACAGAAATAAAAGCTTCTGCTTCATTCCACAACGCTTCTTGGTTACTCAAACATACTCGCCTCACTTTAATACGAATATATCCATTGTAGCGGTTTCTATTGATAAATTCACTTGTTTCAAACCATTTTTTATCATATCGTGCGACGATTGTCCTTAGACAATGGATGAATCAATGACTTCAAGGGTCTTTTGGAGCCAGCGAACATACCCTTTTTCCCTTTCAATTGCTCTTGTCAGTACTAAATAATGCCCGAATTGTGTTGAATGCAGTGATTGGGCAGATGGATCTTCTTCTGTTAAAACGTTCAGTTTCTGTTCAAGCATCTCTACTTTCTTTGTTCGCTCCAGCAGCTGATGTGCGAACAGACCGGCCGCTTCTTTTTGATCCATAGATGAGATAAAGAACGTTTTTAACATAAATTCATCTTTTGTTGTGTCTGGAATCGGGCCTTTTTCCCTTAACCATTCATGCAGTTCTCTTTTTCCTGCATCAGTGATTTGATAAACCTTCTTCTCTAGCTTCTTTCCTTGTATGTGAATATCAAATTCAATAAAACCCTCTTCTGTTAGCCGCTTTAATTCAGGGTATATTTGACTATGCTTCGCACTCCAAAACTGTCCAAGGGAATCTTCAAAGTGTTTCTTCATATCGTATCCCGTCAGCTCACGCTGATCTAGTAAGCCAAGAATGGCATATTTCAGTACTCTCATGACATGCCTCCAACGCATATTCTTTGACAATAGTATACCATACACCCTAAAATAAACATGTAAATCATGACATGTTTGAAACAACATCATTTTAATTGAAAGAAGGAATAAACATGGATCAATTCGTTGGACTTCATATGATTTATACGTATGAAAATGGCTGGGAATATGAGATTTACATTAAAAATGATCACACCATTGATTACCGCATTCATAGCGGAATGGTTGGAGGCCGCTGGGTTCGTGATCAAGAAGTGAATATTGTGAAGCTGACAAAAGGGGTATACAAAGTTTCCTGGACGGAACCGACTGGGACAGACGTGTCTTTAAACTTTATGCCTGAGGAGAAACGCATGCATGGGGTCATTTTCTTCCCAAAATGGGTGCATGAACGTCCAGATATCACCGTTTGCTATCAAAATGACTATATCGACCTCATGAAAGAATCCCGTGAAAAATATGAAACCTATCCGAAGTATGTCGTACCAGAATTCGCAGACATTACGTACATCCACCATGCTGGGGTAAACGATGAAACGATTATCGCAGAAGCACCGTATGAAGGCATGACCGATGAGATCAGAGCTGGACGAAAATAGAAAAAGCGGCACGCACTGTGCCGCTTCTAGGGTGATTGACAAAGGACTAAAATGAACTTGATTTTAGTCCTTTTTATTTCATACCTAACGTCTTTTGAGATAACAAGAATCGGTAAACTGGTAGTTCATCGCCTACTTTTGATGCAATAAAACCTGATGACATATAACTGTCTTTTGATTCTGGTTCAAGGGCAAGTGACAACAAATTGGTCTCTGGCTGTGCCGTCACATATACCTTTGTTCCTTTTGGCAGTTGACGTTTCTTTTCAACGAGTCTCGTTTCAAGCTGAATATCTGTTTTGCTTGTTTCCACTCGTTTTGTTACCTGATAGGCTTGTACAGGTACTTTCATGCCAACAGGAAGTGTCACACTTTTTAACCCTAAAGTTCTGAGCTTTCTATCTACTCCTTCATGTCCTGGGAGAATAAGATAAGCTGTCGGCCGTTCTCTTGTCAATACAGGAACCGCATCACTTGCACTATGAAAACGTACCGGGACATTGGTGGTTTGTCCTTTCTCAATATCCACCATTTCAAGTGAATCGTTCACAGGCGCCTTGAAAGCATCTTGAATGACCACTTGATCATCATCGTTTGATTGAAGACCTTTTTTCACAAGTTTCAGCCGCTCCGTCACCATTTGCTGCTTCACCTGCTTAGCATGCTTCACCGTTGTCTCAATGATTTTTACATGAGTGGTAACTTGTGCTGCCACGCGCCGGGTAAAGTCCTCTCTGCCAATTCCAATCCCCCTACTTTCTACAAGAAAGGATAAAGCTGGTGAAAGCGCTAGGGCATTTCGGCCAATTCGTGCATCAGTTCCGCCTTCATAAAGATCGATTTTTCCGTCCTTCCCTCTTGTGTTTGTATAATATAAATCGTTGGAAAATCCCTTATTCGTCAATGCTTCACGCACTCCGTTGACGTACAATTCATTTGACGTGAAACGAATGCTTTCAGGAATGTTCAAATTCTTACCGGATAATATCAGCAAATCGTGATACTTGAGAGCACCTGATGCACCGATGTCTTCAAACTGCTTTTGACCGACATCATATTCATGGGCATCGATGACGACCTCGGGCGCAAAGCGATTAAATTCTTGATGAAGGGCTGTCAGCTCTGGAGATTCTAATGTCATGTGGTCACGGTTGCCATCCATTCCGTTTGCAAGCCTGCGGTCAAATGCATAAGAACCATCTGGATTGATTCTTGGAACAATGATGACGTTAACATGGCTCAGTATACGATCTCCTTCATCACCTGCTAGTCGTTTGGCGATGACAAGGGCAGATTCACCGGAGGCTGGTTCATTTCCGTGTATTTGTGCTTGAAGCCAGATCGTTGGCTTTTTTGACAGTGGAGAGATGTGACGATCCTTTGTAAAATAGAGGGCTGGAATGGATCTGCCTTCAATGGATGTTCCAATCTGTTTCTGCGTGGCGTAAGGACTTTTACTGACAATGTCACGTAAAAAATCTTGAAGCTCTTCTTGTGTGGTAAATGCTTCTCCTTTTTTCTGAAAGGCAGGGGTATCAAACGTTTCGTCAGGCTCAGGATACAGTTTTTGAACCGAGGCTGGCTGCTCATAGCTTTTTCCATAATAAGGGGTCTCTGCATTCGCTGAAGCTGGGGTCACCATCGACAAACTTCCTGCCATGAGGCATACAGCAGCAAAAAGAATGGTACTTTTCTGTTTGGACATGCTATCCTCTCCCTTCGTTGATTTGCATTATAAAGAAAAAAACAGCAAAAGTGTCAACATTTTTCAAAAATATATCTTTTGGAGGAATCATGCATGTCTTTATATAGGGCAAATGAATGGATGTTGCCCTGCAATAGGACCTAAAAAAGAGTGCCTGCATGAGCAGCAGACACTCTTCTCATTACCAGATCGAAATGGCCCCAATGAGAACCGCCATCACTGTCATGGCGACGACTGCAAGAACCGCCCATTTCATGCCAAATTTCTGATGCTGATCTAGTGATACCCCAACGAGTCCCACAAGTAAATGAGTCGATGGAACAAGTGGGCTTAACATATGAATCGGCTGACCAATGATAGATGCTCTCGCAATCTCAATTTTATCGACACCGTATGCTGCCGCTGTTTCTGATAGGATCGGCAGTACCCCATAAAAGTATGCATCATTCGGCATAAAGAAAGTGAAGATCCCGCTTGTTAGCGCGACAATGACTGGAATAAACCCGCCAAGCTGCTCTGGAATAGCCGAAACAATCGAAATCGCCATTTCATCAACCATTTTCGTCCCAGTTAAGATGCCTGTAAAAACACCTGCTGCAAAGATCATGGAAGCAATCGCTAAGACGTTGGTTGAGTGAGCCGCAATCCGCTCACGCTGCTGCTCTAAATTCGGATAGTTCACGATAATTGCCACACAGAAAGCCAGAACAAATAGAACCGTTAAGCTGACTTTTCCTGAGACAAGAAGGAGCACCAATAACAACGTAAGCGTTAGGTTAAACCACCAAAGTTTCGGTCGCTTAATATCATCTTGCAGTGCCGCTGCCATTTCATTTGCATGAATCGGCTGTTCGAGCTCAATAACACCAAGACGTTTTCTTTCAGACTTCCCAAGAAAATATGCCACCACAATCATGCTCAAAACCCCTGCACCAATGACTGGAATCATCGGGCCAAATAAAAGTGATGGATCAACGCCAAGTGCACTTGCCGCTCTAGGTGTTGCCCCTCCCCATGGAATCGTATTCATAATCCCCATGCCGACTCCGGCGATACCCGCTAAAATAATCGGACGAATGCCAAGCAGTGTAAATAACGGAAGCATCGCTGTTGTTGTAATCATGTACGTTGTGGTTCCATCACCGTCAAGTGCGACAAGCATCGTCAGAACAGCTGTTCCGACAACAATTTTTAATGGATCGCCTTTAACGATGTTTAAAATTTTTGCCACCATCGGATCAAATAAACCTGCATCAATCATAATCCCGAAGTACAAAATGGCAAACATGATCATGACCGCCGTTGGTGCAACTTGCTGTACACCTTTGACAATCATATCTGAAATTTCTGTAAAATGAAAACCTGCAATAAGAGCAAATGCAATCGGTGTTAATACCAATGCCGTTAAAACAGACATACGTTTCGTCATAATTAAAACCATAAATACAACCATCATAAGAAATCCTAAGATCGCTAACATTTTGTTCACCCCTTATATTGTATACGCTTTCATTAAATGTTGGTATCCCATTTCCAACCCTTTCTGTCATGATATCTGACGCCTTAATTGAAGTAAATATTATGAATTTTAATTCTTTTTTGATCGATAAATGCTTTTTGTTCATTTTGTGCAATTGTTGTTGTTTGTTGGTTCCATGAAAAAAAGCGGTCTCATTTGACCGCTTGTTCTCCTTGTATAAATTGCTCATATCGCCTTAATTGATCTTCCATAAAGACCTTTGCTTCTTTACTGTTCATATAACGGCTTGTCCAGCCTTTTTGTTTTAACTGCTTTTTCCATGACTTCGTTTGCGTCATTTTTTGAAGAAGCTGATCCCATGCTCGAATGTCGTGCTGATTCATTTGCTTTGGTCCCATCACACCACGCCAATGAGAGAAGATGAGCGGAATCCCCTGTTCTTTCCAAGTGGGCACGTCTTTGAATCCTTCTAAACGATGATTCGTTGTGGTTGCGACGAGCTTCAGTCTTTTCTTTTCATAATCATGGCGAACCTCCGTAATGGTCGTAGTTGCCGCATCTACCTCGTGGTCAATGAGTGCTTGGAATAAATCATCTGCACTATCAAATTTTAAAAACTGAATGCGGTACGGATCAATTCCTGCCATTTCGGCAGCCCGTGCAAATGAGATTTGATCATCATTTCCAAAGTCCGGGGCAAACCCAATTTTTAAGGAATCTGGTTTCTTTTTTAATTCGTGTAATAGCTCCTTTCCATCTGAGAAAGGAGAATCAACTGGCACTGCGACTACCTGCCACTCTTCCGCAAGAATAGCGAGCGGGGTGACATCATTCATGGTCACGTTACTGCTGCCCAGCAAATTACGGCTTAATAATAAGCTTGAATTCAAACTAATATAATTGGCATCTCGCTCCATCATATAGGTCCATCCTTTATCAACCGTTCCGCCTCTTTGATAAAGAATATGCACAGGCTCCTTCACTAGCTTTTCTTGTTCTAGTACGGTTTTCATCACTTGAGCTGTTTGGTCAAATCCGCCATCAGGTACACCTGATACCACAATATATAATGGGCTGTGCTCCAGAAAAGAATCTTTTGCTGTTTTTTCATTAAAGGTGAGCGTTGTACAAAGGCAGACCAAAATGAGTAAGAGTATTCCTTTTTTCATTTTTATGACTCCGTTTGTTTTTTGGCGGGATAATATTTTCGTTCTGGTCTACCAATGATTCCATACGCCAGCTCTGCCCGGCATTCTCCCGTTGTCACAAGATACTCTACGTATCGTCTTGC
Organism: Bacillus sp. S2(2019); assembly: GCF_005144805.1. Taxonomy (NCBI): domain Bacteria; kingdom Bacillati; phylum Bacillota; class Bacilli; order Caryophanales; family Bacillaceae; genus Bacillus; species Bacillus sp. S2(2019). The sequence goes on from NZ_SWFL01000006.1 coordinate 122,110, forward strand.
TGTTGTGCGTGATGCGCCCATTTTTTCTCCGAGTTCTTCCGCTGTAATTCCGTTCATCTCTGCTGCCATGAATGTTTTCACTTTGTCCAAAGTTAATGAATTAATGCCTGTTGGCAAGTCTCGTTCATCCTTTTGCTGCGATTCTTCCTGTATTTGACCAAAAAACAGATCAATCATCGTTTGATTGACTTCATCTTTTGAATTGATTAACTCTCTCTTCTCTTTATATTCGGTTAAAACCTGCGTGAATTTTTGTGCGGTCACTGGTTTGATTAAATAATGAACGACTCCATAATGCAGTGCGTCTCTTAACAGCATCGTTTCCGTTGCAGCCGTGATAATGATCACATCCACTTCAGGATGGCGCTCTCTTAACAGCGGCAAAAGGTTCGTGCCGAGCTCATCAGGCATGTAGACATCAAGCAAAATGAGATCCACTTGTTCTTTTTGAAGTGCCTCCCACAGATCCTTTGCACTCTTTGCCTTGCCGGCCACTTGAAAGCCTTGTACCTTTTGTATATAAGATTCATGAATCGCAGCGATTCGAAAATCATCTTCCGCAATGAGTACCTTGATCACAACCTATTCCCCCTTTGTGCCTTTCGGTATGTAAACAGTGAAGATGGCACCGCCTTCTTTTTGGTTCGCAACTTCAATCCAGCCCCCAAGTTCATCTAGCACTTCTTTGACATTGGCAAGTCCATAACCTCGCCCTTCTCCCTTTGATGAATGTCCTCTTGTGAAAAGTTGTGAAATGGCTCCTTCATCTACACCATCCCCTGAATCAGATACCTCTATGATAATATCAAATCCAATATCTGTGATGAACAAGCTGACTTCTCTTTTCTCCTTATTCAATACAGCCTCAAACGCATTGTCTACGAGATTGCCAATGATGGTAATAAAGTGAGATAAACTTAAATGGGCTGGGAGCGGCTCCAATGAACTATTTTCATCAATGTGAAAATGAACCTTTTTCTCAGATGCCTTTCCTAACTTCCCAAGTAAAATGGCTTGTATCTTCGGAGAGCGAATTTGCTTCATGAGTAAATCATGCTGGCGATTTTGAAGTGTATACTCTTCTTTAATTAACTCAATGGCTTCATCCACTTGTTTCAACTCAAGCAAGCCTAAAATAGCGTACAGCTTATTCGAAAATTCGTGTGTTTGTGCTCTAAGGTCTTCTGAATATTGACTGACCTCTGTCAATGTATCCAGCAGCTTTGTCAGCTCGGTTTTCTCCCTGAAGCTCACAATTCCTCCAAATACCCGATTGTCCTGCACCACTTTTTTGACATTTAGCACGAAGGTTTTATCATTGACGACTGATTCTATGTTAGGTTCAATCGTCTCTACCTTTAGATAGGAAAGAAGATTGGCATTTGGCAACACTTGATCAATATGAAGAGGCAGCGTTGAAGAGACGCGTAGCATCTGTTCAGCTGACGTATTCATCATCGTAATGGCACCTTTACGGTCAAATGCAATGATTCCCTCTTTAATCGCATGCAGCATCGCTTCTCTTTCTCGATATAATGAAGCAATTTCATGCGGTTCAAGCCCTAATATATCTTTTCGAATACTCCTTGTTAAAAAAATCGCTCCAAAAACCCCAGGCAAGAGCACAAGAAGGGCAATATAACTTAATTTGAATAGTTGATGAGCTGTCGCTTGATCGATATCTCTTTTTAAGAATTCGACACTGACTGTCCCAATAATCTCTTCATGACTGCCAGTTTCTTTCATAATCGGAGCACTTCCTCTGACAACGATTTCACCATCAGAATCACCCGTTGATATGGAAGTTCCTCCAAATAGCAGTGTACTTCTTCCTTCCGACACACTGATGGTTTTCCCTACATCCTCATGGTTCGTATGAAAAAGAACCTTCCCTTTTTGATTGGTGATAAAAATGGCATGCGCTCTTACTTGTTCCTTCATTTGTTCAAGCACAGCCTGTTCTTCATTTTGCGAATCTCCCGTAGCCACCGATGTTTTAATGGGCGGCATATAAGATATCGTTCTAGCAGTTTGCACCGCCAGCTGTTCAGCTTGACTCTGCCTTTCTGATGTCTGCAAAAAACCAAAACAAATGGTCAATAAGGCAATAACAACAAGTAAAAGACCAATAATTAACCCCAAAATTTTTGTTTGTAAAGTGACTTTCCTTTTGCCCATCCTCACCGCCACAACCCCTAATTCAGTAGATTCACCCGAATAGACTCTAAGAAAATCATATCATTTTTTCTCATGAAGTTAAGAGAAAATTCACACAGACAAAAAAGGATGACTCAGTATTGAGTCATCCCTGTGTGCCTATTACGTGATGGATAAACCAGCACTTGCATAGCCTGCTACAGTATTCACTAAGGAAAGACCAGTAGCTGTTGCCGAGAATACGACAAGCAATCTTGTTTGCGGTGTGACTGGTACACTTAAACCAGTAGCGATACCGTTTGAAATAGCCCCTATCGTTAAAATACCGGTTAACGCCGGTGCCAATGTAACGCTCGCTACTTGAGTGAAGCTGTTATCTGGTGTTGGTGAAGCAAACAGACTAGCAGTTACAGTAATACTCGTGCCAACTAAAGAAAGGGCTGCAGTCGTGCTAAAATAGCCAGCAAATGACGTAATGGTTCCAGCTCTTGGAACGGAGAATGCCATGTTTAACAATGTTCCTGCTGCTCCGGTTAAATCAATGATTCCTCCTACAATACTGACACCTGTCGCCGAGTTACCGAATCCGACCAAGCTAGATGTTCCAACTAGACCGCCTGCGATTGTGGTTAAAACAGCTGGCGTACCAGATGCAAATGGAATAATCGCACTTGATCCTGTCACACCTGTGACGCCTGTTGCACCGGTTGCTCCCGTGGCTCCGGTTCCTGTAGCCCCTGTTGCACCGGTCGCTCCCGTGGCTCCGGTTGCTCCCGTGGCTCCGGTTACTCCGGTTGCTCCCGTGGCTCCGGTAGCGCCAGTTGCTCCGGTTAGTCCGGTTGCTCCCGTGGCTCCGGTAGCGCCAGTTGCTCCGGTTACTCCGGTCGCTCCCGTATCTCCCGTAGCACCTGTGGCTCCGGTTACTCCAGTCGCTCCCGTATCTCCCGTTACACCTGTGGCTCCAGTTACTCCAGTCGCTCCCGTATCTCCTGTTGCACCTGTAGCTCCGGTTACTCCGGTCGCTCCTGTATCTCCCGTGGCGCCTGTCACACCTGCGGCTGCCAATAACGTATAATCTGGAGACGTATCTGGTGTGCCAGTTGGTGGCGCTGTATTTACGATATAAGTTC
>NZ_SWFL01000007.1:0-61324 GCF_005144805.1 Bacillus sp. S2(2019)
TTCTGTCCGCTCGACTTGCATGTATTAGGCACGCCGCCAGCGTTCGTCCTGAGCCAGGATCAAACTCTCCGAAAAAGTACAAAACCGAAGTTTTGTTTTTCGTCAGCGTTTGACTGACTACCTATGATGTATCATAGGATTTTTTTATAAAAACTCGAATTAACAGGTACGTTTTGTCTTGTTTAGTTTTCAAAGATCATCTTCGCCGTTCTTAGCGGCTTTAATAATATAACATTTCGCTTCATCTTATGTCAACAACTTTTTTTAAGTTTATTTCCCGAAGCGTTTGTGTTTGTCACTGTGTGTCAGCGACGATTAATAATATATCACGAAAACATTCTGTTGGTCAACGCCTTTTCAGAACTTTTTTTAAAATAGTTTTATTGTGCATGTTAAACCCTTGTCCTGCATACAATCAAGTAACAATCTTGGACAAGGCAGGAGTGTTTGAATTGAGTCGATTATATGTGTTGCCTATTAAACGGCTGAAGCAAGTAGTCATTATTCTTGTAGCAGCCCTTGCAGCTGCAACCTTTTTTTATGTACAAAAGGCACCGCCGCTGTCGGTATTTAAAACAGAACAAGGACCCCGAGCAATTTATAAAGGAGAGACCTCATCAAAACACGCATCCCTTACGTTTAATATTGGCTGGGGAGACGAGAAGGCTGTTCCTATTTTAAATGTCCTTCGAGAGTACGATATAAAGAACGCCACTTTCTTCCTGTCTGCTTCTTGGGCTGAGCGTCACCCGGATATTGTGAAAAGGATTAAAGAGGACGGTCATCAAATTGGCAGCCTTGGCTATGCATATAAAAATTATAGCCAGCTTGAAGAAAACGAAATTAAGCGTGATCTTGTCCGTGCACAAAATACATTTCAAAAGCTTGGACTGGAAGACATTCAATTATTAAGACCGCCAACTGGGCAATTTAATGAAACGGTATTGAAAATTGCAACACAGTATGGCTATACCGTTGTCCATTACAGCATCAATTCTCAAGATTGGCTGAACCCGGGCGTCGACCAGATTGTTCATAATGTAAATGATCGAATGAAAAGCGGAGACATCATTCTCCTTCACGCCTCAGATTCAGCCACCCAAACCGCTCAAGCCTTACCAGCTATTTTAAAACACTTAAAAGATAAGAATTTAAGAAACATCACGGTTGGCGAACTTATCTCTAATACAAAAACAAAGTCAACTGAGGTTAAGTAGCTTTTGCTTTTGAAAACCGCGGCATAGCTAACAACTGAAACGCATTACAACCTAATAGCGGGAATAGCATTAAATACAGCCAGTCCTCTTCATTGACTCTAAGCGCCGGAAACCATTCTAACGACGTGATGACGACCATGAGAAACATTGCAGAAATAAATGTTTTCTTAGAGGACTGCTGCTGTTTAAAATAAGACACGATCAATGCAAACACACCGATAAAAACAGGCAGCCATAAGTATGAAAGAAATGATTCATTCTCCCCGAAAAACAAAAACCGCAAATAAGCTAAATCAAACAGCACGAAAATCACAAGGAATAACTGAATGGTATTCCATAAAGAATGCGACCTGAAAATCTCCAGTGCAAACCGGTGCACCGTCAAAAAGACAACAAACCCCATCTGACTGATTACACTAAAGATCATCCCCACACCAATAAACCAAAATAACACAGACGCAATCTCTAAAATCTCAAACGATACAAACAGCTTCTGATATTTCCCCCACTCCAGCGCAAAACCTACCACGCTTGTAATGACCGCTCCAACAGCCAGCACAGAGAAGAAAAAACGAACTAAATCCCGACTTTTCATTGAATTGACCCAACCCCTATTTTTGTTATGTATAAATTCACGTGAAACATTCATATTAAAAGTAAGACATGTAACGAAAGGAGCCACAGTATGTCAAAAGGCATCTTGCGTATAATGAGCTGTTTTCTTCTTTTATCTCTAACAGCTTGTGCTCCCAAAACCCAATCCTCATCTAATATGGACTATGACGAAACGAAAAAAATGGTCGTCGATATTTTGAAAACAGATGACGGTAAAAAGGCCATTCAACAGTTATTAAATGACGAGGCAATGAATGAAGCTTTGGTAATGGATGAACAAACTGTGAAAAAAACAATAGAGAAAACACTAACTTCTGATAAAGGCAAAGAGTTCTGGAAGAAGGTCTTTGAGGATTCTAAATTTGCCGAGACTTTCGCAAAATCCATGCAGCAACAGCATGAAAAGATGTTAAAACAATTGATGAAGGACCCTGACTATCAACAAATGATGATGGATATTCTCAAGGATCCTGAAATGGAAAAGAAATACGGTGAACTGGTCAAAAGCAAAGAGTTCAGAAAGCACTTAGAGAAAGTCATCACCGAAACATTGAGCAGCCCTCTTTATAAGAAGAAATTCGAAGATGAGCTAAAAAAAGCAGTCTCTGAAAGCAGCAATGATTCCGGTTCACAAGGAAACGGCAGTTAAACATCACCCGAGTGGCACAAGGTCCACTCGGGCTTTCATTATGCTTTCACTGTTAATTGTTCAATGACTTTATTGGCAATGTGTTGATACACTTCCCCTGTCGGATGACTCGCATCATAGACGGAAGGTGCAAAATCGTCCTCATTCCAATCAGGCTGTCTTAAAGGGATTTGACCAAGGACTGATACTCGCAGCTCCTCCGCCAGCTTGTCCCCGCCGCCCTTTCCAAAGACATATTCCTTCTCACCTGTTTTTTTGCTTTCATAGTAACTCATATTCTCAACGACCCCTAGCACCTCGTGATCTGTTTGCAGTGCCATTGCGCCTGCTCTAGCAGCAACGAAAGCCGCTGTTGGATGCGGTGTTGTCACAATGATTTCTTTACAGCTCGGAAGCATCGTATGAATATCAAGTGCCACATCACCTGTTCCAGGCGGAAGGTCTAATAGTAAGTAATCTAATTCTCCCCACTCTACTTCGTGGAAGAAATTATTTAGCATTTTACCAAGCATCGGTCCTCTCCAAATGACCGGTGCGTTTTCTTCAACAAAAAAGCCCATTGAAATCACTTTGACGCCAAAGCGTTCCACAGGAATAATCTTTTCCCCTTTAACTGTCGGTCTGACGGTGATTCCCATCATATCCGGTACGCTAAAGCCGTAAATATCAGCATCGATCAGTCCCACTTTTTTCCCTAGACGAGCCAGTGCCACAGCCAGGTTAACGGAAACAGTTGATTTCCCAACTCCGCCTTTTCCACTCGCAATCGCTAAGAACACAGGCGGATTTTTAGAGTTGAGCAAATTTTCTTCCTCATCCTGTGACGGCATAAATTTTTCAAGCGTTTCTTGAGGCAGTTCTTCAAAACGAAGTCCTACAGTGTTCGCGCCCGCTGCTTTTAAAGCTTGTACGATGTCTTGCTGCAGCTTCATCTGCTCAGCAGTGCCTGTCTTGGCAATCGCCACTTTTAAGCTCACATGTTCTTTTTCAGGCTTTAGGCTGATTTCCTTGATGGCATCCAGCTCACCAAGCGGTATATGAAGGAAAGGTTCGTCCATCTTCCCAACTAGTTTTCTCACATCATCTTGTCCGATCATAGCAGAACCTCACCCTTTATTGAATTCGTTTACAATCCAAGTATATCATACATATCCTTACAATGTCTGTCCTCTTTGCCTGCGATAAACAGGAAAAAGCCCCTTATTCAGGCGGCTCTTTTTGCTCTGTTAAATATCTGAGAATGCCTTTATAAATTGAAGCAGCAATTTGATCCTGATATTTAGGAGTCGCCAGCTGACCAGCCTCTTTTGGATTCGATAAAAATCCTATTTCGACAAGCGCTCCTGGCTTCGTGACATTTTGCATTAAATAAATCCCATTGATTCGCTTCGCCTTGCGATCTGTGTTTTCAAGGTTGTTGCGCAATTCATCTTGAATGAACTTCGCTGCTTTTTCATTCTCTTCATACTTTCCGTAAAAAAACGTCTGGGCCCCGCTCCATTTGTTCGATGGGATCGCATTTAAATGTATGCTTAAATAGAGATCCGCTTCAGACTCATTGATGACTTTCACACGGTTTCTCAAATCCTCCGCTTTCTTTCGGGCATAACCCTTTGTATTCTTTGATGATAAATCAGAGTCATCCTCCCGGGTCATGAGAACAAGCGCTCCCTGCTCCTGCAAATAGTCTCTTATCTTCATGGACACATCCAGTGCAATCTCTTTTTCGAGCAGCTCGCCGCCAACAGCACCGCCATCTGGACCGCCGTGACCCGGATCTAAATAGATGATCTTGCCGCTCAAAGGCAAGTTCCACGATTTCCACGAATCATCATTTAGAAACTGAAATCTGAATAAGAATAAGAGGACAATAAACCCGATTAAAAACCCTGTCCATTTCAGCTTTCTTTTCATCCCTGTCCCTCCCATACACCATTATTTTATAGATATGGGACAAGGGCTGGAAATATGCTTAGTGCAGGCGAAGCTTATGCCTTTTTTCTGATTCCCGAAAGCCTTCCTTCCACCATATGCTTAAAAATTCCTTCGCAAATGGATACAGACACGACATCTTACGCTCCATTCGGAACATATTCCCCCACGATTGCAAACACCCTGCTAGCTCCTCAACCAGCTCATCTTCTTCATGAACTGACCGCTTTTTTATATCATCGAAGGATTCACCGTACTTACTCGACTCACCGTATCTCCCACCTGCTAAAAAAGCCTCAATGGCGAAATCAATACAGCCATCACTCATAATCCCAGCTGGATCATCTGCAAATGGGAACAGCTTCCTCGTGAATTTCTCGGAAGCGACCGTCACCTGTTGAAGAGACAATGTACGCAACAGCTTCTTTTCAAGCGTGACATCTCGTTTTGTTTTCAATTGATAAAATGAAAGAACTTCTGCCATGGACTGAACTCCTTTTTTTCTTTGTATTGTTCGTTGGTTTGGACAAAACATGCAGTTCAGTAAATGGAAATCAATGCGCTAACGGATTGGAAAATTGTGATAAAATGAACATTTATATATAGAAAGAATAGAAAAGGGGCAAAATTCATGAAGAAGTGGATGTATATCCTGTTGCTACTAACAGTCGTCTTATCTGGATGCGGCAGTCAAGCGACCGAGCAGAAGAGTGACATAAAAGGAATAGAAGACATATCATTAAAACAGCTCTCCAAACACAAAAATTCTTATATTGGAGACAATGGAGCAGTCGGCGCTATTTTATCAGATCTTCCAGGTAACGTGATTCGCGAGTATGAAATCGTAGATGAAAAAGCGCTAAAAGTGACATACGGCGTGAAAGAAAATACCAATGATACAGAAGAACAATTTGATGCATTTTGGTTTGATAAGAAGGATACCATTGAAAAAAACTACTTATATAATGCATTGGCACTTTTTATTCTTATCGATAACGTGGAGCAAGTGACACTCAAGATGTACTCTAAAGACGAGCCATCCGTCACGTTTAAAAGAAAACAGCTAGAGAAAAAGCTGCCTCATTCTTTTAAAGTATACAAAGACGATACAGCGCTTTGGCAAAAAGAACTGGTTGATGGAGTTGTGAAGTCAAAAGATAAACGTCAAGATGTATACAAAGCGTTTCCGGTGAAACAATCATAAAAAGCAGAGGGATGCCACCTTCTGCTTTTTATTTGAAATCAAGATGCAGTTTCATCCCATCATGCGTAGCTTCAAATCCCAACTTTTCGTAAAAACGGCGTGCTTCTGGCCTCTGTTTGTCTGTTGTCAGCTGAATCATATGACACCCGCGGTCACTTGCGCGTTGAATAGCCCGTTTGATCAACAATGTGCCAATTCCTCTTCCTCTATGAGTCGAGGCTGTACGAACTCCTTCTATTGAAGCTCTCCATCCTCCTTGATACGTTAGAAATGGAGTCATTGTTAATTGGAGAACCCCGACTACCTCTTCCCGATCACAAGCCACGATTAGTTCAATATTGGGATCCGCTTCGATCGAATGAAAGGCATTGAGATAGCTTTCTAATAATGGACGAGTGTAGCGTTCTCTCTTTTGGCCTAATTTGTCATCTGAAAGCATCAAAACGATGTTGTCGAGGTCTCCTTGGACGGCTTCTCTAAATGTCAATTGATTCAGATTCAATGAACACACCTCCTATCACGGAATGGAAGCCTTTATTCATTTGCCAAAATACCAATTGATCGCGTTCTCATATAAAATTTTATCCACCGCTTCCTCATCAAACATCCGTTGAATCAACTCAACATCACCGTATTCAAATGGACGTTTCGCCCTTGTAGATGGAAGGTCTGTACCAAACATCAATGCATCAGGATTCGTTTGATAAATGGACGTCAATGCATGTTCCACGTTTAAATCGACTCGCCCAAAACCAGTTGCTTTTACCCGAACCCCTTTATCAACCAGCTTGAGCAAATGCGGCAAACCTTCTTCAGATAAGCCTAAATGATCAATCGAAATAGCCGGTAGCTGTTCAAGCGTAGGTGAGATGTCAGGGAGATGCTTAGCGTCTATGTAGAGCTCACTATGCCAGCCCACCAGCTCATACACCCTTCTCGCAAAATAGTCGAGCTTTGAAATATCCTCCGAACCGCCCCGCTTCACATTAAAACGTAAAGCTTTGACCCCATGTTGATCCAAATGAACAATCTCATCGTCAGTTGCTGTAAAAGGTAATTGTGTCACACCGCAAAAAGTCGGTCCCATTTCATCTAGTGCTTTCAACATATAGTCTTGATCAAAACCCTGAAATGACCCTGACACAATCGCTCCACCTACAATCCCCAAATCAGCCGTCTCTCTCCTATAATCATTCACCACATAACTCGGCGGTGTATATCCTTGGTTTTCTTGAATAGGAAAATCAAAATCAATGATATGAAAATGTGCATCAAAGATCCTCATGCCCGCGCCCCTCTTCTGCTTATTTGACCTGATTATATCAATAGAGAAAGCCAAGGGATATTTGGAATGACGAATTACTTCATATCATGAAAACTTATCAAGTTTTCCATTCCTCTCGTAAGATGGCATAGTAAAACTCATCCCACCACTCATTTCCTTGTGGTATACATTTTTTAAAATATCCCTCTCTTCTCATCCCCATTTTCTCCATCACTCTCCACGATGGCACATTTTCAGGCTGACAAGTGGCAATGATTCGATGTAAATTCATTGTGTGAAAGCCATGATGTAGGACAGCAAATGCAGCTTCTGATGCATAGCCTTTGTTTTGATATGCAGAATTGAAGACCCAGCCAATTTCATATGTGTGCTCACCAAAGTAAGGATGAAACACGATATGCCCGATGCATGTATGATCTTCTTTTAATAGAACAGCAAAATTCTTGCCCGTCTCAAGACGATTATTTTTGACAAATTCCTGCGCCTCTTCTTTAGAAAAAACACCTTCTGGCATATACTTCATCACCGCTAGATCAGATGTATATGCATAGACATCCTGCCAATCATCCTCAATAAACGGTCGAATGAGACATCTTTCTGTTATTAGAATCATAAATGCCATCCCCCTTTAACATCATTTTTTAAACAGAAACCTGACTATGATCCTATTTTATATGTTTCCAGACAGAAAAAAACACAAATAAAAAAGCACCAGCAAGATGCTGATGCTTTTCATATAGGGTTTTCCTGTACAAACCCTTGTAAAACGTCCATACAATATAAAATTGATTAACGTTTTGAGAACTGAGGTGCGCGACGTGCGCCTTTAAGACCGTATTTCTTACGCTCTTTCATACGAGAGTCACGAGTAAGAAGTCCAGCACGTTTAAGTGGTGTACGGTACTCAGGATCTACTTCTAGAAGAGCACGAGAGATACCGTGACGAATTGCTCCAGCTTGACCAGAGAATCCACCACCGTGAACATTTACAAGAACATCGTAGCTGTTAGCTGTTTCTGTGATGTTCAAAGGCTGTTTCACGTCTTCGATTAAAGCAGCGAATGGAATGTATTCAGTAATTTCACGATTATTAACGACGATACGGCCTTCACCTGGAACTAAGCGAACGCGCGCTACAGAACTTTTACGACGACCTGTACCGTAATATTGAACCTGTGCCAAATTGTTAACCTCCCTTATAATTAACCGCGAAGTTCGTAAACTTCAGGTTGTTGTGCTTGATGTGGATGCTCAGAACCACGGTACACATTTAATTTTTTGAACATTTGACGACCTAGTGGACCCTTTGGAAGCATACCTTTGATAGCAAGCTCCAACATTTTTTCAGGGTAGTTTGTACGCATCTCAAGAGCAGTTCTTTGTTTCAAACCACCTGGGTGCATCGTATGACGGTAGTAAATTTTGTCCGTCAATTTCTTACCAGTTAATTCGATTTTCTCAGCATTGATGATGATCACGTGATCACCTGTGTCAACGTGTGGTGTATAAGTTGGTTTGTGCTTACCGCGCAAAAGTGATGCTACTTCAGTAGAAAGACGACCTAGAGTCTTGCCTGCCGCATCAACCACTAGCCATTTGCGCTCAATTGTGCTTGCGTTCGCCATTGGTGTTGTACGCATGAGTTTCCCTCCTAAATAAATCAATGAATTTTCCTGAATCAAATGCTACGTTCTATTTCAAAACACAGATAAGTCTTCCGGGGCTTATTTGTGGGGTTGAAATACATACCATATGATATCTTATAACTTTCTGCTTCCTGTGTCAAGAACATGTTACACCTGGTTTAGTTGTCATAGAAAACTTCCCATAAATACAGTCCGTGACTGGGCGCAGTCTTGCCTGCCGCTTCGCGATTTCGGGCGGCAAGCATGGCTTTTATCTCCTCAGGGTGAAATTTACCAGAACCAATTTCAAGTAACGTGCCTGCTATAATTCGCACCATGTTGTATAAAAAGCCATTCCCTCTCACACGCATTTCAAGCCCGTCTGAGACGTTTTTCCACTCAAGGGCGTAAATCTCCCTCACCTTGTCTTGAACCTCTGTATTGGCCGCACAAAAGCTTGTGAAATCGTGTCTGCCAATGAGGTGCCCAGCAGCTTCTCTCATTTTGTCGACATCCAACGGGTAAGGATAGTGACAGGCATACTGTCTCGTAAACACATTTTGGTGCGTTTCCGTTGAGACCCTATAACGGTACTCCTTCGACACAACACCAAATCTGGCATGAAACGACTCATCCACTTCTTCAGCCTTTAGAACACGAATGTCATCTGGCAGCAAGCTGTTGAGAGCAAACGGCCATCTCTCCATCGGGATGGCAAGCGGGGTGTCAAAATGGATGACCTGCCCCTTTGCGTGAACGCCACTGTCTGTCCGGCCAGAAGCCACAATCGGAATTAGTTCATCTTGTTTATGCATTCTAGCAAGAACAGATTCAATCTCCGTTTGTACAGTACGCTGTCCTGGCTGCACTTGATAACCTTTAAAATGTGTCCCATCGTATGATACGGTACATTTTACTTTCATCTAGGCATCACCTAATTTCTAAGCAGCACAAGGAGTGCTGTTAACAGGATGAATAGAAGCAGCGTGAACGTGTCTTTCATTCCCCAGACAAGCTGACGGTATTTCGTACGACCTTCTCCCCCGCGGTAGCCTCTCGCTTCCATAGCGGTCGCCAATTCCTCCGCACGCTTAAACGCACTGACGAAAAGTGGGACAAGCAATGGGACAATCGCTTTTAAACGATCTTTCACGGGTCCGCTTGTAAAATCAACACCTCTTGCCATTTGTGCTTTCATGATTTTGTCTGTTTCTTCGAGTAAAGTCGGAATAAATCGAAGAGAGATAGACATCATAAGAGCAAGCTCATGAACAGGCAGCTTGATTTTACGGAAAGGATGCAGCAGCTTCTCCATACCGTCTGTCACTTCAATAGGTGTTGTGGTCAACGTCAGAAGTGTTGTCATCATGATGAGATAGACAAAACGGAGTGAAATGAAAATCCCCTGTTTTAGACCTTCTTCATAAATATTCAGAAAACCAAAGTGAAAGAGCAAAGCGCCATCCTTTGTCATGAAGATATGCAGAATAAAGGTAAACAGAACAATCCAAAGGATGGGTTTCATTCCTTTGAGAATAAAGTACAGCGGCACCTGAGACACCATCACCACAAGGATCGTAAAGACCCCTAAAAGCCCGTAAGTGATGTAGTTATTCGCAAAAAAGACAATAAAGACAAAAAAGAAAATTGATAACAGCTTTGTCCTTGGATCAAGACGATGGACAAAGGATGTACCTGGCACATATTTGCCGATAATCATACTATCCATCATGATGTCGTGTCCTCCTGATATAAAGCTGTTAAGGCTTCTGCCATTTCATCCATGGTCAGAAGCGGTCTTGGAAACGTCAGCCCCAGCTTTTCTTCGACAGCCTGCTGGAATTTGATCGTTTCCGGGAGGTCCAGTCCGAAAGAAGACATGTCGGTACGATTGGCAAATAGCTCCCTCGGCGTACCTGTCGCCTTCACTGTTCCTTTGTGCATCACAATCATTTGATCCGCATAATGAGCGGCATCTTCCATACTGTGTGTCACAAGGATCGTCGTCAGGTTGGCTTTTTGATGAAGCTCATAGAACATGTCCATGATTTCTTTACGTCCGCGTGGATCTAATCCCGCAGTCGGCTCATCAAGCACAAGCACTTCTGGCTCCATCGCTAGAACACCTGCAATCGCCACACGTCTCATTTGACCACCACTTAATTCAAAGGGGGATCGAGATAACAAGGATTCAGGAAGGCCTACAAGCTTCAGCATCTCTTTAGCCTTGGCTTCCGCCTTTTCCTTTGGAACACCGAAATTCATCGGACCAAAACAGATATCCTTTAGAATCGTCTCCTCAAAGAGCTGATGTTCAGGAAACTGAAACACGATGCCGACCTTTTTTCGAAGGGGTTTCATATCCTTCTGTTTTTTATTGGCTTGTAAGACCGTATCTCCAAGCGCAATGCTCCCTTTTGTTGGCTTGAGCAGTCCATTTAAGTGCTGCAGCAACGTCGACTTGCCGGAACCCGTATGACCAATGACAGCAACATAGCTGCCTTCTTTGATGGAAGCATTGACATCATACAAAGCGAGACGCTCAAACGGCGTTTTCATTTGATAACGATGCTCTAATTCTTTGATCGTAATGTCCATAGCTCTTTCACCAATCCTTCTTGTGTCAAATGGGCATTTGCAAGCGGCACACCTTGCTGCTTCAATTGCTTACTCAACCGGTAGGAAAATGGCAGATCAAGTCCAATCTGAACCAGCTGTTCATCTAGTTCAAATACTTCCTCTGGTGTTCCCTCGGCAAATTTCTTCCCGCCATTCATCACAATAACGCGGTCTGCCTTCGCAGCCTCGTCTAAATCATGTGTGATGGAAATGACCGTGACCGTTCCTTGTTCCTTCAGCAGTCTGACGGTTTCTAGCACTTCTTCACGGCCAATCGGATCAAGCATTGATGTTGCTTCATCCAAGATCATGATGTCAGGGCTTGCGGCAAGTACACCTGCGATTGCTACTCTCTGCTTTTGCCCGCCTGATAGATGGTGCGGCTCTTGATCAAGAAACTCCTGCATATTGACCTGTTTGACAGCCCAATCTACACGCTCTATCATCAATTCCCGCTCAACCCCGTTATTTTCTAAACCAAAAGCCACATCATCACGAACCGTTGAGCCAACGAATTGGTTGTCTGGGTTTTGAAAGACCATGCCGACCTTTTTGCGAATATCCCAAACACTTTCTTCTTTCAGCTCAATCTCACCAACCTTGACCGTTCCTGCATCCGGTAAAATGAGCCCATTCAGTACTCGGGCAAGTGTGGATTTACCTGAACCGTTGTGGCCAACAATGGCAAGCCATTCATTTTGATTCACATGCAATGACACTTGGTCTAAAGCGGGCTTGTCCGCATCTTTGTGATAACGAAATACAATGTCTTTTACGTCAATTAATGTCTTCTCCATCTCTACCGGACCTCCTCTCAGCTCAACCTCTACTTTGCCTGTTTCTAAAAAGCCGTAGTATCTAAAAAAGGGCATAGATCCAGTTATGAACTGTCCCGCCCTTTCTTAGATACACGATATGTGATTAAACTAATTCAATGACAGCCATTGGTGCGCCATCGCCGCGACGAGGTCCAAGCTTCATGATACGAGTGTATCCACCTTGGCGATCTTCGTAGCGAGTTGCAACGTCAGCGAATAATTTTTGAAGTGCATCTTGGTTTGTTTCAGCGTTAGCTACTTCGTTACGAATGTAAGCTGCAGCTTGACGGCGAGCATGAAGATCTCCGCGTTTGCCAAGAGTGATCATTTTTTCAACTACAGAGCGAAGTTCTTTCGCACGTGTTTCAGTTGTTTCGATGCGTTCGTTGATGATCAAATCAGTCGTTAGGTCACGAAGCATTGCTTTACGTTGTGCACTAGTGCGTCCTAGCTTTCTGTATGCCATGTGATGTCCCCTCCTTAATTAGAGATGCTGTATGAATAAAAAACACACGAAAATCCTAGTTCACAATGAAACTAGTCAATCGTCTTTACGAAGACCCAGTCCAAGTTCTTCTAGTTTCGCTTTCACTTCTTCAAGAGATTTACGTCCAAGGTTACGAACTTTCATCATATCCTCTTCTGTCTTGTTAGCAAGCTCTTGAACAGTGTTAATACCCGCACGCTTCAAACAGTTGTAAGAACGAACAGAAAGATCAAGCTCTTCAATTGTCATTTCAAGCACTTTTTCTTTTTGGTCTTCTTCTTTTTCAACCATGATTTCTGCATGCTGAGCTTCGTCAGTTAACCCAACGAAAATATTTAGGTGTTCAGTTAAAATCTTAGAACCTAGAGCGATCGCTTCTTTCGGTCCTGTGCTTCCATCAGTCCATACATCTAGTGTTAATTTATCATAGTTTGTGATTTGCCCAACACGGGTGTTCTCCACTTGATAAGTTACACGAGATACAGGTGTATAGATTGAGTCGATCGGAATCACGCCGATAGGCTGATCGTCTCTTTTGTTTGCATCAGCAGGATTATACCCGCGACCTCTTTGTGCAGTCAAACGAACACGGAAGCTCGCATTTTTGCCAAGAGTTGCGATGTGAAGATCTGGATTTAAGATTTCAATATCGCTGTCGTGTGTAATATCAGCAGCTGTTACAGTTCCTTCATCTTGTACATCAATTTCAAGCGTCTTCTCTTCTTCAGAGTAGATTTTGAGTGCAAGCTTTTTAATGTTTAAGATAATCGTTGTAACATCTTCAACCACGCCTTCGATCGTTGAGAATTCGTGTAAGACACCATCTATCTGGATCGATGTTACAGCTGCACCAGGAAGTGAGGATAAAAGGATACGACGAAGGGAGTTCCCTAAAGTGGTACCATATCCACGCTCAAGTGGCTCTACGACAAACTTGCCATACTTGGCATCGTCGCTGATTTCAACCGTTTCGATTTTTGGTTTTTCAATTTCGATCATCTAATAAAACCCTCCTTCAAAACGTCGAAACCTCGAATAGAATCATATGAGATTCCATCCGAAATTCCTCATTGTTTAGTCCCGTATGTGCTCAGGCAACGAGTCGTGTATTCGTCTCATAAATAACTGTATCATAACCCATTATTGACAGGGACACAAAATCTATACAAACAAATTACACGCGGCGACGTTTTGGTGGACGGCATCCGTTATGAGGAACTGGAGTTACGTCTCTGATTGCAGTAACTTCAAGACCTGCAGCTTGAAGCGCACGAATTGCAGCTTCACGACCAGAACCAGGACCTTTAACAGTTACTTCAAGTGTTTTAAGACCATGTTCGATAGAACCTTTAGCAGCAGTTTCAGCAGCCATTTGTGCAGCGAAAGGAGTAGATTTACGAGAACCTCTGAATCCTAATGCACCAGCACTTGACCAAGAAATTGCGTTTCCATGAACATCAGTAATCGTTACAATCGTGTTGTTGAAAGTGGAACGGATATGAGCGATTCCAGCTTCAATATTCTTTTTCACGCGACGTTTACGCGTATTTTGTTTACGAGCAGCAGCCATTCTTTAACTACCTCCTTTACTTATTTTTTCTTGTTAGCTACAGTACGACGCGGACCTTTACGAGTGCGCGCGTTGTTTTTTGTGTTTTGTCCACGAACAGGAAGTCCTCTACGATGACGGATTCCGCGGTAGCTTCCGATTTCAATTAGACGCTTAATGTTAAGTGAAACTTCACGACGAAGGTCACCTTCTACTTTAAGTTTGTCAATGATATCACGGATTTTACCTAGTTCGTCTTCAGTTAGATCGCGAACGCGAGTGTCTTCAGAAACACCTGCTTCTTTAAGGACTTGTTGAGCCGTCGTACGACCAATTCCAAAAACATATGTTAAAGAAATGACAACACGCTTATCACGTGGAATATCTACACCAGCAATACGAGCCATGATTTGGGCACCTCCTTGTTATTAGCCTTGTTTTTGTTTATGTTTTGGGTTTTCACAGATCACCATTACTTTTCCTTTTCTGCGAATCACTTTACATTTTTCACAGATAGGTTTAACAGATGGTCTCACTTTCATGTGTTTCCAACCTCCTTCTTCCGGAGTTGCTTTATTTGTAACGGTACGTAATTCTACCACGAGTTAAGTCATATGGAGATAATTCTACCGTAACTTTGTCTCCAGGTAAAATGCGAATGAAGTGCATACGGATTTTTCCTGATACATGAGCCAAAACTGTATGACCATTCTCTAGTTCAACTTTGAACATTGCATTTGGCAAAGTTTCTGCTACAGTACCTTCCACTTCAATTACATCGTCTTTCGCCATTCAAGTGTTCTCCCTTCTTCAAATCAGTAACTTGCTCTCTGATAAATGTCCAAATGAGATGTTCTCAATTGTCCATCTATCACCCGACCTGTTTTGAATATACTGTTCTGAACTTCCGGAGATACGCAATCATAAAAGGTTAAATGATTGATATTTTTTCTTAGGAGAATGAATTTACGCTTTTCTCCGTCTGCGATTAGTACATGGCAGCCATCGAACACGCCGATGACAACTGTATACTGATCTTGTTCTTTCCTTGGACTATACAGACAACCTGCCCGATTTGGGCCTGAAAGGCTTCAGTGAAGACCTAAATCTTAGTCAGTATATCAAAACCTGTATCTGTAATCGCAATCGTATGCTCAAAGTGAGCACACTTTTTCCCATCAACCGTTACAACCGTCCAGTTATCAGCCAGTGTTTTCACATATCGGCTGCCTGCGTTCACCATCGGTTCGATGGCCAACACCATTCCAGGTTTGAGCCGTGGGCCTTTGTTCGGCGGACCATAATGAGGAATTTGAGGGTCCTCATGAAGATCCTGTCCGACCCCATGTCCAACATATTCTCTAACAACTGAGAAATTCTCATCTTCAACATACGTTTGTATGGCATGGGAAATGTTTGACAGACGTTCACCTGGCTTTGCTTCCTGTAAGCCCTTATATAGAGATTCCTCTGTGACTTCCAGTAGTTTGCGGTCCTCATCACTGATTACCCCAACTGGATATGTCCAAGCAGAGTCACCATGATAGCCATTTAACTTTGCGCCGATATCGATACTAATGATGTCTCCATCACGTAAAACCCGTTTACCAGGAATACCGTGAACGAGTTCTTCATTCACCGAAACGCAAATGCTCCCGCGAAAACCATTATACCCTTTAAAAGATGGGATTGCACCCTGCTTTGTAATAAAACGTTCGGCAATTTGATCCAATTCTTTTGTCGAAATACCTGGTTTTATGTGTTTCTTCAGCTCTTCATGAGTCAGTGCGACAATGCGTCCAGCTTCTCTCATAATCTCAAGCTCGCGAGGAGTTTTACAGATAATCATTTATTTAATCCCCCAAGCAGGTCCTTGATATCAGCGTAAACATCGTTAATGTGCTTCGCACCATCAATGTTTGCAAGATATCCTTTTTCTGAATAGAAATTCAGTAAAGGTTCAGTCTGCTTTAAGTTCACTTCAAGTCTTGTCGAAACGGTTTCTGCATTATCATCTGCACGTTGATAAAGCTCGCCTCCACACTTGTCACAAACATTTTCTTTCGCAGGTGGATTGAATACTAAATGATATGTTGCTCCGCAATCTTTGCAAATTCTTCGGCCAGTCAGACGCTCCATCAAAGCATCTTTATCGACTTTAATATTAATGACATAATCAATCGTTCTGCCAAGGTCCTTTAGAATGTCTTCTAAAGCTTCAGCCTGAGCGACTGTTCGCGGAAATCCGTCCAGAAGAAAACCTTGTTCACAATCATTCTTGCCAAGTCTTTCTCTAACAATACCGATTGTGACCTCATCAGGAACAAGCTCTCCTTTATCGATAAAGGATTTTGCTTCGAGCCCAAGTTGTGTCTCCTCTTTCATAGCAGCACGGAACATATCTCCTGTTGAGATATGAGGGATCCCATAATCATCAACAATTCGTTCTGCCTGAGTGCCTTTACCAGCACCCGGAAGCCCCATTAAGACTAAGTTCATTTCGGATTTCCCCTTCCTTACTTAGAGAGGTTGGGCAGGAGCCCAGCCCTCTGTTTTATTTCATAAATCCACGGTAGTTTCGTTTCACTAATTGGCTTTCAAGCTGTTTCATTGTTTCAAGTGCAACACCTACAACAATGAGAAGACTTGTGCCGCCAATTTGTGCAGCGGAAGGTAATCCAGCGAATTGAATGAAAAAGATAGGAAGTATTGAAATCACGGCTAAGAAAATGGCGCCCACAAACGTGAGTCGGTACAAAATGCTCGTAATTCTATCTTGAGTCATTTTCCCTGGACGAACTCCCGGGATATAGCCACCCTGCTTTTGCAGATTTTCAGCCATTTGTTCAGGGTTTACTTGGACAAAGGCATAAAAATATGTGAAAGCAACAATCAGTGCTACATAAATCGTCATACCGATTGGCTTAGTATAGTCAAAGTTGTTAGTTATCCAGGTTGTCACATTATTTGTTCCGAAGAACGATGCGATCGTCTGCGGAGTAATAATGAACGAAACGGCAAAGATGACTGGAATCACCCCTGCTGGATTCACTTTCAATGGAAGGTGCGTTGCTTGACTAGCAGACATTTGTGCACGGCCAGTTCCTTTTGAATATTGAATCGCAATCTTTCTCACTGCCATTTGAATGTAAATAACACCGATAACAATGACAAGAATAGCAATCACAATAAGGGCAATTTTCAGGATTTGCATGAACAGCTGTCCATCTCCACCTACAAATTGCTGAGCGTACACTTGCTTTAATGTTTGAGGAATACCTGCGATGATACCGGCAAAGATAATAATCGAAATACCGTTACCAACACCGTGAGCAGTAATCTGCTCTCCCAGCCACATTAAAAATGCTGTTCCCGCAGTGAGTACGACCGCAATTAAGAGATACGTTGAAACACCTGGGTTTTCAATCAGCATGCCTCCTGCCATATTGTTAAATCCATATGACATTCCTAACGCCTGGATAAATCCTAGAACAATTGTAAAATACCTTGTGAATTGTGCTAATTTTCGGCGGCCAACCTCTCCTTGCTTTGACCACTCAGTAAACTTCGGTACAACATCCATCTGCAAGAGCTGGATGATGATCGAAGCAGTGATATACGGCATAATCCCCATTGCAAGAATGGAGAATTGGAAAAGTGCCCCGCCCCCAAACGTGTTGAGGATTCCGAAAACACTCATTTGATCCTGTGCCTGGAGAACTTCGGCGTTCACATTAGGCACAGGGATGAAAGCACCTATACGAAAGACGACTAACATTAAAAGTGTAAATATAATCTTATTCCGTATATCTTTCACACGCATAAAATTGGAGATTGTCTTAAACAAGTTAGATCACCTCGGCTGTACCGCCAGCAGCTTCAATCGCTTCTTTAGCAGAAGCAGAGAATTTATTGGCTTTTACAGTTAATTTTTTTTCTAATTTACCGTTGCCAAGAATTTTTACTCCTGCTTTTAACTTGCTTATTGCACCAGTCTCTAGAAGAAGTTCAGGAGTGACTTCCGTTCCTTCGTCAAAACTGTTTAATCTGTCTAAGTTGATTACCGCGTAATCTTTACGGTTGATGTTTGTAAAACCACGTTTTGGAAGGCGTTGGAATAAAGGCATTTGACCACCTTCGAATCCAGGGCGTACACCGCCGCCAGAACGAGCGTTTTGACCTTTATGACCTTTACCAGAAGTTTTACCGTTACCTGATCCAATACCACGACCAACACGGTTGCGTACTTTACGTGAACCTTCTGAAGGCTTCAATTCATGAAGTTTCATTTGGGCACCTCCTTATCGATTAAAAATGTTTTATTGTTCTTTAACAGAAACTAAATGAGACACCTTGTTAATCATGCCGCGGATCGCTGCATTGTCTTCATGTACGACTGTTTGGTTTGTTTTCTTTAGACCAAGAGTACGAACAGTGACACGCTGATCTTCCGGGCGACCGATTACACTGCGTTTGAGGGTAATTTCTAATTTATTTGCCATTATTGTTCCCTCCTTATCCTAACAGGTCTTCTACAGATTTTCCACGAAGCTTCGCTACATCTTCAGCACGTTTAAGTTCACTTAAACCTTGAAGTGTTGCGCGGATCATGTTGATCGGTGTATTAGAACCTAGAGATTTAGAAAGGATATCAGCTAGACCAGCAAGCTCAAGTACCGCACGCACTGGGCCTCCAGCGATAACTCCTGTACCTTCTGAAGCAGGTTTCAATAGAACGTTTCCTGCACCGAATCGACCGATGATTTCATGTGGAATTGTAGTTCCAACCATTGGTACTTCAATTAAATTCTTTTTCGCGTCTTCAACAGCTTTGCGGATCGCTTCTGGTACTTCTTGTGCTTTACCAGTACCGAATCCTACATGACCGTTTTTGTCACCGACAACAACTAAAGCTGCAAAACGGAAACGACGTCCACCTTTAACAACTTTCGCTACCCGGTTAACCGTAACTAAGCGTTCTTCTAACTCTAATTTGCTTGGGTCAATACGACTCATTCGGATGTGTCCCTCCTTCTTTTATTAAAATTTAAGTCCAGCCTCACGAGCAGCTTCAGCTAGAGCTTTTACACGTCCATGATATAAGTATCCTCCGCGGTCAAATACCACGTTAGAGATGCCTTTTTCAACAGCACGTTTTGCAACAAGTTCGCCAACTTTAGTAGCAGCTGCAGCGTCAGAACTATTCTCGATCTTTAACTCTTTATCAAGAGTAGAAGCACTTACAAGTGTTACACCGTTAACATCATCAATTACTTGAGCGTAGATGTTCTTGTTAGAACGGAAAACGTT
This sequence comes from Bacillus sp. S2(2019), assembly GCF_005144805.1. NCBI lineage: Bacteria > Bacillati > Bacillota > Bacilli > Caryophanales > Bacillaceae > Bacillus > Bacillus sp. S2(2019). The sequence goes on from NZ_SWFL01000007.1 coordinate 19,311, forward strand.
AAGGCGAGGTCTTTCAGCAGTACCTGAAAGTTTCGCACGAACACGAGCGTGTCTTTTAAGACGAGTAGCGTTTTTGCTAGTTTTCGTAATCATCCGAGTCACTCCTTTCTTCACATTAAGCGATCTTACTTACCAGTTTTTCCTTCTTTACGGCGAACGAATTCACCTTCGTAACGAATTCCTTTACCTTTGTAAGGCTCTGGAGCACGGACAGCGCGGATGTTAGAAGCTAGAGCTCCTACACGCTCTTTATCGATACCTTTAACGATTACTTTCGTTTGAGATGGAACTTCTACTTCAACTCCAGCCTCAGGAACGATTTCAACTGGGTGAGAGTATCCAACGTTAAGAACAAGTTTGTTTCCAGATTTAGCTGCACGGTAACCGACACCGATTAGTTCTAAACCTCTTTCGAAACCTTTAGATACACCTTCAACCATGTTTGCAATTAAGCTACGTGTTGTACCATGTAATGCACGGTGTTCTTTATTTTCAGACGGACGGCTTACAGTTAAGACGTTGTCCTCAATTTTAATTTCCATATCAGGGTGAAATGCACGAGTTAGTTCACCTTTTGGTCCCTTTACTGTCACTGTGTTATCGTTGTTTGTCACAGTTACTCCTGAAGGGATCTCGATTAGCTTTTTACCTATACGAGACATACCAAGCACCTCCATTCATCTTAAACTTTTTTTACCATACGTAAGCAAGTACTTCTCCACCAGCTTGTTTAGCACGGGCTTCTTTGTCCGATAAAACACCTTGTGATGTAGAAATAATTGCGATTCCAAGTCCGTTAAGTACACGTGGTACTTCATTTGATTTCGCATATACGCGTAAACCAGGTTTACTGATTCTTTTAAGACCAGTGATAACACGTTCGTTGTTTTGGCCGTATTTAAGGAACAAACGGATAATTCCTTGTTTGCTGTCTTCGACGTACTCAACGTCACGGATAAAACCTTCACGCTTTAAGATTTCAGCAATTTCTCTTTTGATTTTTGAAGCCGGTACTTCTAGCTTCTCATGACGTACCATGTTCGCATTGCGAATACGAGTCAGCAAATCTGCAATCGGATCTGTCATAACCATTATTTAATAACCTCCTTCCCATTTATGGGGATTACCAGCTGGCTTTTTTAACGCCAGGAATTTGTCCTTTATATGCAAGTTCGCGGAAACAAATACGGCAAAGTTTAAACTTGCGAATTACTGAATGTGGACGTCCACAACGTTCGCAGCGCGTATACTCTTGAACTTTAAACTTTTGTTTGCGTTGTTGTTTCGCAATCATAGACTTTTTAGCCACGATTTCGCCTCCCTTTCATTGATTATTTCTGGAACGGCATACCTACTTGAGTTAATAACTCACGTGCTTCTTCGTCCGTGTTGGCAGTCGTAACGATAACGATATCCATACCGCGGACTTTTGTTACTTTATCGTAATCAATTTCTGGGAAGATTAACTGTTCTTTAATACCAAGCGTGTAGTTTCCACGACCGTCGAAAGATTTCTTAGAAATCCCGCGGAAGTCACGTACACGTGGTAAAGATACAGAAATAAGTTTATCAAGGAAATCGTACATGCGCTCTCCGCGAAGTGTTACTTTCGCACCGATTGGCATTCCTTCACGTAGACGGAATCCAGCAATAGACTTCTTCGCACGAGTAACGACAGGTTTTTGACCAGCGATAAACGTTAATTCTTCAACAGCAGTATCGATTGCTTTAGCGTTTTGAACGGCGTCACCAACACCCATGTTGATCACGATTTTTTCGATTTTTGGCACTTGCATTACTGATTTGTATTCAAACTTAGAAACTAATGCAGGTGTAATTTCTTTTACATACTTTTCTTTAAGGCGGTTCATGAGAAAGACCTCCCTTCCTTATTTACTATTTATCTAGAACTTGCCCAGATTTTTTCGCTACACGGACTTTCTTTCCGTCCTCAACTTTATATCCAATACGTGTCACTTCACCCGTTTTAGGATCAAGCGGCATTACGTTTGATACGTGGATCGGCGCTTCTTGTTCAGAAATTCCGCCTTGAGGGTTAGCTTGGGTTGGTTTAGAGTGTTTTTTCACAAGGTTAATACCTTCTACTAAAACACGGTCCTTTTTAGGGAAAGCAGCAAGGATGACACCTTGTTTACCTTTATCTTTACCAGAGATAACCACTACTTTATCGCCCTTTTTAACATGCATTTAATCGCACCTCCTTGAGTCGCGGATTGTATTCATTAAAGTACTTCTGGTGCTAAAGAAACAATTTTCATATAGTTGTTTTCACGAAGTTCACGTGCTACTGGTCCGAAGATACGAGTTCCACGTGGGCTCTTGTCGTCACGGATGATGACACATGCATTTTCATCAAAACTGATGTAAGATCCATCGTTTCTGCGAGCTCCGCTCTTAGTACGAACGATAACTGCTTTCACAACTTCACCTTTTTTGACAACGCCTCCTGGTGTTGCTTGTTTAACCGTACAAACAATGACATCACCGATGTTAGCCGTTTTACGTCCAGAGCCACCAAGAACTTTAATCGTTAGTACTTCGCGTGCGCCAGAGTTGTCAGCTACTTTTAAACGAGTCTCCTGTTGAATCATTAATGTTACCTCCCTTCGGAAAAAGAAATCCGAACTTTATTAGATAATAACAGCTTCTTCGACAACTTCAACTAGACGAAAGCGTTTAGTCGCAGATAATGGACGAGTTTCCATGACCTTTACGATGTCTCCGATTTTTGCTTGGTTGTTTTCATCATGTGCTTTGAACTTTTTAGAGTATCTTACACGTTTGCCATAAAGTGAATGCTTTTTGTATGTTTCAACTACAACAGTGATGGTTTTATCCATTTTGTCAGAAACAACACGACCTTGATACACTTTACGTTGGTTACGTTCGCTCATGTTTGCGGGGCCTCCCCTCTAATTATTATTTATTAGCAGCGATTTCTCTTTGACGAATCACAGTTTTCATGCGTGCGATTGATTTACGCACTTCACGAATGCGAGCAGTGTTTTCAAGCTGCCCAGTCGCTAATTGGAAACGAAGATTGAAAAGTTCTTCTTTAAGAGACTTTACTTTTTGTTCAATTTCAGCAGTGGTAAGGTCACGAATTTCATTAGCTTTCATTTGATTCACCACCAATTTCTTCACGTTTTACGAACTTCGTTTTAATTGGCAATTTGTGAGATGCAAGACGAAGAGCTTCACGAGCAACTTCTTCAGACACACCAGAAATTTCAAATAAAACTTTGCCCGGTTTTACTACAGCTACCCAGCCTTCTGGAGCACCTTTACCGGAACCCATGCGGACCTCTAGAGGTTTAGCTGTGTATGGCTTAGAAGGGAAAATTTTGATCCAAACTTTACCGCCACGTTTCATGTAACGAGTCATAGCAATACGAGCAGCTTCGATTTGACGGTTAGTGATCCAAGAAGCTTCAAGAGCTTGGATACCGAACTCACCGAAATGTACTTCAGTGCCGCCTTTTGCACGACCACGCATTTTTCCACGATGTTCTCTGCGATACTTCACGCGTTTTGGCAATAACATATTATTTTCCTCCTTCCGCAGTATTCTTCTTAGTTGGAAGGACTTCTCCACGATAGATCCATACTTTTACGCCAAGCTTACCATAAGTAGTATCAGCTTCAGCAGTAGCATAGTCGATGTCAGCACGAAGTGTGTGCAATGGAACAGTACCTTCACTGTAATATTCAGAACGAGCAATATCTGCACCGCCAAGACGACCAGAAACCATTGTTTTGATTCCTTGTGCTCCAGCACGCATTGTGCGTTGGATTGTTTGTTTTTGTGCACGACGGAATGAAATACGATTTTCAAGTTGACGAGCGATGTTTTCAGCAACTAGCTGAGCATCAAGATCTGCTCTCTTGATTTCAAGAATGTTGATGTGTACACGTTTGCCAGTTAGGCTGTTAAGAGCTTTACGAAGTGCTTCAACTTCAGATCCGCCTTTACCAATTACCATACCTGGTTTAGCCGTGTGGATTGTGATATTTACGCGGTTTGCAGCACGTTCGATTTCTACTTTAGAAACAGACGCGTCAGACAAACGCTTGCTGATGAATTCACGGATTTTCAAGTCTTCATGTAAGAAGTCAGCGTAATCTTTTCCTGCGAACCATTTAGATTCCCAATCACGAATGACGCCAATACGAAGACCTACTGGATTTACCTTTTGACCCACGGATTATCCCTCCTTCTTTTCTGATACAACGATTGTAATGTGGCTAGTACGTTTGTTAATTGCGCTCGCACGACCCATAGCACGTGGACGGAATCTCTTAAGTGTTGGACCTTCGTCAACGAATGCTTGAGTAATCACTAGGCTGTTAGCGTCCAACTCGTAGTTGTGCTCAGCATTTGCGATAGCAGATTTTAATACTTTTTCAATAATTGGTGAAGCAGCCTTAGGTGTAAGGTTTAAGATAGAAACTGCTTCTCCTACTTGCTTACCTCGGATCAGGTCCATTACTAGACGTGCTTTACGAGGAGCAATACGGACTGTTCTTGCGACAGCTTTAGCTTGCATTTAAAAGCCTCCTCTCATTAGCGTCTTGTTTTTTTATCGTCACTAGCATGACCTTTGTAAGTACGGCTTGGTGCGAATTCGCCCAATTTGTGACCTACCATATCTTCAGAAATGAAAACAGGTACATGTTTGCGTCCGTCATAGACAGCGATTGTGTGACCGATGAATTGTGGGAAAATTGTAGAACGACGAGACCAAGTTTTTACGACTTGCTTTTTGTCAGTTTCATTCAATCTCTCGACTTTAGCCATCAAATGATCATCAACAAATGGTCCTTTTTTTAAGCTGCGAGCCATTGTGGAACCTCCCTTCGTGATTGAACTACGGTCCTAAATGAACCGTAGACAACCCCGTTACTTGTTTTTACGACGACGTACAATGAATTTATCAGACTTGTTGGTTTTCTTACGAGTCTTGAATCCAAGAGTCGGTTTACCCCATGGAGACATTGGTGATTTACGTCCGATTGGAGCGCGTCCTTCACCACCGCCGTGTGGGTGATCGTTAGGGTTCATTACAGAACCACGAACTGTTGGGCGTACGCCTTTCCAGCGAGAACGTCCAGCTTTACCGATGTTGATTAGTTCGTGTTGTTCGTTTCCAACTTGACCGATAGTCGCACGGCAAGCAGAAAGGATCATGCGTACTTCACCAGAGTTCAAACGTACAAGAACGTATTTACCTTCTTTACCTAGAACTTGAGCAGAAGTACCAGCAGAACGAACTAATTGTCCACCTTTACCTGGTTTTAATTCAATGTTATGCACAACTGTACCAACTGGGATGTTGATAAGTGGAAGAGCATTACCTGGTTTGATGTCAGCTTCTGGTCCAGAAGTAACTTCAGTACCAACTTGGATTCCTTTCGGAGCAAGAATGTAACGTTTCTCACCATCTGCATAGTTTACAAGAGCGATGTTCGCTGAACGGTTTGGATCATACTCGATTGTAGCAACGCGTCCAGGTATACCGTCTTTATCACGCTTAAAGTCGATGATACGGTATTGACGTTTGTGACCGCCACCTTGATGACGAACAGTCAATCTACCTTGGTTGTTACGTCCGCCTTTTCTGTGAAGCGGTGCAAGCAACGATTTTTCTGGTTTGTCAGTCGTGATTTCAGCAAAATCTGAAGTAGTCATGCCACGACGACCATTACTGGTTGGTTTATACTTTTTAATCGCCATTTTGAATTTCCCTCCTTCTTTTTAAGATTTACGCTTCAAAAATTTCGATTTCTTTGCTGTCAGCAGTTAATTTCACGATCGCTTTTCTGCGACGGCTAGTCATACCAGTGTAGCGTCCAACGCGTTTTGATTTACCTTTGTAGTTTTGAACGTTGACTTTCTCAACTTTCACTCCAAAGATCTCTTCAACAGCGTCTTTCACTTCTGTCTTGTTAGCTCTGACATCAACTTCGAACGTGTACTTCTTCTCTGTCATTAGATCAGCAGAACGTTCAGTAATGATAGGGCGCTTTAGAACATCACGAGGATCTTTCATTATGCAAGTCCCTCCTCTACTTTTTCAACCGCTGCTTTAGTGATCAGAAGTTTGTCGTGGTTGACAACGTCAAGAACGTTGATACCGTTAGCTTCAACAACTGTTACTCCAGGGATGTTACGAGCAGATAAAGCAACTGTTTCGTTTGCATCCGCAGTGACGATCAACGCTTTCTTCTCAACAGATAACCCTTTAAGGATGCCTGCGAATTCTTTCGTTTTCACTGCATCAAGAGTAAGATCTTCAAGAACGATGATGTTGTTGTCGATTACTTTAGAAGACAATACTGACTTGATAGCCAAGCGGCGAACTTTTTTAGGTAATTTATAAGAATAGCTGCGTGGTGTTGGACCGAATACGATACCGCCTCCGCGCCATTGTGGTGAACGGATAGAACCTTGACGAGCACGACCTGTACCCTTCTGTCTCCAAGGTTTACGACCTCCGCCACGTACTTCAGAACGAGTTTTTACTTTGTGAGTTCCTTGACGTAAGGAAGCTCTTTGCATAAGAATAGCATCGAATACTACGCTTTCGTTTGGCTCAATTCCAAACACAGAAGCGTTTAATTCGATTTCACCGTTAGTAGAACCGTTTTGGTTAAATAATGCTACTTTTGGCATGACTTGTTTCCTCCTTTCCTAAGAGAGTTATTTAGTTTTAACTGCACTCTTTACAGTTACTAGAGATTTTTTAGCTCCTGGTACGTTACCTTTGATCAAAAGAAGATTGCGTTCTGCATCAACTTTAACGATCTCAAGATTTTGGACAGTGATTTGCTCTCCGCCCATACGTCCTGGAAGAAGTTTACCTTTGAATACTCGGTTTGGATCAACAGGTCCCATTGAACCAGGACGACGGTGGTAACGTGAACCGTGAGTCATTGGTCCGCGTGATTGTCCGTGGCGTTTGATAGCCCCTTGGAATCCTTTACCTTTTGATGTTCCTGTTACATCTACGATATCTCCATTTGCGAAAATATCAACTTTGACTTCCTGACCAACTTCATACGCATCTAACTCCACACCGCGTAATTCTTTTACGAAGCGCTTAGGAGCAGTTTCCGCTTTAGCAACGTGGCCTTTCTCTGGTTTGTTAGAAAGCTTCTCACGTTTGTCGTCAAAACCGATTTGGATTGCTTCATAGCCATCCGTGTCAGTAGTCTTCTTCTGAAGAACAACGTTAGCAGCAGCCTCAACAACAGTTACAGGGATAAGATCACCGTTTTCTGCGAATACTTGCGTCATACCAATTTTTCTACCTAAGATTCCTTTGGTCATTCGTCACACCTCCTATAATATGTGTTTTCTATTTGAATTAAAGTTTGATTTCGATATCTACACCGGATGGTAAATCTAAACGCATAAGTGCATCAACTGTTTGCGGAGTTGGATTCACAATGTCGATTAGACGTTTGTGAGTACGCATCTCGAATTGCTCACGAGAATCTTTGTACTTATGCACCGCACGAAGGATTGTGTAAACTGATTTTTCAGTTGGAAGCGGGATTGGACCAGATACACTAGCACCAGAACGCTTAGCCGTTTCAACAATCTTCTCAGCAGATTGATCAAGAATTCTATGATCATATGCTTTTAAACGAATACGAATTTTTTGTTTTGCCATTATTTTCCCTCCTTTTCGCCTACTTACGTTAGACAGTTCTCCGTGAGAAAAACCTGATCACCTTGCCATGGCAAAGCGGCCGGGTGTGTCAGCAACCTCTCACTTCATCGCAGTCAAAGACCAACATGCACTATTGTACCAAATTGGCCTGAGTGTTGCAATAATAAATCGGATAAATTTATGATTTGCACACTTTTCATATTATACAGGGGTTCAGCCTATAAATCAAGCTTTCCCTGAAGATGATGTGTAGCTGTCTTCCTGACGATACGAATAAATTCTTCTGGCTCTTCAATATGCGGAGAATGCGCAGATTCTTTAAAAGTAAACCACTCTTTTATTGGTGCTGTAAGTTGATCAACATATGGTTTTGAAACAGCAGCTGGTGTAATCATGTCATGTTCACCGATGATAAAGTAGCAGGGTATTAATATAGAAGAAACTCGGTATTGAATGCTTTCGTTCATCAGCTCGTCCCACAGCAAATCCTGGCTATACTTCTGTCCCATAAGGAATTTCCACTTATCTTTTAGCTGATAATGCTTACTAACAAGAAATGCATACAGCATTTGAAAAAGTGGCTTCCACCTATGCGTGAGCCCTACTTTTGCGAACTCTTTGTATAGAGAGAACAAAGCATGAGCAGAGGTGCGTTTCCAAGGGGGTGGTGTCAGCAATCTTAGACATCTACTGAAGAAATGCTTGCCTTGATATTTTTTTAGAAGAAGTTCGTACGATACAATATCCTCTTTTAATACATCAACCACCTGACTAATTCCATAATAGGCATGATACAAATCTGGTCGTTTATGTACAGCTTGTATCGCAATTAATGATCCCCATGAATAACCCGCAATGTATATTTTCGTTTGATCATTATAAGAAAGCAGTTTTTCTGTAAGCTCAATCGTATCCTCTACGAATTGCCCAATGGTCATAGAAGACTCAGGAATGTTTTTTTGATAAGACAGTCCTGCACCGCGCTGGTCCCAATGAACAACAGTGAAGTCTTGATCAAGTTCCTTATGAAAGGAATCGATATAACTCATTTGAGCTGACCCTGGGCCACCGTGTAAAAATAATAAAACAGGTTTTATTTTTTTCGCTTGATCTTCTTTTATCATAATCCATTGATCAAGCCCGCCAATCAGCCACTTTTTCAACATTGTCTTCGCCATTCCAGTGATCCTCTCGGTTCCATTTAGATTCTATAGCTTATAGTAGCCGTTATGCACTGGAAAAGCAAAAAAAGAGACCCTTTTGCAAGGAGTCTCTTTTAACTGTTATTACTTAATGATAGTAGAAACGACGCCAGAACCTACAGTACGTCCACCCTCACGGATAGAGAAACGAGTTCCTTCTTCGATAGCGATAGTAGAGATAAGTTCAACTTCCATCTCAGTGTTATCGCCAGGCATTACCATTTCAGTACCTTCTGGAAGATGTACGATACCAGTTACGTCAGTTGTACGGAAGTAGAACTGCGGACGGTAGTTAGTGAAGAATGGAGTATGACGTCCACCCTCTTCTTTAGAAAGTACATAAACTTCAGCTTTGAAACGGCTATGTGGAGTGATTGTACCTGGTTTAGCAAGTACTTGACCACGTTGGATATCTTCACGAGATACACCACGAAGTAGTGCACCGATGTTGTCACCAGCTTCAGCATAGTCAAGAAGTTTACGGAACATTTCAACACCTGTAACAGTTGTTTTACCGTTTTCTTCTTGAAGACCGATGATTTCAACTTCGTCACCGACTTTAACTTGTCCACGCTCAACACGACCAGTAGCAACTGTTCCACGACCAGTGATTGAGAATACGTCCTCAACTGGCATCATGAATGGCTTCTCAGTGTCACGCTCTGGAGTTGGGATGTACTCATCAACCGCATCCATAAGTTCGAAGATTTTTGCTTCGTAATCAGCATCACCTTCAAGAGCTTTAAGAGCAGAACCTTTGATAACTGGTACATCGTCACCAGGGAAGTCATAGTCAGAAAGAAGGTCACGAACTTCCATTTCAACAAGTTCAAGTAACTCTTCATCGTCAACCATGTCACATTTGTTAAGGAATACTACGATGTAAGGAACACCTACGTTACGAGAAAGTAGGATGTGCTCACGTGTTTGTGGCATTGGACCATCAGCAGCAGATACTACTAAGATCGCGCCGTCCATTTGAGCAGCACCAGTGATCATGTTTTTAACATAGTCAGCGTGTCCTGGGCAGTCTACGTGTGCATAGTGACGAGTTTCAGTTTCATACTCAACGTGTGCAGTTGAGATTGTGATTCCACGCTCGCGCTCTTCTGGAGCACCATCGATTTGGTCATAAGCCATAGCTGTACCTTTACCAGATTTCTTATGAAGAACTGTTGAGATAGCAGCAGTTAGAGTTGTTTTACCATGGTCAACGTGTCCAATTGTACCAATGTTAGCATGCGATTTGGAACGGTCGAATTTTTCTTTAGCCATTCTAAAAATCCTCCTTAAAGGTTCATTGTATTTGGTATGAGTGATAGAAAGTGAAGAGTTACCTCCCACTTTCTGATCTTCAATAGTAGTTATACTTTAGTTTAAAGGCAAAATCAATTATTCACCTTTATTTTTTTTGATGATTTCTTCACTGATGCTCTTAGGCACTTCTTCGTAGTGATCCATGTGCATAGTGAAAGTACCGCGTCCTTGTGTGTTAGAACGGAGTGCAGTTGCATATCCGAACATTTCAGAAAGTGGAACCATAGCGCGAACAACTTGAGCGTTACCGCGAGCTTCCATACCTTCTACACGTCCACGACGAGATGTGATATCACCCATGATGTCTCCCATGTATTCTTCTGGGATAACGACTTCTACTTTCATCATTGGCTCAAGTAGAACTGGGTTACATTTGCTGACAGCATTTTTCAATGCCATAGATGCAGCAATTTTAAACGCCATTTCGTTAGAGTCAACATCGTGGTAAGATCCATCGAATAATTTTGCTTTGATGTCGATTAATGGGAATCCAGCTAATACACCATTTTCTAGTGAATCTTCAAGACCTGCTTGAATTGCTGGAATGTATTCACGTGGAACAACCCCACCGACGATTGCATTTGTGAATTCGAAGCCTGCGCCTTCTTCGTTTGGTTCGAATTCGATCCAAACGTGTCCGAACTGACCGCGTCCACCAGACTGACGTACGAATTTACCTTCAACTTTTGCACTAGAACGGAATGTTTCACGGTACGCAACTTGAGGAGCTCCTACGTTAGCTTCAACCTTGAACTCACGCTTCATACGGTCAACAATGATATCAAGGTGAAGCTCACCCATACCAGAGATGATCGTTTGACCAGTTTCAGTGTTTGTTTGTGTACGGAATGTTGGATCCTCTTCAGCTAGTTTAGCTAAAGCGATACCCATTTTATCTTGGTCAGCCTTAGATTTAGGCTCGATTGCTACATCGATAACTGGCTCTGGGAATTCCATAGACTCAAGGATAACAAGATTTTTCTCGTCACAAAGAGTATCACCAGTAGATGTATCTTTAAGACCAACAGCTGCTGCGATATCCCCTGCATATACAGTAGAGATTTCTTCACGGCTGTTTGCGTGCATTTGAAGGATACGTCCAACACGCTCACGCTTGTTCTTAGAAGAGTTCTTCACGTAAGAACCAGAATCAAGTGTTCCAGAGTATACGCGGAAGAAAGTTAGTTTCCCAACATAAGGGTCAGTCATAACTTTAAATGCAAGAGCTGCGAATGGTGCGTCATCAGTAGACTCACGTACAACCTCTTCATTTGTATCTGGCAATGTACCTTTGATTGCAGCAACATCAGTTGGTGCAGGAAGGTAGTCAAGCACAGCGTCAAGTACAAGCTGAACACCTTTGTTTTTGAAAGCAGATCCAACAAGAACTGGGTAGAATTCAACATTCAAAGTTCCTTTACGGATTGCAGCTTTCAATTCAGGAATTGTGATTTCTTCACCCTCAAGGTATTTTTCCATAAGCTCTTCATCAAGCTCAGCGACAGCTTCAATTAAGCTGCTGCGAAGCTCTTCAGCTTTGTCTTTATACTCAGCAGGGATTTCTTGTGCATCAGAGCGAGTTCCAAGGTCATCTTCGTAGAAGTATGCTACGTTTTCTACAAGGTCGATGATTCCTTCGAATTGATCTTCAGCGCCGATCGGCAATTGAATTGCATGAGCGTTCGCTTGAAGACGATCTCTTAATGTGCTTACAGAGTAAAGGAAGTCCGCACCGGTTTTATCCATTTTGTTAACGAATACGATACGAGGTACTCCGTAAGTTGTTGCTTGGCGCCAAACTGTTTCAGTTTGAGGCTCTACACCTGATTGTGCATCAAGAACAGCAACCGCACCATCAAGTACACGCAAAGAACGTTCAACTTCAACAGTGAAGTCTACGTGTCCTGGTGTATCAATGATGTTTACACGGTAACCTTTCCATTGTGCTGTAGTAGCAGCAGAAGTGATTGTAATACCACGTTCTTGCTCCTGCTCCATCCAGTCCATTTGTGAAGCTCCTTCGTGAGTTTCACCAATTTTATGGATACGACCAGTGTAGTACAAGATACGCTCAGTCGTTGTCGTTTTACCGGCATCGATGTGAGCCATGATACCAATATTACGAGTTTTGTCTAAGGAGAACTCTCTTGCCATTGGGTAATTTCTCCTTCCTTATTAGGGAATAGTTTTTTTAGTTTGGTATAAATCCTACCAGCGGTAGTGAGCGAATGCTTTGTTCGCTTCTGCCATTTTGTGTGTATCTTCACGTTTCTTAACAGCAGCACCAGTGTTGTTAGCTGCGTCAAGGATTTCGTTAGCAAGACGCTCTTCCATCGTTTTTTCTCCACGAAGACGAGCATAGTTTACTAACCAGCGAAGACCTAAAGTCGTACGACGGTCTGGGCGAACTTCTACAGGAACTTGGTAGTTAGCTCCACCTACACGACGTGCTTTAACTTCAAGAACTGGCATGATGTTTTTCAAGGCTTGTTCGAAAACCTCCATCGCTTCATTACCAGTACGTTCTTTGATAATATCAAATGACTTGTAGAGAATAGTTTGTGACTTTCCTCTTTTACCGTCGATCATCATTTTGTTGATCAAACGAGATACAAGTTTAGAATTGTAAATTGGATCTGGCAAAACATCTCTTTTTGCTACAGGACCTTTACGTGGCATCTGAATAGCCTCCCTTCTCTTTTAAAAGGATTTCTATCTGTCTTTCATCTCAATTTCATTGTCAGCTGCCTGACTCCACTGATCTGAACTCAACTTCTAAAAACCCTTATGTTTGTTTATATTATTTGCTTTGTTTAGGGCGTTTTGTTCCGTATTTAGAACGTCCTTGCATACGACCGTCAACTCCGGCAGTATCAAGCGCACCACGAACGATGTGGTAACGTACACCCGGTAAGTCTTTTACACGTCCGCCACGGATAAGTACTACACTGTGCTCTTGTAGGTTATGTCCGATACCAGGAATGTAAGCTGTTACCTCAATCAGGTTAGACAAACGTACACGAGCATATTTACGTAGTGCTGAGTTTGGTTTTTTCGGTGTCATTGTACCGACACGAGTACAAACCCCGCGCTTCTGTGGAGATGTTACGTTAGTGTGCTCTTTTTTGAAACTGTTGTATCCTTTGTTAAGTGCAGGAGACTTTGAGTTTTCAACTTTACTCACGCGTCCTTTGCGTATTAGCTGATTAATTGTAGGCATGTTGTTATTCCTCCCTTCATTACTTTTTTTATAACCCACATACCCAGGTGGTTCATCAAAAGGCAAAAAACAATGCTTTTGCATTTTAAGCATGCAAAAACAAAACAAGTACGCTATAACATAATGGCAACAGCTGCTGCCCCAACTTCAATTCCGCAGGCCTTGCCGAGCTTTTTCATGGAATCTACCACTAAAATGTCTACACCCTTCTCTTGCGCTAGTTTCATTACACTAGCGGTTAAAGCAGGATCAGCATCTTTCGCTACGACGATTTCCTTCACTGAATCTCGTTTCAGAGCTTTTACTGTTTGCTTCGTACCAATAATAATGGATTGAGCCTGTGATACTTTATCATAAGACATCGAATATCCTCCAAAGTAACAGGTTTTAATTTGAGCACCTTGGTTATATTATCATCATGGCAGAAGGATGTCAATATCGTTTGACAGATTATCTTGACATCCTTCACCATTTTTTGATGATTTTTATAGAAATCTTAAGAGAAAGATTACTCTACAGGAACCATATCGTCAGACGGCTGCACTTGTGAAACCGGCTTAACTTTACGGTAGTTTGGCATTCCAGTTCCAGCAGGAACAAGTTTACCGATGATGACATTCTCTTTCAAGCCAAGCAGTTCATCACGTTTTCCTTTGATCGCCGCATCTGTTAGGACACGAGTCGTTTCTTGGAAGGATGCTGCAGACAAGAATGAGTCTGTTTCAAGCGATGCTTTTGTAATACCAAGAAGAACTGGACGGCCTGTTGCAGGACGTTTGCCTTCGAATAGTACTTTTTTGTTCGCTTCTGTGAATTGGTGTACATCAAGAAGTGTGCCTGGTAATACATCTGTATCCCCTGCATCAGCGACACGCACTTTACGAAGCATTTGGCGAACCATTACTTCTACGTGCTTATCTCCGATTTCTACCCCTTGCATACGGTATACTTTTTGTACTTCATGAAGCAGATATTCTTGAACAGCTGTCATATCAGTCACTTTAAGAAGTTCTTTCGGATCGATTGAACCTTCTGTCAGTACTTGACCACGAGTGACTTTGTCACCTTCAACAACTTTCAGACGTGCATTGTAAGGAGCTGTGTAAGAGCGAGTTTCAACTTCGCCTTGAACCACAATTTCCTGTTGCTTGTCACGAACATCGTTAATTTCAGCAACGACACCATCAATTTCAGAAATGGTTGCCTGCCCTTTCGGATTACGCGCTTCAAATAACTCTTGGATACGAGGTAAACCTTGAGTGATATCGTCTCCTGCTACCCCACCGGTGTGGAACGTACGCATTGTAAGCTGTGTTCCTGGCTCACCGATCGATTGTGCAGCGATGATTCCAACTGCTTCACCGACTTCAACGTCAGTACCAGTTGCAAGGTTACGGCCGTAGCATCGTTTACATACACCATGAGGCGTGTTACATGTAAATGCAGAACGGATCCATACTTCCTCGATTCCTGCTTCAACTACTTCAAGTGCTTTATCTTCATCAATTAGTTCGTTTTCGCCAACAATGACTTCGCCCGTTTCAGGATGAACAATTGGTTTTCTTGCAAAACGTCCAATCAGACGTTCTTCAAGTTTCTCAATAATTTCATTTCCTTCTTTAATGGACTTCGCCAAGATTCCACGGTCTGTACCGCAATCTGTTTCACGGATGATAACATCCTGCGCAACGTCAACGAGACGACGCGTGAGGTAACCTGAGTCAGCTGTTTTAAGAGCTGTATCGGCAAGACCTTTACGCGCTCCGTGAGTGGAAATAAAGTATTCCAATACTGTTAAACCTTCACGGAAACTAGATTTAATCGGAAGTTCAATGATACGTCCAGCCGGGTTGGCCATCAGACCACGCATACCAGCCAGCTGAGTGAAGTTAGATGCGTTACCACGCGCTCCAGAGTCACTCATCATGTAGATAGGGTTGACTTCATCAAGGGACTTCATCAGTTTACCTTGGATGACATCTTTAGAAGAACTCCAGATCGAAATGACTCTCTCATAACGCTCTTCTTCAGTAATCAAACCACGTCTGAATTGCTTCATGACGTTATCTACTTTTGCTTGCGCTTCTTCGAGGATCTTCTGTTTATCATCCAATACGACGATATCAGACACCCCAACCGTAATACCCGCTTTAGTAGAGTATTTGAAACCAAGATTTTTCATGCGGTCAAGCATTTTAGATGTCTCAGTGATATGGAATCTCTTAAAGATTTCCGCAATGATTTTACCTAAAATACCTTTTTTGAACGGCGCATTGATTTCTTGTTTCTCGATCGCAGCTTTGACATCTTCACCTTTTTCAAGGAAGAAGCGGTCAGGCGTTTTTTCTTCAATATTGCTCTTTGTCGGCTCATTCATGTAAGGGAATGATTCCGGTAAGATTTCGTTAAAGATTAGTTTTCCAACTGTTGTAATCAACAATTTAGAACGCTGTTCATCAGTGAATGTCACATTCTTCAACGAGTTAGCTGCAACAGCTACACGTGTATGAAGATGCACATACCCATTTTGATAAGCTAGAAGGGCTTCGTTCGTATCTTTGAATACCATACCTTCTCCGATAGCACCTTTACGCTCAAGTGTAAGGTAGTAGTTACCTAGCACCATATCCTGAGATGGCGTAACAACAGGTTTTCCATCTTTCGGGTTCAAAATGTTTTGAGCAGCAAGCATTAAGATACGAGCTTCAGCTTGAGCTTCAGCAGATAATGGTACGTGAACCGCCATTTGGTCACCATCAAAGTCAGCGTTGTAGGCAGTACATACAAGTGGATGCAGACGAATTGCGCGTCCTTCCACAAGTGTAGGTTCAAACGCTTGAATACCAAGTCTGTGAAGAGTTGGTGCACGGTTTAGTAAGACTGGATGCTCACGAATCACTGATTCTAAAACATCCCAAACTTCCGGCTGCACGCGCTCAATCTTACGTTTCGCGCTCTTAATGTTGTGAGCTAATCCTTTTTCAACAAGCTCCTTCATCACGAATGGTTTGAATAGTTCAAGAGCCATTTCTTTCGGAAGTCCACACTGATACATTTTCAAATGTGGTCCAACGACGATAACGGAACGTCCAGAATAGTCAACACGTTTACCAAGCAAGTTTTGACGGAAACGCCCTTGTTTCCCTTTCAGCATGTGAGAAAGAGATTTCAATGGTCTATTTCCTGGTCCTGTTACTGGTCGGCCTCTACGTCCATTATCAATCAAGGCATCGACAGCTTCTTGAAGCATACGCTTCTCGTTCTGAACGATGATGCTTGGCGCGCCAAGATCTAATAAACGTTTCAGACGGTTGTTACGGTTGATGACACGACGATAAAGGTCGTTCAAGTCAGAAGTAGCAAAACGTCCGCCATCAAGCTGAACCATTGGACGTAATTCTGGTGGAATCACCGGAAGTACATCAAGGATCATCCAAGACGGTTTGTTTCCTGAGTTACGGAAAGCTTCCAACACTTCAAGGCGTTTGATCGCACGTGTACGACGCTGTCCTTGAGCTGTTTTTAGCTCTTCTTTGAGTGTATCTACTTCTTTCACAAGATCGATATCTTGAAGAAGTTTGTTAATTGCTTCTGCACCCATAGCTGCTTGGAAGGTGTTACCGTATTTATCTAAATAAGCACGGAATTCTTTCTCAGAAAGAAGTTGTTTCTTCTCAAGCGGTGTGTTGCCCGGATCAGTCACGACGTAAGAAGCGAAGTAAATCACTTCTTCTAACGCACGTGGTGACATATCTAGAACAAGACCCATACGGCTTGGGATACCTTTGAAATACCAAATGTGGGAAACTGGGGCAGCCAGTTCGATATGCCCCATTCTCTCACGACGGACTTTTGCCCGTGTTACTTCTACACCACAACGGTCACATACAACACCCTTATAACGAACGCGTTTATACTTTCCACAATGACATTCCCAGTCTTTTTGCGGTCCGAAGATACGTTCACAAAAGAGACCATCTTTTTCCGGTTTCAGTGTACGATAGTTAATCGTTTCAGGCTTTTTCACTTCACCAAAAGACCAAGAACGGATTTTATCAGGTGATGCGAGACCGATGTTCATATACTCAAAATTGTTCACATCTAGCAAGGGGCCTACCTCCCTTTTAATCTTCGGGTTATACCCTAGTCACTTGCTCTAATCGTTTCTGCTATTCTTTTGTGACTGCGTCACGTTCAAGATCGACAGGTGCGAGGTCTGCAGCATCTTCGTCATTAGATAACGCTAATCCGTCTGCTTTCTTCGTTTCCTCATCGTCTTCTAAATCTCTCATTTCTATCTCTTCTTCATCGCCAGATAGGATTTTCACATCCATACCTAAACTTTGAAGTTCTTTAATTAATACTTTGAATGATTCAGGGACACCTGGTTCAGGTACGTTATCCCCTTTGACGATCGCTTCGTATGTTTTCACACGACCCACAACGTCATCCGATTTTACAGTTAAGATTTCTTGAAGTGTATATGCTGCACCGTAAGCTTCAAGTGCCCATACTTCCATCTCTCCGAAACGCTGTCCACCAAACTGTGCTTTACCGCCCAGTGGCTGCTGCGTAACAAGTGAGTATGGTCCAGTTGAACGTGCGTGAAGTTTATCGTCAACCATGTGAGCCAGTTTGATCATATACATGATTCCAACAGATACACGGTTGTCGAATGGTTCACCAGTTCGACCATCATAAAGGACTGTTTTCGCATCACGGGACATACCTGCTTCTTCAAGCGTTTCCCAAACATCTTCCTCACGAGCACCATCAAATACTGGTGACGCAATGTGGATGCCTAGGTAACGTGCAGCCATACCCATATGAAGCTCAAGTACCTGACCGATATTCATACGAGATGGCACCCCTAGAGGGTTTAACATGATATCAATCGGTGTTCCATCTGGAAGATACGGCATATCTTCTTCTGGAAGGATTTTGGAGATAACCCCTTTGTTACCATGTCGTCCGGCCATTTTGTCACCTTCAGAAATTTTACGCTTCTGAACGATGTATACACGGACTAACTGGTTAACACCTGGTGGTAATTCATCTCCATCTTCACGGTTAAAGACTTTGACATCGTGGATGATTCCGCCGCCGCCGTGTGGTACACGTAGAGACGTATCACGTACTTCACGAGCCTTTTCACCGAAGATTGCATGTAATAGACGTTCTTCAGCTGTTAGTTCTGTTACACCTTTAGGCGTTACTTTCCCGACAAGAAGGTCTCCGTCTTTTACTTCTGCACCAATACGGATGATTCCACGCTCGTCAAGGTTGCGTAAAGCATCTTCCCCAACGTTTGGAATATCACGCGTAATTTCTTCTGGTCCAAGCTTTGTATCACGAGCTTCTGATTCATATTCTTCAATATGAATAGAAGTGTAGACGTCATCTTTTACAAGGCGCTCACTCATAATGATCGCATCCTCATAGTTGTAACCGTCCCAAGTCATGAAGCCGACCATGACGTTACGTCCTAGAGCCAATTCACCTTTTTCCATAGAAGGACCGTCTGCAAGGATTTCTCCTTTGACGACTTCATCTCCAACACTTACGATAGGACGCTGGTTGTAGCAAGTCCCTTGGTTAGAACGGACAAATTTCAGCAAGCTGTATTTGTCTAGGTTTCCTTTGACTTGTTGTCCGTCAACGTCTTCATAACGGCGAACCCAAATATTCTTCGCTTCAACACGTTCTACAACACCTGGGTAACGGCAGATCACAGCAGCACCAGAGTCTTTACCTGATACATACTCCATACCTGTACCAACAATCGGTGATTCCGGCTGCATCAAAGGCACAGCCTGACGTTGCATGTTTGCTCCCATTAGAGCACGGTTAGAGTCATCGTTTTCTAAGAATGGGATACATGCTGTCGCTGCAGAAACAACCTGCTTCGGCGAAACGTCCATGTAGTCAACGCGGTTTCGAGGAACAACGGTGTTTTCCCCTCTGAAACGAGCAATGATATTATCATCAATAAACGAACCATCTTCACCTAATATAGCGTTCGCTTGTGCTACTACGTAGTTATCCTCTTCATCAGCTGTTAGGTAATCGATTCTCGGCGTCACTTTACCTGTTTCAGGATCAACCCGACGGTAAGGTGTTTCGATAAATCCGAAGCGATTCACTTTCGCAAATGAAGATAGAGAGTTGATCAAACCAATGTTTGGACCCTCTGGTGTTTCAATCGGACACATACGACCATAGTGAGAATAGTGAACGTCACGAACTTCCATTCCTGCACGCTCACGTGTCAAACCACCCGGTCCAAGCGCTGATAGACGACGTTTGTGTGTCAATTCAGCAAGCGGGTTTGTTTGATCCATGAACTGAGAAAGCTGAGAGCTACCAAAGAACTCTTTGATAGAAGCGATCACAGGACGGATGTTGATCAGCTGCTGAGGTGTGATCGTGTTCGTGTCTTGAATCGACATTCTTTCACGAACAACACGCTCCATTCTGCTTAAACCAATACGGAATTGGTTTTGCAGAAGTTCACCTACAGAACGCAGACGACGGTTACCAAGGTGATCGATATCATCTGTGTCACCTACTCCATGAAGTAGGTTAAAGAAGTAACTGATTGAAGCAATGATGTCAGAAGGCGTGATGTTCTTCACAGCTTCCTCTACATATGCATTACCAATCACGTTGATCACTTGCTCGCCTTCTTGATCAGTTGGTGCATAAATCTTGATAGATTGAAGTTCTACTTCATCCTCTACTACGCCACCGTTTGGATAAAGCTTTCTAAATCCGATGCCGTTTTCTAAGTATGGAAGAACTTTATCAAGCACTCTTCTATCTAAAATTTGACCTTTTTCTGCTAGGATTTCACCTGTTTCAGGATCAACTAGCGTTTCAGCCAATTTTTGATTGAATAGTCTATTTTTAATATGAAGCTTCTTATTAATCTTGTAGCGTCCAACATTTGCTAAGTCATATCTCTTCGGATCAAAGAAGCGAGAGTCTAGCAAGCTTTTCGCATTTTCAACAGTTGGCGGCTCTCCGGGACGAAGACGCTCGTAGATTTCGAGAAGTGCTTTATCAGCATTCTCTGTATTGTCTTTTTCCAACGTGTTGCGTAAGTATTCATTCTCGCCAATGAGGTCAAGAATCTCTTGATCAGAGCTGAAGCCGAGAGCACGCAAAAGAACCGTAACCGGCAACTTACGTGTGCGATCGATGCGTACATAGACTACATCCTTCGCATCAGTTTCGTATTCTAACCATGCGCCACGGTTTGGAATGACAGTCGCAGTAAAACCTTTTTTACCGTTTTTGTCTACTTTACCACTGAAATATACACTTGGAGAACGTACTAACTGAGAAACGATTACACGTTCCGCACCATTAATGATAAAAGTACCTGTGTCTGTCATGATTGGGAAATCACCCATAAACACATCTTGGTCTTTTACTTCTCCAGTTTCTTTGTTAATTAAACGAACTTTTACTCTTAGTGGAGCAGAGTAAGTTACATCACGTTCTTTTGATTCTGCTACAGGATACTTAGGATCCCCTAGGCTGTAATCAATGAATTCAAGAGAAAGGTTACCAGTAAAATCCTCAATTGGGGATATATCTTGAAACATCTCTCTAAGACCCTCATCAAGAAACCACTGATAAGAAGAGGTTTGAATTTCAATGAGATTTGGTAATTCTAACACTTCGCTTATGCGTGCGTAGCTTCTGCGCTGGCGGTGTCGTCCATACTGAACTAGTTGACCTGTCAACTGATTCACCCCTCAAATCATGCGTATTATATGTGTAAAAAGTATTTCTGTCTTTCAAATGTCAGTAAAGAAATACTTTTACAAGACAAAAGAAAAAAGGGTTTCTAAAATAAGAAAACCACATCCAAAAACAAATACCGATTTTATTAGTTTTCCCAAGTATGCATAATTTATACAAAATAGTTGTTTTTTAAGCCTATCAAGCAAAATATACACATTGGCATTTTATAATGTTAACACAGCTAGGAAACTGCGTCAAACTTTTTTAGCTTTGATAATATAGTAGCCCTTTTTTTTCATAACGACCGTCACTTCTCCAAAAAGCTGTTCTAATTTCTCAATCGCAGATGGTCCACCTTGTTTTTTCTGAATAACCACCCACATCTCACCTTCCGGCAATAAATGATCAGCACTTTTTTCAAAGATCGCATGTACTACTTTCTTCCCTGCCCGTATTGGGGGATTGGTCAGTATAGAGGCAAAAGCAGCTGATGAATGAACATTCGAGAACAAATCACTTTGATAGATGCGGACATTATCAATGCGATTATGCTTAGCGTTTTCCTTTGAAAGTTCGACTGCTCTTTCGTTCACATCAATCATATGAATGGTGCGGCCTGTCATTTCGTTTGCTAACGATAAGCCGATCGGTCCATAACCGCAACCGACATCTAAGACGTCGCCATCCAAGTCAGGTTCTTCAAAAGCTTCAATTAAAAGCCTCGAACCATAGTCGACTTCTTTCTTAGAAAACACTCCACTGTCACTTGTAAAAGTAAAGCTACGGTTTCTCAAGGTGAAGTCCCATGTCTGTTTATTGCTTTTCACTGATGGCTTTTCCGTATAATAGTGGTCACTCATGGTGAATGGACCTCCTCTGGATTCAATCGTTTCAGGAGATAAGAAAAGAAAAAGCCCGCCAGTAAAAGCGAGCTTTCCCAAAAGATTAGGCGAAGATTACTTAACTTCTACAGAAGCGCCAACTTCTTCAAGCTTAGCTTTAAGTTCTTCAGCTTCTTCTTTAGCAATACCTTCTTTAAGTGGTTTTGGAGTGTTGTCAACAAGTTCTTTAGCTTCTTTCAAGCCAAGACCAGTGATTTCACGAACCACTTTGATAACTTTGATTTTTTGGTCTCCAGCACCAGCAAGTACTAGATCAAAATCAGTTTTTTCTTCAGCAGCAGCACCGCCACCAGCAGCTACAGCTACAGGAGCAGCAGCAGTTACGCCAAATTCTTCTTCGATTGCTTTTACTAAGTCGTTTAACTCAAGTACAGTTGCTTCTTTAACTGAAGCAATGATTTCTTCGATATTTAAAGCCATTTGTAATTCCTCCATTTTTAAGTTATTTACGTCAAGTACGCATTAAGCGCCTTGTTCTTCTTTTTGATCTGCAACTGCTTTAGTAGCAAGAGCAAGGTTACGAACTGGAGCTTGAAGAACGCTAAGCAACATAGATAGTAAGCCTTCGCGAGACGGAAGTTCCGCAAGAGCCTTCACTTCTTCTACAGTCGCTACGTTTCCTTCGATAACACCAGCTTTGATTTCTAAAGCTTCGTGGCTTTTCGCAAATTCGTTGATGATTTTCGCAGGTGCGATAACATCTTCGTTACTGAATGCGATAGCGTTTGGACCTGTTAAGAAATCGTTTAAACCCGTTAGTTCAACTTGTTCAACTGCACGGCGAGTCAAAGTGTTTTTGTAAACTTTGAATTCTACGCCAGCATCACGAAGTTGTTTACGAAGTTCAGTCACTTCAGAAACTGAAAGACCGCGGTAATCTACGATTACAGTAGACAAACTGTCTTTAAATTTAGAAGTAATTTCATCAACGACAACTTTTTTAGTATCGATTGCATTGCTCATGGTTACACCTCCTGTACATTCTTTGTGTAACACTTATACCGATCAGGCCATCACGTTCCTAACGAACGGTTCTCCATATAAAAAGCCTCCATTAAGACATGGAGGCTGTATATACAAGCATACGTTAACGTAAGACTGTGACATATACACCTCGGCGGGTTAATTAAGCCATAAGGCCCCTGCTGTCTACGGTATAAATGATTATTCTATTTTACAACATTTTGATATTATCAAAACGGTTGTGACAAGTCAAGAATTATTTTGCAGAGAAAGAAGATGGATCCACTTTCACGCCAGGGCCCATAGTAGATGTAACAGAAACGTTTTTCACGTATACACCTTTAGCCGCTGCAGGTTTTGCTTTAAGGATTGTGTCATAGATTGTTGCAAAGTTCTCAACAAGCTTTTCGTCCTCGAAAGAAACCTTTCCGATTGGCGCGTGGATGTTACCAGCTTTATCAACGCGGTATTCTACTTTACCAGCTTTGATTTCATTGATTGCTTTTTCTACTTCGAAAGTTACAGTTCCTGTTTTAGGGTTTGGCATAAGACCTTTTGGTCCAAGTACACGACCGATCTTACCAACTTCACCCATCATGTCAGGTGTCGCAACGATTACATCGAATTCGAACCAGCCTTGTTGGATTTTAGTGATGTAATCAGAATCTCCAACGTAGTCTGCTCCAGCAGCTTCTGCTTCTTTTGCTTTTTCGCCTTTAGCGAACACAAGAACGCGTTGAGTTTTACCAGTTCCGTTAGGAAGTACAACTGCACCGCGGATTTGTTGATCGTTTTTACGAGGGTCTACGCCCAAACGAAAAGCAACTTCTACAGTCGCATCAAATTTCGCTGTATTTGCTTTTTTTGTAAGAGAAACAGCTTCAGCTACATCATACGCTTTAGTACGTTCGATTAGCTTAGCAGCTTCTACATACTTTTTACCTTTTTTAGCCATTATAAAAATCCTCCTTATGTGGTTTTAGCGGAATAACCTCCCACGAATAAGGGTTGCGAACTTGTCAAAACCAAACTCGCAACCCAACAAGACAAAAAATTAATCTTCGATGACAATACCCATACTGCGTGCAGTACCTTCAACCATGCGCATAGCTGATTCAACGCTAGCAGCGTTTAAGTCAGGCATTTTTGTTTCCGCGATTTCGCGTACTTTATCACGCTTAACAGTTGCCACTTTATTACGGTTAGGTTCACCAGAACCAGACTCAATACCAGCTGCTTTTTTAAGTAAAACTGCAGCAGGTGGAGTTTTAGTAATAAATGTAAATGAACGGTCTTCAAAAACCGAAATTTCAACAGGAATGATAAGACCAGCTTGGTCAGCTGTACGAGCGTTAAACTCCTTACAGAATCCCATGATATTAACACCGGCTTGACCTAGAGCAGGTCCAACTGGTGGAGCTGGGTTAGCTTTTCCAGCAGGAATTTGCAATTTAACAACTTTAACTACTTTTTTAGCCACGAGACACACCTCCTTAAAGTCCGTGATGTGGTAATAGGGGAATCCCCCTCCCACTCAACAACTTCATTCTTTATATGAATGACGAAATAACTAGCTAGCGATCTTGAGCGAACTCAAGACGTACCTTTGCTATATTACCACTTCTATACACTCATTTCAAGCTCTTTTAAATTACAATTTATCGATCTGTGTGAACTCAAGTTCCACAGGAGTTTCTCTACCAAACATATTAACGAATACTTTGACTTTGCTTTTATCATAATCAATCTCTTCGATAGAGCCTGTGAAGTTAGCAAATGGTCCATCGATGACCTTGACTGTTTCTTTTAGTTCAAAGTCGATTTCTGTCTTGCGCTCTTCAAGTCCCATTCTCTTCAGAATGGTTTCCGCTTCGCCAGGTAATAACGCTGTCGGCTTAGAGCCTGATCCAGCTGATCCAACGAATCCTGTCACACCTGGTGTATTACGAACGACATACCAAGAATCGTCAGTCATGACGATTTCTACTAGCACATATCCAGGGAATACTTTCTTTTTCACTACTTTTTTCTTACCGTTTTTAATGTCCGTTTCTTCTTCTTCTGGTACAACAACGCGGAAAATTTTATCCTGCATGCCCATTGATTCAACACGCTTTTCCAAGTTTGCTTTCACTTTGTTTTCATAGCCAGAGTACGTATGCACAACATACCAATTCTTTTCCATTTTCGTTCAGGACTATTTAGTCCTTCCCTCCCCACATTTCGTAATGTCTATTTGACGAATCTCGAGTACCGGTAAATATTTTCAAGCAATTGAAAAAACCCGTAAAACGGGTTTTTTGGCAAGTCATATTATGATCTATTATAGCACGTTCAGCAGACCATTATTCAAGTATTAATGAATTAATTCGATTAATTGTGAGATTCCTATATCAAGAAAAGAGAAAAAGATGGCAAAAAATACGACTGTTAAAATAACAGTGATCGTGTAGCGGACCATTTCGTTTTTCTTTGGCCAGCTGACCTTTTTCATTTCTTTCCCGACACTTTTTAAGAAACTGATAATACGCATGTAAAAGACCTCCACAGATTAAAGAACGCAAATCCTACTTCGTTTCTAAATGTGTTTTATGTGAATTACAAGTCTTGCAATATTTCTTAACTTCTAATCTTTCAGCTGCTGAAGCAACACTTTTCATTGTCGTATAATTGCGGCTTCCGCAGTCTTTACAGGCTAGAGTAATCTTTTTCCTCATATTTACACCTATTTTCTCGACATCATTTCCTTAGTACCTTATCACAGTGTCGAAAAAGCTGTCAATATAGGTTTAATTAGAGACTGATCTCGCGCAGCTCTAAATATTTCTCTAACTTTCTCTTTACTCTTTGGAGTGCGTTATCAATTGATTTCACATGACGGTTTAAATCTTCAGAAATCTCCTGATAGGACCTACCATCAAGATAAAGCACAAGTACCTTTCTTTCCAGCTCGCTTAGTAATTCACCCATTTTCATTTCAATATCATCAAATTCTTCTTTGCTAATGATTAAATCTTCTGGGTTAAGCGCTTTAGCACCGGAAATGACGTCCAATAATGTTCTGTCCGATTCTTCATCGTATATCGGCTTGTCTAATGATACATAGGAATTTAACGGGATATGTTTTTGGCGAGTAGCTGTTTTAATTGCGGTGATAATTTGGCGGGTAATACATAATTCTGCAAAAGCCTTAAATGAAGTAAGCTTGTCCTCTCTGAAATCGCGGATAGACTTATAAAGTCCGATCATCCCCTCTTGGACAATGTCCTCTCGATCCGCTCCAATCAAGAAATAAGATCTTGCTTTCGCACGTACAAAATTGCGGTATTTCGTTATTAAATAATCTAGCGCATCACTATCTCCGACATGAACCCTTTCAATGACTTGTTCATCTTCCAACTGGCAAAATTGCTCTCTGATGGACTTACCCTTGCTGTTGTTTAGATTCACTTCGATCCCCCCGACCGCACCTAGATAGAAATATTATACAATAATGGTTGAAATATCGTCAAGCTATTCCAAGTTTCCCCGCCGCCATTTTTCAAACGTTTTCAATACATCTTCTGACAATTCAATTTTGGATGCTGGTTTATCAGAAGTAATCTTTTTGACACGTGTTTCGATCTTTCGTTCAATCACTTCTATCTCTCTTAATAGCTCTCGTGCTGACTTACGAAGTGCCCCCTGTCCAAAAATCGCCCATTGTTCTGTATAATCAGAGGTCGCCACATGAATTTGCGTCCGAATGTTATTCAAGTCTTGTGCCAGTTTTTCAATCCGCTCATCAGCCGTTTCATTTTCTCTTGTAAAGATGACCTCTACTCGGTGGTTTGTCCGCTTCTTTTCGATTCCTTTGACCATATGGGCATCGAATACGACAATGACTCGATACCCTGTATATGCTTGATATTCTGCTAAATGTTGAATCAGCACGTCTCTGGCTTCTTCAAAGCTGTTTTCTTTTAAGTGCTGCAAACGAGGCCATGCACCTATCATGTTGTATCCATCGACTAAGAGGATGTCCATCTCTATTCTCCTAACGGATAACGTTTTCGATACACTTCATACATCAATAGACTAGCTGCAACTGATGCATTTAATGAAGTGACCTTCCCGGCCATTGGCAATTTAATCAAGAAATCACATTTTTCCTTAATCAATCGGCCAATTCCTTTTCCTTCACTGCCGATGACAAGAGCGAGAGGCATCGTGCCGTCAAATTGTCTGTAGTCCTGCTTCGCAGATGCATCTGTTCCTGCCACCCAGATTCCTCTTTCTTTCATTTCATCAAGAGCTCTGGAAAGATTGGTTACTTTTGCGACCGGGATATGTTCAATGGCTCCAGTAGATGCTTTCGCAACAGTTGTCGTCAAGCCTACCGCTCGTCGTTTTGGAATGACGATTCCATGTGCACCAACAGCATCGGCCGTACGCATGATCGACCCTAAATTGTGCGGATCTTCAATTTCATCTAAGATGATGAAAAATGGTTGTTCATTCCGCTTTTCAGCAATTTGATACAGATCGTCCAATTCTGCATATTCATATGCTGCTACTTGTGCAACGATTCCCTGGTGCTGACCTGTTACCATCTGATCAAGCTTTTTCCTCGGAACATACTGAATGGTGATATTTTGCTTTTTCGCGAGTTCAATGACCTGCTGGGCTTGTCCTTTTACAGTGTTTTCTGCCATCCAGAGCTTGTATAACTCCCGATCTGACTTCAGTGTTTCAATCACTGCATTTTTCCCAATCACATAATCATGTTGCTGACTCATTTGTCTTCCTCCCTGACGTTCCGATTTCAATCGCCTGACTAATCAACTCTTCTAAGCGTTCGTCCTGCTTCTCGATAAATAAATAACCCATGAGCGCTTCAAACGCTGTACTATAACGATACGTTTGAACGTCTGTGTTTTTAGGCACTGTGCCTGATTTTGCATTTCTTCCTCTTTTCAGCACCGCTTCTTCCGCTTCTGTGAAAAAGCCCTTCTGCTGAAGCTCAAATAAAATAGCGGCCTGAGATTTAGCTGAAACGATCTTACTTGCACGTTTATGAAGCTCATTTGGTTTGGTCGCCCCCGTTTGGAGGAGGTGATGCCTCACATATACTTCAAAAATGGCATCACCCATATAAGCAAGTGCAAGTCCGTTCAACTGTTTTCCGTCTTTCAGCTTTTCAAAATTCAACATGACCTATTCTCCTCTTTTCCAGCGCGTACCTTGAGGAGTGTCCTCCAATACAATATTCATGCTCTTTAACTGGTCACGAATTTGATCAGACAATGCGAAGTCACGATTCCTTCTAGCTTCATTCCGCTTCTCAATTAATGCTTCTACCTCTTCGTCAAGCGTGTGCTTTTCTTCTAGTGAGAAGCCGAGGACGGATGTGATTTCTTGGAACAAGCCAATAAATGCCTTGATCACTTCCTCGGAAGTATGATCATTTTCCATATAGTAATTCGCTTGTTTCGCTAGTTCAAATAAAACAGAGATGGCATTTGCCGTATTGAAGTCATCATTCATTTCAGAAATAAATGTCGCTCGCTGCTCTTCAATCTTTGTCAGCCATTCCGTGTTATCCTCTGTTAAATTGGTACTGCTCTCAAGGCGATGATGTAGATTTGAATAGGATGTTTTGAGTCTGTTAAATGCACTCTTTGTACTTTCCAATAAGTCAATGGAGTAATTGATTGGATGACGATAGTGAACAGACAGCATAAAGAAACGAAGCACATCTGGATCTTGTTCTTTAATAATGTCATGTACGAGCACAAAGTTCCCAAGTGATTTTGACATTTTTTCATTCTCAATATTAATATACCCGTTATGCATCCAATACTTCGCAAAAGGTTTTCCTGTCAAAGCCTCAGATTGAGCAATCTCATTCTCGTGATGAGGGAACGTTAAATCCTGTCCGCCAGCATGAATGTCAATCGTATCGCCTAAATACTTTTTGACCATCGCAGAGCACTCGATGTGCCACCCTGGGCGCCCTTCTCCCCACGGGCTATCCCAAGAAATCTCCTGATCCTTTGCGGCCTTCCATAGTGCAAAGTCGAGTGCATCCCTTTTCTTTTCACCTACACGAATACGGGCACCTGTCTTTAATTCATCAATCGATTGGTGAGACAGTTTTCCGTAACCTTCAAATGAGCGTGTGCTGTAATACACGTCACCATCTGCTTCATAGGCGTAGCCTTTTTCAATCAATGTGGCGATAAACGCAATGATATCATCCATATTTTCTGTCACTCGCGGGTGAAGGTCTGCTTTTTTGCAGCCTAATGCACTGACGTCCTCAAAGTATGCTTGGATAAATCGATCAGCAATCGTTGGGACATCTTCGCCTAATTCGTTTGCTGCTTTGATGAGTTTATCATCCACATCAGTAAAGTTGGATACGAAATTCACATCATAGCCGCTATATTCTAAATACTTACGTACCGTATCATATACAATGGCCGGTCTTGCATTCCCGATATGAATGTAGTTATACACGGTTGGTCCGCATACATACATTTTGACCTTTCCTGGTTCAAGCGGGACAAACTCTTCCTTCTTACGTGTCAATGTATTATAAATATTGATTGTCATGATTGTTCTTCCTTTCTGCTCAATGAAGCCAGCTCACGTTTTAGCTTTTCCATTTCTCGCTCCAATTCTTTGAAACGATCAGAAACTGGATCTGGCAAATCTTGATGATTGAGATCACGATTGATTTTCTTTCCATTTTGAACGACCACTCGCCCAGGTATACCTACAACAGTAGAATGGTCTGGTACGTCTTTTAACACAACAGACCCCGCACCAATCTTGGACCCTTTTCCTACGGTAATAGAACCGAGCACCTTAGCACCAGTCGCAATCAGCGCATCGTCCAAAATAGTTGGATGCCGCTTTCCCTTTTCTTTCCCTGTTCCCCCTAATGTCACGCCTTGGAAAACAGTGACGTTATCGCCAATTTCACATGTTTCCCCAATCACGACGCCCATGCCGTGATCAATAAAGAACCGCCGGCCGATGGTTGCTGCTGGGTGAATCTCAACCCCTGTGAAAAACCGGCTGACCTGAGAAATGATCCGCGCAAGAAAATACAGCTTACGCTTGTAAAATGCATGCGCAACACGATGAGCCCAAATCGCATGAAGCCCTGAATAGGTTAGCACTACTTCAAGATAGCTTCTAGCAGCAGGATCTTGATCAAACACAGTATCAATATCTTCTTTCAGCATTTTGAAAAACACATGCTCCCCCCGTTCTTCCCCATCAATCTCTCTTAGGACTTACTCTCTTTTTTGGACAAATAAAAAACGCCTCTGCCATATGACAGAGACGTTTTGAAAACGCGGTTCCACTCTGTTTAGAAAGCCTCTTATTGCAAACTTTCTCAACTTCATCCCATAACGGAGGGTACCGCCCTTGCATACTAACATACGTGTTCCTCAAGGGTCTTGAGGGTGCATTTCCAACGTCTGCCCATAAGTCTCTTTCAGCCGGTGAAGACTCTTTCTGTGATAGGCGAAAACATTGTACTTCTCCCTCGCAACGATTTTCCTTATATTTGTTTAATGCGGTTTAATACCGTCTCTTTACCTAGTAGTTCAATACTTTGCGGAAGCTCTGGGCCATGCGTTTGTCCAGTGACAGCCACACGAATTGGCATGAATAGTTTCTTACCTTTATGCCCTGTTTCTTTTTGTACCGCTTTAATGGCAGCTTTGATTTCATCAGGTGTGAAAGACTCAAGACGTTCAAGCTGACCTGCAAACGAAGCCATCACTTCTGGTACTTGCTCTTCTGCAAGAACTTCCTTTGCCTCTTGATTATACTCAATTTGTTCCTTAAAGAACAACTCTGTTAACTCAACAATTTCTGCTCCGTAGCTCAATTGCTCGTGGTATAGAGAAATGAGTTTGCGCACCCACGTGTTTTCTTCTTCTGACAGCTGCTCGCTTACCTTGCCTGCCTTTTGAAGATGTGGAAGTGTAAGTGCCACAACTTGATCAAGATCAAGTGCTTTCACGTATTGGTTATTCACCCATTTTAGTTTATGCATATCAAATAGAGCTGGTGACTTAGAAAGTCGATTGACATCGAAAATATCGATGAACTGCTCTTTTGTAAATAGTTCCTCTTCGCCAACTGGAGACCATCCAAGTAGTGCAATGAAGTTAAACAAAGCTTCTGGTAAATAGCCCAAGTTCTTATACTGTTCGATGAACTGGATAATTGATTCATCACGCTTACTTAATTTCTTGCGATTCTCGTTTACAATCAGCGTCATATGTCCGAACAGCGGAACATCCCAGCCAAATGCATTGAAGACCATAATTTGTTTAGGTGTATTCGAGATGTGATCCTCACCACGAAGAATGTGAGTCATTTTCATCAAATGATCATCCACCGCTACAGCGAAGTTATACGTTGGCGTACCATCTTTCTTCACAATAACAAAGTCACCGATGCCGTCTGTTTCAAATGAAATCTCGCCTTTGACCATATCGTCAAATTTGATGATTTCTCCTTTTGGCACACGGAAGCGGATGCTTGGCTCTCTTCCTTCAGCAATCAGCTTGTCCTCTTCTTCTTTTGATAAATGACTGCATTTACCAGAGTATCGAGGCATTTCACTGCGGGCAATTTGTGCTTCACGCTCTTCTTCTAGTTCTTCAGCCGTACAATAGCACTTATACGCCAAATCTTTCTCTAGCAGCTCGTCATAATATTTTTTGTAAATATCATTACGCTCTGATTGTCTGTAAGGACCGTAGCCCCCATCTTTATCAATGCTCTCATCCCAATCAATTCCGAGCCACTGCAGGTGGCGAAGCTGACTTTCTTCTCCGCCTTCTACATTACGCTTTTGATCCGTATCCTCGATTCGAATAATAAATTTGCCGCCTTGGCTGCGTGCGAACAAATAGTTGAAAAGAGCCGTTCTAGCATTCCCAATATGTAAATGACCAGTTGGACTCGGTGCATAACGAACACGCACTTCATTTCCCATGAGTTTAACTTCCTTTCATCTGCATCATGTTGTCTGACACCAATTTTTTATAAACGTATTTTATCATCAAAACCCATTCTCATCAAAACGGATTTTACTTTTTCTGAAGAAGTACGGTTGCTTGAGAGGCAATTCCTTCGCCTCTTCCTGTAAATCCAAGTTTCTCTGTCGTTGTTGCTTTGACATTCACCTGTGTGACATCTGCCTCAAGAGCTTCTGCGATTTTCTCACACATTGGCTGAATGTATGGTGCCATCTTTGGTTTTTGCGCCATGATCGTGCAATCGATATTCACCAGTGTATAGCCTTTTTCTTTTACAAGCGCCCACACGTGCTGAAGTAATTTAAAAGAGTCTGCATCTTTAAACTCAGGATCCGTGTCTGGGAAATGTCTGCCGATATCTCCTTCTGCAATCGCACCTAGGCAGGCATCCGCCACAGTATGAAGCAGTACATCCGCATCTGAATGCCCAAGTAGACCCTTTTCATAAGGGATCGTCACACCGCCAATAATAAGAGGTCTTCCCTCTGTTAATTGATGCACATCAAAACCTTGTCCTATTCTAAACATGTTCTAGTACCCTCTTTCCGCATCCATAATTGCCTTGGCAACCAATAAATCATCCGGTGTTGTCAGTTTAATATTGGTATAGTCTCCTTGGACAATATACACACTCTCACCGTGTAATTGTTCCACAAGACTGGCGTCATCTGTTCCAAGAAAGCCTGTCCGCTCCGCATGTTCATGCGCTTCTTTTAAAATAGAATGACGAAAAGCTTGTGGGGTCTGGACTGCCCACAAGCTCTGACGTTCAATGGTTTGTTCCACTTTGCCTTCTTGAACGCGTTTGATTGTGTCTTTCACTGGTACCGCTACGACTGCGGAGCCTTTTTCAATCGCTGCTTTAACGAGCAAGTCAATCTGTGTATGCTTAATAAAAGGCCTTGCGCCATCATGAACAAGCACGATGTCCGCATCTTGCACAGCCTTCAATCCTTCGTATACACTTTGCTGCCGTTCTTCACCGCCAGTGACAAGTGAAACAGGCGTTTGAAAAGCGTGTACCTTCAGTAGCCTTTCAAAGTCACGACGCTCTTCCTCATTGATCGCTAAGATCATGCGTCTACATTGTGAATGAGCGTCAAACACCTTCAGTGTGTGGATGATGACCGGCATTCTTTTCAATTCAATAAAAAGTTTATTGCGGCCGGCCTTCATTCGCTTCCCCTGCCCCGCAGCCGGAATAACTACTTCATAATACATGTTCGTTCTCCCTTTAGAGCGCCTTCTCCAGAAGTTTTGGCTTCGCAAAAATCATTCTTCCAGCAGCAGTTTGCAGCACACTCGTGACGAGCACATCAATGTCTTTTCCAATATAATTGCGTCCTTCTTCGACCACAATCATCGTACCGTCATCTAAGTAAGCAACACCTTGGTTATGCTCTTTCCCATCTTTGATGACCTGTACCTTCATTTCTTCCCCAGGCAGTACAACCGGTTTGACTGCATTGGCTAGATCATTGATGTTTAACACTGCTACTTTTTGAAGTTCGCATACTTTATTTAAATTAAAATCATTTGTCACAACAACACCTGAAGTTAACTTAGCGAGTTTCACAAGCTTACTGTCAACCTCTTGAATATCTTCAAAGTCACCTTCGTAAATTTCAACTTTAATATCCAGTTCTTTTTGGATACGATTTAAAATATCAAGACCTCTTCGGCCTCTATTTCTCTTTAATACATCAGAAGAGTCTGCAATATGCTGTAATTCCTCGAGTACAAATTGAGGAATGACCATCACACCTTCTAGGAATCCAGTTTGACAAATATCTGCGATTCTTCCATCAATGATAACACTTGTGTCTAAAATTTTCAGCTTTTTATCTTCTATTTCAGGTTCATCATCAGCTGCTCCTTTTTTCTTTGTGACCTTTGCAGATCGGGAGAACAGCCCCATCATTTCATCCTTCTTCTTAAACCCTACCTGAAATCCAAGGTATCCTAAAAAGAAAGCCAGGAAAATCGGAATAATGGTACCAAAAATATGATATGGGATATTGTTTAGCGGGATCACGTTTACAATAAGATATGCTAGAATAAGTCCAAATACTAAACCGAAACTTCCAGATATAAGATCAGGAAGAGGCGCCTTCAATAGAGAATCCTCGATCCATTTCACCCAATTAACCACATAGCCTGTGCACCATTTACCAATGATAAAGAACACAGCGGCTCCTATTAGTGCTGAAGAGTAAGCATTTGTTATGAAAGGTATGTCCTTCACATTTAACAGCAGAAATAACTCTGGAATGATAAAAATCCCTACAACTGCACCGAAAATGATAAAAAACGCCTGAACGATTCTTTTTAACATACCTTCACCTCCTTTATTTTTCATCTGTCAATCCACCTTCATCTGACATTGATATATGCTTAAGTTTCCTATCATCATGAACAGAAAACAAAACCATCATTAATATACCCATATTCATCCATTTTTAACCGTATTTAAGAAAAATTTCTCTTTTTATAGCTGACGGTCGATATAATGTTTTTCTTGCAGTCTTTTTAATCCTTTTTTTATCTTTTTCGCTCTTACTTCTCCAATTCCTTCTACTTCATCCAAATCTTGTACATCTGCTTCCATAATTCGATCTAGCACACCAAATGCTTCGACCACGTTTTCAACGATCGGCATAGGCAATCTAGGGATTTTATGAAGTAATCTGTACCCTCTTGTGTACACATATTCGTCAATATTTGTAGATGCTGAATAGCCGAGTAACTTGTACAAAATAGAGTCATCTAAAAGTTCAAAGCTCGACATATCTTGGAGCTGTTTCAGCAGCACATATGGATCTTTGATCTTTTCTTTCACGTAATCTTTAATAAATAACGCCGCTTCCTGCTCCATATCTGTAATCAGCTCATTGACTTGCAGACGGATCAAGTGTCCTTCTGTCCCAAGCTCTTTGATATACATATTGATTTCATTTTTGATTCTAAGTACCATTTCATAACGATGTAGCACGGATAATACATCACCAAAGGTCACAAGCTCTTCAAATTCTAAGGCGCTTAACGCAGAAATGGCATGATCTAAAATGGTTTTATATTTCTCCAGTGTTTGTATCGCTTGGTTGGCCTTCGTCAAAATAAAACCAATATCTTTCAGCGTATATCGTCGATTCCCTTGGTATAAGGTAATAACATTCCGACGTTCAGAAATGGCAATGATTAAGCAACCTGTCTGCTTTGCTACACGTTCAGCCGTTCGGTGTCTCATGCCTGTTTCTGATGAATGAATGGTTGCATCCGGCATGAGCTGTGTATTCGCATACAAGATTTTTTGACCAGAGTCACTTAAAATAATCGCCCCATCCATCTTCGCCAATTCATATAAATGTGCTGGGGAGAATGCAGAATTAATATGAAATCCTCCATCTACCACACTTTTCACTTTATCGTTATAACCAACAACAATGAGCCCTCCAGTATTGGCTCTTAGGACGTTTTCAATCCCTGCCCGCAGGGGTGTCCCCGGTGCCACAAACTGGACAATATCTAAGAGATCGACTTCTCTCGCTCCTTTTTTCTCTTTTTCCATTTCTATGATCCCCCTAGTGAAATACGAAGTGCCTCTGCTACATTTTCTACACCGACTAATTCAATCCCTCTCGGTTTTTTCCATCCATCTATATTCGCCTGAGGAATAAACATTCGTTTAAATCCTAGTTTAGCAGCTTCCTGCACACGCTGTTCAATTCTTGATACTCTTCTGACTTCTCCCGTCAGACCCACTTCTCCTATAAAGCAATCTGCTTGATGCGGCGCTGCATCTTTAAAGCTTGATGCAATACTAACGGCAATAGCCAAGTCTATCGCTGGTTCATCAAGTTTCACACCACCTGCGACCTTTAAATAGGCATCTTGATTTTGCAGCAGCAGCCCTACCCGTTTTTCTAAAACGGCCATAAGCAATGACACTCGGTTATGATCAAGGCCAGTAGCCATTCTCCGTGGATTCCCAAAGCTCGTCGGTGAAATAAGTGCTTGTATCTCCACTAGAACAGGTCTTGTTCCTTCCATTGAGGCAACAACACACGATCCAGATACACCTGCTGACCGCTCTTCTAAGAAGATTTCTGATGGGTTTAATACCTCTGTGAGCCCTTCCTCTCTCATTTCAAAAATCCCTAATTCATTCGTTGAACCAAAACGGTTTTTCACTGCCCGTAAAATACGAAACGTATGATGGCGCTCCCCTTCAAAATAAAGAACTGTATCCACCATATGCTCTAAAAGGCGCGGCCCAGCAATCGAGCCTTCCTTCGTCACGTGACCAACGATAAAAATAGGAATACCATTCGTCTTGGCAATTTTCATCAGCTGGGCAGTGCATTCCCTCACCTGAGAAACAGATCCAGGAGCTGACGTGATATCGCTTTGATAAACGGTTTGAATTGAATCGACCACAACAAAAGCGGGTTTCATCTCTTGTATAGCAGACGTTATATACTCCATATCGGTTTCAGCCAAAACATGTAAAGAGGCACTTTCAATACCGAGACGGTCCGCCCTAAGCTTCGTTTGTTTGATTGATTCCTCACCAGATATGTATAACACATTCTGATTTTGATCTGATAGCTGTGCTGAAACTTGTAATAATAGTGTGGACTTCCCAATCCCAGGATCACCGCCAATAAGAACGAGTGAACCTTTGACAATTCCACTTCCTAATACTCGGTTAAATTCTTCTAAATTCGTTTTAATTCGGGGTTCTTCGGATGTTTCAATTGCAGATATAGGTGAAGGTTTTTGAATGGTTTGAACAGAATGATTAAACGCACTTCGACGATTTGCCGGCTCTTTACGAACGACCTCTTCTGTCATACTGTTCCAAGTGCCGCAGCCGGGACATTTCCCCATCCATTTGGCTGACTCATAACCGCACGATTGGCATATAAATTTTGATTTTGACTTAGCCATAGATTGAAGAATACAACTCCTTATACTGGTCAGAAAATAAGTAAAGGGAGGCATCCAACTTACTGGTATGCCTCACACTTTTTTCTTACTATATTAGTTCGTAGCAGCCGTTGCTTTTACGACAATTTCTCCATCTTCTACATCTAATACGATATGTTGGCCCTTTTCAATATTGCCTTTCAGCAATTCCTCAGAAAGTCGATCCTCGACGTGCTTTTGAATCGCTCTTCTTAACGGACGAGCACCATACTCAAGATCTACGCCTTCGTCGGCAATCTTGGCTTTTGCTGCTTCCGTCAATTCAATTGAAAGGTCCTGCTCTTTTAGTCGTTTTGTCAATTGATCAGACATGAGAGACACAATCTCTTTTAGATGTTTCTTTTCGAGTGAGTGGAAGACAATGATTTCATCAATACGGTTGATGAACTCCGGTCTAAACGCACGTTTCAACTCACCCATTACTTTGCCTTTCATATCTTTGTAATTTTGACTTTCATCCTGCACGTTAAAGCCAACATATTTATTGCGCTTCAGCTCACTAGCTCCAACGTTTGAAGTCATAATCAAAATCGTATTTCTAAAGTCAACAGTACGACCTTTAGAATCAGTGAGACGACCATCTTCTAACACTTGAAGTAAGATGTTAAACACATCAGGGTGCGCCTTTTCAATCTCATCTAGAAGCACGACAGAATACGGCTTTCTTCTCACTTTTTCAGTCAGCTGACCGCCCTCATCATAGCCCACATAGCCTGGAGGTGATCCAACAAGTCTTGAAGTCGAGTGTTTTTCCATGTACTCAGACATATCAATACGAATCATCGCTTCTTCATCACCGAAGATAGACTCAGCGAGTGCTCTTGCAAGCTCAGTCTTACCAACACCTGTTGGCCCTAAGAAAATAAAGGAGCCTATCGGACGTTTCGGATCTTTTAGTCCAGCACGGGCACGTCTTACAGCTTTTGCAACAGCAACAACTGCTTCATCCTGTCCAATGACGCGAGAGTGGAGCAATTGTTCCATGTTTAGAAGCTTATCTGTTTCTGTTTGAGCAATTTTTGAAACAGGTACTCCCGTCCAGCTAGAAACAACCATTGCGATATCATCCACAGAAACCTCTGAATTCTCTTGTCCCTGCTTTTCTTTCCAAGATTTCTTCGTCACTTCTACCTTTTCACGCAAACGTTGCTCCGTATCACGAAGAGAAGCGGCTTTTTCGAATTCTTGACTTTGAACAGCTGCATCCTTTTCCTTGCGTACTTCATCCAGCTTTTGCTCAAGTTCCTTTAGATTAGGCGGTGTTGTGAAAGAACGTAAACGAACTTTTGAACCCGCCTCATCAATTAAGTCAATCGCCTTATCTGGAAGGAAACGATCAGAGATATAACGATCAGAAAGCTTTACCGCCGCCTCAATGGCTTCATCTGTAATAGACACACGGTGATGTGCTTCATAACGGTCTCTAAGCCCTCTTAAAATTTGAATACTTTCATCAACAGATGGCTGGTCCACTTGAATTGGCTGGAATCGACGTTCAAGTGCAGCATCTTTTTCAATATATTTACGGTACTCATCTAACGTTGTTGCCCCGATACATTGAAGCTCACCACGTGCTAAAGATGGTTTTAGAATATTAGAGGCATCAATCGCACCCTCTGCTCCTCCTGCACCAATCAGTGTATGAAGCTCATCAATGAAGAGAATGATATTTCCAGCCTGACGGATTTCGTCCATGACTTTTTTCAAACGATCCTCGAATTCACCACGATATTTCGTTCCCGCTACAACGGTTCCCATATCAAGTGTCATGACTCGTTTATCACGCAAAATTTCAGGCACTTCGTTGTGAATAATTTGCTGTGCGAGGCCTTCTGCGATCGCTGTTTTACCAACACCAGGCTCTCCAATCAAGACAGGGTTATTCTTTGTTCTTCTACTTAGGACCTCAATGACACGCTGAATTTCTTTGCTACGGCCAATCACAGGGTCCAAGCTGTCCTCTTTCGCAATAGCCGTTAAGTCTCTTGCCAAGCTATCTAAAGTTGGTGTATTGGCATTGCTATTAGATCCTGCCGCAGATGCACCCGTTTCATTGCTGCCTAGAAGCTGCAATACTTGCTGGCGTGCTTTATTTAAGCTTACTCCGAGGTTATTTAAGACACGGGCAGCTACCCCCTCTCCCTCACGAATAAGACCTAAAAGAATATGTTCTGTCCCTACATAGGAATGACCAAGCTTTCTCGCTTCATCCATAGAAAGCTCCGTAACCTTCTTCGCTCTAGGTGTGTAATGAGGAATAGCTTGAGACACCTCTTGCCCTCTTCCAATCAAGCTCTCGACTTCTTTTTGGATTTTATCTGAAACAAGGCCCAGTGCTTCTAATGCTTTTGCGGCGATGCCCTCACCTTCACGTACAAGACCAAGTAAAATATGCTCTGTTCCGATGTTCTTATGGCCTAGGCGAATGGCTTCTTCTTGTGCAAGTGCTAATACCTTTTGAGCTCTTTCAGTGAATCTTCCAAACATCATATCGTTTCATCCTCCTGTCCATTCCTATGCATTTCTAAGCGCAGCCTTTCTCTAATAATTGCTGCTCGTTTTATATCTCTTTCATTTGGTTCCAAGGCTCCTCCTGAATATTGCTGAAGGAAGCCAGGCTGTGTCAAAATCATGAGTTCATTCAGTATATTACTTGAAAGCCCCTTAATGATACCTAAATCAATTCCAAGTCGCACATCTGACAAACACTTAGCCGTTTCCTTAGATTCAATCATGCGACAATTAGCCAAAATCCCCAAGGAACGGTACACTCTGTCTTCAAGTTCAATTTTAGACGTCTGATATAATGCCTTACGTGCAGATCGCTCTTGTTCAATGAGCTGCGCCGTCACACTATTCAAGTCATCTACAATATCTTCTTCTGATTGACCCAGTGTCATTTGATTTGAAATTTGAAAGATGTTTCCTATTGCTTCGCTACCCTCACCATAAATTCCTCTGACCACAAGACCTAATTGATTAATTGCAGGAATAATGCGATTCATTTGTCTTGTCAGGGCTAATGCTGGTAAGTGCATCATGACTGAAGCCCTAATACCTGTACCTACATTGGTCGGACAGCTCGTTAAGTATCCTCGCTTTTCAGAAAACGCATAATCCACTTGCTCTTCAATCCAGTCATCTATTTGGTTAGCTGCTTTTAGTGCATTAGCCAGCTGAAATCCTGGGAACAAGCATTGAATACGAATATGGTCTTCCTCATTCAGCATGACACTGATTTCTTCATTTTCTGAAAGCAAACAGCCTCCAAATCTTGATTCTGCTAAATTGGGGCTAATCAAATGCTTTTCAACAAGTACCCTTTTAGCCAAAGGCTGCGTGTCATTCATTCGAATCAGAACAAAGTTTCCAATGTCCTTCACTTCCTGGCTCGCAAACTTTTGCTCGAATTGCTGAAGAACAGCTTCAGCCTCCTCTTGAGAAAACTGAGTTGGGAAACGAACATGCTCTAGATTGCGTGCCAGCCGAATACGACTGCTTAGAACAATGTCACTTTCTGGTCCTTTCTGTTTCATCCATTGACTTAATGCGTCTTGAATAAAATGCTGGAGCGACATGTCGTTAATCTCCCTCCCTCTGCTGAGATTGCTCATGCTCTAACGCACGAATTTGATCTCGAACTTCCGCTGCTTTTTCAAACTCTTCCTGTTCAATCAGCTGCTTCAGTTCTTGCTGCATTAACTCAAGTTTCCGGCGAACATGCAGACTACCGGCAATCCGTTTAGGGACTTTTCCATTATGGACTGTATTTCCACTATGGACTTTCCTTAAAACAGGATTTAAATACTGATCAAAGGTTCGATAACATTCTGCACAGCCAAAACGGCCTGTTTTCCTGAATTGCTGAAAAGTTAAGCCACACTTAGGACATTGATCCACTTCTCTTGCCTCTTGAAAAATAGATGATCCTTTATTCGCACTTGTGGTAAAGCTAGGATCAATATTCAATAAGCCTGATAATAAGTTGTGAATCGAGAAACCTTGGTTTCCACTCATAGCATATGAATCACTGTTTTCTTTTGCACATTGTTCACATATGTGCATTTCTTGTTTTTCTCCATTTATTACTTTCGTAAAGTGAAAAGTGGCTGGTCTCTCATTGCATTCTTGACAAATCAATCTTTTCACCCGCTTTACTTTAATTTCAAAGCATTTAACATCGCTTTCATCATCCGAGCCCGCAGTTCATCTCGTTCAGGTAAATCAATGTGTAAAACAGAACGGTCCATGACACTAATCATCATCTTTGCTTCTCTTTCAGATAAAATGTTGTTCTCAACAAGACGCATGATGATATGATCAGATGCAGCCTGTGATAAACGATGATATATTTGGGAAATAATGTTGTTCAATAAATCGACTTCATCATTCATTTTGACTTTAATGATACGGATATAGCCACCGCCGCCACGCTTACTTTCGACGATATAACCTCTTTCGCTCGTAAAGCGTGTATTGATAACATAGTTAATTTGTGAAGGTACGCATTGAAACTTATCTGCAATTTCATTGCGTTTAATTTCTAATATTTCTCGACCATTCTGATCCAAGACTTCCTTCAAATACTGCTCGATGATATCAGAAATATTTTGTGCCACTCCGCCTCCTCCTCCATTGACTTTGACTATATTTGACTTTAATCTTACTATAAATTTTTTCGATCGATTTTTCAAGATAATCGCTCAACTAACAATATTATTTCCACATTTATCTGGTGCCAAACGTCCCAAAAACACAAAAAAGACCAGTTCCGACTGGAACTGATCCTTTGAAAAGCTTGGCGGCGTCCTACTCTCACAGGGGGAAACCCCCAACTACCATCGGCGCTGAAGAGCTTAACTTCCGTGTTCGGTATGGGAACGGGTGTGACCTCTTCGCTATCGCCACCAAACCTGATG
>NZ_SWFL01000008.1:0-55625 GCF_005144805.1 Bacillus sp. S2(2019)
CGTCCGCCGCTAACATCCGGGAGCAAGCTCCCTTCTGTCCGCTCGACTTGCATGTATTAGGCACGCCGCCAGCGTTCGTCCTGAGCCAGGATCAAACTCTCCGAAAAAGTACAAAACCGAAGTTTTGCTTTTCGCCAGTTTGACTGACTACCTATGATGTATCATAGGATTTTTTATAAAAACTCGAATTAACAGGTACGTTTTGTCTTGTTTAGTTTTCAAAGATCATCTTCGTTATCGCTCGTAAGCGACTTTAACATCTTAACATTTTGCTTTGGTTGAAGTCAAGAACTTTTTTCATTTTCTTTTTTCAACCTCGTTGCTGTTTTGCGGCAACGAATAATAATATACCATCTGGATTCTTTTCTTGCAATAGTTTTTTTGAAAAAAGTTTCATTTTATGAAAAATAAAAAGCGCCACAGATCAAATGGCGCTTTTGTTGATGTATTAACGGTTTCTCATTTGCGGGAAAAGCAGTACATCTCTGATTGATGGAGAATTTGTTAGCAGCATGATTAATCGGTCGATACCGATTCCTAGTCCACCTGTTGGCGGCATGCCATATTCTAAAGCTTCAACAAAATCGTCATCCATGAGATGCGCTTCGTCATTTCCTTCTTCACGTTCTTTTAATTGAGCTTCAAAACGTTCTCTTTGGTCGATTGGATCATTCAGCTCGGTGAATGCATTTGCATGCTCGCGGCGCACGATGAATAGCTCAAAGCGGTCCGTGAAGCGCGGGTCTTCAGGATTTTTCTTAGCTAATGGAGAAATCTCAACTGGGTGCCCGTAAATAAAAGTAGGCTGAACCAGTGTTTCTTCTACTTTTTGCTCGAAGAACTCATTGATAATATGACCTACTGTCATATTTTTCGTGATTTCAACACCATGATCAGCCGCATGCTGTTTTGCTTCTTCAACAGACATCTCCTGCCAGAAGTCTACACCTGTTGCTTCTTTGACCGCTTCAACCATATGAAGTCTCTTCCATTCAGGTTTGAGATCAATTTCATCTTCTCCATATTGAATGGTTGTTGTCCCTAGCACCTCTTGGGCAATATGAGCAATCAGGTTTTCTGTCAGATTCATGATGTCTTTGTAGTCTGCGTATGCTTCATACAGCTCGATCATAGTGAATTCTGGGTTGTGACGAGTCGATACACCTTCATTACGGAATACACGGCCAATCTCATATACTTTCTCTAGACCACCGACAATCAGACGTTTTAAATGCAGCTCGATCGCAATACGCATATAAAGCGGCATATCAAGTGCATTGTGATGAGTAATGAAAGGACGCGCTGATGCACCACCAGGGATGCTATGCATTGTTGGTGTTTCAACTTCTAGGTATCCTTTTGAATCTAAGTATCTTCTCATTGATTGAATGATTTTGCTTCGCATGATGAACGTCTGCTTACTTTCTGGATTGACAATCAAGTCAAGGTAACGCTGACGATAGCGTTGTTCTACATCTTTTAGTCCGTGATATTTATCAGGGAGCGGGCGAAGTGCTTTTGTCAGAACCTCAAAGCTAGTCGCTTTAATTGAAAGTTCTCCTACATTCGTTTTAAATACTGTTCCCGTCACACCGATAATATCGCCTAGGTCCGAGCTTTTAAATAATTCGTAAGCTTCTTCTCCTACACTATCTTTACGTACATAGATTTGAATTTGTCCTTCTAAGTCTTGGATGTGTGCAAAGCCAGCTTTCCCTTTTCCACGCTTTGTCATCATACGGCCAGCAATTGTTACTTGAGCTGCTTTTTCTTCTAAGTCTTCTTTTGAAAACTCGTCATATTCAGCAATAATTTGTGCAGATTGATGAGAACGGTCATATCGTTCACCGAATGGATCGATACCCTCTTCTCTCATTTTATTCATTTTGTCACGTCTTACTTGGAATTGATCATTTAATTCTTCGTTATTAAGCCCTTCATTACTCATTTATATCACTCCAATAATGTATTTTGCAGAGAAAAGCAGAAAAACTGCCAGTACGTGCACTAGCAGTGAGCTACAAAAAGAAAGATAGTCTTATCCTACTTTTATTCTTTGAAGCTCTTTTGCCTCGGCTTCGATCGTAAAGTCATCTAGAACTTTTACAAGCTCCGCTCTCGTTTCACTTTGATTGATTTGATTTCTTACATCTGCATTGCCTCGGACACCTTTTAAGTACCATGCTGCATGTTTTCTCATTTCTCTGACAGCCACATGCTCGCCTTTCAGGTCTATGAGTCTGTCTAAGTGAAGTTTGCACACAGACATTTTCTCACGCACATTAGGCTCTTCTTTTAGTTCACCCGTTTCTAAATAATGAACCGTCCGGTAAATCATCCACGGGTTTCCTAGTGCGGCTCTTCCGATCATGACAGCATCTGCACCCGTTTCATCAAGCATACGTTTTGCATCCTGAGGGGTTTTGACATCTCCATTGCCGATGACTGGAATGGAAACAGATTGTTTGACCTCTTTTATAATATCCCAATTCGCTGTTCCTTCGTACATCTGCACACGTGTCCGTCCGTGAAGCGCAACCGCTTGTCCACCTGCTCGTTCAACAGCACGGGCATTGTCGATAGCGAAGATATGGTCTTCGTCCCAGCCCATTCTCATTTTCACAGTAACAGGTTTATCTACAGCTTCTACGACTGCAGATACCATTTCGTAAATCTTGTTAGGATCCAGCAGCCATTTCGCTCCTGCGTCACATTTCGTGATCTTTGGTACAGGACATCCCATATTAATATCAATAATGTCCGCCGTTGTATTCTGGTCTACAAACTTGGCCGCTTCTACGAGCGTATCCTTTTCTCCCCCAAATATCTGAAGGCTCAACGGTTTTTCACGTTCATCA
Organism: Bacillus sp. S2(2019); assembly: GCF_005144805.1. Taxonomy (NCBI): domain Bacteria; kingdom Bacillati; phylum Bacillota; class Bacilli; order Caryophanales; family Bacillaceae; genus Bacillus; species Bacillus sp. S2(2019). Next base: position 2,859 of record NZ_SWFL01000008.1, read on the forward strand.
ATGTACAGCATGCCCATCGTTCTGGCATTATTAATCAAGATCGCTTTGTCACTGACCATTTCAGCGCAGACTAAGCCCGCTCCAAACTCTTTCACCGTGAGTCTGAAAGCAGAGTTACACACACCAGCCATTGGTGCGAGCACTACTTTGTTTTTAATTTCGATATCTCCGATTTTAAACATCATGTCCCCTCCTTTCTTCTTCAAGAATTGGTGAAAGTTCTTCCACCGTTATATTTAAAGCATCTGCTATTTGACCAACCATTTGGTTTGTTGGTAATCGATTGCCTCGCTCAATTTCCCCTAAGACAGAGACAGAGATGCCCAGTCTTTTGGCGAACCCTTCCTGAGTATACCCTTTTAGCTTTCGGTATGCACGAATTCTTCTACCCCACATGTCTTTTTCCATATGCTTACACCTTCTTGGTCTGTTACGGCGTTTATCTGGGCTTCGCCGATTTCTGGGCAAATCTCACTCATCGGAACAAGAACGAATAAACGTTCGTACATTCTAGGATGCGGCACTACAAGTTGTTCTGTTTCAATATTTTCACGATTATAAAGTAAAATGTCAAGGTCAGCTGTCCGTGGACCCCATCTCACTTCTCTTGTTCTGCCCAACTCCTGCTCAATGTCCTGAGTCAGTGATAGAAGTTCTTCAGGACGAAGCGAGGTGGAAATCTTCACAGCCATGTTCAAGAAGTCATCCTGATTCTCGTAACCTACAGGTGTTGTCTCATATATAGATGAAATGGATTCAACTTGAACACCTGGATGTTCGTGAAGTTTTTTGACAGCTTCTTTTAAGTAGGTTTCCTTTTTTCCTATGTTTGAGCCTAAAGCGATATATGCTGTATTGTTCATGTGCGTGATCTCGTCATTTCAATAGCAACGGACTGATAGTGTCCTGGAATTGGCGGATCTGGTTTGATTACTTTTACTGTACATTCTTGAACTGTCGGAAAGTCCTTTAACACTTGGTTTGCAATTCTTTCTGTCAGCGTTTCAACGAGGTTCACCGGATCCCCTTCTACAATATTTTTGCAGATGTTGTAGAGCTCAGCATAGTTGATGGTCTCATTTAGGTCATCCGTTTGTCCTGCCTTACTTAAATCAAGTGAAGCTGTTAGGTCCACACGAAAGCGCTGGCCTAGTTTATTCTCTTCTGCAAATACACCGTGATAGCCGTAAAATTCCATTCCGTTTACATATATTTTATCGATGATAAGCGCCTCCTTTATTCAGCATGGCATCCATCATTTTTGCCATTCTTGCGATTTCTTTTACATCGTGCACTCGGACCATCGCGCTGCCCTTTTGAATCCCAAGACAGACCGTCGCACCCGTTCCTTCAGTACGTTCTTCAGGCGGCAGATCTAAAACTGCACCGATGAATCGTTTGCGGGATGTTGCTAGCAGCAGCGGATACCCAAGGTGGCAAAAATGTTCAAGTTCATTCATGACCATGAGGTTGTCAGTTTTATTTTTCGCAAATCCTACACCAGGGTCTAAGATGATCATGTCATCACGGACACCCGCTTGTTTTACAATTTGAACACTTTCTTTCAGATCTGCAATCATATCTGAAATCAGATGGGTGTAATTCCGCTCTGGTCGATTGTGCATTAAGATGATTGGCACGTTGTGCTTCGCTGCCACATGCGCCATTTGAGGATCAGCTTTCGCCCCCCATACATCATTAATGATTGAGGCTCCTGCTTTCACTGCCTCATCTGCGACAGGGGCTTTATACGTATCAATAGAAATAGGTATGTCCAATTCTTTTGTGATCTTCTCAATGACAGGAATGACCCTTGAAAGCTCCTCTTGCTCTGAGACAAGTGCCGCCCCCGGCCGAGTCGATTCACCGCCAATATCAATAATATGCGCCCCATCTTCTATGAGCTGCGCTGCATGAGCCAGCGCTTTATCCATTTGATTGAATTTTCCTCCATCTGAAAAAGAGTCCGGTGTGACATTTAAAATGCCCATGACCAATGTCTTTTCTTCATAACTAAGGGTATGGTGCTTGGCTTGTATGATTTTAGGCTGTTTTATCAATTGTTGTGTCATTGTGTCCACCTACTCTTTATGTTCTAGACGTGCTTTTGTATATTCTGTTCTCAGCTTGGTCGAAATCGTTCGGTTGTGGTTTTGCAGGACGGTGTCTCCGATATTTTTAAAAGGCACAATTCCCTGAACCGAATTGGTCATCCACGCCTCATCAGCTGAGAGCAAGTGTGAGAGTGGATATCTTCCTTCTATTAGTGGGATCCCCGAAGCTTGCAGCGTTTCGATACAATATCGACGGGTAACCCCGTTTAAAATGCCAGTATCAAGTGAAGGTGTATAGATCACATCCTTTTTTCGCCAAAATAGATTTGATGTAATTCCTTCTGCCACATCGTCTTCTTTTGTTAAAAAGATCCCTTCTACAGACGGATCGTTCCCTACTTCTCTTTTCGCCAGCAGGTTGTTCATGTAATGATGCGACTTGAGCCGTCTTGGACCTTCCGGTGTGTTTCTTCTTGTATCAAGAATGATTCCCTGTTTTTCATCTACTATTGATTCGGGCCGGAATGGGGAGATCATCACAAAAACAATAGGCTCCTCATAAGGATCTGCAGAAAATCCATTGCCTCTGCCCGCAGAAACATTGAAGCGGATCCTCGCATGACCGCCCGTTATTTGGTTTTGATTGAATAATGTATGAATGATGTCGAGTACAAATGGTTTCTCTATTGTGGATTCGATGCAAAGGTCACGCAATGATTGATTGAGCCTTTCAAGATGCCAGTCTAACAAGAAGACTTGTCCTGCTAGAGAGGTAAATGTTTCGAATACACCGATGCCATATAGAAAACCATGATCAAAAGGAGAAAGAGTCGCGTCTTTCTCCTCTATATACTGACCGTTCAGGTAAATGATCATGCGTTTACTTCATTCCCCTTTTTACGATAGGTTTCAATGAAATTTCTGAGCATTTCTTTACCGAAGGACGTCATAATCGATTCTGGATGGAATTGAACACTTTCAATCGGAAGTTCTTTATGGCGAATGGCCATGAGTTCGCCTTCCTTTGTTCTCGCTGTTCTGACAAAGCACTCCGGCAGCGTCTCGTCTTTAACAATTAATGAATGATATCTCGTGGCGACGAGTGGATTTTGGAGTCCCGTGAAGACACCTTTGCCGTCATGTTCAATCTCTGATGTTTTCCCATGCATTAACCGCTCCGCACGAATGACATCTCCACCAAATACTTGTGCAATGGATTGATGACCTAAACAGACACCGAAGATCGGAATCCTCCCAGCAAAATGTTTGATCGCTTCCATACTAATTCCTGCTTCATCCGGACTGCAAGGTCCTGGAGAAATCATCAGAAAGTCTGGCTTGAGCTCTTCGATTTCTTGAATAGTGACTTGATCGTTTCGTTTTACAATCAGTTCTTCCCCAAGCTCACCTAAATACTGGACCAGGTTGTACGTAAATGAATCGTAATTATCAATCATTAATATCATACTCTGCTCACCTCTAACTCAAAATAGTCTCTTCTTTGCTCAACTGTAATGCTTTTTTCACTGCATAGGCTTTTTTAATCGATTCTTTGTATTCGTGCTTTGGTACAGAATCGATGACAATGCCTGCACCTGACTGCATGAAGGCTCTGCCCCCTGTACAATAAGCCGTACGAATGACGATATTAAAATGCATATCTTGATTGAATCCAAACCAGCCTATAGATCCAGTATAAAGCCCACGCCTTGTTGGCTCAAGTTCTTCTATGATTTCCATTGTTCTCACTTTTGGCGCACCTGTAATCGTGCCGCCTGGGAATACAGCTCTCATGACATCTACCGCATCACAATCATCACGCAGCTCCCCTTGGACATTTGATACAATGTGCATCACGTGTGAATATTTCTCAATGGCCATAAACTCGTTCACCTTGACTGAGCCATAAGTAGACACTCGTCCAAGATCATTCCGCTCAAGATCAACGAGCATCACATGTTCTGCGCGTTCTTTTTCATCTTCAATGAGTTCTTTTGCCAGCGCTTGATCTTCCACATCATCCTTGCCTCTTGATCTTGTGCCAGCGATCGGTCTTGTTTCGAGCTGAATGCCTTTTTTCTTAATAAGCAGCTCTGGAGATCCACAGACAATTTGGAAATCTGGCGTGTGCAGATATGACATATATGGAGATGGATTCACGTGACGTAATGTTTTGTATAAATGATATGGGTGGGTATGAAGCTGTTCATCTTGTCTAATGGATAGGTTCACTTGGAACACATCACCGTTCGCGATATATTGTTTAATCGTTTCTACAGCTTCCCCGAAAGCTTCTTCAGTAAAAGGTGCAGCAGGTACACATTCCGAAGAAGACACGTTGACAGATGAATGTGCTGACTCTTCTGATGTGCTTGTCCAGCTTTGCTTTAATTCTTCGAGTCTTTGATGAACTTCACTGACAGGTTCGTCTCCTTCTGTATGAGTCATCAGCCAGAGGACGTCTTTATTATGATCAAAGACAGCGACATCATTGAATACGAGGAAATACAAATCAGGCGTCTTCAAATCATCGATGGACAGCATTTTAAAATGCTCGATATATCTTGCGTAATCATAGCTTAAAAATCCAATCGCTCCACCTTGGAAGTCAGGGTATTCGTCGTTCGTTTCGGTTTGTAGGGTTTGAAACCAATCAGCAAATGCCCTAAAAGGATCTCCCTCTTTGAACAACACCTCATTCTGATAATGGATGGTGGTCATCCCGTCCTTCCCTTTCGCTTTAGCGATCGGATGAATGCCGGCAATACTGTATTCTCCGCCACGTGCACTTTCAAGAAGGACGTGATGTGATTCATGAGCCGTTAATTGTTCGTATCGTTTCAAGAATGCATCTTTCGTAAAAGGAATTTTGATGCCCATCGGCCTACGTTGTGTCATGTTATCATCCTTTTTCATTTTCATTAATCTTATTGTAATGCAATCCATTTTAATTAGAAAATAGTATTTGCTTTCCATCTTCAGAATTCATGAAAAAACCCCAGCAAATGCTGGGGTGTATTGTTTAATCAAATTGATAAAGCGGCGTACTAAGGTAACGTTCACCGTTACTTGGAATAATCGCTAGAACTTTTTTCCCTTTACCAAGCTTCTTCGCTGTTTGAAGCGCTGCATAAATGGCTGCTCCTGAAGATATACCACCAAGGATTCCTTCTTCTTTCGCTGCCTTTCTTGCAAGTTCAAATGCATCTTCGTTTTTCACTTGGATAATGCCGTCATATACTTCTGTGTTCAAGATAGATGGAACAAAGCCTGCTCCGATGCCTTGAATTTTATGCGGACCTGGTTTCCCGCCTGATAGTACAGGAGAATCTGTTGGTTCTACCGCATAAAGCTGAATAAATGGAATGGCTTCTTTCAGGACTTCACCAGCACCTGTAATCGTACCACCCGTACCAACTCCTGCAATAAATGCATCAAGGTCGCCGTCAAACTGTTCAAGAATCTCTTTCCCTGTTGTGCGGCGGTGAATCTCAGCGTTGGCTTCATTGCTGAACTGCTGAGGCATGAAGTATCCGTGCTCTTCTGCTAATTCTTCTGCTTTTTTGATGGCACCTTTCATTCCTTCTGCACCCGGTGTTAAGACAAGTTCTGCACCGTAAGCGCGTAAAAGGTTGCGGCGCTCCTGACTCATTGTATCCGGCATAACTAAAATCGCATTGATTCCTTTTGCAGCCGCGACCATCGCAAGACCGATTCCTGTGTTTCCGCTTGTTGGCTCAATGAGTGTGTCACCAGCTTTTAATGTACCTTTTGCTTCAGCATCTTCGATCATCGCTAACGCAATACGATCTTTTACACTGCTGCCTGGGTTCATATATTCAAGTTTCAAGTAGACATCCGCACTGTCTTCATCTACTAAACGGTTTAATTTAACGACTGGTGTATTTCCTATTAGTTCAAAAACTGAATTTGCAATACGAGCCATCACTAACACCTCTATCTCCGAGTAATTTTATTGTATTAATATTAAATTATCAATTTCGAAAAATTTTGTCAATGCTTTTAGTCCTGCTCTCCATCGTAAAACCATGTGACTTTTGCTTCTTTCCACAGGGTTTTGACATTCGCCTTTTCACCCAGATCTTCCATGGCGATCTGCCTTTTGATCTGATCTTTGACTTCTTCATAAGAGAAGGAGCGGCCATTTAATTTTTCTTTTAATTGTATGATGGCATAACCGTTTTTGATCTCGATCGGCTCTTTCGTCCATTCATCTGGCTGAAGCTTTTGGGCTTCTTGTATGTATAGGGCTGGAATGCTTTCTTGCTCTTCTGTGACAAATCCAAGATCTCCGCCGTAAGGAGAGGTATATCGATCGGTGGATCGTTCAGCTGCTACAGCTTCGAAACTAGATCCGCCCTTTAAATCTTTTAATACACTTTGTGCCTCGTCTTTTGTTTTCACAACAATGTGGCGAATTCGGTATGAGTCATCATATTGATACAAGTCTTTGTTTTTTTCATAAAAGGATTTGGCTTCTTTTTCAGAAACGACCGCATCTCTCGTTAGAAGCTGTTCTAATAAAATTTGATAACGAATCTGCTCTTTCCATTCCTTTTCACTTGTATGACCGTCTTCGTAGAAATTATTAGATACCGCTTTCAGCATCAGCAGCTCACGATTGATCTCTTTTGAAGATACCTCCAGCTTGTTTTCTTTCGCAAGCTGATTGACTACCTTCTGATTGATCATTTGTTCAAGTGTTGCCTTTCCGTAGCGGTCTTCCATTTTCTTTAACCATTCTTGACGTGTGACTTTCTCTTTCCCAATAGAAGCAATTTCTTCACCGCTCTTCCCATTTGAAGAAGCCTGCGACATTTGTGACTTTGTTAATACATATGCAATGACAACGGCATTAATCATGAGCAGAACGAGGATAAATGTCCATACCACTCTTGCTTTCAGTCTCATCTTTCGTCTCCTTTCCATTCTAAAAAGAAAACCCGCTGCTTAGAGCTTAGCGGGTTATTTCTTCACGTAGCTCTTCTAGCTCTTCTTTTGTAAATACATACGTTTCGTTACAAAAATGGCATTGAGCTTCTGCTTGTCCGTCTTGTTCAATCATATCCTCAATTTCGGCTTTCCCTAGGCTGATAATACCGTTGGCAAACCGTTCTTTTGAGCAGTTACAAGAAAATTCGACAGGTACAGTTTCTAAAATTTGAGGTTTTTCACCGAGCACTTCTTCTAAAATTTCTTCAGGAGTCATCCCTTTTTCAATCAGTTTAGAGATTGGTTCAATGGTTGATAATCTCTTTTCGAGTCTTTCGATGACTGCATCTTCTGTTCCAGGCAGCAATTGAATGATGAAACCGCCTGCTGCAAGGATCGAGTTATCTGGATTGACAAGAACACCCACACCTACAGAGGATGGCACTTGTTCAGAGGAGACGAGGTAATAAGTAAAGTCATCTCCAATTTCACCTGAGACAATTTCTGTTTGCCCTGTAAAGTGGTCTTTCAGTCCGATATCTTTGACAACACTTAACGTTCCAGATGTTCCAACAGCACGTCTAACGTCAAGCTTCCCATGTTCATTTAAATCAAAGTGAACTTGTGGGTTTGAGACATATCCGCGCACCTGACCTTTTGCGTTTCCATCCGCAATGATGGCTCCGATCGGCCCACCGCCTTCAATTTTGACAGTTAATTTATTCTCGCCTTTCAGCATGGCTCCCATCATGACAGTCGCTGTCATGGTTCTGCCGATTGCAGCTGAAGCAGTTGGCCACGTATGGTGTCTTCTCTGCGCTTCGTTGATTGTATCTGTTGTGTTCGCAGCATACGCACGGACTTTCCCGTCATATGCTAACGCTTTAACTAAATAATCCATTTTGATTAAACCCTCCTATAATACACCGACACGATTGCGTTCATAAATTAATTGGAGTCCTTTTAATGTGAGGAACGGATCGACAATATCAATACAGTCTGATTCATTTCCAATCAATGTAGACAAACCGCCTGTTGCAATGACTTTCGGTGTTTGTTTGGCTTGCTGCTTCATCCGTTTCACTATTCCCTCGACTTGACCAACATATCCATACAGGATACCTGATTGCATCGCACTAATCGTGTTTTTCCCTACGATATGATCCGGACGAACAATTTCAATCCTTGGCAGCTTAGCCGCTCTTGTATATAAAGCCTCTGTTGAGATGGTAATACCCGGTGCAATTGCGCCACCCATGTATTGTTTTTGTTCATTGATATAGCAGTAGGTTGTGGCTGTTCCAAAGTCTACCACAATGAGAGGTGCCCCATACAGGTGAATGGCCGCCACTGCGTTCACAATTCGATCAGCGCCGACTTCCTTTGGATTGTCACACATAATGTTTAATCCAGTCTTCATGCCAGGCCCAACGATTTGAGGAGTAATGTGAAAATACTTTTCGCACATTCTTTCCAGAGCAAACATCATTGGCGGGACAACAGAAGAAATGATAATCCCTTCTATCTGGTCAAACATCAGCCCTACATAGTCAAATAAGGATCGGATTGCCATACCAAATTCATCTTCTGTTTTATGACGGCTTGTTTCAATCCGCCAATGGTAGTTCAAATCGCCATTATGATAAACACCTAAAACGGTATTTGTGTTTCCTACATCTATCACGAGTAACAACTTCATCACCACTTTGAATAGTGTCTCAAAAAGAGCATTTTTCGACTTTCTATCATACCATACACGAATTGAGTTCCATTTGTAAACAATTCGAAACCGATCCATTCATGAATCGAAATAAAAAAAGCTGCCGGTGAGCCCGACAGCTTTTTATAGAAGGAGATTAAATCTCCTCGTCTTCTTCTTTTTTCTTGATGTTCACTTTCACATCATCGTTTTTCTCTTCGTCATCTGCGTATACACGCTCTGGAAGCTTTCCAGTATCGTAAAGAGATTTAATTTGTTCAGCATCTAATGTTTCCACTTCTAGAAGAGCTTGTGCGATGATTTCTAGCTTATCTTTATTCTCAGTGAGAATTTGTTTCGCACGTTCGTAGCTTTCTTTGATGAAGCGCTGAACTTCTTGGTCAATTTCATAAGCGATCGCTTCACTATAATTCGGCTCGTTGTTGAAATCACGGCCAAGGAATACTTGACCTCCTTGTGCTTGACCGAATTGTAGAGGACCAAGTTTATCAGACATACCGAACTCTGTGACCATTCTTCTTGCAATGCCTGTTGCACGCTGGAAGTCGTTGTGAGCGCCTGTACTTACTTCACCAAACGTAATTTCCTCTGCAACACGACCGCCGAGCAAGCCGACGATTTTATCAAGAAGCTCTGGCTTCGTTTGGAAATAACGGTCTTCTCTTGGAAGCATGACCGCATATCCGCCTGCCTGACCACGAGGAACGATCGTTACTTTATGCACCATGTCAGCTTCGTCAAGGACAAGTCCAATGACGGTATGACCTGCTTCGTGGTACGCCACGATATTGCGTTCTTTCTTAGAAATGACACGGCTTTTCTTAGCCGGTCCAGCAATGACACGGTCAGTTGCTTCGTCGATATCACGCATATCAATTTTCTTTTTGTTTTGACGGGCAGCAACAAGTGCTGCTTCGTTTAGTAAGTTCTCAAGATCTGCCCCTGAGAAACCTGGTGTTCTGCTTGCAATGGCTTTCAGGTTGACTGTATCATCAAGCGGTTTGTTTTTCGCATGAACCTTCAGTACTTCTTCACGGCCAATGACATCTGGGCGGTCAACCGTAATTTGACGGTCAAAACGTCCCGGACGCAGCAATGCAGGATCTAGGATATCTGCACGGTTCGTTGCAGCAATGATAATAATCCCTTCGTTGGCACTAAAACCATCCATTTCAACAAGAAGCTGGTTAAGCGTTTGTTCACGCTCATCATGACCACCGCCAAGACCTGCTCCACGCTGACGACCCACTGCATCAATCTCATCAATAAAGATTAAGCAAGGTGCATTCTTTTTCGCATTTTCAAACAAATCACGTACACGTGATGCACCGACACCGACGAACATCTCGACGAAGTCAGAACCACTGATGCTGAAGAAAGGAACGCCTGCTTCTCCTGCAGATGCTCTCGCAAGCAATGTTTTACCTGTACCTGGAGGTCCTACTAGTAAAACCCCTTTAGGGATTCTTGCGCCAAGCTCCGCAAATTTACGTGGATCTTTTAAGAATTCAACCACTTCTACGAGCTCTTGTTTTTCTTCATCCGCACCGGCAACATCTTTAAATTTCACACGTTTCTTCTCTTCTGTGTAAAGCTTCGCCTTACTCTTACCAAAGTTCATGACACGGCTTCCACCGCCTTGAGCTTGGTTCAATAAGAAAAAGAACAGGATAAAGATGATGATGAATGGAATGATGGTTGTCAGAACTTGCAGCCATCCATTTGTTTCAGGTGCTGGTTCTACTTTTACATCTGTATTCTTCAGTGCACTGTAAATTTGGTCAACTCCTTGACCGTCTGGAACGTGGGTAATGAAGTATTCATCTTTCTTCGCGCCATCTAATTGACCACGAATTTCATAAACCCCTCTTACAGGCTGGATGGAGATACTCTCCACTTTTCCCGCACTTAAATTTTGCGAAAATTTGCTGTAAGACATGTTCTCAGGCTTTTGATTAGGGGATCCTAACCAACTGACAACCCCTATCACAAGTAATAAAATAAGTATATAAAAAATCGTATTACGAAAAACCCGATTCATTCCTTACCTCCTCCCACAGTAAGCACAACTATGTTCAATAGTATCATAGAAAATCATTCCAACACAACCAATAACCTCATGTAAACGTGTGCTCATTAGCCTTCGTAAACAGATGGTTTTAACACTCCAATATACGGGAGGTTTCGGTAACGTTCGGCAAAATCCAATCCATAGCCAACAACAAATGCATCTGGTACTTCAAACCCAACATAATCTGCTTTGATGTCTGCTTTGCGGCCGCTTGGTTTATCAAGCAATGTCACAATTTTAATGGAGTTTGCTTTACGGTATCGGAAAAGCTCTACCAGATAACTCAAAGTTAACCCACTGTCGATGATATCTTCCATAATTAGAATATCTCTTCCTTCAACAGAAGTATCTAGATCTTTGATGATCTTCACTTCTCCAGAAGATACGGTAGACTTTCCGTAGCTAGATACATCCATAAAATCAAGCTCTAAATATGTATCAATGTGTTTGATCAGGTCTGCCATGAATGGAAGAGCCCCTTTCAAAACACCAATAGCCAGGGGAAATTTACCATCATAATCGCTGGTTAATGTTGCACCCAGTTCCTTCACTTTTAGCTGGATCTCTTCTTCTGAGATCAAAATCTTTTCAATATCTTGTTTCATGCTTTTGCTTGCCCCCTACAAATTTTCGTGCTGTCTATATTGTAATACAATGAGATCGCTGTTTGTCATATCAATTTCTTCAAAAACGGATTTTTTCAGACCTGGGATCCAGATGATTTGATGATCCGAGTCAGTGACGATCGGCCAGCTGTCTCTTTCTGCAAGAGGCACTTTTTTATCAATAAATATATCTTTCACCTTTTTTGATCCATTCATCCCTTTTAGTTTGATTCGATCACCGTTTTTTCGTGAGCGAATGATCAAAGGAAGACGAACATGATCTTTTTGAAGCAAGAAAAAATGGTTTCCGTTCCGTGCATCCTTCGGAACATGATTTGATACCAAGATAGACTGTCCATTCGGGAGAAAAAGTTCCTCGCCAAGCTCACCTTTTAAATGATGAGTATATGACTGATCTATGACAAGCGATCGTTCAAAGGTAAACATACAGTGATCATAAGATTTGACAGCTTGTAAACCTTTTGGCAAATCTAATGATCCAGACGGTTGATCAGTATGAGATAACCAGTCCAAAGTCCCTAGAATATGCTGGTTTGAAAACGCTGATTGAGTGTTTTCATAAAGATAGTTTAATATTAGTTGAATGCCTCTTCTTTGTAAAGGCAAAGGCAGGTCAAGCAAAGGCTTCGTTTTGATCTCAATTTGCTTAGGCGTTTGATTCGTAATGACTTGATGCATTTGATCCTTTGTTAATGCCTGCAAGTACTGCTCATCCTCAGTCAGCATGTCACTTACAAACTGAAAGCTTTCATGCACATGAGGTGCCTCTTCTTTTAACACGGGAAGAACGTGTCTTCTGATCCGGTTTCTCAAGTAGTCATCGGTGTGATTGCTTTGATCAATGACATAAGGAACTTGTTCTTTTTCGCAAGCAGTGAGTACATCATCCTTAGAATATCCAATCAGCGGACGAATCAGCCACCCTTCTTGAAAAGGGCGCTTTGCTTGCATACCTGCGAGTCCTATTCCAACAGTTCCCCTTGTCAGCCTCATCACCATTGTTTCTACTTGATCGTCTCCATGATGTGCAAGCGCTATAAATTGAGCGTTGTACTGTTCCATCAATTGACGAAAGAAAGCATATCTGCACTCTCTTGCAGCTGCCTGTTTGTTTAAGCGGTTTTCTTTTGCATATTGGGTGACCTGTATACGAGCCGATTCAAAAAGGATCTCATGCTCTTTACAATACGCTTCAACAAATGCCAAATCAGCAAAGGATTCTTCTCCTCTGAACATGTGATCTACATGGGCTGCAATCAGCTGAAAGGAACCTTTTCGACGTTTGTTTAGTTCATGCAGCAAGAGCATAGAATCTGGTCCGCCAGAAACCCCGACAATGACTGTCGTATTTTCAAGGAAAACATCATGTTTTTTCAAAAAAGATTCAATTCTATTCACAACTTCCTCCTCACAAAGAGCAGGTAATTTAAAGATATACATATCCTATCACTTTCATTAGCTCCAAGCAAAGAAGAAGCCTGCTTTTTTACAGCTCTATAATAGGAATAAAACCACATACGCACAGTAAAGAGCGAGCACACTGCATAAGATGAGAATGGTTTCAAAAAGCCCGCCTGATTTTTTGCGTACTGATGTTCTTTTCGCAGCAGCAACTCTTGATCGTGAAGGTGCGGCCTGTTGATGTTGGGGAACAGCTGGCTTTTGCCTATTTTGCTGTGATGGCTTCTTCTGTCGTGATTTTCTTGAAGCAAGCAATTGTCCTTCTTTCAGCATCGCGCTTTTCATGTCTGACGCTGATTGATATTTGCCTTGGAGAGCCGCTTTTAACACCCTCTCATATCGCTTTAATAAAGGATGTCCTTCAATCGCTCGATAAAGCTGCTTTTCTGGTTCTGCCCCTTTTTTAAATTCTTTTTTATAGGCACAGTTCACCATGACCATACTTAAAGCAAATAAATCATAAGAAGGTTCTGCTTTTCTTGTACCGAAGCCCCAGTAGCCGCGGTCAAAAAACTCGGTGTATTCCTTAATCGCCCTTCCCGCCTTCGTTGTTCCTCCAACATCAATACATCGAATCGTAGCTGGGGGGCCTGAAACGATGAGATTATCAGGCTTCAAGTCACCGAAGATCCAGCCTTCCTTATGTAAGTGAGCAAGGTTAGACAACAGTTGAATCATGAGAACGACGATCCATTCATCGCCTTTTTGTTTCACAAATTCAAGCAGCAATGGCCCTCTGACATACTCCATGACATAAAACGACCGTTTCTCTGACATTCCAGGATAAAGAGCATCATCCATATCATAAAAAGAAGGCCCCATGGTTTTCACAGGAGCCTTTGAAAAGGATTTTAATACATTGACTTCAGATGCAATGAGCATACTGTCATCACTCACTTTAAGGGCCACTTGTCCCTTTGGCGATTCGGCCAGATAAACCACACCGTTCGCCCCTTTTCCCAGCTCTTTTACAATGCGGTAATGTTGGTGATGCCACTTTCCCTTTATCATTGTACCTAATGGGATGTTAGAAGCCGAATTCATCATGTTCTTCCTTCGCTTCAAGCAGCCCTTTTCGTGAACGAACTGATTTGAAATGCTGGAGTGCTTCTCGAATTGCTGGTCCTGTCGGTGTAATTCCTCCTGTTGTCAGCTTCGGGAAAATCGATGATAACGAATCGAACCGAGGCGTCCAGTTCAACACAATTTCTGCATCTGAGTTTTTCCCGGGAAATACACACATCCCAAACTGATTTTCACCAATTCTCGAATTTAGACTAATAGAGAGATCGATGAGTGCTTCTTTGACCGTTGGCAGCTTCGGTTTCATACTTGCACTCGTATCCACAAGCACAAGCACTTGAAGATGAACCGTCTCACCGAGCTCGTCCACAACCTCCATCACTTCTCCACGCTTATCTGGGGGAAGTTCTTCAATTTCAGTATCTTTGCCAAGAATTTGCTGCAATTCTTTATTCACAACACCTTGTAACGTTTGCGTCATCGCCTTTTTTGTAACCATTTGTACGGTTTGAGACAATTGCTGAACGTAGACAACCTGATGAATGCCTCCGCCTGCTAGAGCAATCCCCTCTACTTCTTTCATCGCTTCATGATCGTGTCTGTTCTCTTCCATAATGCCAATGACATTGACTGTGATCCCTTGCTCCTTTGCCAAAGCGGCAATCGCAAGTGGGTCTTCCCCATGATTTGAGCAGCCATCTGTAATCAGTAAAATTTGGTTTACGTGACCTTTTCGCATCTTCATTCCTCCTGGGATTGTAACTGAATGCTTATATCCCCATCATCGCCAGAAGAAATTCATATTATACGATATTTCAAGAAATCTCTTGTTTCTGAAGATAGAATGTACCTGTCGGAATGGATGCCCATTTTGGTGTATTGTGGTCGATCCTAATGACGACAACCGTCATATCGTCATCGATTTGACCTGCTCTTGTGCGAATGACCTCCTCCATTAATAAATCAGCAATCTCTTGCGGATCTTCTGTTTTAAAGCTCTTCATTTTTCGTTTGACCCACAAATCATGATTTTCGATATGCTTTGGTCCTTCAAAGATACCGTCGCTCATCATGATAAGGAGATCTCCTGCCTTCATCTGTTCACTCACCACTTCTACTTCAAATTCATCAATAATGCCAATAGGCAAGTTGCTGGCCTGTACCTTCATCACTTGATCACCACGTTTAATAAAACTTGGGGTGGAGCCAATCTTGAGGAACTTACAGCTCGCATCCTGTAAATCAATGATGGATAAGTCTAATGTGGAATAGACTTCATCTGTTGTCCGTAAAGATAAAATGCTATTAATCGTTTTAATCGCTACTTTTTCATCAATACCAGACGCCAAGATTTTTTCTAACAGCTTGATCGTTTCATTGCTTTCAAAATGGGCTCTTGCTCCATTTCCCATCCCATCACTAATAGCTGCGGCATATTTACCTGCACCCAGCTCCATCATGCTGTAGCTGTCTCCAGATACTAATCCTCCACCTTTCGCTGCATGTGCTACACCTGTAGACACTCGATACGATTTTGCAGAACCGAATACAACATGACAATAACCTGTTGGATGCTCCGCACACTGCTCTGCTTTGACTAAAACTTGTTCTTCTAAAATATCCGAGAGCATTGGAGCGATGATTTTTTCGCATTCCCCATGACCTTGGCAATAGGGAATTCTCATCTCTATATCAACATTTCCCTGTTCTAAGCTATAAATTTCAACTTGCTGAATTTCAATTCCAAAGTTCTGAAGTGCTTCTATCATCTGCTCTTCCTGAATAAAATGCTGCTCTCTTTCTCGTTTTATTTCCCGGGAAAAATCCTCCATGACTTGTGAGACACCCATAAGTTGTTCGGCCACAAGGCGCCTGCTGTCTTGGACCTTTTTCTTTAAGGTCTGATTTGCTTTATAGTAAGCTATCTCCTCTTCAATCAATTCTTCTACATGCTTTGATTTTGAGCAGTGCTGACTGAATTTCTTTTTCAACTTCCGGTTATGCTCGTACGTTTTTTCATCAGATTCATGCATAACTTGTTTCATGAGTTCATAGGTTGTATCAAAGTTCTGCACCCAGCATTTATTTTTCTTATAGCACGTTTGACAGGAACGTTCTGTGATCGTACTTAAAAAAAGATCTACATCCTCTTCCTGCTTCTTTTCCTCAGGAATGGATTCGTAAAATGTCGCAAAACTCTCAGACAGCGCATGAAATACATTAGAGAATTGATCTACCTTTTTTGCTGTCACGTCTCGTACTTTTCTGGCATATTGCTGCTGTTCCTGTACATGCTCTACCGTACCAGGAATATATTTTGCCACCTTGGACGTTACTGACTGTGGCGTGAGCAAAAACAGTGCAACTGCGATGAGTGATTCATATAGCGTTGTCATTAGCCCTGCTGACCCTTCACCGTAGAGGGAGATTAGTAAAGAACCCACAATCAAGCCTATGGCGGCTCCTGCTTTTTTCCCCTCTTTTAGTAATCCGCCTAATAAGCCCGAAAAGGCAAGCAGACTCATCTGATAAAGGTTGCCGATGTTGGCGAGACCAAGAATTAATCCAGTTACAACACCCACTGTACAACCAATACTCGCTCCTCCAATAAAGGCAAAGCTCAGCACTACATATCGTGACAAAATATGCTCTGCCTGCATTCCTTGAAATGTGATCCCAGCCAGACCTGTTAAAACTGAAGCGATTAATATCATAAAGCAAATAATTTCTTCAACCTTTAAGGAGTGTTTGATTTTCCTGACTGTAAAAATCGGCAAACTTTGAAGAAAAATCAGTGTCAAAATGAAGGCAAGTCCAGCTTCAACCCCTGCCATCACATAGTCATAGCTTTGAACCGCACCCTGCTCGAGGTATACAAAAGCTCCCCTGGTTATCAGCATTGAGAGCACAATTACAACCGGTAATGTTTTCACCGGGTCTTTGATGATGAATGAAACGACCTTTGACATGAGAAGGAACACGATCAATGACGCAAATACGAATAATGCATTTTGAGGTGATATCGTCATCGCTCCAGCGAGTAAAGCAAGACAAGCAAGCATCGCTTTATCCCTTTTAATGAGCAGCATGGACCCAAAGAAAGGCAATGCAAACGGCATAATTTCAGATAAGATAAAGGCTCGTCCCAATAAAAAGCCCAGAACAACATAAATAAACCCTTTATAGAAAAAAAGAGAATGCGTATGATGAAGAAACAGGTTTTTCATCTTTTTTAACCCTGCACTGATTCTTTCAAACCCCGCTCCCGTTAAATCAGTTCTTCTTTCTAGTTTTTCCATCTTTTCATCCCCCACCTGATATTCGTTGCTTGTCATTATAGCGAAGGTGAAAAAGAAATTTTGTCAAAAGAAGTTGTCGTTTCCATAAAACGTTCGACGCTTTATTTGCCAAAAAGGCATACTTTCTTGAAAGTCGATGTCTTTCATCAGAATTTTACGAAAGCACAAAAAAACAGCTTTCCTATAGAAAGCTGTTTTGAAGATGACCCGTACGGGATTCGAACCCGTGTTACCGCCGTGAAAGGGCGGTGTCTTAACCGCTTGACCAACGGGCCTTGCTTATCGTTCTTTTTAAAAGGATAGCGGCGGAGGGGATCGAACCCCCGACCTCACGGGTATGAACCGTACGCTCTAGCCAGCTGAGCTACACCGCCATAATGTAAAATGCGCTAAGAAGCACAAGAACTATAATACAAAGGATTCGCTTGTCCGTCAATAGAAAGTTTTAAATTAAATGGCAAATGCACAAAAAACGTTGAATTTGTATTTAAAAAAAGCACCCGCTAAACAGCAGATGCTTTGTTGTGAAAAATATATAGAAAGCAGCAACAAGTTAACCTCTTCTTGCTCCGCGCCCCCCACGTTTTGATTCCGTGTTACGTTTTAAAGATGTTAAGCGATCTTCGCTATCTTTTAAGAATTTGTTCATTTTTTGCTCAAACGATTCCTTCGGACGGAAATCATTTCTGCTCGGTCTTGATTGTTGTTGTTGAGGACGATCTTTTGCTTTTTTAATGGACAAGCCGATTTTACCGTCTTTTTCAACGTTAATCACTTTCACTTCAACTTGTTCACCGACTTTTAAATGCTCATTAATATCTTTTACATAGTTATCGGCTACCTCACTGATATGAACGAGACCAGTTGAACCGCCTGGCAACTCCACAAAAGCTCCAAAATTTGTAATGCCCGTAACTTTCCCTTGTAACTTGCTGCCAACTTCAATCGACATAAAAAAAGTGCTCCTCCTTAGACTTATAAAAAAATCTCATTTGTTCAATTATACATAAACTGAATTTTAAGTGTCAACAAGGCTAATCGCTCTTATTGCCCACATCAAAGATTTTTTCGCCTTTTTTAGACATATAATAGTCCCGTCGTGCCAGTTCGAGTACGTATTCTTTGCTTTTCAGCTTTTTGATTTCATCAGAAATATCTTCCTGCTTTGTTTGTAATTGCTTCAATTCTTTTTCAAGCACAACCTTCTTCTCTTCTTTTTCTTTCAATGCAGACGATTGCGACCAGAGGGCACTTGTTACCAAAACAGCAAACATGAGCACAATGACTCCAAACACGGTAAGCCTTCTAAGGAGTCCCCGGCGTTTGCGTTTTAGGCGCTGCGCTTGCTGTTCCATTTGTTTTTGATAATCATTTTGAATTTGTGCGATATTTCTTTTTCTCTCGTTCAAGGATGAAGGCCTCCTCTCTTACTTTGTCCAGAATTGTTTCCATTTCGTTTTCATGGTACGAGATAATTTCTTGATCCCTTGTAAAATTCCTGCTCCTTTTGAGAAAAACAACCTCATTGATGTTCGCCATTTTTCGGGAATTCGATGAATAATGGTCACATTGAGTAACCAAATAAGCGGATAACAAACAATATACAGCACCTTCCACACGAGTCGAAACGCAAAACGAACAAGGCGTAAGAGCGAGTGGAACAAGAACAGAAGAGCACTTATGATCAAACCGACGATCCAGCGAATGGGCTGGAAAACCATCGACATGATCAGCCTTTTCAGGAAGAGAACAGTCTGATAAATACACCTCATCACAAACTTGAGGATGTTCATATACAGCTGTTTCATCAATGCCTGGTACATCGAGAAACCTAGAGCAACAGCTAGAAAAATATAAAGCCTGAATTCTCCCTCATTGGTCAGCAGCAGGACATAAAAGAATAAGAGACCCTGCACCACCCAAAAAAGGAGGTCGTGAATGACCAGCAGCCATTTTGCTGTTTTTTCCCGGTTCACAAACAGCTTGTACGTATCCAGCGATGCGCCCAGCCAGATGCCCATCGCCGCCATCGAAAGCATCGTATAAAACTGGACCGTCAGTGTCATTTAAACAGCTTGCTAAAAAATCCTTTAGCTTTCTCCCCGTGCTGCTCATCTACATAGATTAAGTCAAAGACACGCCCTTTAATGGACACAACGCCCTTTTCTACATCTAAGTTTTTCATTTGCAGATTTTCTCCGCGAATGGCGAGGACTCCCATGACAGTCTCAAGCAGAAATTCTTCATTATCAAAGCTCTCGACCTGTTTGACCCCGGTAATATCTAAATGCTTTCTGTTGCGCATTGTGACATGATGCTCGGCTTCTGATGACAACTTCGTGCCTTGAGGTTGATTATAATATTGATTCATTTATACATCCCCCATATCTCATACTTGCATTGTTACTGCATTGTATGTGACAGGCGGGACATTTAGAACAAGCCCTATTCTGCTGTTTTTTCTTCTTTTAGCACGGTATACATGCCAGCAGCTTCTTCTTTTTTGGTGGTGTCTTTTAACTCGTTGACTTGAACAGTCACAAGCTTTTGACCAAAGCGAATTTGAAGCTCGTCCCCTTCTTTCACGTCAGAGCTGGCTTTCGCCTGCGTGCCATTAATGGAAATTCTCCCTTGATCAGCTACTTCTTTTGCCAATGTTCTTCTTTTGATTAAACGAGACACTTTTAAGAATTTATCTAGTCTCATGTATGTTCACCTCTTTCTATACGTTTGGCATCGTTCCACAGATCGTCCATTTCTTCTAAGGTCAAGTCCTCTAGTGAACGCCCTATGTCCTTTGCTTTTTGTTCAATATGCTGAAAGCGCCGCATGAATTTTGTGTTTGCAGAAGAGAGGGCGGTTTCAGGCTCTAGATGATAAAATCTTCCAATGTTGACGAGAACAAACAAAAGATCCCCAAATTCATCCTTCATTTGCTTTGTTGCACCTTCACCCGTCTTATCTGCCACTTCCACAAGGAATTCCTGCTTTTCTTCTTCGTATTTGTTCCAAATATCCTCTACTTCTGTCCAGTCGAAGCCCACTTTTGCTGCTTTCTTTTGGAGCTTATAGGCTTTTGTTAAAGCTGGAAGAGTCGTTGGAATGGATTGCAAAATAGAAGCTGCACGCTCCGGTTTTTCCTGCTGCTTGATTTTTTCCCAGTTGGCGACGACATCTGATGCTTCAGACACATCCGTATCACCAAACACATGCGGATGTCGTCGAATCATTTTTTCTGTGACATGCTGGATGACGTCATCCATTGAGAAGTAACCATCATCTTCACCAATTTGGGCATGGAGTAAAACTTGCAGCAGTACATCTCCGAGTTCTTCAACCATATGATCTGGATCGTCTTCATCTATGGCTTCCAGCAGCTCATAACATTCTTCAATTAAATATGGTTTGAGCGACTCATTCGTTTGTTTTTGATCCCAAGGACAGCCGCCAGGACCTCTTAATGTACGAATGACTTCACGGAAAGTGTCAAATTGTTGATAGAGTAGCTTTTCATCTTGGATTGGAGGCACATAAACACTCGTTAAGTTATTTATCGACACATCTCGATCAAGTTCAAATAAAGGAACACCTGTAATCTGCTCCTGACTGCTTCCAGCTGCCGTTACGATAAAGACTTCATAATCGTCAGGTAGCTTTTCCATGAGGGTAAGCTTCACATTCGAGGCTGTCATCTGATCATATACCTGACAGATCAGCACATGCTGGGTCAACTTCAGATCATCCGCTCTCATATCCCCAGCGTCAACGAATTGCAGCCCTTCAATCGGGTCAATCTGCAAAGAATTAAACGTCGCATCCAAAAAGCTTTGTCCACCAGCCACGTACAACTCAACCCCGCGCTTCTTCTGTTGTGAAACAAGAAGCTGCACTGTCTTTTCCGCCACAAACGGGTGACCTGGTACTGCATACACAATATCTTTCTCCTCAGCCTCTTGGAAGAGAATGTCTGTGATTTCCTCATACACTGCATTAAACTGATCATGCTTTTCATATATCTCATCAAAAAAGGTCAGAGACGGGACCTCCTGCATCAATTCTGCGGTGAGTGGATGATCCTGCGTTCTCATGTATACTTCTTTCGCCTGCTTCAGCTGCTTATATACACCGAGCGTTAGCTGATCTATGTCGCCTGCCCCAAGACCAACGACTGTAATCTTACCTGCCATTTCGATTCCCTCTCATCTGTTTAAAATATAAAATCTTTTCTCCTAATGGAATGAGTCTCCATTCCTCTTCCGAAAATACGTCTAGCTTAAGAATACTATATAAAAAGGCGAAACCACCAATAAAAACTGAAGTCAGGCTCTCTAAAACAGAAAACGGACGTTTCTCAAAGGGAATGACCCAAGAAAACAATGCCTGATATCCAATTAAAACGACGGCCATGAATGCTGCTGATAAAAGAATTTTCACTGGGAATAGCTCTCTTATTGAAATCCACCCTTTATGCTTCAAATACACCGCATTGAGCGCAGCGGCGGCGAGAAACCCACAAACAGTCGACCATGCGGCTCCATAAATGCCGAATAACGGGACAAGAACCAGCGTCAGCCCCCATTTCACCAGTACACTGATCAGGACCACAACAGCTGGGTACACGGTATGTCCCAGACCCTGAAGTAAAGCGGTTTGCGTAATCGCCATTGATGTGAAGGCAATGGATATGCAAAATATTTGCAGCGCATCTGTCCCTAAGTCATTACGAAAAAGCATAATGTTCACAGACGATAAAATACATATAAGCCCGACAGCTGAACCAATCCCCAGCACCGATGTTGCCTTAAACGATGTACGTACTTTTTCACGAATTGCTTCATGCTGCCCTTTTCTTAAGGCCGACGACAAAAACGGAACAAGAGACGTCCCAATACTAATTGCAAACACCGTCCCGAGCTGCAGGAACGGCTGACCTCGGTCATATACGCCTTTTGCCGCCTTTGCAGCTGCTTCACTCAGTCCCTCACTGCGCAGTAGCGCATACAGGTGAAAAGCATCGATCATTTGCATCCATAGGATCAGCAATCCACTCACACAAATCGTCAATGTATACAGCACCAAACTCTTCAGCACATCTTTTTTCCGCAGTGTAGCCTGTTTTAATGTCTTGCTCGCTGACAACCGCTTCCGATAGGTCAGCCAAAGGAAAAGAAGCAAAAGGAGTGAAGCCGCACTTCCAGCTATAGAAGAGAACACCGCACCCGCTCCTGTTTCATAAAGCGAATAGCCATGTCTCACAAAATAGAAAGATAAAACAAGCAGGACGCCTACTCTGATGAGCTGCTCAGCCAATTGAGAGACCGCAGTGGGGAGCATCAGCCCATCACTCTGAAAAACACCCCTCAGCATCACGGTAAGCGGCAGAAACAAAAACACAAACGAACTCATCTGGATGAGCAACATTAATTGACTGTCCGCCATGAGATTCGCAATTGTGCCTGCTCCTATATATAAACAAAGAAATAAGACCAAGCTCAGCAAAGTGATATACACCAAGGATACCTTTGTAATGATTCGGCGATTCTCCTCACCATGCTCGCTCAGGAGCTTGGACACCATCACAGGAAAACCAGTGGTGCCGAGCATAATCGCAATGCCAAGAAAGGGATAGACCTGCTGATAAATATAAAAACCTGTGTCTCCTACGATATTTTGAAAAGGGACACGATATACGGCACTCAGTACCTTTGATAACAAGCCTGCGATGGTTAAAATCACCGCACCTTGGAAAAGCCAATGCGGCTGATTCACAGCATTTTTCATGGATGACTCCTTTATGTTCAATCAAAAAATATACCTGCATTTAAACGCACTCATTATATCATACGTGACTGGCAAGCCGTTTCTTTCTAAGGAGTAGACGATACATTCATTGTTTTGTTTCATCCCATATAAAAAACGCCGACAAAATCAGATGATTTCATCGGCATTCTTTGGTTTTATCAAAATGATATAGATTTATTAGACCTAATGTTCCATTTGACGGGCTAAGAAGCCAGCTGCCGTTTCTGCCGCTTTATGCTCCACTTCTCCCATTGAACGCTCTTTAGAAAATAAGACGACGGCGCCAATTGGATCTCCGTTTGCAACAATAGGTGCAATGGTATAAGCTGATACATCATCATCAATACCATCCACAAGCTGAATTTCTTTCTTGCTGTCCTCTAATACAGAATTACGCTGATCCATTGTTCGTTCAAGTAAATCACTAATGGATTTGTTTAAGTACTCTTTTTTTGAACTGCCGGATACAGCAATATACGTATCACGATCACAGATGAGGATAGAATGACCCAAACTGTCGAATAAAGCATCAGCATATTCCTTCGCAAAGTCTCCTAGCTCACTAATCGGTGAATACTTCTTCAAAATGACTTCTCCATCGCGGTCGACAAAAATCTCAAGTGGATCTCCTTCCCGGATGCGCAATGTTCTGCGAATCTCCTTCGGTATAACCACTCTACCTAGATCATCGATGCGGCGTACAATTCCAGTTGCTTTCATTCACTGCTGCCTCTCTTTCGTTTGATGATGTGTTGGGTGAATGGAACAAAAGCGTCCACTTTATGCAACATTCACCACTTGACCCTGAGATTAGTATCCGTCACATCAAACGTAATATACACGAGAGACCAACAAAATTTTATGAAGATGGAATGGTTTCTTTTTTCACATCTTGAAGACCTCGAAGCATACGAAGAACGACTTCGAGCCACTCCTCCGTTTTCTTGCCTTTTGTTTGGACAGAAATAATCAGCTTGCTGCCTTCCATGCCAAGACCGATATCACGTCCATATTGACTGCCAAGCTCAAATAATTTTTGACCATCGATGTCGCTGCTTGCTTTTTCATCGAGAGTGAGTCTAACAATGCCTTTCTCCATCTTGATCAACTCGACACGTTCCTGCACAGCGTACACCTTCATCGTCGCAATCGTGAACAAATCAGCCACTTCTTGCGGATATTCTCCGAATCGGTCAATCATTTCATCTTGAAGCTCTTTCCGCTCTTCTATTGATCCAATCGCTCTAAACTGTTTATACATCTCGATCTTTTGTTTGCCGTCAGAAATATAGCTATCTGGAATGTAGGCATCAATTTGGAGATCAATTTCCGGCTCAAATTTTTCTTGAGCAGTCGTATCGCCTCTTCTTTCTTCAATGGCTTCTTTCAGCATTTGAGAGTAAAGGTCGAAGCCAACAGAATCAATAAATCCATGCTGCTGTGCACCAAGTAAGTTCCCTGCTCCTCGAATCGTTAAGTCACGCATCGCAATCTTAAAGCCTGATCCGAGCTCGGTGAATTCTTTAATAGCTTGAAGTCTTTTCTCAGCTACTTCAGAAAGCACTTTGTCTTTTCGATAAGTGAAATAAGCATAGGCCACACGATTCGAGCGCCCAACTCGTCCTCTTAACTGGTACAGCTGCGAAAGCCCCATTTTATCAGCATCATGAACAATGAGCGTGTTCACATTTGGTATGTCTACGCCCGTTTCGATAATGGTTGTACTAACGAGTACATCCGATTCACCTTCTAGGAAATTAATCATCACGGATTCCAGCTCGTTCTCACTCATTTTCCCGTGTGCGTAGCTTACTTTTGCGTCTGGAACAAGCATCGAGATTTCATCTGCTTTTCGTTCAATATCCTCCACTCGGTTATAAAGGAAGTACACTTGACCGCCTCTTGCCAGTTCTCGCTCAATAGCTTCTCTAACTAACGCACCATTGTACTCGACAACATAGGTTTGAACTGGGAAACGGTTCTCAGGTGGTGTTTCAATAACAGATAAGTCACGTACGCCAAGCATCGACATATGAAGCGTACGAGGAATTGGCGTTGCCGTTAACGTCAGCACATCAATATTGGCTTTCATTTGCTTAATTTTCTCTTTATGCGTCACACCGAAGCGCTGCTCTTCATCGATAATTAACAGTCCTAAATCCTTGTACACAATGTCTTTTGAAAGAAGACGATGCGTCCCAATGACCATATCAATCGTTCCATTTTTCAGCCCTTTTAAGGTTTCTGTTGTTTCTTTTCGTGTACGGAAGCGGCTAAGCTGAGCGATTTTAACAGGATAGTCTTGGAATCTGTCCATAATCGTGTCAAAATGCTGCTGCGCTAAGATCGTTGTTGGTACAAGCAGTGCCACCTGCTTCCCGTCAGCAATGGCTTTGAAGGCCGCTCGAATCGCCACCTCTGTTTTTCCATAGCCCACATCTCCACAAAGCAGACGATCCATCGGGCGCTCCCGCTCCATGTCTTGCTTGATTTCATGAATCGAGCGAATTTGATCATCTGTTTCTTGGTAAGGGAATGCAGATTCAAACTGGCGCTGCATCTCATGGTCAGGCGAGAAGGCATACCCTTTGCTTGCTTCACGTTCTGCGTACAGCTTAATCAGATCATCTGCAATGTCCTGCACAGATGATTCTACTTTTTTCTTCACACGTTTCCAGTCGCTGCCGCCTAGTTTATATAGCTTTGGTTCTTTTCCTTCTGACCCTACATACTTCTGCACCTGATCAATTTGTTCAACAGGGACATAAAGCTTGTCGCTTCCTTGATAATGAATATTTAAATAATCTTTATGAATGCCGCCAATTTCAAGCGTTTCAATTCCTAAATACTTACCGATCCCGTGGTTAATGTGCACCACATAATCGCCCACTTGCAGCTCTGAATAGCTTTTGATTCGCTCTGCGTTCGTCAGCTTTTGCTTACGTGCCTGCTTCTTCACACGTTTCTTGAAAAGTTCACCCTCTGTAATGACAGCAATTTTGGATAAAGGTAGTTCAAAACCGGTTTGAAGCTCACCTTGTAAAATATATACTTGCCCGCTGACAAGCTCAGCATCAGGTTTAGCAAGAGCTGCTTCAATGTCATAATCATGCAAGACAGATGACAACTTCTCTGTCCGCTCTTCATCCGCACCTAAAAAGACAACCGTATAATTCTGCTTTTTGTAGCGTTCAATTTCACTTGCAAGCACATTCATCTGGCCGTGGAAATTCTGCATTTGCTTACTAGATACATTGACGATATTTTGCGGATTGGTCTGCTGAACATGTCTCAAAAATAAGGAATAGTACAGAATCGATCTCGATTGCTGATTGAACAGCTTTTGAAATGGGAAGGAAAGGGCTAGATCATGCAGAATATTCCCTTCTTCCAGCAGACTAATTGTCCAATCTGCTTCTTCCTGTTCAAGCTGTTCTTCCATCTCCTGAATTCTGCTGATTTCATCTAGAATGATAATCGTATCCTGCGATGTATAATCTAGCAAACTAGCAGGCTTTTCATAGAAATAGGACAGATACTTCGTCATTTCTTGTGTCACAATACCTTCTAGCAGCTTCTCACGATCAGCAGAAATATTCTGATGGAGCAGTTCTTTTTGTTTATCCGAGTTGAATTTCTTTAAGCTACTGGCAAGACCTTCGTCAAGCTGTTCAATCGCTCTCACTCGTTCAGGCCCTCTTACAATCAGCTCTTTCGCCGGGCCAATCTTGATTTCTTGAAGTGTTTCCAATGAACGCTGCGTGTCAGAGTGGAAGGACCGAATAGAATCCACTTCTGTATCAAACAGCTCTATACGGATCGGGTGGTCTTCCGTTAACGCATAAATGTCAATGATTCCTCCGCGCACACTAAAGTCTCCGGGCGCAGCGACCATGGACGTCCGGTCATAACCGATTTGCACGAGTTGTTTTGAAAACGCCTCCAAATCAATTTCTTCACCAACCTTTAAATGGATCTGACTCTCCTTCCAGAGCTCAACAGGAGGAAGCATTCTACGCACTGCAGCTGCTGGTGTCACGACAATCGGATTTTCTCCATTCGCGAGACGATTCAATACATCAAGACGCTGCGCTCTAAGCTCAGGGCTTGCCACAGCAATTTCAGATGCAATGAGTTCATTGACAGGATAAAGAAGGACCGAACGATCTGGCATCACACTTGCTAGATCATCTGTGACCTTCTGCGCTTGATATAAGTTATGTGTCACAATAAACATCGGCCGCTTTAATTCGTCTGATATGGCGGCTGTAAATAAAGATCTGACGGAGCCTGATAGTCCGGCGAGCAGCTGTTCTTTTAACCCTTCTTTTAGTCCGTTAAAAATGGACTGAAAATCATCACTTTGTTTGATAAATGATTGTATATTTTTCATTTGGCTCCTCCTCCCTGCTTGTTTAAAACAGAAAAACGCTTTGGTCTATTATCTACACCAAAGCTTTTTATTGAATAAAGGTATGATACTGATGGTAATCAGGATTTCTTTCGAGCGCCTCTTGGCAATCCTCACAAATGGTTTGTACATGTAAATCACCATTTTCCCTATAAGAAATCATATCGTTTCTTTCCTCATTTGTTAAGTGATGAAATCCAAGTGCTTCACTTTGGACAGCGGATTCATCTAGACTGCCAACCTTTACACCACAGTGCCGGCAGTAATAGTGCAAAGCCATACGTGATCCTCCCATGCTGAGATTTTATGATCAGTATGTGCTTTGCTTATCATTCTTATACCTTCTTGTTAAAATCATTCATCACTTCTAAAAATGGCTTTGTTAAAGCCGCTTCACAAGCTTCAACAGATGCTTGAATAGCAGATGAGATATCAGGCTGTTCTTCCTCTGAGAAGCGTCCTAGTACGTAATCGACGACCTTCATGCCGTTTTGTGGACGGCCAATGCCGATACGGAATCTGTCAAACTCTGGTGAACCTAAATGCTGAATCAACGATTTGATTCCGTTATGTCCGCCTGCACTTCCTTTAGTACGCAAACGAATCCGGCCCGTTGGCAAATCAAGATCATCATAGATGACCTTCAAATGTTCAAGGGGAATATCATAGTAATCCATCAGCGGACGCACACATTCCCCTGATAAGTTCATATATGTAAGAGGCTTCACAAGTAGAACCTTTTGCCCCGAAACAAACCCAGTTCCATATTGTCCATGGAATTTTGATTGATTTAATGGGATATCCCATTTTTTTGATAGTTCATCTATTGTCATAAACCCGACGTTATGTCTTGTTTTTTCATATTCTTTTCCTGGATTACCCAATCCAACGAAAGCAATCATGAAACCAATAACCTCCTTTGTCGCACATGCACACGCCTAAAAAATGAGCCAATGTGATTGCCTCATGCAAAACGTATGAATTCTTTTCATTCTAGCACAAAAGACGTAACCGCGGGAGGGTTACGTCTCTAATTGACCAGTTATTCTTCGCTGTCATCTTTTTCTTTAATGGCCTCAGGCTCTTGCGTTTCCTCTTCACTATCTGGCTCTGGAACCTCTGATTGCTGAGGCGGTAAGATCGAAGCAACAACTTCTTCTGGATCATTATTAATTTGATACGTAGATTGAACAGTCAGATCACCAACTGTTAGTACGTCATTTACTTCTAAGTTTGTAATATCAGCTTCAATATTTTGCGGGATATCCTTTGGTTTCGCTGTAATGGATAGCTCAAATAGTGGCTGCTGAAGCACACCGCCATCCTTTACACCTTTGGATTCGCCAATGAGTTGTACAGGTACATCTGCGTCAATTTCTCGCTGTAAGTCGACCACTTGGAAATCAGCGTGGACAAGCTCATTTTTCAACGGATCTGTTTGCAGTTCTGTTACCATCACAGATTTTGTTTCACCGCCAACGTCTAATGTGATGATTGTGTTTTTTCCTTCATCACGTAATGTCTTTAATAAATCAATGCTGTCTAATGAAACAGCCAGGTTGTCTGTATTTTTTCCGTATATGACACCAGGAACGTGTCCTGAATGACGGATTTTTTGCAGTGTGGAACGTTTGAAATCAGTTCTTTTATTTGCTTTTAAAGTTGCCATATTCAGCACCATCCTATTTCTTTTTTGTCACTACTTTCATAAATACCCATAACTGAATCATTTTAAACATGTTTGACTTTCATTTATCACAGCAAAAAGACCCCAAGCTGATGCCTAGGGCCTTTTTCAATCAGAAAATTAGCTGAAAAGGTAGCTCACAGATTCTTCTTCATGTACACGGATGATGGCTTCTGCAAGCAAAGGCCCAACTGAAAGCGGAATGAATTTTCCAACTTTCTTGTCATCTGTTAAGTGAATACTGTTTGTCACAACTAATTCTTTAATTTTAGAGTTTGTAATACGTTCTACTGCTGGTCCAGACAATACTGGGTGAGTACAACAAGCATAGACTTCAGCCGCTCCATTTTCCACAAGTGCATTTGCAGCAAGTGTAATCGTACCAGCTGTATCAATGATATCATCGATGAGAATCGCCGTTTTGCCTTCAATGTTCCCAATGATGTTCATCACTTCAGCCACGTTCGGCTTCGGACGACGTTTGTCGATAATTGCGATTGGTGCTTTCAGGCGGTCCGCCATTTTGCGCGCACGCGTAACACCACCGTGGTCAGGAGACACAACAACGATATCATTCAAGTTTTTCTGTTCAAAATAGTTTGTTAAGATTGGCACAGCCATTAAGTTATCGATTGGAATATCAAAGAAACCTTGGATTTGCGGCGCATGAAGGTCAAGTGCAATGACACGTGTAGCACCTGCTGTTTCAAGTAAGTTCGCAAAAAGCTTCGCCGTGATTGGCTCACGAGGTTTCGCCTTACGATCTTGACGTGCATATCCGTAATAAGGGATGACAATATTGACCGTTTTCGCAGAAGCGCGTTTTAGTGCATCTACCATAATGAGTAGCTCCATAATGTGCTCATTGACTGGCGCACTAGTAGATTGAATAACATAACAATCACAGCCACGGATACTTTCTTCAATATTGATTTGGACTTCACCGTCACTAAAACGTTTAACAGAGCTCTTTCCTACATCAACTCCGATACGATCGGCAATTTCTTTGGCAAGTTCAGGGTTTGAATTCAAAGAGAATATCTTTAAATTCGCATCAGCATAACGATTAGACATGGTAAACCTCCGGGTATTTGGATTATTTTTTATGAATATTTTTCACATAATCTTCTTTATTGACTTGTCTTGCTCTAGCAATAGACAATGCATCCTGCGGTACATCTTCTGTAACCGTTGAACCGGCTGCAACATATGCCCCTTTTCCGACAGTGACTGGTGCAACGAGATTTGAATTACAGCCAATAAATGCGCCATCTTCAATCTTCGTTAAGAATTTGTTCTTCCCATCATAATTAACTGTAATAGATCCACAACCAAGGTTTACATCCGCTCCGACCTCTGCATCTCCAATATAGCTGAGATGAGACGCTTTGCTTCGGTCACCGAAAACTGTTTTCTTGATTTCGACAAAATTCCCGATCTTCACTTCATCGCCAATTTTCGACAACGGGCGAATATGAGCAAACGGTCCAATTGTCACATCTACCCCAACTTCACTATCGCAAACAACAGACTGCTTAATGACTGTCCGATCTCCAATTACGCTATCAACAATTTCAGTGTTCGGACCGATTGTGGCATCTGCACCAATCTTTACATTCCCTTTGATGACCGTCCCAGGATAAATCATTGTATCTTCACCGATGACTGCATCTGGCGAGATATACGTGTTCTCAGGATCAATCAAGGTTACACCATTCTTCATATGCTGATGATTAATACGTCGCTTCATGAATTGCTCTGCTTGTGATAGAGCGATACGATCATTGACTCCAAGTGTTTCTTCAAAATGCGGTGTTTGATACGCTGCAACCGTCTGTCCTTCATTCTTTAGAATTTCAATGACATCCGGCAAATAGTATTCGCCTTGTGCATTTTCATTTGACACTTGCTCAATCACACGGAAGAGATCTTCATTTGAAAAGCAATAGGTTCCAGTATTAATTTCATTCACTTGACGTTCAGCATCATTTGCATCTTTATGCTCGACGATTTTTACTACAGCACCTGTTTCATCACGAAGAATACGTCCATAACCTGTTGGATCATCCGCGTGTGCTGTCAAAATCGTCACTTTCGCTTGTTGTTTTTGATGCTCGCTTAACATGGCTTCCATTGTTTCCGCTGTCAATAATGGTGTATCTCCACAAATGACAATGGTTGTTCCCTTTTCCTGCGCGAGGAACGATTTAGCTTGTTTGACGGCATGTGCTGTTCCCAGCTGTTCTTCTTGAAGTGCATATTCACTTCTGTCCTCAAGCTGCTTCTTGACGTCCTCAGCTCCATGACCGACAATCGTCACAAGCTTGGCTAAAGATAGCTTTAACGCTTGATCTGCCACATGCTCGACCATTGGCTTTCCGCAAACTGGATGAAGTACTTTGTATAACTTTGACTTCATTCTTGTTCCTTTTCCCGCTGCTAAAATCACTGCGAACCGCTTATCCATTGATTGGCCTCCAATATCCCTATTATCCATAGAAAAATATATCCTAAATAAGGACTGATTTCAAGGATACAAGAGGAAGTACATTAATTTTCTAATGGTTGAAACCTAGAAGAATCATGAGGAAAAACGCAAAAAAGACAGCATTTAAAAGAAAACATTCATTTTCTCTTAAAGCTGTCTTTTTAGGTTCACATATCTTTAAGAAGCTCCAGCTTCTTCATATTCAATTGTCTCTTCCTCTTCGCCTAAGCGATGATACTCATTTAAAACAGCATCTTGGATTTTACCCCGAGTGCTTGAATTAATTGGATGTGCAATGTCGCGAAACTCTCCATCAGGCGTACGTTTGCTAGGCATTGCAACAAACAAGCCATTGTTTCCATCAATCACACGAATATCATGAACAACAAATTCGTGGTCCAGCGTGATGGATGCAATCGCCCTCATGCGACCATCGGTATTCACGCGGCGTAATCTTACGTCAGTAACTTCCACAGTAGTTCACCACCTTTTCCCAATATAAAAGCATTAATTAGGTATTCAACGATTGTGGTGATTCTCCTGCTCTTTTTTTAAACTTTTTTTGAAATATCGGGATATTTATACATTTTTTGTCATTTTGATGACGGCGCTTACATCAATTGCGTAAAAAAAGACATCATGCCGATGCCTTTTCATACATATAATGAAACCAAACGGCCTCCAAAGAGATGGCCTGTTTATTTCACTAATGCCACAACTTCAATTTCTACAAGTGCATCTTTTGGAAGTCTGGCTACTTCTACACATGAACGAGCTGGCTTATGTGTATGGAAGTATTCACCATACACTTCATTCACTTCAGCGAATTGTTCCATATCTTTAATGAAAACCGTTGCTTTCACGACTGTTTCAAAGGAAGCACCCGCTGCTTCAAGGACGGCTTTAAGATTATGAAACACTTGATGTGTTTGTTCTTTAATATCTCCATTCACAAAATCCCCAGCTGGCGTTAATGGAATCTGCCCTGAGCTGTAAAACATGTTATTGACGATAATCCCTTGAGAGTAAGGTCCAATGGCTGCTGGCGCGTTTTTGGTTTGAACAACTTTTGTCATATCAATCTCTCCCATTCAAATACATGTTTGATCAAAGCTTAAGCTTTCGAATGAAAAAACTCGTGGAAATTACCTTCATTAATCTCAATGATTTTCTGCTTCATATCAATGGTTGAAAGCTTTAAAAGTGATACATATTCATCGACAAGACGTTCATCTACGCCTTCATCTTCTAATAAAACACCGATCCCTGCAACATTTGCATTAAATTCCTCTAGAAGATTCATCATGCCATTAATGGTTCCGCCTGCTTTCATAAAGTCATCAATAATCAACACATTGGATCCTTTATCTAAGCTCCGCTTTGCAAGTGACATGGTTTGAATTCGGTTAGAAGAACCTGATGCATAATTAATACTCACAGTTGATCCTTCAGTTACCTTATTATCTTTTCTAACGATCACAACAGGCACATTTAAATACCCTGCAACAGAATAGGCAATCGGAATACCTTTCGTCGCAACAGTCATGACAACATCAATCGGTCGATCCGAAAAAATGGTCGCAAAAAGCTTACCGATTTTCGCAAGAATCGATGGATTGCCTAAAACATCAGTTAAATATAAATAGCCGCCAGGAAGCACACGTTCAGGAGTTGATAATGCCTCTCCGATATCGTTGACGACTTCGTCTGCTTCTTTTAGATGAATCTTTGGAATATATTTCACTCCGCCAGCAGCGCCAGGTACAGTAAGTAAAGTCCCTATTCCCTGCTGTTCGAAGGTCTGTTTGATAATCGTTAAGTCTTCACTAATAGAGGACTTCGCAGATTGATATCGCTCTGCAAAAAAAGTTAAAGGTACTAGTACGTGCGGGTGGGTTAACAAATAATTTGTTAAGTCCACCAATCTGCCGCTTCGACGAAACTTCATGAACTTACCCCCAGAACCCGAATAATTTATGAATAATATAACTTAATATACGGATTTAATCAAGGGTATTTTGTTCGCCGATCATGCGGACAGCGTAAACCTGATCACAAAATCCTCTCAGTCCGTTATATATTCTTTGTACCTTCGATTCATATTGAATCAAGCCAAATACAGTTGGCCCGCTGCCGCTCATTAATACAGCATCTGCTCCGAAACGCTTCATCTGTCTCTTAATCATATCGACTTCCGGATACATCTTTAATGTCACAGATTCCAACACGTTACCGAGTGAGCCGCACATCTCTTTATAATCTTTCGCTTCAATTGCTTCAATCATACGCTGTACATTTGGGTGTTCTACTTTGCTTGCGTCATATTGTCTGTAGACCTCAGCTGTAGATACCCCAATCACCGGCTTCGCTAAAATCACCCAGCAATGCGGCGGTGTCGCAATATGCTTTAGTTTCTCTCCACGTCCTGTCGCTAGCGCTGTCCCTCCGTGTACACAAAAAGAGACATCTGAGCCGATCTCCGCTCCAAGCTCAGCTAGTTCATCTAACGTGAGATTTAACTTCCACAAACGGTTTAAGCCGCGAAGCGCTGCTGCGGCATCACTGCTGCCTCCAGCTAAACCTGCTGCGACGGGAATTGCTTTTGTGATGACGATCGATACACCTTTTTGAATACCGAATCTTGTTTTTAATAATTTAGCTGCCTGATAAGCCAAATTCCGTTGATCATCTGGCACAAAACGATTATGAGATGATACACGGATTTCGTCTTTGTCCAGCTCCGTCAGCTCTAGTCGATCTGCAAGATCTATTGTTGTCATCACCATCTCCACTTCGTGATATCCATCCGGTCTTTTTCCATGAACATCAAGTGAGAGATTAATTTTTGCCGGTGCTTTTTCTAAAATACGCAAACATTTCACCTACTTCTCCATCTAAACATAAGTATCAATATTGTATCACATTTGATGGATCTGATGAATATTGGCTTTTGCCCCCAGCACACTCACTTTTTCAAGCAAAAAAGACCAGAGACACCCGAGGTATCCCTGATCATTTCTTTATCGTTGATTCTCTTCTTGAGCCATGTGCTGTTGAGCTAATTCAATGGCACGTTTGACCATATTTCCTGCGTCACGCGCACGAATCTCTCCCCAGCCTCCATTTTTGACGGTATCATAAAATCCAAGATCCTTCGCCAGCTCGTATTTGAACTCATCTGACATAATGCCTCGGCGTCTACCCAAACGAAACAGCCCCTTTGGTCGAGAATTCGAATCATTGCCACTCGTTTGTGGCTTTCTTATTTTGCATCGATTCCTGCCTTTTACCCCTTTCAAATAATGGACAGCCTCCCATACAGAAAAAAGGCAAAACAAAAAGCAGTAAACAAAAAGTTCACTGCCCATTAATAGGCGACTGAGCTAGCGGTATCATCGAACGTTAATTCGACCGTCTCAGTCAGTATATCTGCATAACTGTAAGAAACTCTTTCAAACGAATTCTCATCTTGATCTAATTGAATCACAAAAACAGAAGGGTACGTTTCAGCTAAAATGCCCGAACGCTCAATTGTTTTTCGGCGGCCTCCGTTAGCCTTTAACGTCAAACGTTTACCTAAGTTACCATCAAGCGATCTTTTGATGTCGGACAAAGTCTTCGCCATTGCATCCACCTCACTGAGATAATTATACAACAACGGCCCATTTTTGTCAAATAAAAATTAAATTATATCAACCAACACGAGCCATTGTCAACAAAATAATTTTGACAAACTTCTACCTTTTCTCCTCCCTATTTTTCTCAAATTCCGGTGAATTATGTATTCATATGAAATTTCTTTTTGAGCATAAAAAAAACCAGACTGAAATCAGTCGGGTTATGTCGATTCATGGTCTCTTTTATATGGCATACCTACCCTTAAAACACCCCTTGTTTCAATTCCTCCGAGACCTTTTTCTCTCGTCAGTGTATTTCGGAGCACATCCCACACGTTGATTCGATCTACAAATGGAGTGAAGCTGATCTTGGCAACAATATAGACGGGGTCAAGTGCATGAATGTTGACACGTGAGGGTGAGCTTGCAAAATTAGCACCTGCTTGAATTAATGATTCAAAATGAGATTGGCAGGCACCTGCAAAGATCACGAGCTGATCTAAATGCGGAACCTTTCTTCTTGCCTTTTGAACCGTTTCAACGAAATGACGAGAATGACGATATGCACCGATATCGTGTACACCGCCCTTTTGTTTAGAATACGCATCATGTCCTGTGATGACCAAAATATCAGGGCGATATTGATCAATTAATGAATCAATCATGCTTGGCATTTTCTTCTCGTGGCAATGCACACCATACACAGGTACACCGATTCTTTCATATACATCCAAGCATTTCTTTAAGTATGAAGCATCTCCATCTAAATGCAGAACCTTTCCGGGCATATGAAAATACTGCTCCTGATGCTGATATTGTCCAGACGTATAATACTCTTGTTTTTCACGAAGCAGCTGATAATCTTGCCTGAGTAAGTCGAGCGATTCGTTAATTTTCCGTTCATCGTCCTTCTCTCTTGTCAGCTGCTCCTCTTTTTGAATCAAGACCAAATCTGACATCTTCGCATCGGCAATCAGCCTCACTTCATTCCCATGCAAAATGGCGGTGGCTTCGTGCTGGTCTGTCTCATCAATTCGAATGATACGAAACATAATATCCATCTGATAGGATGCCCTCGTCACCATATCTCCTATTTGAAATTGCATGCTTTTCACTCCACAATCAGGCTCTTATCCTGTTGGTATCGTCTTACGCTACACTTGTTCTTCTTTCAGGTGTGTTGTTCTTTCTAGCCTATGCCTGAACAGGTGAAGTGGTGAAAACCAAAAGAAAAAAGCCCTTATGAAAGGGCTTTGTCTTCTTTTCAGCGTGATAGAAAACCTTTGCAGTCTAGGAAGGACGAGCACTGGAGCGGAGCGAATTTGGCATTCGTGAGCACCAGAGCGCAGGACTGACAAAGAATGCGAGGGTTTGTCTACACGCTGAAAAGCCCTTATGAAAGGGCTTTGTGTAAAACATTGGACAAACGGGCAAATTCATCGATTGACAATGATTCACCGCGGCGTTTCCCATCAACCTCAGCTGTTACAAGGGCTTCTTCAATGATGGCTTTATGTTTCTTGCCATCTGGCAGATTGTTCATCAAGTTATTCATCAATGTCTTCCGGCGCTGGCCAAAACTCGCACGAATCAGTTGAAAGAAGAACGTATCATTGTCTACTGAGACCGCAGGTGTTTCACGAACAGTTAGTTTGATCACGGCTGAATCCACATTTGGCTGTGGGACGAAAACCGTTTTCGGCACAACCATGACCGTCTTCGCTTCTGTATAAAATTGCACCGCAATCGACAAAGAGTTGTATTCTTTTGATGAAGGAACAGCAGCCATGCGATCTGCTACTTCTTTTTGCAGCATGACAACGATTCCTTTCAATGGAAGGTTTTCTTCAAGCAATTTCATAATAATTGGTGTCGTCACATAGTAAGGAAGGTTTGCTACGACCATTACTTCTTTACAGTCAGCAAACTGTTCTTCAATCACCTTTCTTACATCTGCCTTCAATACGTCTTGATGTATAATGGTGACATTATCGTATGGAGAAAGCGTATCGTTTAAAATCGGCAATAGGCGCTGGTCGATTTCAAAAGCCGTGACTTTCTTTGCCCGTTTAGCGAGCTGTTCAGTCAACGCACCGATACCAGGGCCAATTTCAATCACACCTGTCTCATCCGTAATCTCTGCATGATCGACAATGCGATCTAAAATATTCGTATCAATTAAAAAGTTTTGCCCTAAGCTCTTTTTAAAAGAGAAACCGTACTTCTTCAGTATTTCCTTCGTTCTGATGGGCGTCGCAATATCTTTATTCATCGGCTTCCTCCTGCATGACGGTCTTTAAGGCCGCAATAAAATCCTCTTTCGTTATTTGGAACATGTGAAGACGCTTTTGCAGCTGCTTCGCATTTGTATATCCTATATTTAAAAGCACACCTAATCGTTCGCGGCGGCGTTTTGATGCTTCGCCTCCGATAAGGCCTGCGTCAAATAAATCATCTAACGTAATCTCGCTTTCTGATTCTTCCATTTCCTCATGGACATGTGCAAGGCATTCTCGAATACTGTCCAAGGAAGCATGCTCGACACCAATTCCTTTGTCCCGCTTCGCTTTCGCAAGGTGTTTTGGTAAAAAGGCGTGCTTACAGCCAGGGACAGCCTCTGCGATGGTTTTACGGATCTTTTCCCCAGGGAAGTCAGGATCAGTTAAAATGATAACCCCCCTCGTCTCCTGAGCAAGACGCACTTGTTGAATGACTGTATCGCCAATGGCAGATCCATTCGTTTCAATCGTATCTGCATCAACTGCCATCTTTACTCTAGCAGTGTCGTCACGACCCTCCACCACAATGATTTCTTTGATTTTCATGTATTCCTCCGCTTGCAAAAACAATCTACATTTTTTTGTCAAAAAATGAAACCTTCCATGCTGTTTTTGCGTCTAATTAATTAGAAAACAGTGCTTCTATTATAACCAAAAAAACAGAGGGTGCGCAAAGCCCTCTGTTCATATAAATGATTTGATGTGTTTATTTGAGCACTCTAATTTTCACTCGTTTATTTCCCCATTGATAAGCTGCCGACTTACTTGGGACGAACACATCAATTTTATTCCCTTTTATAGCAGATCCAGTGTCTGATGCAACGGCATACCCATAGCCTTCCACATACACTTTAGAGCCCAGCGGAATGACACTCGGGTCAACTGCTATGACCTTTGCACCTGGATTTGCTTTTAAATTAAAGCCTGTAGACGTTCTGCCCGTACATCCAGCACAGCTCGCTGTATAGGCTGTAGACGTCACATAGAACTCTTTTCCTGAAGATTCATTACTTCTTGAAACCGCAGGTGACGCTTTAGGTTCCTTCTTGGACACTTGTGTACCAACGGCCACTAAACGATCCTTGCTGTCTTTTGCAGTAACCTCTTTAATTAATTCTTTAGACACCACTTTACCGTTTTCTTTCACAATGGCATAGTGCTTCTTTAATTTACCTTCTTCACCTTTTTCAAGCACCTTCTCTTTTCCTTTTTCAAGAGATCGATCCTTTTTATGTTTGGTATCAAAAGCAATTTTCTCTTCCACTACATCGGTGACTTTTTCCACCCGAGTGATCTTCACATCTGCGCTTTTTTTAGAAAGGTGACTATGTAACGCAGGTTTGATCTTATCGTGCTTCTTGAGCTTCAGCTCTTGTTGCTTTAAAAAGTCAGCGACCGTAGTCGAAGTGGTCCACACTTTCTTATCCTTTCCTCCATCGTTTAAGCTGACCTGGAAGGCCTGCTGAACCACAAGATCCATATTCTTTTTAATCTTGTCATTCTTTCCTGGAGTTACTTGATCGTGCTTCCCAATATCTATCTTCTCATTCTTCAATAATGCTCCAACCGTCTGATCTGTTGTCCATATCGTTTTCTCTTTCCCATCTAGGGTGAGATGAACCGGTATAGCCGCATCATACACAATGTTCATGTTGTCTTGAATCTTTGTATTTAGACTTGGAGAGATATGATCCTCCGCCTTGGTCCTTATTCCAAGGTCTGAAAGCAGCTGTGCTACTGTCTCTTCATGTGTACGAATTGTCTTCTCTTTGCCATTGATTGAAATGGTAATAGACTGCTTAGTGAGCTCATGCGCACCGTAAGCCGTCCCAGTTCCAGCTAAAAGCAAGCAAGTGACTAGAAATAAAACCTTGCCTTTTCCTAGCTTGACAGAAAACAGATTTTTCATTTTTTGTACGATGAAAAACGCCTCCTTCTCCTCGGAGAGATTATATAGAGTATCTCAAAACCTGTCAACCCTTCCACCCACTGTACAAAAATGCTCGATTGTAAACCTATTATGGGAGATTTTTGGAAGGAAGGGAAGAAAGACTTATCGACAACTTATCCTATGAGGAGGCGCAAACGTGTAGAACTTTTTCGTTATGTTTCACAATTGGACA
This sequence comes from Bacillus sp. S2(2019), assembly GCF_005144805.1. Taxonomy (NCBI): domain Bacteria; kingdom Bacillati; phylum Bacillota; class Bacilli; order Caryophanales; family Bacillaceae; genus Bacillus; species Bacillus sp. S2(2019). Next base: position 42,473 of record NZ_SWFL01000008.1, read on the forward strand.
AGCTTAAACAAGGATTGACATCATATACTGTCAGTTTATACGGAAAACTTTTTTCGCATTTTCTGTTGTCAATGCAGCAAGCTCTTCAAAGCTCATTTCTCGCAATTCAGCAATTTGTTCTGCGATATATTTCACATAACTCGGCTCATTCCGTTTCCCTCTAAATGGCGCTGGAGTTAAATATGGACAGTCTGTTTCAATCAACAGACGATCACTTGGAATATCCTTTACAACTTCCTTTGGTTTTTTTGCATTTTTAAATGTCACAGGTCCACCAAATGAGATATAAAAGTTCATTTCCATACACGCTTTTGCAATTTCGAGGCTGCCAGTAAAGCAGTGCATAATTCCTCCAACTTCTGCCGCTCCTTCTTCTTTTAAGATCGTCACTACATCTTCCGTAGCGTCACGGTTATGAATGATAATTGGCAGATTCACTTCTTTCGCAAGAGCAATTTGACGTCTAAAGACTTCTTTTTGCACATCTTTTGGCGACTTGTCCCAATAGTAATCTAGACCCATTTCTCCAATGGCAACAACCTTTTTATGTTGAGATAATTCTTTGATCCAAGCCAAATCTTCATCTGTCATATCAATGGCATCAACAGGATGCCAGCCGATGGCTGCATAAATAAAATCATATGCTTCAATTAGCTCCATCGCTCTCGTAATGGTTGGACGATCAAACCCGACCACCACAATCTTCTCTACCTTTTCACTTTTGGCTCTTTCAATCACCTGCTCTAAGTCTTCATTATATTGTTCAGCATTTAAGTGGGCATGTGTATCAAATAACATGGTTGATTGCTCCTTTCGACAATTCTTCTGAAAAACAAAAGGTGTTCGACGAAATGTTACACGTGGAACACCTTTGTTGAATTATAAAATTTTTGTTCCATTTGCTAGAGATTGATCTACTTCAAGAACCTGCAATTTACCACCAGTTTCTCCAGTTAAAATCATTCCCTGGGAAATTTCCCCTCTTAGTTTAACTGGTGTGAGATTCGCTACGCAGACGAGCTTCTTCCCTACCAATTCTTCTGGTTGATAGTGCTTGGCAATCCCTGAGACAATTTGTCTCTTTTCAAATCCAAAATCAAGCTGAAGCTTTAAGAGACGGTCAGCTTTTTTCACTGGTGCTGCTTCCAATACTTGTGCTACACGAAGGTCAACTTTCGAAAAATCATCGAAGGCGATTTCGGCACCCAGCTCAGGTAATTCAGTTTCTTCTATTTCAACTGTCTCTTCTTCTACCTTAGGCGCACTTCCCTGCATCTTCTCTTTAATGTATGCCACTTCTTCTTCAACCTCTAAACGAGGGAACAATGGCTCACCTTTTTGTACCGTCGCTTTTTGAATCGCACCGAAAGAAAGAATGCTTTCCCAACTTTTGAGTTTCTCTTCTTCAATTCCAAGCTGGAAGAAAATTTTCTCAGGTGTTTTTGTTAAGAATGGTGTTAACAATACAGCTGTGATTCGGAGTGATTCTGCTAAATGGTACATCACCGAATGCAGTTCTTTTCGTTTTGTTTCATCCTTTGCTAACACCCATGGAGCTGTTTGATCAATATATTTATTTGTTCTGCTGATTAATGTCCAAACATTTGAAAGAGCCACTGAGAATTCGAGGTTTTCCATCGCTTCTTCATAGGCTTTCACCGTTTGTTCAGCTACAGCTTTTAGTTCCTCATCAAACTCATTGACTGGTCCCTTATAGCTGCTTAATGTACCGTCGAAGTATTTTTGCACCATCGCCACTGTACGATTAAGCAAGTTTCCTAAATCATTGGCAAGGTCATAGTTTACACGTTCCACGAATCCTTCTGGTGTAAACACACCGTCTGCACCAAATGGTACTTCGCGTAGCAGATAATAACGAAGAGCATCAAGACCATAGCGATCAATTAACGTAACAGGATCTACTACGTTCCCTTTTGATTTAGACATTTTGCCATCTTTCATGAGCAGCCAGCCATGTGCAAAAATTTGTTTTGGCAACGGCAGATCAAGTGCCATCAGCATAATTGGCCAGTAAATTGTATGGAATCGTACAATTTCTTTCCCGACTAGGTGTACGTTGGCAGGCCAATATTTTTTATATTTTTCATCTTGATCAGTTCCGTAGCCAATCGCTGTTAAGTAGTTGAATAACGCATCAATCCATACATAGATGACGTGCTTCGGATTATTAGGTACTTTAATGCCCCAATCAAAGGTTGTTCTTGATACAGCTAAATCCTCTAACCCCGGTTTAATGAAGTTATTAATCATTTCATTCTTTCTTGATTCAGGCTGAATGAACGACGGGTTCTTTTCGTAATAGTCTAGTAAGCGATCAGCATACTTACTCATACGGAAGAAATATGATTCCTCTTTAATCAATTCAACAGGGTGTCCACTGTCTGGGCTTTTCCCTCCAATGACTTCCCCTTTCTCATTTCGCTCAACATCAACAAGCTGTGTTTCCGTATAGAATGTTTCATCAGGAATACTGTACCAGCCCTCATATTGATCTAAATAAATATCTCCTTGATCAAGCAGCTTTTGAAAGACTTGCTCAATGATTTTCGTATGTCTTTTTTCCGTTGTACGAATGAAATCATCGTTTGAAATGTCGAGTTTCTTCCATAATGATTTAATGTCAGCAACGACCGGATCTAAATACTCAATCGGTGTAATATTTTGTTCTTCAGCTTTTTGCTGAATTTTTTGTCCGTGCTCATCAGTACCCGTTAAATACATCACATCATAGCCTTGCAGACGTTTATAACGAGCCATGGCATCCCCTGCCACTGTCGTATAAGCATGTCCAATATGTAATTTTCCGCTCGGATAGTAAATTGGTGTAGTCAGATAAAACGTTTTTTTCTTTTCCGGCATGTCGGAACCTCCTGCTTGTGTGTAAATGTCAAAAACTCCCGCCCAATGGACGAGAGCGGTCATCATACTTCATTAAAATGTGTCAGATCATTTCATTATGTTTTGCACTTGTGCTTTCTCTATGATACCATCTTAGCCTTTAAGATCAAGCATATATACATAGAACAGATTGAAATGAACGAAAAAGATGAGTTTTTCGAAAAAAACGACAAACCGCTCGACATTTTGTCGAATATTGTCGTATGAAATCTATTTCCAGATTTACAATTGGCTAAATTAGGGCAAAAGTCTTGTTAATCTGTTATCGTCATTTTTCATATTTTTATAGATAAATTCTGAAAAATCCTTATACACCGGTAGTTTCAAGGTCCTTTGACTTTAAGAGTCATATTTTACAAACAATAGTAAACAAAATGATTGACGATTTATGGAAACCTTGTTATGCTAGGAATGTAAGGAATTTGTCGAATAATGACGAAGATAATATTATATTAAGAATAAGAACTTTTTGGGAGGAGAATGAAGATGAAATCTACAGGTATTGTACGTAAAGTTGACGAATTAGGACGCGTGGTGATTCCAATCGAGCTTCGCCGTACGTTAGGAATCGCAGAAAAAGACGCTTTGGAAATTTATGTTGATGATGAAAAAATTATCCTAAAAAAATATAAACCAAACATGACTTGCCAAGTAACAGGTGAAGTATCAGACGATAACCTTAAACTTGCTAATGGTAAATTAGTTCTTAGCCGTGAAGGTGCAGAGCAAATCATTAACGAAATCCAAAACCAACTTCAATCACAAAAATAAGTTTTATATAAAAAGGTTCTTGCACCGTTTGCAAGAACCTTTCTTTATTGTTCAATATGATACGCATCATAGATCGTCCGCTTTGGCACACCACGTTCGACCGCAGTACGTTTAATGGCCTCTTTTGACGTTAATCCTTCCTCTATGTAATGGATCACGTGCTCTTTTTCAGATAAAGAGTTCCACCAAGCTTCTTCATTCAGTTCTTCTTCATCCTGATCATTTCCTTGTACGACGAGACAGAACTCACCACGGATTTGTTGTTCTGTCACCCAAGTCAGCGCGTATTCTAAATCTCCACGAATAAACTCTTCAAATTTCTTTGTCAGTTCTCTCGTAATGGCAATATTCCGGTTCCCCCACACTTCTTTCATCACAGTCAGCGTTTCTTTTAACCGATGGGGCGCTTCATAGAAAATAATTGTTTCTTGGCGTTTCTTCAATGCTTCCAACTGTTTTTTCTTTTCCTTTTTTTGACGATCAAGAAAACCGTAAAAGAAAAATGGCTGTGGTGCGATTCCTGACGCAATGAGCGCCGTAAGTGCTGCATTTGCACCAGGTAACGGAATGACATAGCCTCCGATGTTCGTAAAGTCGCGAACCACTTCGGCTCCTGGATCAGAGATCGTCGGTAAACCGGCATCGCTCACGAGTGCAATATTCTTTCCTTCTTTTAACCATTCGATTAACTTGTGACCACTGCTATCTTTGTTATGTTCATGATAACTCGTTAATGGGGTATCAATTTCATAGACATGACAAAGCTTTTTCGTTTGTCTCGTATCTTCTGCGGCAATATAGTCTACATCTTTTAACGTTTGTATCGCTCGAAATGTCATATCTTCTAAGTTTCCAATCGGGGTTGGTACGAGATAAAGAATACCCATTTCTGATTGACGATCAAAGCTTTTCTGTGTCTTTTTCATGTGCCGCCTCCTTTTTGATTCGCTTTTCTTCTATATACATGTCCTTTTTTCGACGTGTCCACGTTTTGAAACGATATTCCTGTTGCATGGCTTCTCTTTTGGTTAAAAAGCATTCGTGGTAATAGAGTTCCACCGGCCGTCTAGCTCTCGTATACTTTGCACCCTTCCCACTATTATGGGCAGTCAGCCTTTTTTGTAAGTCATTTGTATACCCAGCGTACAAACTGCCATCTGCACATTTCAATACATAGAAATAATGACTATGCTTCTCCATACAGTATCGTCCTGATTTCTTTTGTATACTCTTGGTCTTCTCCATAAACAAAAAGCGGCGGGAGGATTTTCAAATCCGGCTTTCCATCTTTCATCCCTTCCACTAAAATGGTATTCGCTTCTTTTCCTTGTTTCGGATATACAAATTGAATTCGTTTTGGCTCAATTCGGTATTTCTTCATCATTTCAACAATCTCAAGCAGCCGTCCAGGGCGATGAACCATTGCCAGTTTGCCTCCTTGCTTTAGCAAAGTGGAAGAAACACGAATGACATCTTCTAATGTACAATGAATCTCATGACGTGCAATCGCCAAATACTCATTTTCATTGATTTCATCTTTAGAAGGAGTCTTAAAATATGGCGGATTACAAGTAATCACGTCTACTTTGTGGTTTCCGTACCGTTTAGGCATATCATTTAAATCACCATGGATCAACTCAATCTGCTGCTCCAGTTGATTATGCGCCACACTTCTCTTTGCCATATCAAACAGGCGTTCTTGAATTTCAACCCCTGTAATAGAGGCTTTAGATCTCGTCGAAAGCAGCAATGGAACGATGCCATTTCCCGTACAAAGATCAATAATCTCCCCTTTTTGAATCGGCACATACGCAAATTTTGCTAATAACACTGCATCCAATGAAAAGGCGAACACCGTTTTACTTTGAATAATTTTCATATCTTCTGCAAGCAAGTAGTCTAAACGTTCATCTTCTCTTAACGAAACCATGATGTATCCTTTCTTTTCCTGTGAAAAAGGCTCCCGATTCAGCGGAAGCCTTTTCTCATTTTTTATTTAAAAATGACAGACAGAACAAACAGTCTCCCTCTTTCCGAATGCTCCCATAATGTACATTACAAATATGGAAGCCCTCCTGATATAAACGAGCTAGGTTATCATGACCTTCTCCTATATCAGAATGACTTGGCTTCTGGGCAGAATCATGCTCTGCCTCAGACGATTTATCTCGATCGGATTGATCCAGACGTTCACGCAAGTGCTGATTCTCCATCTGCAGCTGATGATTTTCTTCAATCACTTCACCGATATGATTTTTCAAATCACCTAGCTGGCGATAAAGAGAACCGATTTGTTCTTCTAAATTAATCACCGTATCAAATAGTTCCTTTTTATCCAAGGTGGCACACCTCGTTACTCAGTTGTTTGTGCAGATACAACGCCTTCTTGTAATAATTCTTCCCAAGTATATTCTATCACTTTTTCTTGCCCGGTTAATTCAACTTGCAAAATTCGTTCTAAAATATTAAGCCCTACTACCTTTGCAGAGCCATTAGACGTCTGAATCGTTTCACCGATGTCCGGTAATTGTTCTTTTGCTGTTTCGTACTCATCATTCTCATATTTCAAGCAGCACATTAAACGGCCGCAAAGCCCTGAAATTTTGGTAGGGTTTAACGAGAGGTTTTGATCTTTTGCCATTTTAATGGACACAGGTTCAAAATCTCCTAAGAAAGTTGAACAGCAAAGCATACGTCCACACGGACCAATGCCGCCTAGCATTTTTGCCTCGTCTCTTACACCGATTTGACGAAGTTCAATTCTCGTCTTAAAAATAGATGCAAGATCCTTGACCAGCTCACGGAAATCTACTCTGCCATCCGCTGTAAAATAGAAGATGACCTTGTTGCGGTCGAATGTAAATTCGACATCGACCAGCTTCATTTCCAGGCCGTGTTCACTTACTTTCTGAAGACATGTGTCAAAGGCTGCCATCGCTGCTTCTTTGTTCTCCTCAACGATGAGCCGGTCTCGTTCGTCTGCGACGCGAATCACCTTACGCAAAGGAAGAACCACATCGTGTTCATCTACTTTTTTATTGGCGATGACCACTTGCCCGTACTCAACACCTCTGACTGTTTCTACAATGACACAACTATCATTTTCTATATGAAATCCATTAGGATCGAAATAATAGATTTTGCCCGCTTTTTTAAAGCGAACACCAATTACGTTGTACAAGCTTATCCCTCCTGCAACATCAACACCAATTGCTCCATTAGCCCTTGGGCATTCACGTTGGATTGAAGTCTCTTTTTCGCTTCTAATACAGCAAGGATCTGATTCGTCACCATCTGCTGTGTGGAATGCAGCGCGTGCTGCTTCATTGTCTGGAATAAGTCTTGATAAATGACTTTATCTTCATTTCCTATTTGAATCGACAATACATCACGATATATAAATAAAAGCATATCAAGACCAGTTTCTTGAAGGTCTTTCTCTTTGAAAAAAGGCATCCATTGATCTTGTATATAAAAAAATGCATGTTCTTTTCGCTGGTGTAAGACTTCATACAATTTTATCACTTTCGCTCTAGACTCTGCAAACTGATCATTTCGACTTAATTCGAGTGCTTCTGCTAAATTATTGGTTAAATTCGACAAAAGCCTTGCAAGATCCTGAGACACGCCTTCTTGTAAAAGCTGCTGCTCCAAAGATTGCGGCTGCAGCGGCTTAAAGCTAAGCATCTGACATCTTGAAATAATCGTATCCAGCATTTTATGCGATTGTTCAGTGATTAAAACTGCCATCGTTTCCCGGTTGGGCTCCTCTAGGAACTTTAATAAACTGTTCGCAGCATTGACCGTCATTTTGTCCGCATGGAGAATGATATACATTTTCCGATGCGATTCTACGCCTGCTTTTGTAAATTCCTCCTGCAAAGCCTGCACTTGCGCCTTCTTAATTGATTGACCGTCAGGCTGCACTAGATGTAAATCTGGATGGTTGCCAGACTGAATTCTTTTGCAGTTTTGACAGGACTCACATGGTTTCACTCCTGCTTCCAAACAAAAAAAGCTCTTCGCTAAAAGCATCGCAGCATCTAGCTTTCCGGTCCCTTTTTTTCCTTCAAATAAGTAAGCATGAGCCAGTCGGTCTTTATCAATACTATTAAAAATCAGCCGCATGACGCGCGGCTGTAAATCATTCATGTCATCCCAGCTAATTGCCATGTTATCACTCTCTATGTGTAAAGGTTAATCAATAAACCTTTTATTTCTCCAATACGTTCAAGCAAATCAATCGAGGGTTTCTCCTGATTCATCATATCCTCTGTTAACTCAATCAGCTTTTCATCTAATGCTTTGACTAAAGCGAGTGTTCGTGTGTTGCCATAAATGTCAAAGCTCCTTGATGTCTCTATATTTAATCCATTATCGACTGTTTCTTTTACAAAGCGTTTCACAAGTCCTTTAAACCTAGCCAAATCTTTAAGGTTTCGTGACTTTGTCAGTTTCTTGCCGAAGACTTCGATATCGCTCAGCATGACTGTCAACTGCTCTAAACGCATTTTACCACTTTGTGTCTCCATCGATGATTTAAACGATGCTGAAGTTTGGCTTCCTTTCATCGCTTGAAGTTCACGCTTTTCTAAAAGCAGCCGCATATCTTGATTAATTTTCACAGCAACCCATCCTTAAAATTGATGAAATTGTTCAACTGGCAGAATAAAGACGGTAGCTCCACCAACTTCAACCTCAACAGGGTATGGTACATATGAATCTGCATTTCCACCCATTGGTGATACAGGCGCGATCATTTGATCACGTTTACGGCAATTTTCCTTGATTAGCTGTAACGCTTTATCCACTCGGACATCATCACAACCAATGATAAAAGTCGTATTCCCAGACTTTAAAAATCCACCAGTCGAAGCTAATTTTGTCACGCCGAATTGATGTTCGGTCAATATTTTCAATAACTTGCTGCTATCTTGATCCTGTACAACGGCAACAATTAATTTCATTTGATTGGCCTCCTTCATTTTAGGCACAGGTGACATGCCGATGTCTTCCTCTATATTATAACAACGATTGGGAATGAGGTCATATTTGATTTTTCTTTAATGTGTCCTGAATCAGCTGAAACACTTCATTAAAGACATCCTGAACAGGCTGAGACGCATCTACTACACGGAATCGTTCTGGTGATTGCGCAATCAGCAGCTCATATCCTTCTCTGACCATTTGATGAAAATTCAGTGTTTCCATGTCTAATCGATTTTTTTCTCTTCCTTGATTGGCATCAATTCGCTTTAGACCTTCCTCTGGTGTAATGGAAAAGTAAATGGTCATTTGCGGCATCGTGCCATTAATGGCAAAATCATTAATGGATTTGACTTCTTCAATCCCAAGCCCTCTCGCATAGCCCTGATAAGCAAGGGAGCTGTCTACAAAACGATCACATAAAACAGTTTCCCCCCGCTTCAATGCCGGTTCTACTTTCTCAGCCAAATGCTGCCTTCTAGCTGCTGCATAAAGCAATGCCTCTGTTTTTGCGTCCATTTTTGTATTTTTTTCATTTAAAATGACTTCACGAATTTGCTCTGCAATATCAATGCCTCCGGGCTCACGTGTCGCCATCACTGCATAGCCTTGACGTTCCATTTCTTCGTACACTTTTCGAATCACTGTCGTTTTTCCAGCACCCTCTGGCCCTTCAAACGTAATAAACATACCGCTCATAGTGTCTCCTCTTCTATATAAACATATAATTTTCTCTGGTGAATCACCTGACTTGCTTGCACATGAACTTGATGCCCAAGCAAACGGCTTAACGTCGCAATTTGATCTGATTCAATAGGTTCTCCTTTGATCATCAAAGGAATGCCAGGCGGATAGGGAATGACCGATTCTGCACTAATCCGGCCAGCTGCTTTTTCGAATGGAACAGCTTCTACATCTCGCTTTTGCTGATCGTGCTCTAAGAAGAGCGATCCCGTTTGAGGCTCTTTTTTTATAAGCAATGAATCACTTTGCTGAAGAGCTTGCTCTATAGCTGTAAAAGGAACGTCCTTTGTCTGTCCTAGACCAAAAACGAGTAAGACTTGATGTTCATCCGCAAGTTCTGGGTGAACCTCCACCGACTCAAGCACCTTTTTTAGTTCATAGCCTGTCAGCCCTTTTGTTGAACGAATGACACATTTTAATGGATCCATAGGTAAAGAGTCAGACTCAACCACTTCGAGATTGGAGATCATATTGAACTGTGCTTTCAGATTTGCCAAGTCTCTCATGATTTCGTCCATTAACCCTTTTCCCTTCAACTCCTCCACATAAGCTCTCGCCACATCTAACGAAGCCATAATTGGATAGGAAGGTGAACTGCTTTGAAGCATCGTTAATAACGTCTTTATCCGCTTCACATCAATTCGGTCTCCTTGAAGATGAAGATAAGACCCCATCGTCATTGCCGGAAGGGTTTTATGTGCTGATTGTACCACCACGTCTGCTCCATAGGAAAGGGCAGATGGAGGAAAGGCACCGCCTAATACCAAATGAGCACCATGTGCCTCATCAACTAATACAATGATGCCAGCTTCATGACACATTTGAATGAGCCCTGATAAATCAGCTGCATGTCCGTAGTAGTTCGGATATGTCAAAACGATTGCCCGGCAGTTAGGATGTGTCGCCATAGCTTGTTTGACTGTTTCCTCCGTCACATGAGTTGGGACGTGCAAGTACGGATCACTCTCAGTTTCTAACATAATAGGCGTCGCTCCCGCAAGCTCAATCGCATGGAACACAGACTTATGACAATTTCGCTGAACGAAAATGCCCTCCCCAGCCTGACACGCAGACATCACCATTGCCAAATTGCCAACGGTTGTGCCATTCACAAGGAAAAAACTTTGTTTAGCTCCATATAGCTTTGCCAATAAATCCTCTGCCTCTTGAATCACCCCAGTCGGATGGTGAAGATCATCTAGACCTTCAAGTTCTGTCACATCCAGCTGAAGAATGGATGCATAATAGGACCGTGCCTCATCAAAAAAGACATCTCCATTGTGATGTCCCGGAACGTGAAAAGAATAGGGCTTCTTTTCCGCATGTTGTGATAATGCTGTATATAAAGGTGTTTTCAAACAAATCGACCCTTTTCACTTAAACGATATCTTATATCTATTATAACGTTCAAACAAGTGAACTGAAAGATGGATTCTCATTCCTTTATTGGTTTATGATTCACCAGCTTCTGCTCTGCCTCATACATGCTGCTTTTTAATTGAGCTCGTTCTTGGCTCCCATGTTCTTTTACCTGCAACGTTTCTTGCAATGTTTCGGCCAATTGGCGCTGAACCTTTTTCAACGTATCTATAGGCGTTAAGGATGCATCTTCAAGAAGCTGTCCTTGCTGCTTCGATACCTGTTCATATGTTTGCTGGATACGCTGCTCAAGCGCTGAATTGGCTCGCTGCTGAATATGATTGAACGCAATCGACATTTGGTTGATCCATAAAGGAATTGATGCGGAAACAGTTGATTGAATATGATTGGCTAATGTATGGTTTGTATGCTGAATCATTCGAATTTGGGCATTACATTGCAGTGCAATTTGACGGCTCAACAGCAAATCATACTTCCGTTCTTTTAATCTCTCCATATATTCTTCTTCATCGACTTCCCGACTCATCAATTGCTCCTCTAATGTCCGATCATGTGACTGTGTTGATTCTGTTAGGGCATGTCGCTCTAACAGCGTCAATTTTGCTTCAACTGCTGCAACCTGTAACGTCATCTCTTGAAAGTATGATTGATTTTCTTCAAATAAACGCTCCAATAACTTATGGTCCGAAATTAACACGCCTCTGGCGTAACGAAGCCTTGCTGACAATCTCTCTATCTGTGCTTCTGCTTGTTTAAAACGAGATATGATCTCCTGAGTAGAACGCTTTTCTCGCTGAAACAACCTTAAAAAAAAGCCTCGCTTCTTTGGCAATAAATCCTCTGGCTCCACTAAATGCAGTTGCTGCAAAAAAGCTTCTAGAACGTCTCCGATTTGGTCAATATCTTTTTTCTCCACATATTGCATCATTTGTTTTGATTGTTCTAACAATCGTTCCTGCACACGTGTGCCATAGAAAAGCAGTTTTTGTGGATGGTCAGGGATCTTCTCAGCTCGCTGTAGCGCCTCCTGCTTTTCCTCATCAGATAAGGTATCAAACACCCGAAACGGAAGATCTGTAGTAGATGGGGCTGTTGGTATGACTGGATCTTCTGGTTTCATCGAGTTTGACTCCTTTCATATCTATTTTTTAATCATTTTATCGGCCACTTCAAGTTCAATATGAAGTGCTTCTATATCTCTTCCTAAAACTTGCTGTAAATCATTCGTTAATTGCTTTTGCAGTTCAGTCAGCGTGACTCGAGTTTGGCTTAATGTCATTTCAAGCTCATGGCTACGATTCGGCTGATTATACAGCAGTGCATATTTCTCAGTTAATTCAACAACAGAATCCAAACTCTCAAAATAAAACCGCTGTGCATCATAAAACCGGTTCGGTTCCTTTTTTGTTATCGTATAGATGCGTCGTGCAAGCCGAAGAATTTCATAATTATGCTTGATCGTCTGTACGTTCTTCACAGCAAATAAAGCTTTCTTCAAACGAACCAGCTTTTGCCCGGCTTCTTTTAAATGCTGTTTAATATATACATAATCACTGCGAGACAGTCCGTGTTTCTTCAAAAACAACTGGAAGGCAGCCCATCGGCTTCCTGCAAACATCACACCCCACCCAATCATCGCATACAGTATCGACAATCCAACATGATGATGGAAAACACCAATACTGACAGTTAAAATCACCAGCGAAAAAAGAGTAGAGAGAACGGCCCATACAAATGTGTAAAAAATTGATTTCATGTTCATCGACTCCTATGAATAATCAGGCTCTCTGTTTATCTTATTATTTATTACGGTTGATGTCCAAACTAAGTTCCAAAAAACAGGCCCAATCCCCGATTGCCCATAAAAAAAGACCATCTAATGGTCTATGAATACAAAGGCGGCGTATGAAGACTTTTAAGCTTTCTTACATAATCAGCATAACTAGGATCCGAGGTTGATGTAGAAATTAACTTCCGTTCACAATCTCGGCATAAAAACTGATGATATAAATAAATTCCCTTTGTTTTTTTCTCTTCACAAATCAAACAAATTGCTTCTCGCTCTTTTTTGCTCATTGTGACACCTCCACTTATAGCTTCAGTATGCCCTAACGCTTTCAATTGTATACAAAATTAAGAATGTTTTAGATGATAGTTTAGTATATGTATCCATGCCAGATCGAGTGTTTGTTCCTTTTTTAAAATACAAAAAAGACCAGTTCCGATTGGAACTGATCCTTTGAAAAGCTTGGCGGCGTCCTACTCTCACAGGGGGAAACCCCCAACTACCATCGGCGCTGAAGAGCTTAACTTCCGTGTTCGGTATGGGAACGGGTGTGACCTCTTCGCTATC
>NZ_SWFL01000009.1:0-36130 GCF_005144805.1 Bacillus sp. S2(2019)
GCATGAGCAAAAAGTGATCAAGGACTGTCGTCCATTTTTGCAAAAAATAAATGGCCGCATGAGCAAAAAGTGATCAAGGACTGTCGTCCATTTTTGCAAAAAATAAATGGCCGCATGAGCAAAAAGTGATCAAGGACTGCCATCCATTCTTGAAAAAAATAAATGGCCGCATGAGCAAAAAGTGATCAAGGACTGTCGTCCATTTTTGCAAAAAATAAATGGCCGCATGAGCAAAAAGTGATCAAGGACTGTCGTCCATTTTTGCAAAAAATAAATGGCCGCATGAGCAAAAAGTGATCAAGGACTGCCATCCATTCTTGCAAAAAATAAATGGCCACATGAGCAAAAAATAATCGAGGACTGCCATCCATTTTTGCAAAAAAATAAATGGCCGCATGGGCAAAAAATAATCGAGGACTGTCATCCATTTTGTAAAGGATGCCTATTTAATAGTAAATACAATAATGCCAGAAGAGGCGCCAGAGGTGAAGTGTATTGAATGAATAACACCTCATGTCCAGTAAGATTAGATCAGAAGATCGTTACAATATAATATGTCTGAAATGAAATATCGCAGGTAGGAAAATAAAAAGAGCGCTCAAAAGTGAATGAACATTCTCACAGAATGAATAAAAAAATTCAACTCAATTCAACTCAATTTTAATTAAAAGAACGTAGAGAGAAAATAAAAATAATGTAACGAGAAATTTAAAATAATCGCTCTCATAAAAAAATATTCTCACAGAATGAATAAAAAAATTCAACTCAATTCAACTCAATTTAATTAAAAGAACGTAGAGAGAAAATAAAAATAATGTAACGAGAAATTTAAAATAATCGCTCTCATAAAAAAACATTCTCACAGAATGTTTTAAAAAAATTCAACTCAATTCAACTCAATTTAATTAAAAGAACGTAGAGAGAAAATAAAAATAATGTAACGAGAAATTTAAAATAATCGCTCTCATAAAAAAAAACATTCTCACAGAATGTTTTAAAAAAATTCAACTCAATTCAATTAAAAGAACACAGCGAGAAAATAAAAATAAGCTAACCTATGGAAACGAATTATTTGTTGTGGTAAGATGTATTTGTATAGTTGGTAATTAATCAATCTAGGCGAGATTGATTTGTGAATTTCACTGTCTACAGACGGTTCAATGGTGAGTCCTTTAAATTTCACTATTGAGAATTTAAAATGAAGCATTATTGAGCACTCGGCAGGCGAACCGCGTGCTTTTTTTTGTTTAAAAGTAATCGAATTTGGACATATTGAATACGATAGAAGAGTGAGAAAAAAGGTAGTTCTCCCAGAAAAACAGAAACGCGATAACACTTGTTTACCGGCGAAAGTAAAACAAGCGCTACCTTAATCCTCACTCAATTTTTTATAGGTTGAAATACAGAATGACCCAACTTTTCGCAAGTGTGTACACGTCTTTGGCGATAAGAGTGCCCACGAAAGAAAAAAGTCTTACAAACAATTTTCTGTTCTTTAACTTGCGAGAAGCTTTTCTTGCTTTTGTACGCGAAACTCTAGTTTCACGTTGTATAGTCGGTTTAGAATCCATCTGTCTACTTCACCCCTTTCGTATGAGATAGGGGTGGGAGATCTATCGCTTGCTACACGTCTCTCAGTATATTTTACCAGCATATCCAATGAAACACGACAAGTACATGTTAAAATAAGCAAAATTCTCATAGATTTGACTCCTCCAGCCCCATAAAAAAATTCAAATACTTCTCCTCACATCTTTTAGCAGCCCCTATATTTTTCTATCTATCTCAATAGTGGCAAAGGTATGACGTCTGTTGCAGCGTGCAGACGATGGGCAGCCCTGAACCCTCTTACCTCTAATATAACGCTTCTCACTGCTTTTTCTGGACTCCACCATTTTTTCTATCTATCTCAATAGTGGCAAAGGTATGACACCTGTTGCAGCGTGCAGACGATGGGCAGCCCTGAACCCTCTTACCTCTAATATAACGCTTCTCATTGCTTTTTCTGGACTCCACCATTTTTTCTATCTATCTCAATAGTGGCAAAGGTATGACGCCTGTTGCAGCGTGCAGACGATCGGCAGCCTTGGCACTCTATCATCTTTAATATAGCGCTTCTCCTTGTGCATTTTTAAAACAACCCTTTCATATGAAAAAATCAACCCTTTTCACAAAAAAAAGAAGCCATTAAGGGCTTCTTTTGTTTATTTTCACTTTTCCACTATTTTATATTGATGTGAGGAAACCCGAACAAAGCAGCTGCCCTGGATCCAGGAAACTTATTCAAAACCCGAATGAATTATTGTGGCCATCTATTAAAGAGACAAGATTTCACGAATGATTGTTACTGTCTTTGCGCTAATTCTTCTAATAGAAGACGAACCCCTTCAGGACTTAATACAATATCATTGGATAGCTTTATGTTTTCCTCTGATATTTCACCAGTAATCAAGCATGCTTCAGCCTTCTTAAATTTCTGCAAAATAATATTTTCTTGGTCAACGAAAATCTCCATAGGTTCTGACTCGTGAATGTTTAAGTTATCTCTTAATTCTTTAGGAAGTACAACTCTTCCAAGCTGATCTACTTTCCGTACTACGCCAGTATTCTTCATGCATAAATCTCCTTTCAAAATATAGATGCACGCCGCTTACACGTCATACGTCTATGCGTCTGAACGTCTACACTTTAAGCGTCTGCATGTGCAGGTGTATCAACGTATAACTGTTTTATCTGCTTCATGATCATTAATCCTAGTGAATTGCCCGTTACGCAAGTATACATAAGAATAGTCGTACTTTCTAAGGATATTGTATTGATCCATGAGGTCAATCATCGTTACTTCGTTTTCCATCCAGGACATATGGTCAATTTCCCCGATGCTGTTGAGTCTGTTATCTCTACATGAAATAAAGAATGCTGATATTAAACCTTCTAAGCGTTCATTAAGCCTCTCGCTTTCAAAATCTTCATCTGTAAATCTCGATAAGCCTCTTGCGAGGTGTTTTGCATATAGTTTCCACATGTCGCTCTTTAAAGGATATTGACTTTCAAGATCAGCACTAATTTCTCTAGCGTTAGTTTCAGCTAATTGTAATGTTTTCTTTAGTGATCTACTCATATATTAAAGCTCCTTTCTTTTGGATTTCTGACATTCTTTGTATGTATAACTAAAGTAAAACATTCATGTCTTGATATGTCTATAACTTGCATCTGAAGAGGCGACTAGGCGTTTGATCGTCATGTGTTTGCGCGTCTGAACGGATAGAAAAAGAAAGCTCTAGGTTCAGAATGGATGGAATTTTTTAGTGTGTTGTAGAAGGCGATTCTGACGCAATTATCTTATAGATTCGTGTATGTTAGTTCGTAAATGCAAGCATGCAAGCGTCTGAACGGTGTCTAATTTTGTCTGACGGTTATTAAAGGTGTTTTCCTAATGATCAAGTAATTGTTATTGAGGTGATAATGTGGAAGAGAATAATAGAACGTTTCTGTATGCTCAGGCTGTTGCAAAAGAATTGGACATATCAACTTCTTCATTAAGAAGATGGTGTGGTGCTATGGAGAAGGCAGGATACAATTTTGAACGACATAAAGATGCCAGAATGTTTTTTGAGAAGGACCAAGAATTGCTGAAGCAAATCAAACAACGTTTAGAAGATGGACAGGAGTCATTGGAAACAGCAATTTATAACATCTTACACCTTGATCCTGAAGATCATACAATCGGCACAAGCACCAGTGGCGCAAAAATTCAGCTTTCAGTAGATGAGTTGAGGCAGCTGATTAGTAGTGCTGTTCAAGAGGGTGTGGCGGCCAGTAATGAAAGGATGATCCAGGCAATGGATCAAAAGTTATCAGACCATATAGAAGTGATGGATAAAATAAAAATGAAGCAGTTTCGGCAGCTGATGGATGATAAACAACAACAAATAGAGCTAGAGAAGGGGCAAAATGAAGTAGCAGCAACCAAAGAAAAAAAGCCTCTCTGGAAGAGGCTCTTTTTCTAATGTTTTCAGAAGAGGTTTTTTAGATCGTCACCGTACTTTAAGCTATCTGATGTATCATTAGGGTCATCTTGATCCTGCTGCTGTGGTTCGTCCTTTTCTTCATGAACTGTGGTGCCTGTTTGATTATTAAGCGCCGCGCTTAACATTTGCATTAAGTCACTGGACGCGGATGTACTAAGCTCAGGCAATTCACTTTTTAGAATGCGTTCATTGTCTAGTGTGATTTTCTTTCTGACTTCATGAGTATCAATGTCTGTCTCTACGCCAAATCGGTCTATAAATGCATTAACAATGATAGATAGCGAAGCATTTATATTTTTTTGATGATTCATCCATTCATTGATACGCTCTTTTTCATCATCAAAACGAAACAAAAATGACTTTCGGTCTTTGTTTGGAGGTCTTTTCATGGTCTTCTCCTATTTAGATGCAGTTTGCACTTTATTTTCATCTTTTAAGAACACTTTTGTATTCAAGATGTTAAGTCCTAAAGCGTTTAGATCAGCAGCATACTCTTCAGGAATCCAAAGAACTTGCAGCTTGAATTTTTCAGCAAATTTTTTCAATGGTTCGTATAAGGTATCTTTGAAGATGATGCTGCCTCCGCCATAAACAGGCAGAATAGAGGCTTGCATACCTGTGTTTTCTTGGAAGTTATTTTGGATCATGTGTAGAATCTCTCTTGATTGACCACGCTTTGCCATTTCCAATGCTTTAACCGCATCGTCATGGTATTTGTCTGATTCGTCTTGAATGATTGCCATGAGTTGTTGTCTTTTTAGTTTGAACTTCCCGCCATACTTTTTATTCAGTGAACGGATAGCCTCTTCTGTGGCGTGTCCAACTCCTAGGTCTTCCCCTGTACAAGCGTCTGAGATAGGTTTCATACCTTCAGTATAGACGGATTCTGTTGTGCCATCCCCAATATCAGTATGCAGCATCTTCTTATCTGCAAATACAGTTCCACTTGTGATGTTTGTGTTATACAGTTCGTTATAATTCTTAAAGTATTCAGCTGGCCCTTCTAGTATTGCATATAGAGCCGGTACGCCTTCCCTTGTAACTTTTATATGTCGATTAAAGGTGATCTGCACAGTAGATCGCAGATTGCCAACGTAAACAACGACAATGTGAGTATGTTTTGAGAAACGTTCCTCCATTTTTCTTGCTTTGTCTGCTGAATATTGGGAAGCCGGAATTGCTGTTGTAAGAGCACAATCGATCGTAAGGACTGAAGGGATTTCCCTTTGCTCATTGTAATGATCCTTGACCCCTTTTGCCGCAATATATGAAAGAAGGTTTACTATAGGAAGGTCTTGTTCATCTTTGTCTCCCATTTTAATGTTCATGTTAGTTATAAGACCGCCTGTGCTTGTAAGCGCGCGTTTACCAATTGTGAATAGACTTGGGTATTCGATTGCTGGACTTGTGATATGCACTAGCAATTCATCAAATAGATTCTGAACCAGTTTGTTTACATCTGTTTCATCAACTGCTGGAGCACTGCTGATTTCACGCATAACACTATCTTCACGAAGAATGTTTTTTGCGTCTCTATCAAAAATCATTTTGATTTTTGAGTTTCCGATATCTGCTGCTAGTTCAATGTTACGCGTTTCGGTTGTACTTTGTTTACTCATAATAACCACCTTTTAACATTATTGGATTTTTAATGGTTCTCACTTCGGGTTTTAAAGAAGTGTTAAGAAAAAAATTCAAAAAATCACTAGAACAAAATTGATATCATTTTAAACTGTTAATTGATATCATTTTAATCATTATAAATCATGTGGGAATAAAGAGCAATGAAGATAAACAAAAAAGATATCATTTTTGATGTAAAATTGATATCTTTTTTGTTTAAAATGTTGGATAGAAAGGTGTTTTGTGTTAAAATGATATCAAATAAGTATTTAAAAAGATATCATTTTTGTTTATAGGACGTTTTTCTCTCATCCTGAGTAGGGTGGACGGATTAGACCAAATCTAGTATTATCGGTTGTAACAGATCAAATTTTAAGAGATTTAACGTATATAAAACAATTCTGAATTTTCTAAAAATAAAATATAACAGGAAAAAAGCCAGTGCTACCAACACTGACTTTCCGGATTCAAGCTCCCATAGGCGTCCAAACCAAATGAGCTTGAAAGAACATACTCAAATTGTATGTCTTTATCATATCAGCATCCTTGTGAAGTTGCAAGATATTTAGAACTCAAAATATCTGCAAATTTTTCCTTGGTTTCCGATAAATCGACATATAAATAGGGTTGTACCTTTCAAGATTTAGAGCCGTTGGGTGAGCGAATCCGCTTACTAACGGCTCTTTTTTGTTGCCGGAAACGGAGGTGCAAGCCATGATTGCTGATAGATTGATAGAACAATATAAAAACGACATGCAAGCTCCTGAAGACAGCTTGAAATATGCAAAGTTGCTTACTATGCCGCTGCCGCTAGAAGGGATTTTTAAATCGCAAATGACAGCAGCGCCAAAGTCTAAAGCTACTTCAAGGAAGACAGAATATGAACACAAATATGCTAAAGACTACGCTTATGCATTCCTCGTTCCTGATGGAGACTTTAGCCAGGAGTTTGCGGTGCGTACATACAAGACGTTAAAAAAACATGTTGAAGCTGGTCATATCACTCATATTACATACAACACGTTCTATAGAAATGACCGGAAATTACGCTCAAATTTGCGTTGGATCAACGCTATGTGCATTGAAATTGATGTGAAAGGCAAAGAAAACGTTGATAACAAAGGGATTACACTTGTGGACGTTCTTGGCCGTATTTCTAATGCGGGGTTACCTGAAGCTACAACTATCTTAAAAAGCCCAAGTGGAGGCTACCATATACTTTGGGTTTACCAGAATCCGATCAGAGCGACACGAAAGGCGGCCGCCGTTTACACGCGTATGCAGAAGGCGATCGCACAGGCAATCGGGGGGGATTTAGCAGCTGTAGGCGCTGAACATTACTTTAGAGCGCCAAATGAGCAAAATGTTGTTTATGAAGGATATAGCGTGCCTTCTAATAGCCTTACAGATTGGTATGCCATTGATTGTGAACGTAGGTTTGCAGAACGTGGGGATCGCTTTAGTGGGGCAGTTAACTTCAATACATACAATGGTGCGCTTATGCAGTCTGAAGCTTTTAGAGACGTGCAGCGCGGTGGATTCGATGACATGAGAGATAGAGTGTCTTTTAGTTTAGCATGCGCTTATAAGCTGTCTGGCATGACTGAGCGTGAAGCGTCTGTGCGTCTGCTCTCTTGGAATGCTAACAATGTGAAGCGAATGAGCCAATCTAAATTATTAACAAAAATTCGGTCTGTTTATCGCTCTGAAGATCGTTATGTGAGCTACAGCTTTATCAAAGAAGCTGCGGAGTATCTAACAGGAAAAGAGTATCCTGAAAAGATTTATTGGAATAGCAGAATGGCTAAACCGCGCTCTGAGCGTGTGAGAAGCCATTATTATGAGTATAAGCAAGACATCATTGAATATTTAAAGGTTCATGAAGCGTTAATTGGCTCACAGCGATCCATTGCAAAAGAGCTTCAAATACCATTCAGTACCTTCTGTAAAGTCCTTAAAAATATGCTTGAAGAGGGCTTATTAATCATGGAAACAAAAAAGGGGCGTGGGGGCTTCACGTTAATTACATTGCCTTCAAAACAGGACAACCCTACAAAACCCCATGAGAAGCATTTAAACGACTCTAAGGGGCAACAAAATGGCTCTGATGAGGTCTCAACAGAGGATCATAAGCAACCAGCAGCAATCGTGCAGAAACCCCATGATGACAAATTAAATGTCCTACTCTCTAATAACACTGGTAAGGGTGCGGGTGGGCAGGTTCTTCCTGGTCGTTTCTATGAGGCTGCTGCCTCTACGACTTCTGCCTTTTCTTCTGTTCCTTCCTGTGTCCCTGCTCTGTTTGTCTTGGCCTTCTCTAACCGGGGTTTCTCTGATGGCCGTTTTATCTTCGCTGCCTGGGGGCGTGTCCGTCTAGCGTTCTCTTCCTTGGGCATCCGTCCTAGTGCGATCGCTGGTCACAGTGATTATGTCTCTCTAGCTTGCGCTTCTGCGGCAGCTGCTTTTGATTATTTTGGTACACCTATTGCTCATGATTGGACTGGTGATCCTGATCGTTTCTTGAAGTATTTCTATGGTGTCGTACGAAAAAAATTGACTGCTTTTAGAAGAGAAGAACTGGAAAATCTGAGGCAATATATGGAATCTTCTCCGCTTGTCAGACTGTTCAAATTGTGGGAGGAACTCTCTGATGAATCTTTTTTAAAATGGATTCCAGATCGTGAAAATATCGAGTTGTTTTTATCTGATTTAGAGGCTGAAATTCGTAAGCGTGAGATACAAAATTCACGCAGAAAATGGTTTGAAAAATTCGGTTTGTCAGCTTTGAAATAAACAAAAATACCAGCTGTATTTTTAACAGCTGGCACATGTTGCATGACCTACACCACCACAGTGTTTTAGTCATTAACCATTGTACATTATTTATGATTTCTTCGTGGAAATATCATGTGTAATCACATGGAAATATCACGTGTAATCTTAGGTTTCTTACTAAACTTGATATTTCCAACCTAAATAGGGCTTTTTTCCCTTGTTTTATAAGGGTTTTACATGGGATAATATTCATGTAACTTGTTCTATGCTCTTCCGTCTGATTAACATTTACATAATGTTAATTCAAGACGCGAAGATTCTTAGAACTACAACCCCATTTGAGGGCGGCGTGTCGGATCGGTTTTCTGGACTCTGAATTCTGCTCTTTGACAACAAAAAAACAGCCATGCAAAGTCGCTAAAGCTCCTAAGCATGGCTATAGAAACTTACCTGCCAAAGTACGGTCTTACCTTAGATTTATCTTGTCTGTATTTCTGTCAAAAAAGTGTCTCAGTTATCTTGTTTTTTTATCAAGATAACGAGGTGATATTTTGTGAGAAATGAGCGAACAAAAGCCGATGAAAAATTAGAAGAAGCCGTCGGTAAAGCTCTGGAAAATTGGAAATTAACTCTGCCTATTTTTCTGGCTATCCTTCTAGTTATTGGATATTGGCAAAAGGATTTATGGTTGACTGTGAAACGTGAAAAAATGATTTTAGATACCATTTCTGAGGTGGGAGTTTTCCTGTTTTGGATTTGTTTTGTTTTCGTTTTATTTTTTGTTTCAAGAACAATTTTTGTTCACTTTTGGAACAAGAGAAGATTCACGTATTTGCAAATTATTCCTCACGCTGATGATGGAATAAAGCCGGATTCTTTAGGGGAAATGATTAGAAGGTTTCATGGATCGAAAAGAAAACCTTTGGAAAGATTGGTTTTCGGCAAAGAGTGGTTTAGCTTCGTTGTTCATATGAGAAGGCATTCAAGTAAAGGGAATCAATATGTTTTTTATTTAGGTGCTGATCAAGGAAAAATTGATGCTCTAAAGACGCATTTATCTTCCCTGTATTCTCGATCCGAGTTTTATCCGGCAGAGGATATTGTTTTCCCCTCTGAGAAAGCTGTTGGGGGAAGAATGAAAATTAAACGCAAAAAATTAGAAGCTAACTTGTCTTTAGCGTCTTATAAGTATGATCAGTTACCAGGAGTTTTTAATTCCATGAAGCCGAATACTTGGATGCAAATAACATTTTCACCTAACGATGGCTGGAAGCTGCGTAGAAGCATTTTGAAAGCAGAAGAAGAAATTCGCCAGAAGAAGGCAAAGGATCGAAACGCATTTGAAAGTGAAGAAATCAGATCCTATTTTTCGCGTTTTTCAGGTAATGAAGTGGCTTTTGATGTTCTCGTCTCTATTGCAGCAGATCACCAAAATGGTGTCTCTACCTTGAAAAATGTTGGCAATGCTTTGGCTGCGGTCATGGCTGATGTAAATGAAATTAGGTATAGACGGTGGCGCAGATCAGTCACGTACTTTCCGCAAAAGATGCCGTATCAGATGGTATGGACTGGATCAGAGCTTGCTAATTTATTTCATTTGCCGCATTTCAATGGAAGTGGACTTATCGAGAAACTGAGGAAGGATATCCCTCACTTATCAAGAGGGTTACAGTCGCTGCCTTATAATGTGTTATCAAATCCATTAGGTATTTCATTTGGTACGATGGTTCACCCGATTATTGATAATCGGGAAGTGAAAATTATGCCGGATGTTCTTACAAAACATTGGGGGCTGACTGGTAAAACAGGTTCAGGTAAATCAACTTTGTTGAATCACATTTTCAAGAGTTTTGCAGACAAGTTTATGAATGAGAAAGAAGCGTCTGGCTTCAGTTTTATTGATCCTGCCCTTGAAACTGCTGAGATAATCCTAAACTATATGATGAAGGCTGAAAAAGAAGGCAAAGAGATCAATTGGGATAAGGTTCACTGGATTAACTTCAAAAATTCAAACAACCCTTTAGGAATGAATTTGCTTTATCAGATGGAAGGGGAATCGGATGCTTTCGTGGTTGATCAGATCATGCGAGTGATTCGAGAGAGTGAATTTGCCGTTGCTCCGCAGGCTGAACGTATGTTGAAACGCTGTATCGCCACTTTAGTGGCTGATAAGGGGCAGAATCATACGATTCTAGGTATACGCCCTTTGTTGCTTGATACGAAGTTTAGAAGGGCGGTTTTGGCTAGATTAGAACGTGATCCTAAAAACCAAGATATTATTTCATTTTGGGAAGACGAAGCGCCGGACATGATAGATACATCAAAACATGCGATTTTAAATCGTCTTGATATATTCTACTCTAACGATTTCTTGCGAAGATTGTTCGGTCAAAGTTCTTTCGGGTTACCGATCCGAAAGTGGATGGATGAAGGTCATATCATATTTTACAATTTCTCTGGTATGAGCGAAGAGGAAACGGGATTGATTGGCAGCTATTTAACGTATTTGTATTACCGTATAGCAGATACGCGTCCGCCTAAGTCTTTAATGCATCAATTTTGTATAGATGAGGCGCAGCGTGTGCCGGCCACCATCTTACCTGAGATTATCAAAGAAATGCGTAAAAAAGGTTTGATCTTAGGTATCAGTACACAAGAGCTTGATAGCTTGCCAGTTCCTCTTCAGAAAGCCTTAGTAAATATTGCGGGGAACATGTTTGTGTGCGAACAAGGCCCGCCAGGGGCGAAAGTGGCAGCTGAAGCATTTAAGGTCACGATTAACGATAAAGACGTTTATACGCTGTCTGAGGCCTTTTTAAGGAACTTACCTACTCTAAGATGTGCTATTAAAACCAGAGATTACTTCAACGGTATTGAACAATCTGTAAATGCTGTTGTAGATGTGCCGCCACTAGATAGATATAAACCTGATGGAACTGTAGCCCCTTTTGATGATTCTGAACAATTGCGTGAATCAACTGCATGGACTTTATCTAAAGCAGCTGAATTAGAAAGCAAAAATGGGCTATCTACAAAAGAAATAGATCAAGCAATATCTAACTATCTAAACGGCACCCCTGTTGAAGAGGAAATTGTTAGCGACCTTGATGCTGAAGAAGATCAGAGTGATGACTCTCAATCTATCAGTTCGACAAATGATGATTTTCAGTTTGTTTCTGAAGCAGATGAATCAAAAAATAAAAAAGAGGGTTCTGATCAAAAAGAAGCTGAATGGAGTTTTATGGAATGACCAAAAGGAATGTTGCTCCTACACCACCACAAGTAAGAGATAAGGGGCAAAACATGAATTATGTTCATTTGACAGAAGAAGATAGAGAACTTTTGATAAATCTTCACTCATTTATATATTTGCATAGGGATTTTATTAGAGAACACATATACAGTCATTTAGGGAGTATGAATACTTTTTATAGGCGATTGAGGCAGATGGAAGATGCGGGTTATATTAAGTCTTTTAATGCGCCTGTTAGTGGTTCAGATAGAAAACCAAGCAAGATTTTCACCCTAACAAAATTCGGGGTTGATATGGTTTATGAACTGAAGGGCGTTACACATTGGAATAATAGATGGACTAGACAACTAGCTCCCTTTTATCAACACCAACTGCTTATTGCGGAAGTTGTAAAATCTTTTGAGAATAAAGCTGAAGAAGCAGGTCTCGAATTTAAAGAATGGATAACTGAGGCAAGAGCTTTCTATGAATACACAGACAAAGGTGAGAAAAAGGTAAGAAAGCTTAGACCGGATGGAATTATTGTTATAGGTAAGAAAGGTTCTGAGCAGTGTTTGGGTTTGATGATCGAGATGGAAAGAAGTTATTCCACTCGTGAAAAAAATCTTAGAAAAATGGAACAGTATAATGAGTTTTTCGTAAGGAAAAATGAACTGTTAACAAAATATGATCGAAAAGTGGGTTTTGAATATCCGGTGCAGCATTTTAAAGTTTTGTTCATCGGTGCTAATGAGTCTAAGACTAAAAAAACGCTGCGGGATCTTAGGGGAGAAGAAAAAGGTGCTGAAGTGTCTGTAATGGTTACTAGCTTTGATGAAGTGTTAGAAGCGCCATACGGATCAATCTACCGTTATCTAAGTGATCCTGAAAATAAAAAGAAGATGTAAAAAGGGGCGATCCCATGTTTTTTATATTAAGAAAATTATTCTCCCTAGTCATTGGTATCTTGCTGCTGCTTGTGATCGGGAAATTAATATTCGCATTTTTTCCTGAGACTGTTCCTATATGGCAAGAAGCAAAGAGTGTTGTGATCGGCTTATATCACACGTCCGTTGCCAAGATAGGTCTTGCTCCTACACTATTTTTAATAGTGGTGTTGATTGGTGGGGCTACGGTAGGAATGCCAGCTAGACGATAAAGGAGGGTTAAAGTGAAACCAAAATTATCAAAAGATGAGAGGAAGGAACAACGGAAAAAAAAGCTTGCGGCTTTAAAGCACTGGTTTAATAGTTTCTTGCGTTCTCCTGATAAAAAGGTTAAAGGAGAGAGGGCTTATAGACCGAAAGGGCTGCTTGCGAGGCAATTAGGGGCTATAGCCTTTTGGTTTTTGTTTATTGGAATGATCGCTATGTTTATGATGTTTTTAGCTGTTAACGGTTCTTCTAAGAAAGGTAGTGCGAGTCAAATTGAAGCAGTTGAAAATCCTGCAACAAAACCTGAAGCTGTACAATTCGCTGAAAACTTTGCTAGACAATATTTCACATGGTCTAAAGAGGATGAGGATGCAGGAAAACGAGCAGAACGTTTAAAGCCTTTTTTAGTTAAGGGATTGGATCAACAAGCTGGCCTAGACTTAGATTCTGCTAGTTATAGTGCGCGTTTCAATAGCGCAGAGGTTTATAGAGTAGAAGAAGTATCTAAGGATAAGGCTGCTATCACTTTAAAAGTGAATAGCACTGTGACAAAAAAGTGGGAAGAAGAAGTAACTAAAACTGTCAAGGACGGAAAAAAGAAAAAGAAAGTGAAGGAAAAGCAGACGAAAACAGATGAAAAAGGTTTGTCAAAGTATTTTGTTGTTCCTGTTTATTATAAGAATCATCAATACGCTGTATATGAATTGCCGCGTTATGAGCAAATTGACCAGACGGGTCAAATTCAGGATACAAACAAAGAAAAATTGCAGTCCATTGGAGATAGTAAAACACAAAAGGAAATTAACGAGTTTCTATCTACATTCTTCAGTAGTTACGCTACTGATCCCATGAACAAACTCTCTTACGTCTTAGAAGATAAAGATGTGAAAAATGGATTGAATGGATCAATGAATTTTGTCAAAGTAGCATCGGCAGATGTTTTCTCGAACAAAGGAAAAGGTTTCCGCGTAAAAACCAAGGTAATTTTTGAAGAGCCTGAAACGAAAACTCAATTTACCAATGATTACGACCTTCTTTTAGAGAAGCGTGGCAGTCGTTATGTTGTAACAAAAATTAATTAACTGACGGAGGTTTTTATAATGAATGGTCCTTTTGATATTTCTGGTGGCTTTGAGTGGTTTCAAGGTCAAATAAAGATATTGATCTACATTGTTTTGACTATCATCCTAGCAGGAATGATTTGGAAAAGAGCATGGATAATGATGGTTCTCTATTTATTGGGAGTATCTGTAGCAATGATCTTTATATTACGTCCAGAAATTATAGAATCAATCGCAAAGAGTGTTCAAAATTTAGTTGAAATTGGGAGCTGATAAAATCAGCTCCTTTTTTTGAAAGGTGTGATTTTTTGGAACGGATACGATCATATGTATTGAATGATTTTTTGAAGTTTGACCGAAAAATATACGGTTTGGCTAAAAAAAACTGGGGACGACCAATAAAGTTCAAGTCAATATTATACTGGTTGTTTTTCACCGTAATTTTTATCATTTGGTACTTCATCCCTGTTCTTAATTTAGTCCTTAGATGGCTGCCACCAATTATTGTCTTTATGATTCCTGCTCTCATTTCTTATTTGTTGACAGCTGTTGGAACGGAAGGGAGAGCGCCAGTTTCTTATTTTCGATCATATGTCTCTTATAACTTTAGAAAGGCTAAAGCAGTGACCTATTATCGAGGAAAAGAATTAGAAAAGGCAAAAACATATCGCTTTAATCCGATGTTTTCGATTGGATCGGAAAAGAAAGAGAAAGAGAAACAAAAAATTATCAGTATGAGAGGTTATGTCTCTTATTCAAGTAAGGAGGAGACCAAATGAAGCAATTCGCTGATTTTCCTGTAAAACATATAGAGCAAAATTTGGTTTTTGGCACTGATGGTACTGTATGGGCGTACTTCCATGTAGAAGGATATGGGTATGATTTCAGAGATAATGAACAAAAGAAAAAGCCATTTAAGAATCAAATGGCTCTTCTTACAAAAAATCAATACGACCTTCATTTGCTGTCAATACCATTCAAAATGGATGTGACAAGAATCATTGATCAGACAATTGAAGAAGTGAAAAGAAAAGATTATGAATTAAAGGATCATGGGCTGAGATATCTGAATGCTCTTAAAACAACGATCAAAGAAAGTGTCTACCAAAGTGATACAAACCAATATGTAAGCTATTTTGGTGTACAGCTTGATCCAAAGAAAAATGTGTATATTGATGGGAACCAAGGAACAAAACTTCTTGCATCCTTCAAACAATTTCTAAAAGGGATCAATTCACCAGTATATAAAGCAGTCGGCTTAGAAAGGTTTGATATATTGCATTCTGAAATTCAGGCATTTAAGGATCAAGCTGCTACTATAGCTTCTGATCTATCAGATGCTTTTTCTTCTCCTGTACGACCAATTAGCACAGCTGAAGCGCTCTTTTTAACTGAATATAGCTTTTCTGTCCCAGGAGGCGAATACAGTTCATCTATTAGCAAAATAGGTGTTGATGTAGAAGGAACTGATTATACGGGAAGGACTTATCAAGCCGTTAGACCAGATAAAAAGCTGTTTCTCGATTTGCAATCGGCAGAGGTAGAAGAGTATGATCCGAAAACATTAAGGTTGAGGAAACTTGTAGATAACGAGATCAAAGAACAATATGTGCAGTATCTCGTTGTCAGCCGTATGAGTACAGTGGTCTCGCATCCAGGAACCGAATGGCTCTACAGAATTCAAACAGACCTGCCGTTTCCAGTAGGAACATCTATCAGAGCATTTTATAAATCAAATGAGGAAATTCAAAAGAATTTATCTAATGCACTTTTAGAGTTTGAAGATCAACGGAAAACTGCGAGAGAAGTCGGAGCAAACATTGATGAAAAAACAGCTTCTTCAGAACAAGGAGCTATTAAGATGCAAGCGATGTTTGCACAAAGTGGCGAGCCAGCTTACGATATCTCAATTGTGTTAAGAGTAACAGCAGGAGACAAAATAGAGTTAAAACAAAGGGTAGAAAAGGTTCGTACAGAACTCGGAAAAAAAGGAATGACATTGCAAATTCCTTACGGTGAAGCCATTTCTTACTTTATGGAGTTTATACCTGGGTCAAAAAGATATACAACCGATTACCTTCAAACTGTGTCGGCTGGTGTTATTGCTTCTGCTATGTTTGGCGCAACGACCAATATAGGAGACAGCAGGGGGTTCCCAATAGGCTTTACCAAAAAACTTAAAAAGCCGGTTTTCATTCAGCCGGATTTGGCTGCGAAAGCCTATGATAATATTCAAAACGTCTTTGACTCATTATCAATGATGATCGCAGGAGAGACAGGTAAAGGTAAATCTGTCTTAATGAATTTACTGGCTACACTAGGGGCTTTGACTGGATCGCATGTTATGATCACAGACCCAAAAGGAGACAGGGCAGGATGGGCTGAAGGGCTGCCATTCATCCCTAAAGAATATATTTCCGTTTGGACTCTTGGAGAGTCAGAAGAAGATGCTGGCTGCCTTGATCCATTTCGGACTAGTGAAAACATTAGTGACGCAAAAGATATAGCTCTCGATATTTTAACTTATTTAACCAATGTGCAGCTTGATGATGATAGATATTCATTGTTGAGTGACGCGATTGAAGTTGCAGGGGATTTTCATGATCCATGTATTGAGGTGGTCATAAATCACTTGAAGGATCAATATGAGAATCGTCCAGAATATATGAGTGATGAGAGACACAGGGCATTAGAGACGTTATTAACATCGTTACAGTCTCTACAGAAAAATAAGCTGGCTACGCTGCTTTTCGGAAAGATCAACCAGGACTATAAAACCCTAGATGTTGGAAAGCCTATTCAAGTTTTAATGGTTCAAAATTTGCAGTTGCCAGACATTAAAAAAGGGCAGACAGGAAAAATACGTGCGCCTCAAAAAATATCTGAGGCAATCCTTATTTCGATTACAGCGTTCACTAAACAATTCATGTTTAAGCTAGATCGAAAAGGTACCCATAAGATAGTGGTTCAGGATGAAGCTAAAACGATTGAACGTAGTGTTACAGGTGCGGAACAATTAGACTTTATCGAACGTAAAGGGCGTTACTATAACACGACTCTAATCAAAGGAACGCAGAATGCTAGTGACTATGATAATGCGGCCAACATTGGTATGAAATTCTGCTTCCAGCTGTATCAGTCTGAAGAGGCCGAAAAAATGCTTCAGTTTTTGAATTTACCAGTTACGGCAAGCAACGTATCGACATTAAAAAACTTAAAACGTGGTCAAGCGCTATTTCAGGACATTTATGGCCGTTGTGCAGTGATTGAAGTGAATACAGTCTTTCAGGACTTCATTAAAGCGTTTGATAGTTCTACAGCTGATGAGGCTGATAGAGAACGCGAAAGAACAAGGTCATTAGAAAAACAAAGTAGTGGGGTGGGGGTTTGATGAAGAAGATTGCTATATTCATGCTATTTGCGATTAGTATTTTTTCTCTTGCTGCCTGCGGATCAGCCGCAGGTGGTAAGAATCAAAAGGACATTGAAAAAGCAGATGAAGTAGCTTACAAATTTATAGTGGCGCAAGTAGAAGGTGACGATGATTTGTTTAAAAAAATCTTAGTTGATGAAGCACAAAATATATTAGAAAAAGGTCATCATGCTCATCCAGGGGCAAAAAATGAAATGGGGGAACGTTACCAGATCAAACGTTACTCAAACAAATATGAAGATGGCAAGCTGTACTATTATTTGAAGTTCTATCAACCCAATTTATCTGAGATGCAGTACATGAACGTTCTTTTGGTGAAAGATGATGGACAGTGGAAAAGTACAAAAATCAGAGGTATTGATTCAGATGAGATGAAGGCTGGAATGGGTGATGAAGAACCAGTAACAGTCCACAAATTTAAGGATGATAGCAAATGAAAATAAAAAAACTCTTGTTGCTTCTTGCTGTGCTTATGATTATTTTACCGACATCTATTTCCGCAGCTGAAAATAGTAGCAGTAAGAAGGAAGAAGACAAAAATATTTCCGAAACGTTGGTGCCTAAAGATTATTCAAAGCTGGAAGATGGAAAAAAAGCTGTATATTACTTAGATGTATCAGCTAAAACAGGCGATGAAGAGGATAAAAATGCAATTCAACAATTTGTGGATTCTGCAAAGAGCTGGGCGACAGGGGATGCTATAAAAGACGGTATCAGTTCACAGTTTTTTGAATTCATTAATTTGATGGTGAATCTGATTTTTGAATGGAACAAAATGTTTACTAATATCATGCTTGCTTTTTTGAACTTTGCATTTGAAACGGATGTTGTCAACGCTTGGATTGACTTAGTTGAAAGGCTGGTTCAGGGGATCAGTGGTATAGAGGGATCAGGATTTTCCTCTAATGGGCTTTTTGGTAGTTTTTTAGGTTTTGTTGTTGTAATTACTGGACTGGTAGCAGTCTTTCAAATGACATTCAGACGTGCAATAATTAGTGGTTTATCAACGATAGTGCAGACAGTTTTTGTGTTGAGTTTGGCGCTAATGATTCTTACAAATTATGGGTCTTTCATGAAAGGGATTAACAATATTTCCACTACGGCTAGTCAGCTTATTTTGACAGGAGCATCCAATAGCTTAACAGGTGATCATAGAACGCCTGAAGCTGTGAGAGAAGATATGTCTAAGAATATTTGGGATTTGTTTATCGTGAAGCCATATCTCATTATGCAATATGCAGAAGAAGATATTGATAAAATTGGTGTTGACCGCGTTAATAAGCTGTTAAAGTTGCCAAAAGGTCAAGATCGACAAGATTTTATTGAAAAAAATGAAATTAGTGAAAATGGCAATAAAATGATGACTTATGAACGCGTTCCAGAAAGAGCTGTCTTTACTTTTGTTTATTCTCCAATCAATGCAATAGTAAGCATTCCAATTTATTTATTGTCGCTTGCGGTGATTGTTTTTCAAATTTGGTTTTTACTAATCGGCTTTGTGTCGCCATTTGTTTTGTTATGGGCAGCATGGCCGAAGAATATTGGAGTTTTAAAACGCTATTCCATAGAGCTTATATATCCACTAGCTTTAAAAATATTGGCCACCGTTGCAGTGCTGGTCGTATTCTCCCTAGGATTCCTTGTGTACTCTATTGGAACAGCAGGGAATATCAGTGTGTACTTAATTTTGGCGTTCATGCAATTCATTCTGTTTGTTTTGATGATATTTCTCAGAAAGAGAATTACGAGTATTTTTAAAGCCGGAAACGGCTGGATGTTCGATTTGATCCGCGGCGATCTGAAAGATTTGCAAAACAGCATTAACGGATTGAACAGCGCATTAGTGAAAACAGGTCTTGCCGCTGCTACTGGTGGAACGTCCGCTGCGGCTACAGCTGCGGCTACAGAAGTTATCAATCAAACAGGAACCGGATACACAGACAATGATGCAATAGACGAACCAGAAGATTATTCAGGGGGAACAGCCAAGGGTTCTATTCCATTAGCCAAGGCTTCAGACTATGTAAATACGTCCGCTAGCACGACTAACGACAAGTCTTCTCCTCCTTCTCAGGAAGAAGAAGAAGAGAATATCAATAATGAACAAGCAGATGGAACAAAGCCGCTGGCTTCTGCTTCTGAATACTTGGATCAACAAGATGAAGCAATAGGTGATGAATCATATAACGAAAAGGCGAGCCATCTTCAGCTAGTACACAATTCGGACGATTATCAAGACGATGATGAGTACCAGGATCATAGGGCTGAAAATCCTTGGAAAATGAGTGCTATTCCTGAAGAAGAAGCTGCTGCATCATATGAAGACGAACAAAGCAGTAATGAGTTAGAAAGTATAGACGGAACAAAGCCTTTAGGCTCAATCCCACCTGAATATTGGTCGGAAGAAGAGCCAAACGGAAGCACAGAAGTTAAAAGTGAGCAGGGGCAAAATGATCCTGTATTTGATCAAGATGCTTATAACGATGAGGACTTTATTGCTGATGAACGGTACAAAGGCGGGGATTATTGATGATTAAGCATCTTAGTGATAAAACTAAGCAAATTATCAGTATTTGCATGATTATTACCATGCCGATCCTCTTGTTTTCAGGTGTGCTTTATGGACAGAAAATTGAAAAAGAGCAAGAAGCAGCCTCTAAAAAAGAAGAGGCTGCTGAACAACAAAAACAAGCTGAAGAAGACTCAATGAATGAAGATACCTCAGATGATTCTTTTACTGAAGTAGATAATGACGATGAAAGCAAGGCTATATATGAGCCGACTGATAAAGAGAAAAAAGATGCGGAAAGTACAGCTGTAAACTTTATTAAGGCTTACCATTCGTATGATGCTAGAAACCCTGATGAATATTTAAAAAAATCAAAGAAGTACATGACAAGTGATCTGTATGATTTTTATAAGCAGCTGCCAAAGCGTGGCACTTTGGATCAAACAAAAGTTGTGGTCAAAGAGACAAGCGCAACGCCAGGTGATTTTCAAGAGATTGCACAAATTTGGAATGTTGATGTAACGAGTGAAGATACTGATTCAAACGGAAAAAAGAAAAGAAATGTTACTCCTTATTCCATACAAGTGCAGAAGGTGAAAGGTGAATGGTTTGTAAGTGGGGTGAGGGTGGATGGCTGAAAGTGCAGAAGTCATTGAACAACTAACCGACTTACAAACCCCTAAACGGAAAAACCCAATAGTCCGGCTTATTGGGTTTTTCGGTTTCCTGGTTGGTTTACCTCTCATTCTTTTATTATTGGGAATGATGATGATGGCTGCCGTCTTCTTTATGTTTTTCACTGGTGGAGGCGCACAAGAAGCCGAGTTAGAACAAAGTAATTTAGGCGGAGCAATATCAGAAATAGGAGAAAAAGAGATTCCGGCGGACTATATACCAATCTATAAGGCTGCCGCAGAGAAATATAAAGTGCCTTGGAATCTGTTGGCCGCTCATCACAAAGTAGAAACAAGGTTTTCGACTATCAAAAAGATGGTATCGCCTGTAGGTGCCGTTGGTCACATGCAGTTCATGCCATTGACATGGTTGGGATGGGGTTATGGCGGTGATCGGCTTGGGAACGCCAATGTTCCAAAGAAAATTTTAACTGATCCCAAAATGATCAAGAAATATGGCGGTTATGGTGTAGATGCTAATGGAGACGGTAAAGCAGACCCTTATGACTTGGAAGATGCGGTTTTTAGTGCTGCCAATTATCTATCTCATAATGGGGCTGCTGACGGGAATATCAGAAAAGCTGTGTATGCATATAATCACAGCGAACAATATGTATCTGATGTGTTGAAGTATGCCAAGATGTACGCCAAAGGTGATTTTAACAAGGTGCAAAATGTCACAGCTGGTAAAAGTGGTTTTGCCCGACCGCTCAAAACAAAAGTGACTTCAGGTTTTGGACAACGGATCGACCCGATCACCGGCAGTCGAGGTGAGTTTCATAAAGGAATTGATTTTGCTTGTACTAAAGGGCAAGCGATACCTGCCTCCAGATCTGGAAAAGTCGTCTATACAGGCTGGCAGGATGCAAATAATCCAAGCGTTGGGTATGGCTTGTTCGTTTGGGTGGAACATGGAAATGGTTATAAAACTACTTATGCTCATATGTCGAAAACAAGTGTAAGCGTTGGGGACAAGGTAAAGGCAGGCGATAAAGTCGGTGAGTGCGGAAGTACAGGTAGTTCAACAGGAAACCACTTGCATTTTGAAATTTTTAAGGGTGGGGAACGTGTTGATCCATCACCATACGTTGGTTTGAAAAAGAAATGATAAAGGAGTAATTGGTTTGAAGAATACAGGACTTGTACGAAAATTAGACCAATTAGGGCGAATTGTTTTGCCGCAGGAGATGCGGAAAAATCTCGGTATTTTTGATAAAGATTTAATGGAGATTTCAAAAGCAGATGACAAGATTATTCTAAAGAAGATCAAGAGGAATAATGTTTGTTTAGTGACTGGAATCATTTCAGATAATAATATGCGTTTGTCTGGGGGCATCGTTTTAAGTAGAACAGGGGCTATAAGGCTGCTTAAAGAATTACAGCAAGCGCTTGATAATGATTCTTCTCAATAAATAAGATGAAAAGAGCCGTATCTATTACTGATATAAACGGCTCTTTTTTATATGTCTTTAAAATTCGTTTAAATGGGGTATATGAGGCTTTTTGGTGCCAATTGGTATAAAACTACCGATAACGAAAAAAAGCCCTCATTCGGGCTTTTAAAGCGTTTTTGTACGATCCTCAACTTGTTCAATCCACTCAACTAAATGGTCGGTTGTGAAACCGAGTTCTTTTAGTTCTTTTGGGAAGGCTTCTGGTGCTTCCAGGTATGATTTCATTTTATTTAAAGCGTCTGGCATTCTACCAAAAGCGTAAATATGCTTAGAGGATGCGCCTTTATCAAGGTTTTTCCGTAAGTAGACATATTGGACACCATTGTGTTTTTGTATGGAGATAAATCCTTGTGGACTAAAAAGCACATTTAAGTCTTTAGATGAGGAATTTTTCCGTTTTCTTTGTCTATGAACGCCTTTTGAGTTGTTGTATGCTGCTAGCTCATCTTTGAGGAAGAGATACCCTTTTTTATCTTTAGCTTTAAATGGTTTGATTATTTCTTGATCAATATACTTGCTAAGAGTGGTTTTTGAAATGCCCAGGTATTCCGTTGCCTCAGTAGAGGTCAAAATTTGATCAGAAAAATAATCTTTAATTTCTTTGATTTTTTGTTCTGTAGAAATACCTTTCTCAATGATTTCATACAAGCCTAACATAAAGCGTTCCTCCATTTTTTGGTCTGATGTATCTAATTTAGCATTATTTGTTGCGCTTATAAAATTTTTAGAGCCTCCCGCTATAAAGGTTTATTTTTTATAGGAGAGGCAGATTGTTTATTTAGTTCGATTTTACACCCAGACCGCACGCTACAAATGCTTTGCCCTCTAATGAAAGGCTCAGCCAATTAATGGTGTCATCGAGTGTATATTCTAGTGTGAAATGTTCAAGAGACTCCCAACCCTGCTTTTGGCATTGTTCTTCAGCCCAATTTGCTTTAACTTCGATCCACCCCATGTCTTCAGTACAAGAAAACGGATCATTAGTTATTTCTGAAGGGTAGCAATGTACAACAACTGTAGAGTTTGGCTTGTAAATCATTATAAAACTCCTCCTCTAAAGAAATGTGTGTGTCACTAACTAGTGATAACTTAATTATACCCATAAGTATTATAAACGTCAATATATGGGTGTAAAATTGTAAATTTCCTTTTGTTTTGTTATATTTGAATTATTCCCCGAAAGGGAATGTGTGTGAAATATGGCGTGCGGAAAACATGCCATATTTTTTATACTCAAATGTTGACGTTTTTAAAACTTAAAGGTATAATACGATTATCATCGAAAGATGATCACACACATTTCTAAGGGAGGAAGTTTCATGAATATTGTCGTAGCAGACCTTTTTACAACTGACAGAAAACACTTGAAGGAAATTGTTTTCCCAAAGGACATTAATGAACCGTTTGATAAGGCTTATCAGATGAGAAAGCACCTTAAAACAGATATTATTGTCCGTTTGATTGATGATCAAGGCGATAAAAATGAAACGTGTTTTCCATATGAGTGGCATAATGAGTTGGATATATAAGCCAAAAAAATTTTAAAAATATTATACCTTTATGTTGACGTTTTTAAAATATAAAGGTATAATAAAATTGTCATCAGATAGATGACCACACACATTCTTAATTGAGGGGAGAATTAACATGGAAAAAGTATTCGAAATCAGATCAATCAAACAGGTGAGAACAAAGGTGTCAGCTCCTTTTACCCAAGTGAAATCACCTTATCATGCGGTCGATATCATCCATCATTTTATTGGTGATGAAGCTAGAGAAATAGCATTAGTCTTGATCCTTGACACAAAATTGAACGTACTCGCTGTTTATAAAGTGACTATCGGTAACATTGGTTCCACCATCTTAGAACCGAGAGAAATCTTTCAAGCTACAATGTTAGCCAATGGCCGATCCGTCATAATCGCCCACAATCATCCGTCTGGAAGTGTAGAACCATCACCAGAGGACATAAAGGCTACAGAAAGGATCGCGCAGGCTGGAAACATACTCGGTATTGATGTACTGGATCATGTGATTGTTGCAGTTGATGATGAGAATAATAAAAAACATCTTTCATTAAGAGAAGCAGGGTATATCAATTTTCAAAGATAATGAGAGGGCTTAAAAGCCCTCTTGACCATATAAGGAGTGATTGGTAATGAATAAGGCTCAAACGTTTATTAAAAGCCATTTTGCGAATTTAGAGAAGTCTCCCAATGAACCCGAACTAAAAAAGGTCTTCCGAAAACTATATGAATTCTTTGGCCGAACAAAAGGGGAAGGGTTTGATTTAAAGCTATTAGACGGCTTAGATGATGCATGGAGAAAAATTGCGCTTCAGTCCATAGAAATTTACTACACAGAAGACTTTTATGGATCGGCAGCAGATAAGCCTGTTTATATCAACATGCACGATGTAGCACGTATCTTACAGCTTGATATTTGCACTTTAAATAAAAGGCTGCGTAAAGGATCGTACAAGATCCCAAAGCCGGATCATTTTGTAAGTGGTGATCCAGTATGGATTAAATCAGAAGTCAGGAAATTTAGGGATGCTAACGGTATATGGACAGGCGCAGGCAGTTTCACGTATCCAAAACTAGAAGAATAAAGGCGCGCAGCTGGCTACCTTTAACAAGGGATAGAAGCGCGTAAGTCATTAAAAAGAATAGATAAAGTCATCACACACATTCCATCAAAATTGGGGAGGAAATTAACATGCAAAAGTTACCTTTAGAGGTGCAGATTAGTCAGACTGTAAAAGCTACAAAGTATGGGGCGATGAGTATTATTGATATTTCTCACTACCTGAAAATATCCGGCGCTGAAGTCATTAAACAGGTCAGAAAATGCCCTGATCTTACAATCGTGGGTAATGCGGTAGTTTCAAAAAAAGAGGGCGGAAATGTTTGGGCTATCGGTGCTGTAGTCGGTATTATGTTTTGTCTAATCCAAGTATTTCCCGCTATGGTAGGATAAGGGGTGGTTATGATGTTAGAGATCACTCAGATTGACGGTAAAACTTACGGTATGATCAAACTTCACTTGGATATACAAAACGAAGAGACGGAAACCGCAGAAGGAATTGGTATCACTCTGAATCCAGGAGTGGAAGCGACAATAGGTATGTATCTTCAAATGATGTATGAAGCTGCACAAAATATGGATCATGCAAAATTTGAAGAGATCAGCAAACATTTAGAAGAATGGATTTTCCTAAAAAGAATAGGTTGCTGCAGCTACCCTCTAACGATTGATAAGAATGGCACGATTAAAGGTTATCGCGGAAGTATTTCACATAAGAAATGAAAAATGCTCCTGCTGTGACAGTCGGCAGGAGCATTGGCCAAAGAATAAGGAGATCAAAAAATGAATGATACAGGCAAAGGAAATGAAAAAGAAAAGGATATAGACCTGGGACACATATTGTTGTTTCTTGTATTTATGATTGCTGTATCTGTGACTACACTTAATTGGCAAAGTATCTATCAATTTATTGATGAAACGCTAATAAGCAAGTTCTTTTAAACAAAGGAGGGTTTAAATATGGCTTGGAAATCACGATTTATTTTGGTTGGTATTTTGATTATTATTGTAGCGTCAGCGTGGAATAGACTCGAAGAATTTAAAGATCAGTTTTGGAGTGACATAAACAATATTTCACAACAGGTAGAGAAAACGCCTTCTAAAAGTGATGGTCAGTATGATGTGAAATTGAAGTTTCCGGCTGATAAGTATCCAGAAACAGCAAGACACATAAAAAATGCTATAAAAAAGGGAGCTTCAGCCGTCTGCACGATTGATAGAGAAGGTGCCGATGAAAATAGAGAAAAGTCACTGAAAAACATACCAACAAAAAGAGGATATGACCGAGATGAGTATCCTATGGCTATGTGTGAAGAAGGCGGCGCAGGAGCCGATATAGAATACATATCTCCATCAGATAATCGAGGTGCGGGATCTTGGGTATCTCATCAACTAAGTGAATACGAAGATGGAACTGCCGTACTGTTTGTTGTTGATTAGGGTTATGAAACTTTGAATCAAGCCAAAGCGTATGTAGAATATGACTGTGCAACAACAGGTAACACAAAGAAAGAGAAATGAGGTGAATCATTTGTTTGTAGAGGTAGTAGTCAATCTGTATGAAATAGGACTACTCATTCTAGGGGTATCCGCTTTAATGTTAATTAAAGCAAATGAGGAACGAAAAAGAAGCAGGGAGAGCTAGCCTGCTTTTTTATTTTGAATATTTTCTATTGCTCATTTGCTTTTTAAAAGTTCTATGATGATATCGTTTTGTTTCTCAATGTTTTTTAATCTCTTTTCGATCGTGGAACTTGAAATACAGATCACAATGAGAATCGCAATGCCCACAAATAACAAATAAAATCCCTCCTAAAGCTCAATTGTGCAATCATTTAATGTCGACTAACATTTGTAACATAGTAACATTAATTAAAATTTATAACTACTTGTGTAATTCTTGTTTGTTTCGCGTGTGAACTTCTATTATCCTTAGAGTAAAAGCGCAGAGGGAGTGTGTGTACATGACCAATGAAAAAAATACAATTACAGCGTTCCATTGTTGGAGAAGGAACGGTGAATTGAAGGTTAAACCAAGGCCTTTCAAGTGGCATATTCCCAAAAGACTAAGAGGACAGATACAACAAGGTGACATTGTCTTGGTTGAATCTCAAGACAAAAAGAAACCCGTCCTAGTAATTGACGTTTCAAGAGAAGAGCTAGAAGAAACGGGGCGCTATTACAAGCGAGTCATCAAGATGCTGGATCGAGTAGATAAAAGGGATGAACAGCCTGCAACATCAGTGCGAGTATAATAGAAATAAACCCCATTCTCATTGTAAGAATGGGGTTTATTTCTTAAAAGGCTGGTAATAATTAAAGCAATAATTGAAAAATTCAATCTTCATTTAACAAATGGTCTAACATAGCTGTACGGTTTTCTAAAAAATATTTGGTAATTTGATAATGCTCAGTCATTTCATAGCGTATTTCCTCTATTTTCTTTCCATCAAAATTTAAAATGGTTGCTTCCGGATATCCTAACAAAATTGGAGAGTGGGTAGCTATTATAAATTGAGAGTTACTCTTTGTAGAAAGGTCATGAATAATCTTCAATAATCCTAACTGCCTTGCTGGAGAAAGTGGAGATTCTGGTTCATCAAGTAAATAAAGAGCACTTTTTCCGTTAAAACGATTATTAAACAAAGATAAAAAGGATTCTCCATGAGACTGCTTATGCAGTGGTGTACCTCCGTAAGGAGCATAAACATCTTCACCGCTTTCTTGATTTAAAGTATCTAAATATGCAGCGAAGTTATAGAAAGATTCAGCTCTTAAAAAGAAACCGTTTGTTAATTTAGGTTGCCAAGATAAACGCAAATAGGAACCTAGTGTAGTTTCATCTATATTATTAGTATACAAATTATTTCTGCCACCACCATTTATATTAAAACCACAACTATCTGCAATAGACTCTAGTAAAGTTGACTTTCCTGATCCGTTTTCACCAACAAAAAATGTTACATTGTTTGTGATTTTGATTTCATCTAAATTTTTTATTACCGGAACACAAAAAGGATATTCATTATAGGACGCCACTTTATCTTTAAGAAAAGTTATTTTTTGTAAAGTTATAATTATTCACCTCTTACTTTTTAATTATGTAATCGTCAATGAAATCACAGTGATTAATGGATATATGTTTAATTTCTCATACATTTCGGTATCAAGACAAGAAAAAGCGTCCTTTATGTTCAAAGGGAGACTATTACGAGTAGTCTCTTTTTTAATGTAAAAATTCACTCAAATTTAACATGTCAATTCATCAGATATTAAAATATCCTTAAAATTCTAGTAATGTTTACATGATCCATATTAACCATTATTATGGTAAATGTGGACCACGCTAAAAAAGGAATTGGAGGTAAAAATATGAAAAAACGAAACGTTATTGTCACATCCTTGTTGTCAGCATCCATTTTATTCACTGGGTTTGGACTGGAGGGGAATGCGCAAGCGAAAGATGTATTCCCTTCTATGAACGATGAAAGAGCCAAAGAAGAAATAGAAGAAATGAAAGCAGAGGGAATGACCTCTAAACAGATTAAAGAGCTTTACGAGATGAGTAAGAAGGAGTATGACTCTGTATCTACGGAAGCAAAAGCAGAAGCTAAATTCGAAGAGTCGCAGAAAGATATCGATCAATATATCAAAGATGGTGTGATTGACGAGTATTTAACTAAGTACAACGAAGAGAAAGGTAAGATGAGCGTCAACGCCAAGAAGAATTTAGGTACTAAGGGCGATGTTTTAGTGAGCTATGACTTGAATTCAGGTAGCTCCGCAATTGGCTTCGGACACGCCGCAATTGTCTCAAGAAAATCAGCTAAGACCGTAGAGGCTTGGCATAAAAATTGGAGTCCTATTAAACAACATGGAGTCAGAAGATATAATAATAATTGGGGTTCTAGAAAGAAGGTTTATGGACTATGGGTGAAGAAGTCTAATAATACCAAATATGTAAATGCAGCTAAATATGCTGAAAAGCAAGCCGACCAAAAGAAGCCATACAATTTGAACTTCTTTGACAAGAAAACTACAAAGAAATTCTATTGTTCTCAATTGGCTTGGAGAGCTTGGAAGAATCAAGGACACGACATTGACAATTTAAAAGTTGATTCGGTTGTGTCGCCAATGGAATTAGTAAACTCTAACAACACGAAGGTCTTTTATCATAAAAAGTAATTAAATGAGCAGTCGGGGATCTCCCCGATTGCTTTGCTATTGAAAGGGGATGATTGAATGAAATACTTTAAGTTACTTTTGTCAGCTTGTGCCATAGCACTTGTTTGTTCAGCATGTTCAAAGAAAGAGGAGGCTGCGGGGGACTCTCCTAAGGGAGAATTGAGCAATATGAAAGATAGTAAATTTGCTATCATACATTCGCAGGCAATGGACAGAGGATGCGAGATGGCCAACTACAACGATGAAGGAAAGAAATTGTCGAGTATAACAATGAAAGACTGCGTGGGATTTACCTCATCTACTCAAAGCAATCATAATATCTACTTTTCATCTAATAGGTCTAATTATCATGTATCTCTAAATAAGAAGACTGGGAAGGTAGAGCCTTTGAATACAAAATCACTTTCAAAGTCTACAGATGATGAGGGGGCATTTTTTATTAACTACTCTAATGGGTATGTTCTACACGACATTAATGTGGGCTTTACAGAGAATGGATTGGTAGGAGAATTAGTATACTGGAATGAAGATGCCAACGATAAAAATCAACTTGAATTAAACGGAGAATTAACAACAGCTATATTTGAAGACAAAAAAATCTATGCCATTCTTAGTAATGATGAAAGTGTCACAGTGTCTTCAATAGACTCTAAAACTCATAAAGAAAAACGAAAAAAGTTAGACGTAGACTCAGTATTCTTTCCTGATAATAATGAATCTTTGAAGTCATTAAATAATGGAGAATTAATTCTTGCCTTAAACGATGGCGTTGACAGTAAGAAAAAATCGATGTTGGTTGTACTCGACAAAAAAACTCTCGATAAGAAAAGAGAAATAGTAATGGATAAGGGATTCACTATCTACAAGACTAATGTAGACAAGGATAAAGTCACGATAGTCTCCTATGAAGGAGAAGTCAAGACATTCAACAGAGAACTTAAAGAGATATCATCTGAAAAAATTCCACTTAATTTTAAATCAGATGACGAACGTTTAGAAGAGGTCAAGATTTTAGACGGCAAGATTTATGCATTGGTGAGAATGTTTGATAGAGATAAGAATGGAGTTATTGGCAGAATTATTGAATATAATATTGAAAGCAAAGACTCTAAAGAGATATCTCTAAAATCTGATAGAGATTGGGAAATGACGAGCTTGGAAGTTGTAAAATAACTGACGAGGAGAGTGGAGTAAATTAACTTACATTATCTTCAACCTATGGCTCTTGTCTTATTCACATTACCATTATTGTATTTGGCTTGGGGGATTATTGGCTATTTAATCTTTAAGAAGATTCGTGTGGTTCTAATTATCACATTTATAACCTCAACCATTTTCATATTTGCCTACACCGGATTCGACATGTCAAATATGTATTGGGTAGGAATTGTGACTTTTTTAAGCATGTGTACGTCCTTAATGGTTAAAATTATACGAGATATGTATATTCGCTACAAAAAAGCATAACAAACAGTCAAAGCTTGTGTTCCCGAACATGAGCTTTATTTTTTTGGTATACCACTGATGTAATCACTTTGTCAGCCATTTCATGTGAGACAGCAGCAGAATGAAAAAGAGGA
The DNA here is from genome assembly GCF_005144805.1 of Bacillus sp. S2(2019). Taxonomy (NCBI): domain Bacteria; kingdom Bacillati; phylum Bacillota; class Bacilli; order Caryophanales; family Bacillaceae; genus Bacillus; species Bacillus sp. S2(2019). Next base: position 30,298 of record NZ_SWFL01000009.1, read on the forward strand.
AAAAGGTTGCTATTACAAGCAAGTCATAAAGATTTTGGATCAAGTAGATAAAACCAGTAAGGAAATCGAAAAAAAGAAAGTAGCACTTTTTGCAGGTGGATTATTTCCTGTTTTAAAGCTCTTTCTCTATGGCGATAAGTAGTATTACTTATTTTTACATAATTTGTTTAAAAAGGTCATTTGATCTGCGATAATGAAAGAAAAGGGTAAAATGATAGGGGGAGGTTTGTTTGGCAGAAAAAGTAGCAAGCCCACTTGTTGCTAAGATGATCGGTGATTGGTACGGACTTATAAAAAAACAAGATATCCTAAAAGCTGAAAAAAAGAGAAACGAGATAGTACAAGCTTTCGAAAATATGGCAGAAGACCAAAATGTCTTATTATATTTTAACTTGATTGATTCCAGATACAAAATGATGGTACAGGAGTTTGAGGGATCAAAAGCTTTATTGAAGCAAATAGACATTGAAGAGAAGCAGAAAACGGATGACATGATTCAGTATTATTATTTCTTCTTCAATGGCATGTATGAGTTCTATAAAAATCGATTTTCAGACGCTATCAACTATTATCATATCGCAGAGACCCGCCTTAGAAATGTTCCTGACGAATTAGAACGTGCTGAATTTAACTATCAGCTTGCGATTGCGTACTACAAAATCGCACAAAATCATTTCTCCATTAACCATGCCAAAAAAGCTTTAGAAAGCTTTAAATCAGCAGATTTACAAGAGAGTCGGGTAGCGATTACTCTAATGGTAATCGCATCAAATAAGATGGATTTAAACCAATTTGAACAAGCTAAATCCACCTTTAAGGATGCTATCAATTTAGCAGCATCTTCTAACCTTGAGTTGCCACAAGCGCTAGGGTATTTCAACATTGGGGTATGTTATGAGCGCCAAGGAATGCTTCAGCAAGCTTTAGACTCTTTCCAGAATGTCTTGTCTATTGAATTAAAAAAACCACATACTACGCTGAATATGAGAACAAAGTACATGTTAGCGCGTGTACTCTTCCAGTTATATAAAACAGCTGAAGGGCTGGATGCATACAATGAATCACTAATATTAGCGAATGAATTAGCTGACAATGCGTATATTGCTAAGTTAAGCATCATACATTCAATTTATGTAATAGGTGATGAAATCCAACTAGATGCAGCTCTGAATGTACTGAAAAATCAAAAACTTTGGAAAGATGCCTCCGAATTGTCAATTATGGCAGCAAGATTTTATAAAAAGCAGGATAATCACAAGCTGGCATCAAAATACTTTGATGAAGGTTTGGAATCACAAGCCAAAAAATTGTCATGGATGGAGGAAATTGAATGAAGCAACTGAAAGTAATAATCTTGAGCCTTGCCTTATTAATGGGTACCACAACTACTGTACAGATAAATTCCTCGAATGATTTTCAAACCGCAGAAGACGGATACTTTGGGTAGAAGATAGTAAACATGCCTTGGAATACGATTATCGGTGCTGGTATTTTTGTTGTGATACCTGTAGCCATCATCACAGCAATAGTGTACTTTATTAAACGCAAAAAAGGATGCCCAAAGCATCCAGGTAAATGGATGAAAAATGAATAAAGAAAAAGCCCTGTCCGTAGGGCTTTTTTTGTTTGTCTTTATTCAGTTCGATGCCTCATTTTATGGACCGTTCTAAAAGATGCTTCAACACCAATGAAGACGACAAAGAATATAACAACCCAACTGAACAGGTCGGCCCAAACATTAGACATGTTGATAACCCCGAAGTTACTTAATCCCGATTGAATCACAAACGAGATTAAAGCAGTGATAAACACAGTTGAAAACCAATTTGTTTTCTTCAAGATTCACACCTCCTTAGAGGAATTTACAAACATACTTAGTAGTCTTGTTTTCATTTTTGTATCGTTTACAAAATTCGTGGCCACCCATATCTAAGAGCTTTTTACCTAGCCATGCTAGACCTGCGCCAGCCAATACTTTGGCCGCCCATATCACTAATGGCGCAACCATAGTTGTCACTTCGCCTTTTTGTTTTGCAGCTAGTTGATCTTGGTACATCTTTTCAGAATCGCTACCGCCCAATGACTCTAAATGATTTTTGATCTCTACCGCGATATCCTTTGGAGATCCAGCATTGATAACTTTAGATTCGTCAAAGAAAAAAGTTTTATCTACTTCATTGTATGCAGCACCTTATCTCATTCAAGTTCATTTCTTGATATAAGGTTTTTAACCGCCTTACGGATTGCTGGCTCATCAAGCTCTTGGTCTTACCCCTGTCAAGTAGACAAATATAAATAGCTTAAGCTGCCAGTGTGTGACGGTATTCTACCGGAGCACACTGGTTTAATTTTTAATCTTCTATGCTCTTATGAAGCTCTTCTTCAGTTTGATAAGAAGAAAAGTAAGTGTTTTCTGTTTTGAGATGAGAACAGGCATTATCCAGGCAATTCCCCCTTCGGGAATGACTCCCCGTCAATATAAATTGTTAATTTTCCCTATTAGGGCATTCGCACAAAATATTCAGTTCCACATAGAATAAATAGCGACTAAACCTGTGATTTTGCATTTATGCTTTGAAATGGAATGATTGAAGTGAAAAACCTTATGTTAAACAGACTAAAAGACATGCAACATGAAATATCTGGAGATATAATTTGTCCACCTTTCTGTTTCATTACTGGGGATGGTAAGCCCTTTTATTCTTGGGTTTTCACTGGTAATAAAGTATTTGAGACATGCTTTTTCTCTTTGATTTCATTAAATGAGGAGAATAATTGTGTGTTATTGGAGTTACTAGTACCTTGCTTCAAGAATTTTCATCTATGTCAAAAGGGATTATATCGTTCAAACTCGTGTGTTTTGGTAGATGTTTCATTGTTTTGTGGAATTAGTGAGGTTGAACTGCCTGTTTTTGATCATTTCATTTTGGAACACATAGAGAAGTATCCTGTTTTTTGTTGGTTTTCAACTTCCTCCTGTTCTCTTGAATTATGGAGAAATGGAACAAGGAGTATGAATACAGCTACTGTCGTTTTGCACCATCAAGATGAGCAAGACTCCCCGATATCAATCAATATTCAAACGAAGAAGTCATTGCATACATTATGTGTGAAAAAGGGAGAAAGTAGAGCGATTACTGTGAAAGATGTCAATTCTATTATGAAAAATGATTCAAAACATAAGGTTCATGCTTTACTAGAGCTACAGTTGAATCTGATACAAAGAGAGAAAATAAGTTTTCGAATCTAGTCGTTAGTATAATCTAAGTAGGTAACGAGAACATAGACATATTTAGAAATGAATAAGAGGAGGATTAAGATGGCGATTTTAGGTGGATGTAGTAACGAGCAAACGGGCTTTGTAAACGATGCAGTATGTTTTACGATTGATTTAGGGGATACTGGAGGTGTAGCTACACCAGTTTGGGAAGATGGAACTTCTTTTGTTATAAATGGAACAATAATGGTAGAAAACAACGGGATTGAAGGAGTAGGTCCCACAGCTTCTCTTACAGTTAATGGAACAGCAGTAGCGGGATTTACAGTAGCACCAGGAGAAAGTAGATCAATCACTTTGAATGATATCAACTCAATAGGTATTGTTGGGGCAGGGGCAACAGGAACTTCAAATGTAACCGTTTCTTTTTCATTAAATTATCAATATTAATCAGTTTGTATCTTTGATTCCACAAACTTTTGCTGAAAGTAGTGACAGAAATGTGCGCCCAACTTAATATGTGTGGATGTAATAAAGGTCCAACAGGCGTAACGGGTTCAACAGGACCAACAGGTCCAACAGGATCAACGGGTTCAACAGGTGGAACAGGTTCAACAGGACCAACAGGTCCGACAGGCGTAACGGGTTCAACAGGATTAACGGGTTCAACAGGATTAACGGGTTCAACAGGACCAACAGGTCCGACAGGATTAACGGGTCCAACAGGGCCAACAGGTCCGACAGGATTAACGGGTCCAACAGGTCCGACAGGATTAACGGGTCCAACAGGGCCAACAGGTCCGACAGGATTAACGGGTCCAACAGGATTAACGGGTTCAACAGGACCAACAGGTCCGACAGGATCAACGGGTCCAACAGGATTAACGGGTTCAACAGGATTAACGGGTTCAACAGGATTAACGGGTTCAACAGGTCCGACAGGATTAACGGGTCCAACAGGATCAACGGGTCCAACAGGATTAACGGGTTCAACAGGACCAACAGGTCCGACAGGATTAACGGGTCCGACAGGATTAACGGGTCCAACAGGATTAACGGGTCCAACAGGTCCGACAGGATTAACGGGTCCAACAGGATTAACGGGTTCAACAGGATTAACGGGGCCAACAGGTCCAACAGGATTAACGGGTTCAACAGGATTAACGGGTTCAACAGGATTAACGGGTTCAACAGGACCAACAGGTCCGACAGGATTAACGGGTTCAACAGGATTAACGGGTTCAACAGGATTAACGGGTCCAACAGGATTAACGGGTCCAACAGGGCCAACAGGTCCGACAGGATTAACGGGTTCAACAGGATTAACGGGTCCAACAGGATTAACGGGTCCAACAGGGCCAACAGGTCCGACAGGATTAACGGGTCCAATAGGATTAACGGGTCCAACAGGGCCAACAGGTCCGACAGGATTAACGGGTCCAACAGGGCCAACAGGTCCGACAGGATTAACGGGTTCAACAGGACCAACAGGTTCAAGTTTAACTACTAATTCTATGTATGCCTCTAATACGTCAGGGAGTACTGTGCTTGTCGTATTAGGTGGAACGGCTGTTTCTTTGCCAAATAATCAGAGCTTAGATGGATTTACTGTGAGTGGGGGGAATACGGTCTTTACTGTACCTGTATCAGGTCGTTATTTTATCACTTATCAAGTGAATACAAATGCGGCTCTGCTTGCCGGCACAAGGGTTATTAATAATGGCATACCAATTCCGGGGTCAATTCTTTCTCCAGCTTTATCAATTGCCAACTACAATGTTTCACTCATTACCACCTTATCAGCTGGAAACCAAATCTCGCTTCAAATCTTTGGGTTGTTAGCGACTGTTGTGTTATTAGGTGGGGGATCGGTTGGTGCATCATTATGTATCATTCGATTAGAGTAGTACGTTACGTTATAATTAACATATCAATAAAAGTATGACCAAAAAAGGGCCCTGGGATAAGGTTGGAGATATTTTCTCTCCAGCCTTATTTACCTTCCGAATGGATCTACATTTACCTTCTAGTACAACAACAGACAAACAAAAAAGCACGACTTCACTCACTTACTTTTCGTAAGTTTACATAATGACCCTTCGGGGAAGTCATTTTTTTAGCCGATCCTCATATTCGGGCAAATTCCGTCTTCAGGAGTGATTTCGGGTTTGGGAAATAATCAAAAAATCGGCCTTCATTAAGAAAAGGCCGATCTCTGTTTTTCTCCATATAGCTCCATATTTCATATCTAATCAGTGATTGAACTAATTTAAGCTTCGTTATATGATTTTCTGTTGCTTGTCTTATGTTTGCCAACTATTATCAAGGACTGTCGTCCATTTTTGCAAAAAAGAAACAGCTGCATGAGCAAAAAGTGATCAAGGACTGTCGTCCATTTTTGCAAAAAATAAATGGCCGCATGAGCAAAAAGTGATCAAGGACTGTCGTCCATTTTTGCAAAAAATAAATGGCCGCATGAGCAAAAAGTGATCAAGGACTGTCGTCCATTTTTGCAAAAAAGAAACAGCTGCATGAGCAAAAAGTGATCAAGGACTGTCGTCCATTTTTGCAAAAAATAAATGGCCGCATGAGCAAAAAGTGATCAAGGACTGTCGT